>NZ_JAJFEU010000003.1:0-406151 GCF_020707225.1 Sphingomonas sp. IC4-52 | reverse complement strand
CTGGCGTGCGCCTTTCCGACGGCAGCGTCATCCCCGCGCAACTCGTCATCGTCGGCATCGGCATCATCCCCGCGGTCGAGCCGCTGCTTGCCGCGGGCGCGGTCGGCGGCAATGGCGTCGCGGTCGACGCGCAATGCCGCACCAGCCTGCCCGACGTCTTCGCGATCGGCGATTGCGCGCTCCACGCCAACGGCTTTGCCGACGATGCCGACATTCGGCTTGAATCGGTACAGAACGCCAATGACCAGGCCAATGTCGTGGCGAAGACGATCGCAGGGCAGGACGCCTCCTATCACGCGGTGCCCTGGTTCTGGTCCAACCAATATGATCTGAAGCTGCAGACCGTCGGCCTCTCGATCGGCCATGACGCCACCGTCCTGCGCGGTGACCCGGCCACCCGCAGCTTCTCGATCATCTACCTGAAGGCCGGCCGCGTCATCGCGCTCGATTGCGTCAATGCGGTCAAGGATTACGTCCAGGGCCGCAAACTGGTCGAGGCCCGCGCCGCGCCCGATCCCGCGCGGCTCGCGGACCCGAATGTTCCCCTCAAAGAGACGTAAAACTATTGCCATTAGTTTTTAGATGGGGTATGACGTGCCGACAAACAGGAGAGGTGCGACCATGAACTTCGTCGCCGACATAGCGAGGCCGGCCGAGCGCCGCGTGACCCGGCTGTCCGACCTGACCGACAGTCAGCAGGCGGCTATTCGCCGGATTCCCGCCGAAAAGGACGCTGTCAACGTCCCACTCGCGGCTACGCGTCCGAACGAGATCTTCACTGGTCGCGAGCGGTTCGACGCCGAACAGGCGAAGATCTTCCAGAAGCACGCCGTGCCGATCGCTCTATCGGCGCTATTGCCGGAGGCAGGGTCGGTTGTCGCGATCGAGGCCTATGGCAAGCCCCTGCTCGTTACCCGGACGCGTGCCGACGAGATCAAGGTTTTCATCAACGCTTGCCAGCACAAGGGCGCGAAGCTGGTGGAGGATTGCGCCGTCCACAAGCAGGGGCGAATGGTTTGCCCCTACCATGCCTGGGCCTATGGCCTCGACGGCAAGCTGATCGGCGTTGCCCGCTCGGACATGTTCGAAGGCGTGATGAAGGATCAGCGCGGGCTGAAGGAGTTGCCCAGCATCGTCTGGGGCGGCGTAATCTATGCGCAGCTGAACGGCGGGCCGCTCGACGTGTCACAACTGCACGACCAGATCGATGCAGACTTCACCGCGCTCGGCATCCCCGGCGGCCATGTCTACGGTCGCAAGACCTTCGACCTGAAGGCCAATTGGAAAGTCGTTCTCGAGCCTTTTCTGGAGGGTTATCACGTCCAGCGCCTGCACGCGGCATCGATTGGTGCTCTGTTTGTCGATGCGCCAAGCGTCAGCGATACGTTCGGCGTCAACATCCGTCAGGTATCCGGGCGCATCGGCTACGAGCCGTCGATGCTGGACGAGGATGCGGACATGAACGTCCACAAGCTTGTCACCCACGCCTATACCGCATTCCCGAATGTCGTGATCGTCACCAGCCAATATTACACGAGCGTGATGATCCTGATGCCGTACGGCGTCGACCGGACGATCGTGCATTATTACATGATCACTCCCGGTCCAGCGACAACGCCCAAAGCGGAAGAGGTGTTCGAACGCTCCTACGACCTGATCATCAAGGTGTTCGCGGGAGAGGACTTCCGCGCGGCGCAGATCAGCCAGGAGGGGTTGAACGCGGGTGTGCCCGAAAGCACCGTCTATTGCGGGCTCGAGGAGAACGTGATCCGCTATTACGAAGCGCTGGAGACGTTGCTGTAGATGCCGCAGCTGATCGTTAGGACGCGCGACGGTACCGAGCATGAAGTAGCTGGCGAGGCCGGGCTCAGCGTCATGGAGGTGATCCGCGACAACGGGTTCGACGAACTGCTCGCCATGTGCGGCGGCAGTTGTTCGTGTGCGACATGCCACGTCTATGTGGACGAGGATCAGCTTGACCGCCTTGGCCCGCTCGGCCCGGACGAGCACGAACTGCTCGACAGCTCCGAACATCGCAGTGAGCGTTCGCGCCTGTCCTGCCAGTTGCGCTTCGACGGTTCAATCGACGGTCTGCGCATCACCATCGCGCCGGAGGATTGAACGTGGAGCAGGCATTGCGCGAGGCGCTCGACCGCCATCTGGCAAGCGCTCGCGACGGGTCGGCCGCCCTTCGAGCTGCGGGCGCTTTCGGGTTGATTGTGCCCGAGGAACTGGGCGGTCTCGGGCTGGAAGCTTCCACGGCGGGAGCCGTGCTTGGAACGCTTGGCGAGCATTGTGCGCCGACATCCTTCCTTGAGACATGCGTCATTGCCGCGCAGCTGCTGCGGGGCGCTCGAACGCCGGCCGGGGATGGCGTGCTGCGGGACATCGCGAACGGCGCAACGGTCGCCGTTGCGGGGCTCGACCCACGGCTTCGACCAAGCGTCAGCGCGACACCTACGGCTGGGGGCTGGCGACTCGATGGCGACGCACCGCTGGTGCTAGACGGTGCGTCTGCGGCGTACCTGCTCGTGGCGGCGCGGACCGAAAGCTACGCGTCCGCGCTTCTTCTGGTATCCGCAAAGACCGAAGGCGTGATCGCCAAGGCTTATCCGACGATCGATGGCCGCTGCGCCGCCGACCTCCGCTTCATCAACGCCGATGCCGCGCTGCTCGCGATGGATGTCGACGATGCGCTGAGCGAAGCGGGTGACATTGCGCTTGCCTGCCTCGCGTCAGAAGCAAGCGGTTTGATGCGGCGGCTAGTCAGGGACACAGTTGCCTATGCCAAGGAGCGCCAACAATTCGGCCAGCCGATCGCGCACTTCCAGGTAATCCAGCATCGGCTTGCCGACATGTATATCCAGTCCCGCCGGGCGACGGCGATTGCGACGCGCGCCTGCCAAGCGTTCGGCGGCCACTGGGCCGAGCGCGCGCGGCTGGTCAGTGCCGCGAAAGTGACGGTGGCTGATGCCGGGCGCTTCGTCGGGCAGAATGCGGTTCAACTGCACGGGGGCATGGGCATGACGCAGGAACTGCTCGTCGGCCGATGCTTCAAACGCCTGACGGTGATCGAACACGAACTCGGCAGCGCCGATCAGTACCGCCAGCGCTTTGGGCGGATGACGGCGCAACTCGCGGCTTAGTCGCTCCTTTTGAGGAGCTACACGCCCCCTTCCCCTGGAAAGAGGGGGCAGGGGCAGGTGGCAGGCCCGAGGGACGAGCCGAGCGCGCAGGTCTATGGGAAACACTGTCCATCCCAGCGCTCCCTTCGAAGGAGAGGGTCTTGCGGGCTACAATCCAAGCGCCGCCTTGACGATGATACCCCGCTGGATCTCGTTGGTGCCGGCATAGATCAGGCCGGCGCGTGTATTGAGGTAGCGAAGCGGTGCGATCGCCTGCCACCGTTCGCCGCTGCAGTAATCTGACGCCGCTTCCGGATAGCCGACAACGGGACCGCCCGGCTCGGTCACGCCGGGCTGCCATGCCCGGCCGACGGGTCCAGCAGCTTCAAGCTCGAGTTCCGACAAGCGCCCCGCCAACTCCGTACCTAGTATCTTCATGATCGACGGATCGGCCCCAAGCTGCTCGCCCCGCGACAGCTTCGACAAGGACTCGCTTTCAAGCGCGTCGAGCACCTCGATGTGGATCTCAAGGTCCGTCAACTTGTTGGCAAATAGCGGCTCTTCGGCAAGTGGCCCGGCTTGATCGCGCAATGCGTCGAGCCTGACCTGAAGCTGCGGTGCATAGGCCGAGCCGCCCCGTTCGAACTCGAGCAGATATTTGGCGACGCCCCACCCCTCGTCAATCGCGCCAAGAACGTTGGCAATCGGAACGCGTACCTGGTCGAAAAACACCTGATTCTGGATCCATTCGCCAGACGCCATGACGATCGGGCGCACTTCGATACCCGGCGTTGTCATGTCCACGAGCAGGAACGTGATGCCCTGCTGCTTGCGCTCACCCCGCGCGGTGCGGACGAGGCAGAACATCCAGTTCGCGACATTGGCATGGGTGATCCAGATCTTGCTGCCGGTACAGACGAGATCGTCACCGTCGCGCTCGGCCTTCATCTGCAGCGCCGCAAGGTCCGATCCGGCGCCCGGTTCGGAATAGCCCTGACACCAGAAATGCTCGCCCGACAGCATCCGCGGTAGGAAGAACGCCTTTTGCTCTTCCGTGCCAAAGCGGATGATCGCCGGCCCGGCCATGTTGATCCCCATTGGCGAGGTGGGCGGCGCGCCGGCGAGGACGCGCTCCCGCTCGAAGATGTGGCGCTGCGTGACCGTCCATCCGGCGCCGCCATGCTCCTTCGGCCAGGCCGGTGCCGCCCAGCCGCGTTGGTGGAGGATCGCCTGCCACGCCATCTGTGCCTTGTGATCGGCGTAGACGCTCGTCATGCGGCTACCCGCCGCGCGGATCGCGGGCGTCAGCTTCTCGGCGAGAAAGGCGCGAACCTCTGTGCGAAAGGCCTCGTCTTCGGGCGTCAGCTTCATGGCGCCGCAACCACTGCTTCGGGGATGGTGCCTGCAGGTTGCTTGGGAATGAAGATCGACTTCGGCCGGGTGAACTCGAGCAAGCCAGCCAGCCCGTTCTCCTGCCCGAAGCCGGATTGCTTAGCGCCAGCCAGCGGCGTGAAGGGCGTCGATTGCAGGTTCTGGTTGATCCACACCGTGCCCGTATCGAGCTGGTGGGCTATCTCGGTCGCCTTCTCGACGTTGGCGGACCAGACTGCCCCGGCAAGGCCGTATTCGGTGTCGTTGGCGCGCGCGATCACGTCGTCCACGTCCGTCCACTTGAGCAGCGGCAGTACCGGCCCAAAGGCTTCCTCCACTACGACGCGAGCGTCGTCGGGCGGGTTGTCGACCAGCGTCAGCGGCACGAAATAGCCACGCTGCGGCACCTCACCGCCTTCCAGCAGCGTCAGCCCGTTCGCCCGCGCATCGTCGAGAAGACCGAGCACGCGGCGATACTGTGCCTCGTTCTGGATCGGGCCGTAGCGATTGCCCTGCTCGGCACCGTCACCGACCGGCGTGGCTTTGGCGAGCTCGTGCAGCCGGTCCCGGACCTGGTCATAGATATCGGCGTGGATGAACAGCCGCTTGGTCGCAACGCACACCTGCGCGGTGTTGTGAAACGCGCCCTCGAACAGCTGTTCCGCCACCGCATCGACATCAACGTCCGGCAGCACGATCGCCGCGTCGTTTCCGCCCAGCTCGAGCGTGATACGCTTCAAGTCCTTGGCGGCGCTTTCCATCACGCGGCGCCCCGTCGCCGTGGAGCCGGTAAAGCTGATCTTGGCGAATCCCTTGTGCGCCGTCATCAGCGGTCCCAGCGCGTCTCCGCCCGAAATGACGTTGAATACACCGGCAGGAAAGCAATCGCGGATCAGCTCACCGATCCGTAGCGTGGTAAGCGGGGTAAAGGGCGAAGGCTTCAGGACCAGCGTGTTGCCGGCCATGATGGCCGGCGCGATCTTCCACACTGCCAGCAGCACCGGAAAGTTCCACGGCACGATTCCGCAGACGACACCCAGCGGCACGTGATGCACCTCGATCCGGCGGGTGTCGGTCTCCTCCGTCACTTCGACGGGGATGTCGAGCATGGTGGTCGCCTTCATCCACATCGCACCGCCCAGCACCTCGCCCTTGGCGCCGGGGTAGGGACGGCCCTGTTCCTTGACGAACAGGCTGGCCAGCTCGTCGGCATTGGCCTCGATGATCTCGGCTGCCTTGATCAGCGCTGCCTTGCGCTCCGCGATCGGTACATTCTTCCAGGTCGCAAAGGCGCGGGTCGCAGCAGCGACCGCCCGATCGAGATCGGCGGGGGTCGCGTCGGGAGCCTCGGCGAACACCTCACCTGTCGCCGGGTTGCGCACCGGCAGCGAGGTCGCCGTGGGCGCGGCGGCGCCGTCGATCGTCATGGTGAAGCTTGTTGCTGCCGCGCTGGCCATCTCACTCTCCCGCTGATCGCGGCCATCAGCCGCTTGTGTCTGATAACCTAATGACCCTAGATAAAGCGCGCGGCAAGAGGTTGGGAGAGGAAGATGGCAGTTGACCGGCCTCTGAGGGGGGTCCGGGTGGTCGATGCGGTGCACGGCCCGCTGAGCGTGACCACACGGTATCTGGCCGAGCTTGGCGCGCAGGTGGATCGCATCGTGGTTGCCGCGGCAGGGGACAGCTTGTCGAATCGCATCGCTAATCTCGGCAAGACGATGCATCCTTTCGATCATCACGCACCCCAAGCGGCGGCCCTGCTCGCCGCCGCGGATATCATTGTCGAGGATTGCGGCCTCCAGCCGAGCTGGCGCCTACCGGCGCAGGTCATCGTCAGCGTCAGTCCATTCGGGCACGGGAATTCCTTCTCGGGCTGGCAGGCGAGCGACGCCATCTTGAATGCGCTTTCAGGCGAACTGTCGCGCTCCGGCATCCGCGGACGTGAGCCGCTGCTGCCGCCGGGCCAACTCGCGTGGCAGTGCGCGGCGGTGCAGGCGGCGTTCCTGGCCCTGCAATCCTACTTCCTTGCCCTGCGGACCGGACAGGGTGACCGCATCGACTTTGCCGCGTTGGACGGCGCCGTGCAGGCGCTTGATCCGGGCTTCGGGATTGGGGGCAGCGCCACCCTGGGGCGGCCTGCGCATCTGTTATCGCGCGATCGACCGGCCAAGGGCTTTCAATATCCCATCATCCCCTGTGCCGACGGTCACGTACGCCTGTGCCTGCTCGCAGCACGGCAGTGGCAGGGCATGTTCCGCTGGATGGGCGAACCGCCTGCCTTCTCCGACCCGAGCTTCAACAAGACGGCCGTCCGTTACAAGTCACCTGATCTTCTGCCGGCGATCGCCGCCTTCTTTGCGGACAAGACCCGGGCGGAACTTGAAGCGGGTGCCATCTCGCACGGCGTGCCGCTGAGTGGTTTGTCGACGCTCGCTGAAGCGCCAATGCTGCCGCACTTCGTTGAACGTGCATCTTTCCGGAGCGAAGCCGTGGATGGTGCGACCTATCCCGTCCCCAACGGGTGCATCATCGTGGACGGAGAGCGGATGACGCCAGAGGCTGACCATGCGCAGGCTCGCCTGACGACAAGCGCACATCATCTGTCCCGGCCTTTCGAGGGGCTGAAGGTGCTGGACCTCGGCGTCATCGTCGTCGGTGCCGAGACTGGTCGCCTGCTGGCCGATCAGGGTGCCGACGTCGTCAAGGTGGAGAGCGCTGCCTTTCCGGATGGCAATCGCCAATCCTATTTGCCTTATGGCCTGTCGGCGAGCTTCGCGGCCGGGCACCGCAACAAGCGAAGTGTCGGTCTCGATCTGCGTGACCCGGACGGCAAGGCGCTCTTCCTTCGCCTGGTTGGGCAGGCGGATGTGGTACTCTCCAACTTCAAGCCCGGGACGATGCAGTCGCTTGGTCTCGGCCGTGATGTCCTCAAAGCCGCCAATCCGCGCGTGATCAGCGTGGAGAGTTCCGCGTTCGGGGATAGCGGGCCTTGGAGCAAGCGGATGGGCTATGGCCCGCTCGTGAGGGCTGCCACGGGCCTGACGGAAGCGTGGCGCTACGCCGATGATCCCGAAAGCTTCAGCGACTCCATCACCATCTACCCCGACCATGTCGCCGGCCGCGTCGGGGCGATCGCCGCGGTGGCATTGCTGATCCGACGTGAGCGGACCGGGCAGGGAGGCCACGCCAGCATCGCCCAGGCGGAGGTCATGCTCGCCCAGTTCGGCGCCGAGATCGCACGAGCGTCGACCGGCGCTCCTGCGCAAGGCGAGCGCTCGGCGGTGTACCGGTGCAGCGGCGATGACGAGTGGATCGCGCTGACGATGCGCACCGATGCCGATTCCGCCGCTGTCGCTTCGGTGTGCGAGGGACAGCCTTTGGAGGAATGGCTGGCTTGTATGGACGCCGACGATGCGATGCGCCGCTTGCAGGCCGCCGGCGTTCCCGTCGCCCGGATGTTGCGGGTGGGGGACCTTCCGGCGTTCGACTATGTCTCTGAGCGGCACCTTCTGCGGTGCGAGCATCACCCCTTCCTGGCAGACCCTGTCACCGCCGAAGCACGGCAAGCACATAGCCGGCTACCGGCAGCCCCGATGCGATCGGCGCCTCTGATGGGCGAGCATAGCGACGAGATCCTGGGGCAGTGGCTCGCCCTTGATCCCGACACAATCGAGCGCCTCGCCGTCAAGGGCGTGATCCAGCGCACCAGCCCAGACGAGCGACGCGCCATCGAGCAAACGCTCGCGGCAAGCGCCTCTGATCGGGTGGGCGCGTAAGGGTCTGCACGGTGATGGCCGTTTACCTGCGCATTCCGCTCGACTTCGCTGTGCAACAAGCATTGCTGCACTTGTGAGCCGCGGGCGCACCGGCGTTTCTGACGCCCGGAGCGACCAGATCGACCGGGCTGTAAGTCGTGGGACCGGCACCAGGCTGACCCAAGCCGGGGAGACCACGAAAGCGGACGGAAGCCGCGCGGAAGCGCGCCACTCCCGGGAGGAAAATGGAGTAAGGTAAGTATTTGGAGACTGATTGGCGGAGCGGGAGGGATTCGAACCCTCGATACGGTTTTGCCGTATACTCACTTTCCAGGCGAGCGCCTTCGACCACTCGGCCACCGCTCCGCATACCTGGAAGTAGCGCGCCCTAAGCTGCCCGCGCGTTCGGCGCAAGCGTTTGCGCATTGCCTAGCGCATTATGCCGCGTCACGGTGCGGTAATGGCCGCTTTTCTCCTCTCCCTGCTCATCGCCCAGGCTGCCGCCGCGCAAGCCGCGGGCCGCGCTTCGCCCAGCCCGCAATCGCCCAGCGAGATCGTCGCAGCGGCACCTGCCGCGGAATGGGTCGAGATCGCTGCCGATGACTTGCTGGTGATGGATCTTGCCGCCAAACCCGGCGAGAGCCAGCGGCGGATCGTGATTCAGTTGATCGCCGAACCGTTCGCGCGTCCCTGGGTCGCCAATGTGCGCCGGCTCGCCGCTGCGCACTGGTGGGACGAAACAAGCGTCAATCGGGTGCAGGACAATTATGTCGCGCAATGGGGCGATGCGACGGAGAAGAAGCCGCTGCCGCCGCACCTCACCGTAGCTGCGGACAGCGACTATACCACTGACCGTGCTGCATTGCGCCCTGAAGAGCTGACGCCCGGCCCCTCGGACGTCTATGCGCCGGCCACCTTCTTCTATCGCGGCTGGCCCGTCGGTGCAGACGGGCAGGGCGGTGGCGCCGCTTGGCCGGTGCATTGCTACGGCATGGTCGGCGTTGGCCGCGATGTGTCGCCAAATACCGGCACCGGCGCGGAGCTCTATGCGGTGATCGGCCACGCGCCCCGACACCTCGATCGCAACATCGCGGTGGTCGGGCGCGTGATTGAGGGGATCGAGCATCTTTCCAGCCTTCCGCGGGGAAGCCTCGGCCTCGGCTTTTACGAACGGGCCGAACAGCGCGTGCCCATTCGGCAGATCCGCTTGGTCAGTGAGTTGCCCGCAACCGAGCGGCCCGCCTTCGCGTATCTGTCCACCAGATCCGGCAGCTGGTCGCGGTACGCAGCGGCGCGGGCCAATCGGCAGGATTCGTTCTTCATCCGGCCCGCCGGCGCGGCGGACATCTGCAACCTTCCGGTGCCGATCCGTCGGCTCCGCTAGATCATCTCAAATACCTGCCGATCGTGCGCAGGAGATAGGCGTGAAGGCGCGAGCCCGTGCTTCGCGCGATGGCGCGCCCTGCCCAGCGATCGAGAACGCCGAGCCGGTGGCGGCGCAACCATAAGCGAACTTGCCGTGCGCGCACGAACAGCAGCATCGAGCCGCTCTGGCGCTGCGCGGCCATCCGCAGGGTGTCGGCCGCGGCTGCCGTATTGCCGAGCAGTTCCCGGTGCCGGGCAAGGCCGGCCCAGGCGTGCGCGTTCCCGGGTGTGCGGGTTACCGCGGCATGGTGAAGCGGCGCTGCTTCCGTGAATCGTCCCAGATCATCGAGCAGCGCGGCCTGCGCGCTCAGGATATGCGATTCCGGCTCGATCTCGGCCGCTCGCTCCAGCAGGCGAAGCGCAGTCTGCGGTCGCCGGGCCGCGCAACGCCGCGCCAGCACGAAATGCTGATGCTGTGACCGCCGTCGCTCGCGCCGGATGCGCGCCCGTACGCTGGCCGGGTCGAAGTCGCCGGCAACGATCGAGCGGATCGCTTGCTGCAATGCTCCCGTTTCCACCAGCAAGGGCCCAACCGGATGGCCGCCGAAGGGGATGGGGATACACGTCGCCCCATCCGCCCCCGCGATCATCTCCGCATGGCGCTGGTCCAGCCGCACGCGCGGGTCGTAGAAGACATATTCGTGCGCGGCGCCGTGATAGGCCGGCTCATCGAACCGCGTCCGGGCGACATCGGCCTGCCACCTGGTTTCCCATGGCACGATCCGAGGATCGGCCGAAAACTGCGGCGACAGCGCGATCGCGGTGTCGGCGCCGCAAGGCAGGGCATAACGCAGGGCGGCATACCCTCCCATGCTTGAACCGTATGTGATCACCCGATCATAGTCACCGGTCACGGCGGCAATGGCGGCGAGTGCGGCAGGGCGCTCCGGGTGCTGATACCATCGGTTGCGGCGGTTGATCACGTGGATGGCATCGATCTGTGCCGTGTGCAGGAACTCCTCGGCGAAGCCGGGGCGATCCAATATCGGTTCGGTGGTGTAGGAGCCAAAGGTGACGATCACCGTACCGCCGCGCATCCCCGCCCGCCGTACCAAGAGGTTGTCGGAACGGAACAGCGTCTGATCCAATCGGCCCTCCCACGCTGAACCCTATCCCGGTTCGCTGGCACGTCCAGCCGGTCACGCGCGGCGGCGCGCCGCTTCGTCCTTCTGCTTCAGTCGTCCTCGTCTTCGAAGCCGACCAGCGCCAGCGCCCGCGCCTTGATCTGGCGCATCGCACACCAGTGGATCAGCGCTTCCTCGCGTCCATGCGTCACCCACACCTCGCGCGGCGCGATCTCCTCGATCGTCTGGGTCAGCTCGTCCCAGTCAGCATGGTCGGACATGATCAGCGGCAGCTCGACCAGTTTCTGGCGCGCGCGCTGGCGCACCCGCATCCAGCCGCTTGCCATGGCGGTGATCGGGTCGGGCAGCCGGCGTGACCAGCGATCGTTAAGCGCACTGGGGGGGCACATCACCACGTGCCCCGCCATCGCCGCCTTCGCCACGCCCGCCACCGGGATCAGCTCGCCCAGCCGCACGCCGTGCTCGGCATAAAGGTCGCACAGACGCTGCAGCGCGCCGTGAATGTAGATCGGCGCCTCATGCCCGCGTTCGCGAAGTTCGGCGATCACCCGCTGTGCCTTGCCCAGCGCATAGGCGCCGACCAGCACGCAGCGGTCGGGATTGGCGTGAAGCCGCGCGACCAATTTGTCGATCTCGTCCCCCGTATCCGGGTGGCGGAAGACCGGCAGGCCGAACGTCGCCTCGGTGATGAACACGTCACACGCGATCGGCTGGAACGGCGCACAGGTGGGGTCGGCGCGCCGCTTGTAATCACCCGACACGACGATGCGTTCGCCGCGATGCTCGAGCAGGATCTGCGCGGAGCCGAGCACATGCCCGGCGGGCACGAACGTCGCCTCCACATCGCCCAGCCGGACCGTCTCGCCATAAGCGACCGGGTTGCCGACCTGTTCGCCATAGCGGGCGTCCATAATCGCCAGCGTCTCGGGCGTGGCCCAGACTTCGCCATGCCCGCCACGCGCGTGATCGGCATGGCCGTGGGTGACCAGTGCTTTCGCCTGCGGGGTTGAAGGATCAACCCAGGCGTCCGCCGGTCGAACGTAAATGCCGTGGGGATGTGATTCCAGCCAATCGCCGAGCTTGGGCATATCGCCATTACGCACGAACGGATCAAATCGCCCCACCTCCTCGTTCTGCCTGCAAGGATTGGGAGAGTTCGACATGGAACATCAAGCAACCGGCGACAGCCTCTGGGCCTTCATCGTGATCGGCGGATTCATCATCCTCGGTCTTGCGCTTGCCTTTGCGAAGCTGCGCAACAAGACCACGCCGGCGCAGGACGCGCAGACGGAACGTGCCACGCGGGAGATGTACAAGGAGCAATCGCGCGACGACGCCCTTCGCGGGTAAGGGTTCTGCTCGGGTGATGGCGATTGTCTGACGCTCGCGCGCACGCCTGCCGTCACCCCGGACTTTCTTCGTCGTCCATTCCTCTTCCCGCAGCGACCCTGCTTGTCGCGCAATGGATGCCGAAGCGAGTTCAGCACGACCGTCACCGCAGAAGGTGCCGTGCGCCATGCGGCGCCTCCATTCCGCCATGCCGGGGGCGATCCTATATCCAGCTTCAATGACGCCTGATCTACCCACCCCGCTCGCCGATTGGTTCGACAAGCGGGGCTGGTCCCCCCGCCGCCATCAACTCGACATGCTCGCGCAAGGCCGCGCCGGGCGACACGCTTTGCTCGTGGCGGCGACTGGCGCGGGCAAGACGCTGGCCGGCTTTCTCCCGACCTTGGCCGAGCTCATCGAGCAACCGATCGATGGCCTCCACACCCTCTACGTCTCGCCGCTGAAGGCACTGGCGGTCGACATCCAGCGCAACCTCGTCACGCCGCTCGAGGAAATGGGGGTCGACATCCGCGTGGAGACGCGCACGGGCGACACGCCATCCGATCGCAAGGCCCGCCAACGGGCAAGGCCGCCGCAGATCCTGCTCACCACGCCCGAGTCCTTGTCGCTGCTGCTCAGTTACCCCGACAGCTTCACCATGTTCGCTGGCCTGCGCACCATCGTGATCGACGAAGTGCACGCCTTTGCCACCGGCAAGCGCGGCGACCTCCTGTCGCTGTGCATGGCGCGCCTTCAGGCGATCGCCCCGACGATGCGGCGCGTCGCGCTGTCCGCCACCGTCGCGGACCCGGACGGCTATCGCGCTTGGCTCGCGCCCGACGGCGATATCGACAGCGTCAGCCTGGTGCAGGGGGAAACCGGCGTCGATCCGAACATCGACATCCTGCTGCCTGAGGATCGCGTCCCCTGGGCCGGCCATTCCGGTCGCTACGCCGCGGCGCAGGTGATGGCGGAGATCGAAACGCACAAGACCACCATCGTCTTCTGCAACACGCGCAGCTTGGCCGAGCTGATCTTCCAGGATCTGTGGAAGGCGAACGACATGCAGCTGCCGATCGGCATCCATCACGGCAGCCTGGAGAAGGAGGCGCGGCGCAAGGTGGAGGCGGCGATGGCGGCCGGCCGCCTGCGCGCTTTGGTTGCCACCGCCAGCCTCGATCTGGGCGTCGACTGGGGCGATGTCGATTGCGTGATCCAGATGGGCGCTCCCAAGGGCTCCTCGCGCCTGCTCCAGCGCATCGGCCGCAGCAACCATCGCCTCGATGAGCCGTCGGAAGCGATCGTCGTCCCCGGCAACCGCTTCGAATATCTCGAGGCACGCGCTGCGCTGGACGCGGTGGAGGCCGGCGAGCTCGACACCGACATCTTCCGGATGGGCGCGCTCGACGTGCTGGCGCAGCACGTGATGGCTTGCGCCTGCGCCGCGCCGTTCGATCAGCAGGCATTGCTGGACGAAATCCGCTCCGCGCTGCCCTATTCGGCACTCACGGACGAGCTGTTCGACAAGGTGCTCGGCTTCATTCGCGACGGTGGCTATTCGCTACGCGCCTATGATCGTTTCAAGCGGCTGACGCAGGATGCCGACGGCCTCTGGCGCGTCAGCCACCCGAAGTTCATCGCGCAGCATCGTCTCAACGCCGGGATCATCGTCGAGGCGACGATGCTCAAGGTCCGCTTCCGCAACGGCCGCACGCTGGGCAAGGTGGAGGAGGCCTTCGCCGCCACGCTCGCCCACGGCGACACTTTTTTCTTCGCTGGTCTGAGTCTTGAGGTCGAGAAGATCGACACCGAGGATCTGATCGTCCGCGCCACCGCGCGGCCTGCGCGTATCCCGACGTATGGCGGCAGCCGTATGCCGCTTTCCACCAACCTCGCCGATCGCGTGCGCAGCTTCCTCAACACGCCGGCCGAATGGGGGCGCTTCCCCGATGACGTGCGCGAATGGCTGGAAATTCAGGCCCGCCGCTCCGCCCTCCCGCGGCCCGACCAGCTCCTCGTCGAAACCTTTCCGCGTGAAGGGCGCAACTACATGGTGGCCTATTCCTTTGAGGGGTGGAACGCGCACCAGTCGCTCGGCATGCTCATTACCCGTCGCATGGAGACGGCGGGGCTGAAACCGCTTGGCTTCGTCGCCAACGATTATGCCATCGCCACTTATTCGATCGATCCCGTCACCGATCCCGCGGCGCTGTTCTCGTCCGACATTCTCGAACATGAATTCGTCGACTGGGTGCAGCAATCGCACCTGCTGAAGCGCGCGTTCCGCGAAGTCGCCGTCATCGGCGGTCTTGTCGAGCGGCAGCACCCCGGCAAGCGCAAGACGGGCAAGCAAGTCACCTTCTCCACCGACCTCATCTATGACGTGCTACGCAAATACGAGCCCGGTCATATTCTGCTCGAGGCGGCCTGGGCGGACGCCCGCGCCCGCATGACGGACGTCGGCCGCCTCGCCGACCTGCTCGATCGAGCCGCCGGCACGATGCTCCACGTCGACCTCCCCCGCGTCTCCCCGCTTGCCGTGCCGGTGCTCGTCCTGATCGGCCGCGAACGAGTCACCACCGGCAGCGCAGACGACGCACTCCTGATCGAGGCGGAAGCGCTGGCCGGGGAAGCCATGCGGCTGGATTGAAGCGCGGCGGGCTGTGCGAGGGAAGGCGGAATGTCGGCTTGGCCTGGTAAACAGACGTAAGTGGCTTGTCGCGCAGACTCAACTGGTCGCGGCTTCGCGTTCCGCCTTAGCCGTTAAGCCCTGTTCGGCACCAATCCGAAAACCTGCCGCTCGTTCATGCGGCTCTGAGCGGCCGCCAGAGTGAACTTAAGAGACATAAGGATCGTTGAATTTCATCAAACTATTGACCCGATCGACCGCCTAGTCATTCACTGTTAGCAAAATGGATGGGGAAAAACGGTGAGACCCGCACTGGCGCTCTGTTCAATCCTCTTACCTGCTGTTGCGTCGGCACAGGGGCTGTCGGGTTCGCAGCCCTCGATGAATGGGCCGAACTACTCAACATACGAGCCGCTCTTCCGAAGCGATGCGATGATCCCTCCCAGCGACACGCCCACGATGCGGCGACAGAAGCTCAAACGCGCACAAGAGCTCCGTGCAGAAGTCGACAGCATGCTCCGCGAAAACGGCGGCAAGTTGACTGCGGAGCAACAGAGCTATGTACGACGCAGGGCAAACGAGATCCTGAACTATACCTCGTATCGGCCGACTGGTCGCCTCTCCGTCCAATAGTCGCCGATTGGCGCGGAGCGGGCAACCGCCGAACTGGTCGGCGGATGACCGATTATGGACGTTAGCAGCCTGTCCGCTCTCGGGCGGGTTCCGGCGACGGGTAGGCGACCGCTAATGGCAGGTTAGCGGACGCTCGCTCAGTTCTGATAGGCGAGGTGGATCAGCGGGTATGGCCTACCTTGCCCATCCCGTGGCGAGCGGCCAGTGCGGCGAAAGCCCATGCGTTCATAGAAGCCAATCGCTTGGCGGTTCTGTTCATTCACGTCCGTCGTCATGTCTGGATGCAGCGCGAGTCCATGCCGCACGAGTTCAGCCCCGACACCGTGCCCATGAAAAGCCGGATCAACGAACAGTGCCTCCATATGCCTACCGTCCATCAGCATGAAGGCGAGCGGACGATCGACTTTATCAACAGCCAGCCACAATGGGGCTTGTGGCAAGAAATCTTTAACCTCGCTCTCGATCGCGACGCGATCTTCGTCCGCAAGGAAATCGTGTGTCGCATCGACAGCCGCACGCCAGATTGCGACAATGCGACTGCCCTCATCTACGCGAGACCGCCTGATCGTAAACATGGTCCCATGATGCTTGAACTCGCGTAGCGACCGCAAGTCGGCGTTTTCCGTCCGGCCGCTTCATTGCCGCCGCGGTGGGGCACTCAGCCGCTGTAGAGTGGGGTGGCCAGGGCTGCGGCGAGTATCGCCCAAGGAACCGAGATCACTGCACCCAACGGCTCGGGTTCCGCTCCGGCGGTGTCATGGGTTCTCAGGTCGAACCAGCAGCGCCTTTCTTCTGTCAGTTTGACGATACCGGTTCCGCGCAATTCTGCGAAAGGATGTTGAGCGGCGGCGTGATCTGGCGAATACGGGATGGCGCGGTCCGAAGTAATCGCACTGCGGGTCAGCAGGATATTGGCCACCGGGCCGCTGATCCCGTGGGGTCGCAGCGCGAGTTCCGCGTGGGGTAATCTCTCAACTTTCATGTCTGCCCGCCTGCCGGAACGCCGCAGCCGGCTTCACTTGCCTCGGGCATGTCCGCAAGTTTGAGGCGCCGTCCCCCGGGCATGCGTCTTGCCACCAACGCCATTGACAAAGGACCGGATCGGGCGCTTCCTCCCCCTATGCGTCGCTGGTTTGCTTTGCCCCTGATCGCGCTGCTCGCCAATTCGGCACCGCAGCAGCCGGTCACGCCGCCGGCGCCGATCACACAAGCGACCGGCGATCCGCTCGGCGACGCTGCGCTGGAGGAGCAACTCGGCTTCGATCACGATGGCCCGCGCATGACGGTGCCCGTCCAGATCGCCGGCGCCGGGCCGTTTCCGTTCATCATCGACACCGGGGCGCAGCGCACGGTGATCAGCCGGGAGCTTGCCGGCACGCTCGGCCTGCCGAGTGGGCAGACGGTGCGGCTGACCGGCATGACGGGGACCCAGAACGTGGGCACTGTCGTGATCCCCTCC
Source organism: Sphingomonas sp. IC4-52 (assembly GCF_020707225.1). Classification (NCBI taxonomy): domain Bacteria; kingdom Pseudomonadati; phylum Pseudomonadota; class Alphaproteobacteria; order Sphingomonadales; family Sphingomonadaceae; genus Sphingomonas; species Sphingomonas sp. IC4-52. Next base: position 389,340 of record NZ_JAJFEU010000003.1, on the reverse strand, counting down.
ATTTCGGTCAGCACTTTGGGCGGCGAACGGATCGAGGCGCCGGCACTCGCCGCCGCGCATCTCGGCGCGCCGGGCATGCTCGGTATCGATGCGCTTCAGGGCCATGCGCTCCTGATCGACTTCGACAATCAGCAGATGACGGTAAAGCCCGCGCGCAAGCGCGGCGAGCGTGTGCGCCGTGCGCCCGACGAAATCGTCATTCAGGCCCGCAGCCTGTTCGGGCAGCTTGTCGTGACCGACGCCAGGGTGGGTGGTGAGCGGGTGAGGGTGATCCTGGACACCGGCAGCGTCGTATCGATGGGCAATATGGCGTTGCGCAAACGCCTGGCAAAGCGCGGCAAGGTCACGCCGATCACGCTTGTCAGCGTCACCGGTGGTCAGCTGATCGCCGATTACGGCACCGTCGGGCTGGTGAAGATCGGCGATGCGGAGATTCACGACATGCCCGTCGCCTTCGCGGACGTGCCGCCGTTTCGTGCCTTCGGGCTGGAGAACAAGCCCGCCATCATGCTTGGCATGGATGTGCTGAAGCTGTTCACCCGCGTGCAGATCGATTTTGCCAACCGCGAATTGCGGCTGCTCTTGCCGCGTGGCGGTGCGCGGCGCGGCTGAGGCCAGGACTGCGCGATTGAAGGCCAATTTGATCCGCAAACAGGCCGCTTCTCTGCTCCTCGGCTTATCTGCGCGGCCAATCGAATACAAAAAGAGGCCCGGTAATTTCGTACCGGGCCTTAGTGCGTCCGCAGGAGGAACATCGTTTGAGTGCCGGCCGCAACCGGCGCCCAATCTCGTCAATAATTGTAGGCGCGCTCGCCATGTTCGCCGAGGTCGAGGCCTTCGCGCTCCACCTCTTCGCTGACACGCAGCCCGGTCGCGACCTTGGCAACCGAGAAGGCAATGCCGGACCCGACAGCTGCCCAGACCACGGAAATGACCACCGCGATGATCTGCGTCACCAGCTGCGGCCCGATCGCATAATCGGCGGCGCCAGGCCCGCCGAGCCCCGGCAGCATGGTGAAGGCGGTGCCGATCGAGCCGACGATGCCGCCGAGACCGTGGATGCCGAACGCATCAAGCGAGTCGTCCAGGTTCAGCTTCGGCTTCACCGACACGACGAAATAGGCGCACACGATCGCGGCCACGGCGCCCAGCAGGATGGCACCGAACGGGCCGGAGTTTCCGGCCGCCGGCGTTACTGCCACGAGGCCAGCGATGGCACCCGAGCAGGCGCCGAGCAGCGAACCCTTGTGGCCCAGCGCTCGCTCGGTCAGCATCCAGAAAAGGACGCCCGCGGCCGTTGCAACGAAGGTGTTGATCATCGCCAGCGCGGCCGATCCGTTTGCTTCCAGCGCCGAGCCAGCGTTGAAGCCGAACCAGCCCACCCACAGCAGGCCAGTACCGATCAGCGTCATGACCAGCGAGTGCGGGGCCATGATGTCCTTCTTGTAGCCGAGCCGCGGGCCAAGAATGATCGCGCCCACCAGCGCCGAGATGCCGGCATTGATGTGGACGACGGTGCCGCCGGCAAAGTCGAGCGCGGCTGGCTCCCAGTTGAAGAGCAGGCCATTACCCGCCCACACCATGTGCGCGATCGGAAAATAGACGATCGTCGACCAGATGAGCGCAAAAACCATGAGGCCTGAGAACTTCATGCGTTCGACCAGGCCACCAATCACCAGGCTGACGGTGATCGCCGCGAATGTCATCTGGAATGCGATGAAGACATATTCCGGGATGACCACGCCATCCGTGAAGGTCGCGGCGGTTGACGCCGGGGTCACGCCAGCGAGGAACAGCTTGTTGAACCCGGCGATGAAGGCATTGCCGCCGTCGCCGAATGCCATGGTATAGCCGTAGATCACCCAGATGATCATGGCGAAGCTGGCCACGGCCAGGATCTGCGTCAGCACCGAGAGCATGTTCTTGGTGCGAACCAGACCGCCGTAGAACAACGCGAGCCCCGGCACGATCATCGTCATGACCAGGACGGTGGAGATCATCATCCAGGCCGTGTCGCCCTTGTTCGGCACGGGGGCCGCGGCGGTTGCTTCCTGCGCCCAGGCCGGCAGGGCGGCAAATGCGGCGGCGCCGAGCCCGAGGGCGCCGGCCATTTTCAATGTTCGGTTCATGGTCATCCCCCCTCAGAGCGCCGTATCGTCGGTTTCACCGGTGCGGATGCGCACCGCCTGGCCGACATCGAGGACGAAGATCTTGCCATCGCCGATGGCGCCGGTGTTGGCCGAGGACTGGATTGCTTCGACCACCCGGTCCGCCAGGTTGGCGGCGCAGACGACCTCGATCTTGATCTTGGGCACCATGTTGGTGCTGTATTCGGCCCCGCGATAGATTTCGGTCTGGCCCTTCTGCCGCCCGAACCCCTTCACCTCCGTGACCGTCATTCCCGCTACGCCGATCGTGGTGAGCGCTTCTCTCACCTCGTCCAGTTTGAACGGCTTGATGATGGCTATGACCAGTTTCATCGCGCCCCCTTCCCGTTGTCCCGGAAACAGCCATCGCAATGGCCGTGCCAAGTGCTGCACAGGCAGGAACAAGGGTGTAACGAGGTTTGGTAAGCGTCAGTTTTTGTGCAGATGCGAGCAGTTGCTCAATAATCAGGCACCGTCTGCCACCTGTCGGGCGCGATCGAGATCATCTTCGTCGACCATCACGCGGACAGGGATCAGCAACCAGCTGCCGTCCGCAATGGACGCGCCGGCATCAAAGGCAAGCGCAAGGATGCCTTCGCTCTCCAGGCGCGCGACCAGGATGTTGGCCAGGTTGCGATCGTAACGGCCGAGTTCGACGAGGCTCATGCGATAAAGAACGAGCCGTGACCGGCTTCGTGCCAATCCCGGATCAGCCGGGCAACGCATCCGGCAGGCGCGTAGGCAGGCCGTCGACGCTCTTGCCATCGCTGGCGCGCCAGTAATTCAGGCGTTCCTCGTCGCTGTACTTGGCGTTATACTTGTTGAGCGTGTCACGCGGGCGATCGAGCGTCATCTGCGGCACGCCCCAGCCGCACGACGTTTGCACCTGATCGATCGCGATGACGAAGATCTGGCGCGTGCCCGGCAGCGGGGTGAAATGCGCGTGAAGTGCGCTCCACTCGTCGTCTTGCGGTAGCACGGCGCTCCCGCGGCCATAGATGCGGAAGATCAACGCCGGCTGATCGAAGGCGCAGAACATGATGGTGATCCGACCGTCCGCGATCAGATGCGCATTGGTTTCGTTGCCCGACCCCACCACATCCAGATAGGCGACGGTGCGGTCGTCGAGCACGCGGAAGCTGTCCATGCCCTTGGGGCTGAGGTTGATCCGCGACCCTTCCGCCGCAGTGGCGACGAAGAACACCGGCTGTCGTTCAACGAACGTGCGATGCGCTTCAGTGAGGGCGGGGAAGAACTCGGCCACGGTGGATGCTCCGTTCGCTGACGCATCATGCGCACGCGCATAATTCATGCGCATGAGACACGATCCGATCGCTTCGGGCAAGCGCGCGCCGGTCAACATGTCGACCGACACCGGGATCGTCGCCGCAGCACGGGAGGCGGGCGTGAATGCGTCGCAGGTCAGCGAAGAGGCAAGCCGACGCGCTGCCAAGGAAGCGCGGGACGCCGCGTGGAAGGAAGAGAACAAGGCATGGATCGACGCACATCGTGCGTGGGTCGAGAGCAATGAATTGCCGCTCGAGCGGCATCGAATGTTCTGATGGCAATGTTCGACCTATATCGCCTGAGCGATGGTGCGCTGGCCGCCGACTTTCAGGCGAAGTTTTTCAGCGATATCGGCACGCGGTTCGTTATTCCGCTGCTGCCGCGGGGAACCGGCGCACCGCCTAGCCCGCGGATCAACCCTGAGGTGGACGTCAATGGCGAGACGCTGGTCTTCGCCACGCTACTGGCCGGCACGATCAGGACGGCTGAGCTACGGAGACGGGTCACCACGCTCTTCCGAGACCATCTTCTAATTACGGGCGCAGTCGACGTAGTCATAGGTACCGCCTGACGTCAGGCGGCCGTGCCGCCGACCGTCAATCCGCCGACCAGCAGCGTGGGTTGGCCGACGCCCGCGGGCACGCTCTGCCCGCCCTTGCCGCACATGCCGACGCCCTCGTCGAGCGCGAAGTCGTTGCCGACGCCAAGCACCTTGGTCAGCACCGTTGGGCCATCGCCGATCAGCGTCGCGCCCTTGATCGGGGCGCCGATCTTGCCGTTCTCCACCTTGTACGCTTCGGTACAGGAGAAGACGAACTTGCCCGAGACGATATCGACTTGGCCGCCCCCAAAGGACTTGGCGAAGATGCCGTTCTTCACGCGGCTCAGCAATTCCGCGGGATCGTCGTTACCGGCCTTCATGAACGTGTTGGTCATGCGTGGCATGGGCGCGTGCGCGAACGATTCGCGGCGCCCGTTGCCGGTCGGTTCGACGCCCATCAGGCGCGCGTTGAGGCGATCCTGCATATAGCCCTTGAGGAAGCCGTCCTCGATCAGGATCGTCTCGCGCGTGGGCGTGCCTTCGTCATCGATCGTCAGCGAGCCGCGGCGATCGCGGATCGAGCCGTCGTCCACCACGGTCACCCCGCGCGCCGCGACTTGCTCACCGATGCGGCCGGAGAATGCGCTGGTACCCTTACGATTGAAGTCGCCCTCGAGCCCATGGCCGATCGCCTCGTGCAGCAGCACGCCGGGCCACCCCGGTCCGAGCAGGACGGTGAATTCGCCGGCGGGCGCCGCAACGGAATCGAGGTTTACCAGCGCCTGTGCCAGCGCCTCGTCAATGGCGCGGTTCCACGTGGTCTCGTCGAACAATGAGTCGTAAAGATAGCGGCCGCCGATGCCGAACGTACCGGTCTCACGACGACCGTTCTGTTCGACCACAATCGACACGTTGAGCCGGACCAGCGGGCGAACGTCCGTGGCAACAAAGCCGTCGGGGCGGACGATCTCGACGACGCTCCACGTACCGGACAGCCCGACGGATACCTGCGCCACCCGCGGATCCCGCGCGCGCGCGGCCGCGTCGATCGTCTGGCACAGGTTCACCTTGTCGGCGAAAGGAACGAGGTCGAGCGGATCGCCATCGGTATAGAGCCGCTGGTTCGTCCCGGCGGGCGGCGGTGCCTTTGCGCCCGTCGACGGGTCGATCAGCTGCATCGTCTCGGCCGCGCGCTTAATCGCTGCCTCGGAAAGCTCGCTGGCATGGGCGAAAGCGGTCATTTCGCCCGAGACCGCGCGCAGGCCGAAGCCCGAATGCGTGTCGTAGCTGGCTGTCTTCAACCGCCCGTCGTCAAAGCCGAACGCCTCCGACTTCTTGTACTGAAGGTACAGTTCGCCATCGTCCGCCTTGCCGAGGGCATCGGCGGTGAGTGCCTTCGCGGCATCCGGATCGAGCGAGTCGCGGTACAGGAACGAGCGGGGGTCAGCAGCGGTCATGCCGCTAGATGTAGGGCGTCCGCGCGCCCAAGCAAAGCTTCCGTCGCCGACAGCGCGCTTCTCCGCCAGCCATGACGTCGCCAGCGCTCCGGGACAGACACCGGGACGAGCTAAAAAGCGTGGCGGGATTAAATCCGCGGATCACCCCGCCGCGGAGCGCCGGACGCGGGGTCGTCCCGCGAGCACGTCCGCCGGGGGCTTAGCGGCCCGCGCCGTCGCCGTGATCGCGCAGGTCGCTCTGATCCACGCCGTCGGCCGGACCGCCGATCAGCACGAAGCGTCGATCGCAATAGCCGCAGTCGACATAGCCCAGTTCCGAGATTTCCAGCCACACGCGCGGGTGGCCGAGCGCGGCGGGAAGACCGTCATGCGCGCCATCACAGGCGACGCGGTGGTGCGAAACACGGCTGATCTGAGGCGGCGGCAACATGGCGGTGCGTTAGCAAGGCCGCCGGGCACGATCAATCGCCCCATGGATTTCGCGCGCGTGCCGGCCTAACCCGTCGCACCATGACAGACGCCGCCATCGCCATCCGCAATCTCTGCAAAACCTATCAAGGGGGCAAGCGCGCGCTTGACGGGGTAAGCTTCGATGTGCCGCAGGGCACGATCTTCGGGTTGCTAGGCCCCAATGGCGCCGGCAAGTCGACGCTGATCAACATCCTCGCCGGCCTCGTGAACAAGACCAGCGGCTCGGCGTTGATCTGGGGCTTCGACATCGATGCCCATCCGCGCAACGCCAAGGCGTCGATCGGCATCGTTAATCAGGAGATCCTGTTCGATCCGTTCTTCACGCCGATCGAAACGCTGGAGATCCAGGCCGGCCTCTACGGCATCCCCAAGGGGAAGCGCCGCTCGATGGAACTGCTGCGGGCGGTGCACTTGGAGGACAAGGCGGACGCTTATGCCCGGACGCTTTCCGGCGGCATGAAGCGGCGTCTGATGGTGGCAAAGGCGATGGTCCACTCGCCGCCCGTGCTGGTGCTCGACGAGCCGACTGCCGGCGTCGATATCGAGCTTCGCCAGCAGCTCTGGGCTTATGTCCGCGAACTCAATGCCGGCGGCGTGACGGTGGTGCTCACCACTCACTATCTCGAGGAAGCCGAGGAACTGTGTGACCGGATCGCGATCATCAATCACGGCACGGTCGTCGCGAATGAGCCGACTCGTCAGCTGCTAAGCCGTGCGCAGGAGAAGGTCGTTGAGGTAACGGTCGAGCGGGACGTCACCGCACTGCCGGACGCGGCCTGTTTCCAGAAGATCGCGCTAAAGGGCGAGCGGACGCTGGAAATCACCTATTCTAAGGATCAGGTGAACGCCGGTGAGGTGCTGGCGGCAGTGCAGGGCGCCGGCTTCGCAATCGTCGATGTGTCCACACGCGAAGCGGATCTGGAGGACGTTTTCCTCAGCCTGACGCGAAGCGCCGCCTGAAGCCGTTCCCGATCACCCTCGAGCGCGAGACGCGGCCGATGTCACCGCATCGCTCACGCCTGTCGTGTGAGCGAGCAGGGGAGCGCTCAGTGCTTCTTGGGTTTGAGGTGAAGCAGCCCGGCGATGACCCCGCCGATCACGATCCCGAATATGGCTGACAGCCCGGCATTCACAATCCAGGCCGCTACGCCGCCGATCCCCGGCAGTGCATGGCGCGCGCCTTCTGCGGCATGCTCGATCCATTCGGGCAGGGGCGTCAGATGAAATTCGTGCAGACCGTGGACGATGATCTGCCCGCCCACCCATAGCATCGCAACCGTCCCGATCGTCCCGAGCGCCCTCAGCACTACCGGCATGGCCGAGACCAGCCCGCGCCCGAACGCCTGTGTCGCCGCTCCAGGACGGCGGGCAAGCGCGATGCCGATGTCATCCATTTTCACGATCAGCGCGACGACCCCATAAACGCCGGCAGTGATGGCGGCGCCTACTAGCGCCAGCGCGATCGCTTGGTTCAGGATACTTTGGTCCGACAGTTCGGCCAGCGCGATCGCCATGATCTCGCCTGACAGGATCAGGTCGGTGCGAACTGCGCCTGCGACCTGGCGATCCTCCAACTGTTTTGGATCGGTGATCTCACAGGCTTCTTGGCCGTGATCCTCGCCACTCAGCGCCCCGATGATCTTCTCCGCCCCTTCGAAGCAGAGAAAGGCGCCGCCTGCCATCAGGATCGGGGTGATCGCCCATGGTGCAAAGGCGGACAGGATCAGCGCTGCGGGCAAAAGGAACAGGAGCTTGTTGCGCAAGGAGCCAAGCGCGATCTTCCAGATGATCGGCAATTCGCGTGCAGGCGACAGGCCAGTGACATAGCGCGGCGTGACCGCCGTATCGTCGATGACGACGCCGACCGCCTTGGAACCGGCCTTTGCCGAAGCACCGGCAACGTCGTCCAGGCTCGCAGCGGCCAGCTTTGCGAGTGCGGCAATGTCGTCGAGCAGCGCGACGAGGCCACCGGCCATGTATCAAATCCCCCTCGGTGATGGTCCCGCCGCCATCGCTCAGGCTCAGCGCGCAGGCAAGCGACTCGTTCCGGAGCCCAGAGCACAAAAAAAGGGCCGACCCCGCAAGGGATCGGCCATGAAAGTTTTTAGGAGAGGATGCCTGAAAGGCCCGATCCTTGTGCACCGCAGCATGATCTATCGCAAGTGCAAAAGGATTCCGCACGGTTGCAATTCATGCAATCGTGGCCGGTCGACATCTGGGCTCGCCATCGCCACAAAGGAAGGATGACGCTTCCTCCTCCGCCTATCGCCGCGACACGCCCGCACGAGTTCACTGCCCATGACACCACGATCGCGGATCCCTGGGCCTGGCTGAAGGATCCGAATTATCCTGACGTCAACGACAAGGACGTGCTCGGCTATCTCGAGGCGGAGAACGCCTATTTCGAGGCAGCGATGTCGCCGCACCGGCCGCTGGTCGACCGGCTGTATGAAGAGATGAAGGCGCGCATCAAGGAAGACGAATCTTCAGTGCCGCAGAAAGACGGCGACTGGCTGTACTGGACGGCCTACGAAACCGGCGGACAGTATCGCAAATGGTGGCGCAAACCGGTCGCCGGCGGCCCGGACGAGCTTCTGCTCGACGAGCCGGCGCTGGCCGAGGGCAAGGAGTATTTCCGACTGGGCGCTTTCGCCGTGTCGAACGACGGCATGAAGCTCGCCTATGCGATCGACGACAATGGATCGGAGCGCTTCACCATCCATGTGAAGGATCTGGCGACCGGCGCGCTGCTTCCGGACACGATCCCGGGGATGCTGTCCGACATCGTGTGGACCGCGGATGACAGCGGCTTCCTCTATGGCCTCGCCAACAAGGAATGGCGGACGGACAATGCGCGGCTGCACCGGCTGGGCACCGACCCGGCCCACGATGTCGAGCTTTATCATGAGGATGACGAGGGCTATCGCGTCGCGGTGGCGGAGACGAGCGACCGGCGCTGGATCGTGATCGCGACTGGCGATCACGTGACGAGCGAGGTGCGCCTGCTGCCCGCCACCGATCCGTTGGCGGAGCCGATCCTGGTCGCGCCGCGCCGGCCCGGCCGCGAATATGACGTGGACACGCATAGCGACACGTTGTTCATCCACACCAATGACGTGGATCCGATGTGGCGGCTCGTCAGCGCGCCGATCAGCGCGCCGGGCGAGTGGAGTGAGCTGATCGCGCCATCGAAGCATTTCTACATGACGGGCGTCGAGTGCTATCGTGACTTCTTCGTCGTCGAAGGGCGCGAGGACGGGCTCGACCAGGTGGCGATCCACCGTTACGACGCGCCCACGAAGGGAAAGCGGATCACCTTCCCGGAGGCGAGCTATGCCGCTGGCCTCGGCGACAATCCCGAGCATGACCAGACGGTACTCCGCCTGGGCTATGAGTCGATGGTCACACCGGGCACCGTCTATGACTATGACACGGCGACGGGCACGCTCACGACGCTGAAGGTGCAGGAGATCCCGTCCGGCTATGACGCGGGCAAGTATCGCACCGAGCGGCTGCACATTACCGCGCGCGACGGTACTGAGGTGCCAGTCTCGATAGTCTATCCGGCCGATTTCCCGAAGGACGGCAGCCGCCCGCTGTTCCTTTACGCCTATGGCGCCTACGGTCATGCCATCCCGCCGGGCTTCTCGACCGGGCGGCTCTCGCTGCTCGATCGCGGCTTTGCCTATGCCATTGCACACATTCGCGGCGGCGATGATCTCGGCCAGCAATGGTATCATGACGGCAAGCTCGAGAAGCGCACCAACACGTTCAACGACTTCGTGGACGTTGCGCGCGGCCTGATCGCTGGCGGCTGGACCAGCCAGGGGAAGATCGCGATCGCGGGCCGCTCCGCTGGCGGCGAGCTGATGGGCGCGGTGGTCAATTCCGATCCCGAATTGTGGGGCGCGGTGATCGCGGACGTGCCGTTCGTCGACGTGCTCAACACGATGATGGACGAAAGCCTGCCGCTGACGCCGGGCGAATGGCCGGAATGGGGCAATCCGATCACCGATGCTGCCGCGTTCGAGCTGATCCGCAGCTACAGCCCCTATGACAATGTGCGCCCGCAGGCGTACCCGCCCCTGTTCATCTCGGGCGGCCTCAATGACCCGCGAGTGACCTATTGGGAGCCGGCGAAATGGGCCGCCAAGCTGCGCGCGACCAAGACCGACGACAATATCCTGTTGCTCAAGACCAACATGGGCGCCGGGCATGGCGGCAAATCGGGCCGGTTCGAGAGCCTGCGCGAGGCCGCAGAGGAACATGCGTTCGTGCTGTGGCAGCTGGGCGTGGAGGAATGAGCGGCGGCTTGGCGCCTCCATTTCAGAACGCGCCATGACGGTTGAGGCGATCATCGCCCGCTGGGGCATTGCTGCGGTTTTTGCCGGCACCATGCTGGAGGGGGAGACTGCAGTGATCGCCGGCGGGCTGATCGCTCATCAGGGGCTGATCGCCTGGCCCCTCGCGCTGGCCGCCGGGGCGCTCGGGTCATTCCTGGCAGACCAGTTCTTCTTCGCGGCCGGACGACGTTACCGCGACCGGCCATTCGTGCAGCGTTGGATGCAGAAGCGGGCCTTCGCCAAGGCTTTGAACCTGCTGGAGCGTTACCCTGTAGGTTTCATCTTCGCCTTTCGCTTCCTGTACGGCTTCCGTACCGTCAGCCCGCTCGCCATTGGCACCAGCCGGGTGCCGGCCATGACGTTCCTCACCATCAACGCGCTTGCCGCGGTGATCTGGGCCAGTCTGTTCACGGCACTCGGCTATTGGTTCGGGGAGGCGGTGACCGAGCTTGCCGGCCGGCTGCGACCCAGCCGCCAGACCCTGCTGATGGGGGTAGCGGTGTTAAGCAGCGGCTTTGCCATCTTTCAGTTTGTGCGATGGTGGAAGGAACGATGAGCTTCTCGAAGATCTTCACGGCTGCGGCGGAGGACATCGACGAGCTTGGGCACGTCAACAATGCCGTATGGGTGCGCTGGATCCAGGATCTTGCCGTGGCGCATTGGGAGGCTGTCGCGCCCGATGAACATCGCCACGCCTTTGTCTGGGTCGTGACCAGGCATGAGATCGATTATCGCGGCAATCTGGCTGAGGGCGCGTCGGCGACCGGAAATACGTGGGTTCCTGAGCCGCCGCGCGGCGCCCGTTTCAACCGCCATTTTTGCTTCGCGGATTCAGCCGGTCGCACGCTGGTGGAAGGGATCACCACGTGGGCCATGCTTGACCGCGCCAGCGGCCGGCTCGTTCGCGTGCGTCCCGACATCGCGGCACCGTTCCTCGTCGGTTGATTGGCGGCTCGGGAGAGCTTCGCCGCCCGGTGCGTTGCACCTGTGGTTCGATCGGCGAGTGGCGAGGTTAGATGCAGGGCGCGTTGGCGGCAGGCTTCTGGGGAGCGGTCGGTGGATCGGCACTCGTGCTGGGGGCCGCTATCGCCTGGATCGCGAGGCTGCCGCAGCGACTGATCGCTGCCGTGATGGCGATTGGCTCGGGGGTTCTCATTTCCGCCGTTGCCTTCGATCTGATGGATGAAGCCTATAAGCAGGGTGGGTTTCCATCGACCGCGATTGGCTTTCTGGGCGGGGCACTCGCTTATACGATTGCCAATATCGTCGTGTCGCGCCGCGGAGCGCGCCATCGCAAGCGCTCTGGCTCCAATCCCGATGAGCGCCAGCACGGGGCGGACGCAAGTTCGGGCGCTGCGATCGCGATCGGGGCACTGCTGGATGGCATCCCTGAATCGGTTGTGATCGGCATCAGCCTGCTCGACGGCGGCGGCGTCAACGCGGTCACGGTGGCCGCTGTGTTCCTGTCGAATGTGCCGGAAGGGCTGTCGAGCGCCGCCGGGATGAAGAAGGCCGGACGAAGCGCCCGCTACGTCTTCGGTGTCTGGGGCGGTATTGCGATCGCGTCCGGTCTGGCGGCGATGATCGGCAATTTCGCACTCGCCAATGCGACGCCGGAGCTCATCGCTGCGGTCACTGCTTTGGCCGCGGGCGCCATTCTGGCGATGTTGGTCGACACCATGATCCCCGAGGCGACGGAGACGACTCACGATTACTCGGGCCTGATCGCCGTTGCCGGGTTCCTGCTGGCCTTTGTTCTGTCCAAATCGGGCGCTTGACTGGCGGACTTGAACAGCGGCGCCGCTTCCGGCTAAGCGCCTGTTAATCGCAAGGACCCGGTGCAACTCCGGGTGGCTATCCCGGCCGCCGATCCGCCGGGCAACTCGCACATCCCTCGTCCGGCCCAGGCTCCATATCGGGAGCCGGTGTGCGTTGTTCATCACAGGCCCATGACCCTATTTTCCCGTGTCCGAACCGAATGGTTCGCCAGCGTCGCAGAGGCGCGCCGCGATGTTCTCGCGGGGATTGTCGTCGCACTTGCCCTTATCCCGGAGGCGATTGGATTTTCGATCATCGCCGGCGTCGATCCGCGCGTCGGCCTTTATGCTTCTGTCGCCATTGCCATCGTGATCTCCTTTCTGGGCGGACGGCCGGCGATGATCTCCGCCGCCACCGCCGCCGTTGCCGTTGTCGTGACGCCGCTGGTCCGTGATCACGGGGTCGAATATCTGCTTGCCGCGACCATCCTGATGGCGTTGCTTCAGGTGATCGCGGGGCTGTTGCGCCTGCATCTCCTGATGCAGTTCGTGTCGCGGTCGGTGATCACGGGCTTCGTCAATGCCTTGGCGATCTTGATCTTCATGGCCCAGCTGCCGCAATTCGCCGGCGTCACCTGGCACACCTATGCGATGGTCGCGGCCGGGCTCGGCATCATTTACCTGCTGCCTCGCTTCACCCGCGCAGTGCCGTCGCCACTCGTCGCCATCCTGGTGCTGGCCGGGGCAAGTATCGCGCTCGGGTTGCCGGTGCGAACGGTCAGCGACATGGGCCAGCTGCCCGAAGGACTTCCCAGCCTCGCATTGCCGCAAGTCCCGCTCACGCTTGAAACCCTGCGCATCATCTTTCCTTATTCGCTGACCATGGCGGCCATCGGCCTGCTGGAATCGCTCCTGACCGCGCAGATCGTCGATGACATGACCGATACCGACAGTGACAAGCGTCGCGAATGCATGGGGCAGGGCGGCGCCAATATTGCGGCCGCGCTGGTGGGCGGTATGGGCGGTTGCGCGATGATCGGGCAATCGGTGATCAACGTCACGTCGGGCGGCCGCAAGCGCCTGTCGACCTTTGTCGCCGGGGCTTTCCTGCTGTTCCTGCTTGCGGTGCTCGGGCCGATCGTCGGCCGTATTCCGATGCCAGCGCTCGTAGCGGTGATGATCATGGTGTCGATCGGCACGTTCAGCTGGAATTCGATCCCCAACCTGCGCCGTCACCCGCCTACATCGTCGATCGTGATGCTCGTCACCGTCGGCGTGGTCGTCACCACGCGCGATCTGGCGCAGGGCGTGCTCGCCGGGGTGCTGCTTTCCGGCATCTTCTTCGCCGGCAAGGTGCAGCGGATGTTCGCCGTCACGCGAGAGGCCGGCGCGAAGATGACCACCTACTGGGTCAAGGGCGAGGTCTTCTTCGCGTCGGTGGACCGTCTTGCCCGCGCTTTCCAACCGGAGGATGGCAGGGCGGTGACGATCGACGTGACCGCGGCTCACTTCTGGGACATTTCCGCCGTTGGCGCGCTCGACAAGATCATCGCCCGTCTGCGCCGGGATGGATCGTACGTCGCGGTGATCGGTTACAACGAGGCAAGCGCCGACTTGGTCGATCGCTTTGCCTTGCACGACAAGACCGGGGTGGAACTGGGCGTGGTTCCGCACTGACGGGTGCGACCGGCGACGAGAAATCGGCGACTCCATTTGTCGCAAAGTTGATCGTCGATCGCAGTATGGCGGTTGATCTGGCAGCAATGCTGACCTAACCACTGCCATGCAGTGCGACACGATTATGGCCGATCCGGTCGGGTCCTTCCGCTACGGAGATAACGCTTTCTACGAGGAAGCAGATCCGTTGATGCAGATCCTGCCGGCACCCGCGGCGGATTACGAGGAAGCGGCCCCGCTGCCCTTGAAGGCGCTGGTCAGGACCACGACCGACCAAGGACCGATCTTCTTCACGCGGGCAGATGCAGGCAGCGATGCCGAGCAGCAGTTGCTGCGGGCCTCGAAGCCAGCCTGACGCGGCCGGCCGTCATTTGGCGGCCGGACGATTGAACACCCGTCGCCAGCGCCTCAGCCCATGCGCGCGCGAAAGAGCTGGCCGCCTTCCACCACCCAGATGATGCCCAGCACGGCAAAGCCGATCGCGAGGTATCCAATCGCCAGCGGCGTCGTCGTGCCGGCATAGGATTGCCCGATCGCAGAGCCCACGATCACTGCCCCGATGCTGGTGATGAAGCCCTGCAGCGACGAAGCGGTGCCGGCGATATGGCCTACCGGCTCCATCGCCATCGCGCCGAAATTCGCCCCGCACAGGCCGATGCACGTCATGCTCAGGGCCTGGAAGAAAATATAGCTCCAGAGCGTCTCCACGCCGGTCACGATCACCGCGACATGCACGATCGACAGGGTGATGAGGCCCAGCACCGCGCTTTGCGAGATCAGGCGCGTGCCCAGCCGTTCAACCAGCCGGCTGTTGAGGAACGAAGCCGCCCCCATCGCGCAGGCGCATATCGCGAAGAACAGGGTGAAGCGGTCGCCGGCGCCGAATTCATCGACGAAGATCTGCTGTGACAGCGACACAAAGGCGATGATCCCGCCAAACGTCAGCGACGCGGCAATGGCATAGCCCACCGAATAGCGGTTGGTGAGCGTCAGCCGATAATTGGCGCGCAACGTCGTTATCGAGATCGGCACGCGCCGCGCGACCGGCAGTGTCTCGGGCAGGCGCACCAGCGTCCAGGCGAGAACCAGGGCGGCGAAGGCGCCAAGCGCATAGAAAATGAACCGCCACGGCCCAAAGGCAAGCAGCAACTGGCCCAAGGACGGGGCGAGGATCGGCACCAGGAAGAAGATCATTTGCGCCACGGACATGGTGCGCGCCATCTGCCGCCCCGATGATCCGTCACGGACGATGGCGACGGCCAGCACCCGAGTCGATGCGGACATCAGCCCTTGCAGCAGCCGCGCGCCGAGCAGCGCGGCGAAGCTGGCCGAGCCAGCGGCGAAGATGCTCGCGCCTACGAATCCGGCAAGCGTCAGGACAAGCACCGGTCGGCGGCCGTAGCGGTCGGCCAGCGGGCCATACACAAGCTGCCCTGCGCCGAATCCGACCATGTAGACAGTGATGATCCACTGGCGGTGGTTGGCCTCGATCACCCCCAAGTCGCGACCGATGTCGGCCAATGACGGGAGCATCAGGTCCACGCCGAACGCATTCACCGCCATCACCGCGGCGACAAAAGCAACAAATTCACGCGGATGCATGCCGGCGGGTGCGGGATGGGACGTCATGGGGTGCCTATCGGGAAGCGCGCCGCTCGGCACAAGCACAGCTTTGCTATCGGTCAGCCTTCCTCGACGGGCGCGACATCCACGGACACCTGCATTTCCTGCGCACCGGAGCCCAGCACCACGCCGTCGACCGGCGCGATCTCCGCATAATCACGGCCGACCGCCACCACGATATGGTCGCTGGCCATCCAGATCCCGTTGGTGGGATCCAGCCCCACCCAGCCGCGCTCCGGGCCGCACCACAGCAGCACCCAGGCATGGGTTGCGTCCGCTCCCACCAGCCGCTCATGGCCGGGCGGCGGAATGGTGCGGATATAGCCGGAGGCATAAGCCGCCGGCAGGCCAGCGGCGCGCAGGCCGGTGATCATGATCTGCGCGAAATCCTGGCAAACGCCCCGGCGCTTGGCGAAGGCTTCGTGCGGCGGCGTATCGACCAGGGTGGCGGCGGTATCAAACTCGAACTCGCGCTGGATGCGGCGGGCAAGGGCAATGCCGGCTTCCAGCGCATTCCGGCCGGGGTCGAGATCGGGCGCGCAATACGCGGCGATCTCGCAGTCCAGCGGGATAAGGGGGGAGGGGAACAGATAGGCGGAGGGCCCGGCAGCCGAGATGTCGCGGCTGTTGCGGGCCATGGCTGCCACTTCGCCCAACGTCGGATCACCGGCCTCCGGCGCCGGCACCAGGCGATCCACGGTGACTCGCGCAATGCTTTCGATGGTCAGCCTGCGGACTGGTTCGTCCACCGTCAGTCGCGTGACATTGGCAAGTCCCGCCTCTGCCCGCGCCGGCGTGGTCCGGCCGGCGGGCG
The DNA here is from genome assembly GCF_020707225.1 of Sphingomonas sp. IC4-52. NCBI lineage: Bacteria > Pseudomonadati > Pseudomonadota > Alphaproteobacteria > Sphingomonadales > Sphingomonadaceae > Sphingomonas > Sphingomonas sp. IC4-52. Next base: position 373,223 of record NZ_JAJFEU010000003.1, on the reverse strand, counting down.
ACACGCGCAGCATATAGGATTCCAGCCGCTGCCCGGCCCAGTCGATCGGCTCAAGCCGCAAGTTGCAGCGCGCGAACTTGACCTGTGCGCCATAATCAAAGCGCGTGATGTGGGCGATGTCGTAAATCATGCTGCTCGGGAAATCGGCTTCGCTCACGCCAGCGTCAGCCCGCCCGCACGAAGCGGTTCTGCGCCTTGCAGGAAATAGCGGCGGGCAATGGCGTCCGAAAGGCTGGCGAGGCGGCGCTCGGTCGTGTCCAGCAGGTCGGCATTGATGGTCGCAGCGCGGGCGACGGAGACCATCGCCTTGAGCTCGGTGGCCTCTGCCTGCTGTTCTTCCGCCATACCATCATCGTGCAACACGGGCAGGGCGCACAGATGTTCCCAGATCCTTTCGACCTGAAAGGCGAGGGCACGGGGATTGCCGGGGTCAAGCGCCACTAGGTCGAGCACCGGAACGCGGGCAAGGCCGGTCAGATAGCGCTGGCGATAGCTGATCTGGCTGTTCGCCAGATCCAGGAGCGTGGACAGATCATCGAGCGAGGCGCCCGGCAGGCCGAACGTGCGGGCCGCGCGCACGGTCGCGAGCGCGCGTTCGATGCGGCGTCCCAGATCGTGGAAGCGCCAGGCAGCGGTTCGACTCATATGTTCGGCGGAAAGGCCCGCAATAGCGGCATAGCGGCGCTGAAGCGATCCGGTTCGATCCAGCATTCCGCGATGCGTCGGGAACGGCGCGTCGAGCAGCCGCACCATGTCGGCGGACAGTCGATCGCGCGACACATTGCCGATCCGCCGCGCCTGCAAGTTCATCTCGGCCACGGATTGCCAGCCGGAATCAACCGATTCCATCGCCGTACGCGCCATCTGCGTCAGGTCGGCCCGCTTCAGCGCCGACGGCAGCGGAGCCGCGCCGGCCGCCGCGAGCATGCCGACCAGCCGACTGACCGTGTCCGGCCCCAGCGCTGCGCCGCCGTCCGCATCGATGGAATTGCCCAGCATCACCCGGATGATCGCCAGCAGCGCCTCGCCGCGCTCCAGATAGCGGCCCAGCCAGTAGAAATTATCGGCGACCCGGCTCGGCAGCGTGCCGGGATTGCGCCGGACGTGATGCGAATCCGGTGCCGGTAGCAGGGACACCGGATCCACCGGCGCGCGGCCATGGATCACGACATCCGCGGACCAATTGCCTTCGCCCATCACGGCGGCGCGTGGATCGGGATGCTCGCCGATCCGACAAAAGCCCCCCGGCAGCACCGTCCATCGCCCGTCCGGGCCGCGCGCCGCGAACACCCGCAAGGTGAAGGGGCGGGCGACCAGCGCCTCGTCGCCTACTACCGGCATGGTCGACAGCCGCACGATCTCCTGACCGACATAATCCTGCGGTCGGCGGTCCAGATCGGCCAGCAGCGTGGCCCGCTGCCCATCGGTCAGGTCGCTCCCCGCGATCGCGGCATCACAGGGCAGGCCCAATGTGCCGCTGCCGAACGCCGGACCGATCAGCAGGTTGGCGAGATCCTCCTCCACCCGCGCGCGCTCGGCCGCCTGGCCGCACCACCAAGTGGCGATGTTGGGCAGACTCAGGTCCGCGCCGGTCAGACGGGTAGACAATTGCGGCAAGAACGCATTCCAGGCCGGTGCTTCCAGCACGCCCGCTCCCGGCGCATTCGCAAGCAGCACGTTGCCCGCAGCATAGGCATCGATCAGGCCGGGAACTCCGATCTTGGAATGGGTGTCGAATGCCAGCGGATCCAGGAAGCGTGGATCAAGCCGGCGCCACAGCGCATCGATCCGCTTCAGCCCGCCGATGGTGCGGACATAAACCTTGTCCTCCAGCGCCGCGAGATCGGCGCCCTCGACCAGCAATAGACCAAGGTAGCGCGCAAGATGCGCTTGCTCGGGATAGCTGGGATTATAGCGGCCCGGCGTCAGCAGGCCGATACGCGGGTCGCTTCGCGGGCAGGCGGCGGCCAGCCCGTCTCGGAATGCCGCGAAAAAGGGTGCGTGCCGCGCGACGTTGAGCCGCGCCTGCAGCCCGCCCAGCGTGCGGCTGACCGCCAGCCGGTTTTCGAGGGCATAGCCCGCGCCCGTCGGCGACCGCAGGTGATCGGCGAGCACCCGCCACTCGCCCGTCGGGCCCCGGCCGAGGTCCACCGCCACAAAATGCAGATGGTGTCCACCCGGCGGCTTCAGGCCGACCAATTGGCGAAGAAAGAACGGGCTTCCCGCGACCAGCCCTGCCGGAACGAGCCCGCGGGCGACCAGCTTCGCTTCGCCGTAAAGATCCGCCAGGATGGTCTCGAACAGGTCGGCGCGCTGCACGATCCCGCGTTCGATGTGGCGCCACTCATCACCGTCGATCAGCAGCGGCACGGGGGACAGTGGCCAGGACCGCTCCTCGGATTCGCCGATGATTCGAAAGCCCGTGCCGATGTCGGCGGCATGGCGCTGCACCCGTTCGCGCGCATGGCCAAGATCGTCGCCGACCAGCGCGGCCAACTCTTCGAACATCGCCAGCCACGGCGCGTCCTCGGCGGCACACAGCACGTCGCCGCCCGCGCCGGCATGGGCCCGGTAGTCGTCAACCCAGCGACGGGCATGCGTCGCGGCACCGAAAAGGGCTGGTTGTGTTGCCAAGCCGGGCTCCTAAGCGGCGCGGACCGTAGCGACGCCGGGCGCCTGCGCAACACGAAAGTACCACCCGGCTCGTGGATCCAGGAGTTGATCGTTCGTCGCCAGCTTCAGGTGGAACAACATAGCCCAAAGGCGTCGGCGCTCGTGCCCGCCCTTCCGCTTCACCACCGGATCGCCGAAGCAGGATCGGCTTGGCCGACGACGGGATGATTACTGCTGACGGTCAAAGATCCGGCAAAACCTGATCCGCGACACCCCAGCCGGCGAGCGCGCGACTGGCGGCGCGCTCGATCAGTTCCTGTGAGGCCAACACGCTCCAGTTCGCGGCCGTTTTGATCTCGCGCAGTTCCGTCCATGATACCGGCGCGGCCACCGGCGCACCAGGGCGGGCTCTTGCTGCATAGGGCATGATTGCGGTGGCTCCCCGCTGGTTCCGCAACCAGTCGATGAAGATACGGCCCTTGCGCTTGGCCTTGCTCATCGTCGCAACGAAGCGGTCCGGCTCTGCCTGGGCCAGTGCTCGTGCGAACCGGTCGGCAAAGCTCTTCACGGCCGGCCACTCCGCTTTGGGCGTTAGCGGCACCACCACATGGATGCCCTTGCCGCCTGACAGCATCGGAAAACTTGTAAGTCCAAGCTCCGCCAGCTGATTTTTTAGATGCTCGGCGGCCTTCTTGGTGTCCTCGAAGTCGAGCCCCTCATCAGGATCCAGGTCGAAAACCAGCCGGTCGGGCTTCTCCAGATGGTCCACCGTGGAGCCCCAGCCATGGAACTCGATGGTGCCCATCTGCACACAGGCAACAAGCCCGTCAGTATCGTCGACCCACAGGTAATTCTCTGTACTTCCGTCCTTTTCCGTAATCGGCACTTGATGGACATGGTCGCCAAACGATCCGGCATCATGCTTCTGGAAGAAGCATTTGCGTGCCCGCCCTTGTGGGCAGCGGACCAGGCTTACCGGCCGCCGCGCAACCCAGGGGAGCATGATGCCGGAAACGGCGGCATAATAATCCGCCAGATCCCCTTTGGTGACGCTCGATTCCGGAAAGATCAGGCGATCACGACTGCTAACCTTGATGCTGCTGGCGGGCGCCGCGGGCACCGGCTGCGGGGTTTCGATGACCACATCTTTTGCATCCTTGTCCCCACGCAGGCCAAGAAAACTGGGATGTCTCAGCAGGTTGTCAGGCGTCGTTTCCGTAAAGGCGATTTCCGCGACCAGCTTCGGGGCGACCCAACGGGCGCCGCGAACGGCCGCACGCCCGATGTTCTTGGGAATTTCGACAGTCGGTGTCTTGCGCTCCAGCTTGGCCAGCTTTGCGCTCAACTCCATCATGAGCTGGTTGGAGAAGCCAGTGCCGACCTTGCCGGCGTAGCGCAGTTTTCCGTTCTCATGCACGCCCAGGAGCAGCGAGCGAAATCCCCGCGACTTGTCCGATCGGGTCCAGCCGACGATGATGAATTCCTGCCGCCGCGTGCATTTGATCTTGAGCCAGGCTTTCGTGCGAGACCCGCGGTAGGGTGCGTCGGCTTGTTTCGAAACGATCCCTTCCATGCCCTCCTGACACATGCGCTCGAACAACTGCTCGCCAGAGCCAATCACATGCTCGCTGAATTGCAGGCGTTCGGATCCCGGGAGGAGAGGGCGCAGCCGCTCCTTGCGCTGCACATTGGGCAACGGCCGAAGATCCTCGCCATTCATTTCGAGCAGGTCGAATGCGAAGAAGGTCATCTCCCCGCCTGACGAGATCGCGTTCTTCAACGTCGAGAAATCCGGGCGACCATCCTTGAAGGCAACAATTTCGCCATCAATCAGTGCGTTGTCGACGTTGAGCTGTGCAGCGGCCGCCGCGATCGCCGAAAACTTGTCAGTCCAGTCAAGCCCGTTACGGGTGTAAACCTTGGCTGTCCCGCTGCCTACGGCGATGAGGGCGCGATAGCCATCATATTTCATCTCGTGCAGCCATGCGGAACCAGAGGGCACGGTATCCACGAGCGTGCACAGTTGGGGTTCTGAAAAGGCCGGCGGTTTCGTGCCTGATCCCGCGCGTGCCTTACGCTGTCGCGGTTTCCCGGAACCTGCCTTTGCAGCGCCTTTCGCTGCTTTGGGCGCTCCCGTCTCACTTCGTTTCGACTGTTTCAGACGGGCCGGTTTGTCGTCGGCGATTTCCTGCATGGTTCGGCCGGTGGCTACGCTTGTCAGGCCGGTCTCCACCAGCATGTCTGTCCCGCCTGCATAGGCATCGTCGATCTTGCGAAGCAGCCAGTTTTCACGCTTCTCCCTGCCGCGTGGCTTCAGTCGGATCAGCAGCCATTCGCCCTTCATTCGCTCGCCATCGAGGACGAAGTGGAGGTGCCCTTTTTCCAGATCCTTGGCCGATTTTCCCTTGATGACGGACCAGGTGCCGCGATCCCACAACATGACGGTGCCGCCGCCATATTCCCCCTTCGGGATCGTGCCTTCGAAAGTGGCATAGCCAAGCGGGTGATCCTCGGTCCGCACGGCGAGACGCTTTTCGTTGGGATCGAGGCTGGGCCCGCGGGTGACGGCCCAGCTTTTCAGCACGCCGTCCAGCTCCAGGCGAAAGTCCCAGTGCAACCGCGTCGCGTCATGCTTCTGAACGATGAAGCTGTTGCCATTGCCCGGCGCCAGTGTGCCCGCCGGCTCTGCGGTCTTCGCGAAATCGCGCTTGGCGTTGTATAGGGCGAGAGGATCGGTGCTCATGTTTCAGCCTCGATGCAGGCAGGGGGGCGCCGGAAAGCGGCTCAGGCGCGCTTCCTTGCGGCCGGTTTCCTTGTGGAAGCGGCCTTGTCGGGCGCATCTTTGGCCGGCGCTTTCTTCGCGGGCACCTTCTTCGCCGCCGGTTTTGTCGATGACGACGCGCCGCCTGATTTCTCCATCGACTTCTTCAAGGCTGCCATCAGATCGACGACGTTGGACGCCGATCGGCCACCGCCTTCATCCTCGTCGATGATCTTGCGGTTCGACTTCTGCTTGCGCTTGCGTTCGATCAGGTCCTTCAGCGCGTCCACGTACCGATCGTGGAACTCCTGCGGATCGAAGGCGGCGCTCTTCTTTTCGATCAGCGCTTCGGCGAGTTCCAGAAGCTCATTATCGGGCTTCTCATCTGGGATCTCACGAAAATAGCTCTGGGCGCGATTGACTTCGTCGGCGTAGCGGAGCGTTTCGAGGATCATGCCACGGCCGCAGGGCTTCAGGCTGACGACATATTCCCGCCCGCGCATGGCGAGTTGGCCGAGCCCGACCTTCTTGGTGCGCTTGAGCGCCTCTCGCAGGACGATGAATGCCTCTTCCGCAAGGTCATCAGCCGGCACGACGAAATACGGCTTCTCGTAATAGAGAACGTCGATGTCGCTCGCATCGACGAACTGGGTGAGTTCAAGGGTTTTCTTGGACTCCAGCTTCACCGAGTCGATCTCATCCTGGTCGAGCAGGACATATTCGTTCTTCTCAATCTCGAACCCCTTCATGATATCGTCGGGATCGACCGGCCCCACGCCCTCGGCCACTTTCTCGTAGTGGATCGGTTTGCCGGTCGGCTCGTGGATCTGGCGAAACTTGACGGCGGCGCCGGATTTGGTCGCCGAGTAGATCTCGACCGGGATCGAGACGAGCGCGAGGCGGATCTGTCCCTGCCAATATGCGCGAGCGGGCATGATGGAGCCTTTGTCGTTGCGAGGCCGATTCAAATCCCGGCGCCGGGAGTCGTTCCGCAATATGTACGGTGCTAAGGCGTGGGCATGACCACCGATCCCTTCACCCTGTTCGACACCTGGTTCACCGAGGCACGCGGCAATGAGCCCAATGATCCCAATGCCATGGCGCTGGCTACCGCGGACGCAAGCGGTCGCCCGGCGGTGCGGATGGTGCTGCTGAAGGGGCACGGGCCCGACGGGTTCGTTTTCTACACCAATCGCGGGAGCCGGAAGGCAGAGGATCTTGCGGCCAATGCGCAGGCGGCACTCCTTTTTCATTGGAAGTCGTTGCGACGCCAGATCCGGATCGAAGGTGCGGTAAGCCTGGTCACGGAGGCGGAAAGCGATGCTTACTTCGCATCGCGCGGCCGCGATTCGCAGCTGGGTGCATGGGCATCCGAACAGTCCCGACCGCTGGCCGCGCGCTCGATCTTCGAGGCACGCTTTGATGCGATGCAGTTCCGGTTTGAGGGAGGGGAGGTGCCGCGGCCGCCGCATTGGGGCGGATACCGGGTGGTGCCCGACCGCATTGAGTTTTGGCAGGACCGCGCACATCGACTACATGAGCGTCGATTGTTTACGCGCACCGATACGGATGGTGGCGCAAGCTGGATCGAAGGCCTCCTATACCCATGACGCGCGAAGAACGCCGCCGTATCATTCCGTTCGCGATGCGTGCGGCGCTGGCGAGCGTCGCGACCGCGACGTTCCTGCTCGCGTTGAAAAGCTATGCCGCATGGCATACCGGGTCGGTGGCGATGCTGGGCAGTCTCGCCGATACTGGTCTCGACCTGCTCGCCAGCCTGGTGACGCTATATGGCGTCAAGGTTGCCGCGGAGCCGGCCGATCATGATCATCGGTTCGGCCACGGCAAGGCCGAGGCGCTTGCCGCGCTGTTCCAGGTCGTGCTGATTACCGCTTCGGCAATCGGGATCGCGGCACGCGCGATTGAGCGCCTTTCCAATCCGCAGGTGAACGAGGATGCGTCGCTTGGCATCGGCGTGTCACTTGTTGCGATCGTGGCAACCTTCGCGCTGCTCGCTTACCAGCGCAGCGTTATCCGTCGTACCGGATCGGTCGCGATCCTGGCCGACAATGTCCACTATCAATCCGACGTGCTGCTGAACGTGGCCGTTATCGCCGCACTCGTGCTCGACCAGTTCATGGGAGTGGCTGGCGCAGACCCGGTGTTCGGCATCGCGATCGCCTTGTGGCTTGTGTGGGGCGCCTTCAAGGCGTCCAGCCAGGCGATCGACATGCTGATGGACAAGGAATGGCCTGACGACCAACGTGCGGCGTTCATCGAGATCGCGGCTCGGCAGCCAGGAATCCGCGGCATCCACGACTTCCGGACGCGGCGAGCGGGAACCCACGATTTCGCGCAATTCCACATGGAGGTCGACCGCAACCTTACGGTCGCGGCGGCTCATGATATCGTTGAAAGCGTCGAACGGCGCCTGCGGGATGTCTTCCCTCGCGTTGAAGTTCTGATCCACCTCGATCCTGAAGGGCATGTGGATACAGACAATCCGCTCGTCGAAGCCGACGTCACCCCCCACTGGTTCGGAAAGCGCATATGAGGATCCCGTTCGCTCAGATCGACGCCTTTGCGGATCAGCCGTTTACCGGCAATCCGGCGGCAGTGATGCCTCTTTCCTCCTGGCTCGACGATGCTACGCTTCAGGCGATCGCGGCGGAAAACAACCTGTCGGAAACGGCTTTTCTGGTTCCGTCGCAAGGCGAGGCTGACTTCGAATTGCGCTGGTTCACGCCGGCTGCCGAAGTGGCACTATGCGGGCACGCCACCCTGGCGAGCGGGCACTTCGTGCTTTCCTCGGACACTAGCCGGCACTCGGTTCGCTTTGTCACCCGTCAGGCGGGCGTGCTGGAAGTCACGCGTCGCGGGCCAGCGTATGAAATGGCGCTGCCCGCTTGGGCTCCAGAGCCGAAGCCGATGGACGATATCGTTGCTGCGCTAGGAGTGACGGCGCGCGAGACGCTGTGGCATGAAAAGGGATACGCCCTTGTCATCGTGGACGACGAGGCAGCGGTGCGCGCAGCGGCGCCTGATGCCCGCGCGCTGAAGAGTTTAGGCCCGATCGTTCACATCGTGGCTGCGCCCGGTGAAACCGCGCAGGTGGTCAGTCGGGTCTTCACAGAGTATTTCGACATCCCGGAGGACCCCGTCACGGGATCCGCCCACGCGGTGATGGTGCCCTATTGGGCGCAGGTGATTGGAAGCGACACCTTTTCTGCATTCCAGGCGAGCGCGCGAGGTGGGCGGATCGGCTGTCGTCTGGATGGCGAACGTGTAGTGCTGACTGGTTCGTGTATTACCATGATCGAGGGCACGTTCTTGTTGCCCTGACGTTGGGCTGACGAACCGGCGTGCTGGCGTGCCTGTTGGTCGCCAGTCGGCCGTCAGCCCGCCAGCGCCGCGCTTTCCGTTTCGGCAATCCATCCACCTCCGAGAACGCGATCACCGTCATACAATACCGCTGCCTGCCCCGGTGCGACTCCATATTCCGGCGCATCGAATATGAGGTGATCACCTCGCAACCGCGCCGGAACCGGCCGCGCCATGGAGCGAACCTTTGCGGTCAGCGGCCGATCCAGTGGTCCCAGGATGTTGAGATCGGTCAGGCGAGCAACGCCGACCGCAAGCGCAGTGCGCGGGCCCACCACCACGCGGCGCGCGTCGGGCTCCAATCTGATGACGTATAGCGGTTCCGGCTGGCCGCCGATGTCGAGGCCACGGCGCTGACCGACGGTGTAGTGGATGATGCCGCTGTGGCGGCCGAGAACACGCCCGCTCATGTCTACGATCTCTCCCCCGTCAACGGCCGTGGGACGCAGTTTCCGCACCAGGCCGGCATAATCACCGTCCGGAACAAAGCAGATGTCCTGGCTGTCAGGCTTTGCAGCAACACCGAGACCCATTTCTGCGGCGATCGCACGCACGCGATCCTTGGGCATGCCGCCCAAGGGGAACCGTAGAAAATCAAGCTGGGCCGGGGTGGTCGCGAACAGGAAGTAACTCTGATCGCGCGCGGGATCGATGGCGCGGTGCAGTTCTGGGCCGTCGGCGCCGATCAGGCGCCGGACATAATGGCCCGTCGCGAGGCAATCTGCCCCAAGATCGCGCGCGAGCGCGAACAGATCGGTGAATTTCGGCCCCATGTTGCACTGGACGCAGGGAATGGGGGTGCGGCCGGCCAGATATTCATCAGCGAAGCGATCGACCACCTGCGTGCGAAAGCTGCTTTCATGATCAAATACGTAATGTGCGATGCCGAGTTGGTCGCATACCGCCCGTGCGTCCCGGATGTCGCGTCCGGCGCAGCAGGCGCCCGCGCGCGCGGTTGCTTCCCCGTGGTCGTACAGTTGCAAGGTGACGCCGATCGTTTCGGCGCCGCTCGCCTTGGCAAGAGCAGCTACAACGGAACTGTCGACGCCGCCGGACATGGCGACGACGATGCGCCGTCCGGCAGCGCTGCCGGACATCTGGAAATCACCGATATCGATCACGGCGAGGCCGATAGCACATTTCATGTTGATGGTGAACGCGACGAACCGTCGCGAGCTTTACGGACCCTTCACTTCATGGCGCGTACAGGGGTGCTTCCGACGATGAAGCACGAGGGATCGGCCCAGGCGTGGATTTGAGTTTTGCCCTTTTTGACCGACGGGCCCCGTTGGTCGAGCTACCTAGCGACCTCGCGGTGCTGCTGGTGGAGATGACGGCGCGTCAGGCGGCGTCGCCGACGGCCACCATCTATGCCCGATCTGCAAGGGTGCGGCTCGACTCCCCCTTGTTTGCTCCCGTCGACGGGGCGTTCAACGGTTCTGTTGCGAAGGTGATGATGCAGTGGAAGGATGAGTGACCACCTGTTTACCGCGCATCGTTAATGCGCTTTCAGGCGGTAAGCGCACCGTAGTTTCATCAAGTGGAGAGGGGGCCCCGCCCCGAACCGAGGTTAAGCCATGATCGAGAACCAGAAAATTCGTCCGGCCCGCGTGATCGGCCCGCTCGGAGAGCCATTGACGCTCGACACCCTCCCGCCGCCGAACACTACGCGTTGGGTTGTCCGCCGCAAGGCCGAAGTCGTGGCGGCGGTGAACGGCGGGCTGCTGACCGTTGATGAAGTGTGCAACCGCTACGGTTTGACGGTCGAGGAGTTTGCCAGCTGGCAGCGCGCGATCGACCGCTCGGGTATGCCCGGGCTGCGGGTGACGCGCATCCAGCACTACAAGTCCCTCTACGAGCGGCAGCAGAAGTTCTGAGGGCGGGTTACGGGCCCGGAACAAATGTTGCGTGTCAAGAGTCTTTTCCCCAGCGCCCGGCCGTTCGGGCCGTTAACGCAGGGGAGTGAGTCATGGGTATTATTCTCTGGTTGATCGTCGGCGGCGTGATTGGCTGGCTGGCCAGCATCATCATGCGCACCGATGCTCAGCAAGGTATTTTTCTCAACATCGTCGTCGGCATCGTCGGCGCGTTCATTGGCGGCCTGATCATCTCGGGCGGTTCGATCAACAGCGCGCCGCTGACGCTTACGTCGTTCCTGGTTTCGCTGCTTGGTGCGGTGATCCTGCTTGCGATTGTTAACCTCGCCCGTCGTGGTCGCGTTCGCTAAGCGAATTGAGATTGGATAGAACAACGGCCGCCCGGAAACGGGCGGCCGTTTTCTTTCGGCTAGTCTGACCGGGGCGTCGGGCCAGACTGCGATGATCGTTATTTCAACAGGAAGCGCACCGTGACCGTCGCGCTAACATTGGTTTCCCCCGGCAGAACTTGCGTTTGTGCGTCGGACGCCATTTCGGCCCGCGCGTAAAGCACTGGCGGGCGCGGGTTGTTGCCGCGGTCCTCGCCTGCCTCACCGATCGCTACGATGCGGTCAACCCGAAGCCCGGCCGCTTCAGCGTAAAGCGCAGCGCGCGCTCTGGCCCGCTTGACCGCCTCTACTCTGGCTGCGTCGAGTGCTGCTTCGGGCTTGTCGATGGCCATCTGCGGCCCGTCGATCTGATTGGCGCCTGCCTTCACCAGCGCATCAAGCACCGCGCCGCTCTTTGCCACATCACGAAACTTCACGGAAACAGTGTTCGACGCCTGGTATCCGGTGATGACCGGCGGCTGGTTCTCGCCGTAGCGATATTGTGGAGAAAGGCCGACATTGGCGGTCATGATGTCTCGTGGCGCCACACCTGCGGCGCGAAGCGCGGCAACCACGCGTTCCATCCGGCTCGCATTGTCTGCAAGAGCTGCCGCCGCAGTCGGCGATTGCGTAACGACGCCGGCGCGGACCGTCGCCACATCGGGCACCCGCGACACCTCTCCAGTTGCAACCACGTCCAGCACGGTCGCCTCCGGCAGGATCGGCACCGCTGCCGTGGATTGCGCTGCAGCAGGCAAGGCCACCGGAATGAGGGCGGCCAGAGCAAGTGTGGCAATCGTGTAACGCATCGTCCGAAATCTCCGGTTTGGAACGGTTGGGCCCTAGTGCAGACCGATTGATCAACGCAGGCTGAACGGCTCGCCGCTTGCCGCGCCCCGTCGAATCTGCCATGCGGCATTGGGGCAAAACCGGTGCTTGAGCCCGGTGACTTATTCATATAACACAGCTGCAGATCAATGTAGTGCCGGTTGCCGCAAGCCGCCGGAGCGGGATGTAGGGCGCATGAATTATCAGACGGGCGGGTTGAGTGGGGAGACCGTTTTGATCGAGGCGCCGGATGATCCCGTCGCCCGCCGGCGGCGCCGCATTCTCGTAATCGCGCTAGTCGCCGCCGTCGTGATTGCCCTGGGCGCCTTCTTCTTCACGCGCGGCGGCGAGAAGCCGGCTGCGGCTAGCGCTGCCTCGGATCAAGCGCCTCGTGTGACAGTCGTTGTTCCCGGGAGCGGGGCGGTTGCGCGCACGATCAACGCGAACGGCACGCTGGCGGCTCGTCGTGAGATGCCCGTTGGCGTGGCAGGCGAGGGCGGCATGGTCACTCGTGTGCTGGTGGAGCCGGGGCAGTGGGTGCAGGCGGGACAGGTGCTGGCGCTGGTCGACCGTTCGGTCCAGACCCAGACGGCGCAGAGTTTGGCCGCTCAGGTGAACGTCGCCCAGGCAGATCTGACCTTGGCACAGGCAGAGTTGCAGCGCGCCCAGCAGCTAGTTGACCGTGGCTTTATCAGCCAGGCGGACGTGCAGCGCCGCATTGCGACCCGCGATGCGGCGGCCGCACGCCTGAAGGTTGCGGCTGCTTCTGCCGCCGAGCAACGCGCACGCAACCAGCGCTTGGACATCCGCGCGCCTGCTGCCGGTCTGGTCCTCACTCGTCAGGTCGAGCCGGGCCAGATTATCAGCTCAGCGTCGGGCACGCTCTTCCGCATGGCCAAGGGCGGGGAACTGGAGATGCGCGCCCAGTTGCCGGAGGATGATCTGGCGGCGCTGCCGGTTGGCGCGCGCGCGATGGTAACGCCGGTAGGCAGCGATCGCTCCTTCGAGGGCCAGGTGTGGCAAGTTTCGCCAGTCATCGATCCGCAGACCCGTCAGGGAATCGCGCGGATCGCGCTGCGCTATGATCCGGCGCTTCGCCCGGGTGGCTTCGCATCGGCGGTGATCGTCGGCGGGGATGCCAGCATGCCTGGCCTGCCGCAGTCTGCAATCCTTAGCGACGAAAAGGGCAATTTCGTCTATGTCGTCGACAAGGACAATGTCGTGCGTCGTCGTGATGTGCGCCTTGGCACGGTCAGCGATAACTCGGTTGCGATCGCGTCCGGGCTCGACGGCAGCGAACGTGTGGTGGTTTCCGCAGGCGCATTCCTGAACCCCGGGCAGAAGATCGCCCCGGTTCTCGGCAAGCCGGGAGAGTGACGGCATGAACTTCCGCAACATTTCGGCCTGGTCGATCCGAAATCCGGTTCCGATTATCGTTCTGTTCGTGATCCTGACGGTCGCCGGCATCGTCAGCTTCATTCGCATGGACATCAACCGGGAGCCGGACATCGATTTCCCGGCCGTTGCGGTTGAGATCACACAGCCGGGTGCGGCGCCCAGCGAATTGGAAACCCAGGTCACGCAGCGCGTCGAGGCGGCCGTGCGAACCGTGGAAGGCGTGGACGAACTGCAATCCTTCGTCAGCGAGGGCAATTCCACGACTATGGTGCAGCTCGACATCGGAACGCCGGTGGACCGGGCAGTCAACGAAGTACGGGATGCCGTAACTCAGATCAGGTCGAACCTGCCCGAAGGCATTCTTGAACCGCAGATCAGCCGCGTGAAGATCAACGACGATGATCTTGGCAGCTATTCGGCGATCGCTACCGACATGACGGTGGAACAGCTCAGCTGGTACATCGACAACACCGTCACCAAGGAATTGCTGTCGATCGAGGGCATGGGCGGCGTCGAGCGGAATGGCGGTGTCGATCGCGAAATACGCGTGATCCTCGATCCGGCGAAGCTCGCGGCTTACGGTTTGACAGCGACGCAGATCAACCAGCAGCTGCGGCAGGTAAACCTGAACGCAGCCGGCGGCCGCGCCGAAGTCGCGGGCGCAGAGCAGTCAGTTCGCGTACTCGGCAACGCAAGAGACGCCTATGATCTGGGCGAGACACAGATCATCGCCGGCAACGGCCGCACCATCAAGCTTAGCGCGGTCGCCACCGTACGCGACTTGTATGCCGAGCAGCGCACGGCAGCGGGCGTGGACGGCAAGCCGGTCATCACTTTCGATTTCAAACGCGCGAAGGGCTATTCGGAAGTTACCGTCTTCCGTGAGGCACAGAAGAAGCTGGCGGAGCTGGAAAAGCGCAATCCGCAGGTCAAGTTCCAGTTGCGGATCGACGGCTCCAAATATGCGGTCGAGCAATATAAGAGCGCCATTCACGCGATGATTGAGGGCGCGGTGCTCGCCGTCTTCATCGTGTTCCTGTTCCTGCGCGACAAGCGAGCGACCTTCATCTCCGCGCTCGCCATTCCGCTCTCGGCCGTCCCGGCCTTCTGGTTCATGGACCTGATGGGCTTTTCGCTGAACAGCATGACGCTGCTTGCATTGAGCCTCGTTGCCGGTGTGCTGGTCGATGACGCGATCGTGGAGATTGAGAACATCGTCCGCCATATGCGCATGGGTAAATCGGCCTATCAGGCGTCGATCGATGCTGCGGACGAGATCGGCCTTGCCGTGCTGGCGACCACCATGGCAATTGTCGCGGTGTTCCTGCCAGTGGGCTTGATGCCGGGCGTTTCCGGGCAGTTCTTCAAGAATTTCGGCCTAACGGTCGTCGTCGCAGTGCTGATGAGCCTTGCCGTGGCTCGCATGATCACGCCTATGATCGCGGCCTATTTCCTGAAATCCGCCGGGCCGGAGTCACACGGCGAAGGCCGCCTCATGGATCTTTATATGGGCGTCCTGCGCTGGACGCTCGATCCGGGTAAGTCGCTGGCCGTTCGGGCGCGTGGCGGCATTCGGCGCGTCACCGGCTACCTCCATGATCACCGCATATGGACGGTCGGTATTGGCGGCCTCGCCTTCGTGCTCACCGTGCTGGGCTTCGCAAGCCTGCCGATGCAGTTCCAGCCCTCCGTTGACCAGGAGCGTTCCACTGTCACCATCACCATGGCGCCGGGAGCCACACTGGCGCAGACTCAGCGGGTGGTGAACGAGGTCTACGACCTGCTCAGCCAGCAACCGGAAGTGGACACGACCTATACGCGAACTTTCGTGGGTAATGGCCGTGTCACCGTACAGTTCAAGGAAAAGCCGAGCCTGAACGATCGTATCGGCGCCATTTTCGGCAAGGATATCGGTGACAAGCGGCAGAAGACCTCGACGGAGTTCGAGCGTGCGCTCGCGCCGGCCTTGGCGAAGATCCCCGACGCACGGGTCAACTTCCAATCGCAGTTCGGCTGGGGCGACAACAACCGGGACGTGTCTGTTACGTTAGGTAGCGATGATCCGGTGTTGTTGCGGCAAACGGCGGACACGATCGTTCGCGACATGGCGAAGATCCCCGGCTTCCTCGCGCCGCGCATCGCCGGCGATCTCAACCGACCGGAAATCGTCATCAAGCCGCGGCTCGATCTCGCCGCAGATCTGGGTGTGACGACCAGTGCGCTGTCCAATGCGATCCGGATCGCGACGCTTGGCGACATCGATCAGAACAGCGCGCGGTTCTCGCTGAACGATCGACAGATTCCGATCCGCGTCGCCTTCGACCAATCATCACGCACCCGAATGGCGACCATCCGCAACCTGCCGGTGCCGACGCAAAATGGCGGGTCGGTGCCCTTGTCGGTCGTTGCAGACATCGGTTTCGGTTCTGGTCCCACCAAGATCAACCGGCTCAATCAGCAACGTCAGCTCACGATCGGGGCGGATCTCGCTCCGGGTCTGATCCTGTCGGATGCGATGAAGCAGGTGAGCCAGCTGCCCTCGATGAAGAACCTGCCGCTGGGCGTGCAGCAGATGAGCGTTGGCCAGGCCAAGTGGCAAATGGAGATGCTGATCAACTTCGTCATCGCGGTGGTGGCGGGCGTGTTCCTCGTTTTCTCCGTTCTGGTGTTGCTGTACCGCCGCTTGCTCCCACCTCTGGTGAATATGGGGTCGCTGCTGCTTGCGCCTCTGGGCGGCGTGATTGCGCTCATCATTACCGGCCACCCGCTCTCTATGCCGGTGTTCATCGGCTTGCTGATGTTGCTCGGCATTGTTGCGAAGAACTCGATTCTGCTGATCGACTTCGCGCTGGAGGAAATGCACGCGGGCGTGCCGATCTATGATGCGGTGGTTGATGCCGGGCACAAGCGCGCGCAGCCAATCGTTATGACCACGGTTGCAATGGTCGCGGGCATGGTGCCAACGGCGCTTGCACTGACTGGTGACGGTGCCTGGCGAGCGCCGATGGGCATCGTCGTGATTGGTGGCCTCATCGTCTCCACCCTGCTGACGCTTCTGATCGTGCCGGCATCGTTCAGCCTGTCGATCGGCATCGAGCGCCGCGTGGGGCCGTGGCTGGGTCGAAAGCTGCTCACGTACCAGCCCGGCGACGATGGTGTGCCCGCGATCGATCACGCGGCGACGGGCGGCTCGCTGCCACCGCCGCCTGGACGTATTGGCTATCGCGACGGCGACGTTCCCGCGGAATGACGCTTGAACAAACCCCCGCCTGGGGGATTGTTCGGGCATGATTCCTGTTGCGCTACGGCGCCCATCGCCGACCAGTGCGCCCGTCGGGCTCGTGCGCATGCGCGTGATCGCAACGGGAATGCTGATCGTCATGGCGGCGGCATTCCTGTTGGCGCGGGCACTTGATGACGTTCATCCCGCCTGGGGCTTTGTTCGAGCGTTCGCGGAAGCCGCGATGGTCGGCGGCTTGGCCGATTGGTTTGCCGTAACGGCGCTTTTCCGTCACCCGCTCGGTCTGCCGATCCCGCACACCGCCATCATCCCGCGAAACAAGGACCGGATCGGCGACCAGCTCGCCACGTTCCTGCGGGACTATTTCCTTATTCCGGTGGTGGTCGCACGCCGCATGCGGCGAATGGACGTGGCGAGCGCTGCCGGTCGCTGGCTTGCGAGTCCCTCGGCGGGCAGCCGGCGTGTCACCCGCGGCGCCTCCCGCTTGGCAGTGGAGGTGCTCCAGGCCCTCGATCAGGAACGGCTCGGGGGAATGGTGCGCGGGGCAATGGTTCAGCAGGTCCGGCGGATCGAACTGTCGCCGCTGCTGGGGCGCGCGCTCGAGGCTGCTATGGCAGAGAGCCGGCACCAGCCGATCCTCGACGGGATCGTTCGATGGGCAGGAAGAGTGCTGGAGGCGAACCAACAGGTCGTGCGCAACATGGTGCATGAGCGTGCCGGCACCATCCTGCGCTGGACCGGGCTCGACGAGACGATTGCAAACAAGATCATCGATGGGCTGGACAAGATGCTGGCCGACATGGCCGAGCAACCCGATCACCCGCTGCGTGCCAAGGCGGAGGAGGGGTTGGCGACGCTTGCCCGCGATCTCCAGCACAAGCCGGAGATGCAGGAGCGAGTGGAGGCATTGAAGCTCGCTTTGCTCAAGAATCCGGCCATGCAAAGCTGGATCAACGGTCTGTGGGAACAGGCGCGACATGCGATGCTGCGCGCCGCGCGCGATCCCGAGCGGCTTCTGTCTGGCGGTATCGGCGACATGCTTCGTCAGCTGGGACAAACGCTGGAAGACGATGCGCGGCTTCGTAACACCTTGAACCGCTATGTTCGCCGCGTCGCGGTGGGAACGGCCGCGGATTATGGCGATGTGATCGTGGGCCTTGTGTCGGAGACGGTGCGCGGATGGGATGCGCAGACGATCACACAGCGCCTGGAACATTCGGTGGGCAAGGACCTCCAGTTCATCAGGATCAACGGGACGCTTGTAGGCGGCGCAGTCGGCCTGGCCATCCATTCAGTGGACGTGCTGCTCTAGGACGCTGCTTAGAGATGCGGGCGACCAAAGCTTGGTCTGCGCTCGCCGGCCGCCGCATGACGTTCATGCAACAACCGGACGCACTGTACGTTCGTCTTGCCGAGCTGCGGAGTTTTCCGCAAAGGGTGGGGGATGGGCGCATTGGCCGAATTCAGCGAGGACGGGGGCAAGCTGCGCTTCACCGGCGACTTGCTGCTCGCTCGCCTGGATGATCTTCCCGGCCGGCTTGATACCTATCCCGGCGCGATCACGGAGCTCGACCTTTCCGGTATCGGGCGAATGGATACGATTGGCGCCTGGGTCGTGTATCGCTTCGCCAAGAAGCACGGTGCTCGGATCACGGGCCTGAAGCCTGAGCATCAGCACCTTCTCGATCAGGTGGGGATTGCCGACCAGCCGGTTTCGACCCGTCCAGTATATGTCAGCCCGTTCAACCGTGTTCTCGGCGAAGTCGGGGAAGCGGTGGTCATGTCGGGCCGCACCCTTCTGGGCCTGCTCGGCTTCCTCGGTGCAACGGTTCTCGCCTTCATCAGCGTGATCAGGCATCCGCGCCGCTTCCGGTTCAACGCGACTGTTCAGCGCTTCGAAGTGGTCGGGGTTTCGGCGCTCGGCATTATCGGGCTGATGAGCTTCCTCATCGGCATCGTCATTGCGCAGCAGGGTGCAGTGCAATTGCGACAGTTCGGCGCGGAGGTGTTCACGATCAACCTGATCGGCCGCATTACGCTGCGCGAGCTTGGCGTGTTGATGACCGCGATCATGGTTGCTGGCAGGTCCGGATCCGCGTTTGCGGCGCAGCTTGGCACAATGAAGCTGACCGAAGAGGTCGACGCCATGCGCACGATCGGCGTTTCCCCGATGGAAGCGCTGGTGCTTCCGCGCACGATCGCCGCCGTCATGCTCATGCCGTTGCTCGGTTTTTACTCCTCGCTCATCGCGATCATCGGAGGCGGGCTGTTATGCTGGTGGCAGCTCGAAATTCCGCCCGTGACCTATGTGGCGCGCTTGCGTGAGGTCGTACCGATCACTGACCTGTACGTGGGGCTCATCAAGGCACCTGTGTTTGGCGCCATTATTGCGATCGCCGGTTGTTTTCAGGGGATGCAAGTGGAGGGTGATGCCGAGCAGGTCGGTACCCGGACCACCGCAGCTGTCGTTCAGGCCATCTTCCTCGTGATCGTCCTGGACGCTTTCTTTGCCGTGTTCTTCGAACGGATCGGCTGGATCTGATGAGCAGTTCCGAGAACATCATCGAAGTTCGCGGCCTGAAGAACGCGTTCGGGGACCAGGTTGTCCACGAGAACTTGGACCTGGATGTGCGGCGAGGCGAGATCCTTGGCGTGGTCGGGGGATCTGGCACGGGCAAATCCGTGCTCATGCGCTCCATCATCGGTCTTCAGAGCCCCTCCGCGGGTGAGGTG
The DNA here is from genome assembly GCF_020707225.1 of Sphingomonas sp. IC4-52. NCBI lineage: Bacteria > Pseudomonadati > Pseudomonadota > Alphaproteobacteria > Sphingomonadales > Sphingomonadaceae > Sphingomonas > Sphingomonas sp. IC4-52. The sequence goes on along the minus strand of NZ_JAJFEU010000003.1, from coordinate 354,023 downwards.
ACGGTATTCGGAGAGCCGACGCTTGGCCGTGAAGAAACCGAGGCCGTCGAGATTCGCAAACGCTGGGGCGTGTTGTTCCAGGGCGGCGCTCTTTTCTCAACGCTGACCGTGGCCGAGAACGTGCAGGTTCCATTGCGGGAGTTTTACCCGAACCTCGACCTGGCGCTGCTGGACGAAATCGCCTCATTCAAGGTGATGATGACGGGGCTCCCGGCCGACGCTGGGCCGAAATATCCGGCGGAACTGTCCGGTGGGATGAAGAAGCGCGCCGGGCTCGCGCGTGCGCTTGCGCTCGACCCGGAGCTCCTGTTCCTTGATGAGCCGACGGCTGGCCTAGACCCGATCGGCGCCGCGGCGTTCGACGATCTTACGCGGTCGCTCCAGAAAACGCTGGGGCTTACGGTGTTCCTGATCACGCACGATCTGGATACGTTGTACGCGATCTGTGATCGGGTGGCGGTGCTGGCCGACAAGCGCGTCATCGCCGTCGGAACGATCGACGAACTGCTCGCGCTGGAGCATCCATGGATTCAGGAATACTTCCGCGGGCCACGTGGCCGAGCCGCTGTGGCGACGCGAGAGGTTGCGGCAGGCGCCAAGGCAAAGTCAGGGGCTGATTGATGGAAACCCGTTCCAACCATGTGCTGGTCGGCGCCGTCGTGCTGATCCTGCTGGCGGTGCTGGCGCTCTTCACGGTGTGGATTGCGCGATTGGGCGGCGCCACGCAGAACGAGTATGACATTTTCTTCAAGCAGTCGGTCGATGGTCTCGCCCGAGGGTCGCAGGTCACATATTCCGGTGTTCCTTCAGGACAGGTGAAGTCGATCCAGCTTTGGCGCAATGATCCTCAGTTCGTTCGCGTTCGCATTGAAGTCAGTCAAGAAACGCCGATCCTGCAAGGTACCGCCGCGACCATCCAGGGAAGCTTCACCGGAACCAGCACCGTAAGTCTGGACGGCGCCCGCAAGGGCGCCCCGCCGATCGTCTGCCCTGAGAATGATGATGGGCGACAGTGCCCTTATGGAGTGCCGGTGATCCCGACCCGTACGGGCGGTCTCGGCGCGATCCTGAATTCCGCGCCGCAGTTGCTGGAACGGCTGTCCACGTTGACGGAGCGGCTGACCGGGCTGCTGACCGATCGCAACCAGGCATCCATCGCCGGTATCCTGGAGAACACCAATCGTCTGACCGACGCGCTGGCAGACCGCGGCCCTGAAATCGCTGCAACGCTTGCGCAGACCCGTATCGCCATCCAACAGGCGGGCGACGCGGCCCAGCAGATCGGTGAGCTCGCAGCCACGACAAACGGCGTGCTGGCTCAGGATGTTCGCCCGACGATCGTCAACCTGAACGAAACGATCCGCTCGGCGCGGCAAAGCACGGAAACGTTGAACAGCGCCTTCCAGGACGCGCGCCCTGGGCTGCAAACATTCTCCAAACGCACCGTTCCGGAGATCAACCAGCTGGTACTCGATCTGCGGCAGATGTCGGCAGCCCTCGCCTCGGTGGCCGAGAAGGTGGATCGGCAAGGCGCAGGGTCGCTGATCGGTCAGCAAAAGCTGCCGGACTATAAGGGCAAGTGAGAACGGATATGAAAAAGTTCCTGATCGGTCTTGCTCTGCTGCCGCTTGCCGGCTGCATCAGCTTCGGTGCCAAGCCGCCGGAGTCCTTGCTTAGTCTTACCGCGGCTGAACAGGTGCCAGTGGGGCAGGCACAGTCATCGGCAGGAGCACGGACTGTCACGATCCAGGTGCCGGCAGTGCCGCAGGCACTGGCGAACAACCGCATACCGGTGCAGGCGAGCGCAACCGACATCGCCTATGTCAAGGATGCGCAATGGGTGGAGCCCCCTGCGCGGCAGTTCGCGCGGCTGCTGTCCGACACGGTCACGGCGCGGACGGGTCGCGTCGTCCTTTCAGGTGCACAGTCGCTCGCGGATCCCGGCGCTCGGCTTGCCGGTGAACTGCGGATGTTCGGTGTGGACGCAGCAACGTCAAACGCCGTGGTCACTTACGATGCGGCCTTGGTCCGCGACGAGGGCGGCGCGCTGGAAAAGCGTCGTTTCGAAGCACGCGTGGCGGTTTCCGCGATTGAGCCTGCACCCGTCGGCGTGGCGCTGAACCAGGCAGCAAATCAGGTCGCCGGTGAAGTGGCTGATTGGATCGGGCGCTAAGCTGCCGAGGATCAAGGCTGAGCAAGAAAGCGCCGGCGGCTGAAATTGCCTCAGGCGCGTAAGGCCTCGTCCGGGCTCCCGCGGAGGAACCCGGACCGATGTCTTTCCAGTGTTACTCTGCCAGGGTCTTCGCTAGATCGAAGAGATAGGCCCGTCCTTCGTAGAGGGACGTCACGCGAATACGCTCGTTCAGACCATGCGTGCCGTTGAGGTCGGGCTCCAGAAACAGGCCAGGTACGCCATAAACGGGCATGTTGAGCGTGCCGAAGAACACACCGTCCGTCGCCCCCGTCGACATCATGGGGACCACCGGCACACCGGGGAAGTGCTTGGCGGCGAGCGACTGCACAGGTCCCATGATCTTTGGATCAAGCGGCGGCGGAACGGCAACGGGGCGAACGGGCAGGTTGGCGGTAACCGTCACCTTTGGTCCGGCAAGCTCTTTTAGCTTGGCGAGCGTCCCGTCCACGGTTTCGCCCGGAAAGATGCGGCAGTTTACGTTAGCCGTGGCGCGCTGTGGAAGGGCATTTTCCGCATGGCCAGCGTTGACGAGCGTCGCGACGCAGGTTGTCCGAAGCGTGGAGTGCAGCACCTTGTCACGGCTGACGATTTCGTCGGCGCTCTGGTCCTTCGGATTGGCGAGCAACCGCTGGATCGCCGCGGAGGTGGGCGATGGCAGCGCCTTGGCGTTGGCCGTGAAGAAGGCCCGGGTGGTGTCAGAGAATCTGATCGGGAATTCGTAATTCTGCACCCGTTTGATAGCATCAGCGAGATCGTAGATTGCATTCTCCGGCGTCGGCGCAGAGCTGTGGCCGCCCGGATTGGTCGCGACGAAGGTGAAGTTCTGCGCCGCTTTCTCGCCGACCTGGATCGCAAGTGCCTGCCGCTGCCCGCGGGCGTCGAGCCGGCCGCCGCCTCCTTCGTTCAGCACGAAATCGGCCCGTACCAGTTCTGGTCGGTTCCGTGCCAGCCAATCGGCACCATTGAAGGCGTAGGTGGTTTCCTCACCACAGGTAAGGGCCATCTTGACGGTTCGTTTCGGGCGAAAATTCTGCTGGCGGAAGCGGATCATCGTGTCGGCCCAGATCGATGACATCGACTTGTCGTCTACGGAGCCGCGGGCATAGTAGAAGCCGTCCTCTTCGACGAGCTTGAACGGGTCGCGCTGCCAATCCTCACGCTTCGCGGCGACCACGTCGAGGTGGCCGAGCAACAGCATCGCCCCGGCTTTCGGATCCGAGCCGGGCAGTGTCGCCACCAGCCCGCCATCCTCGGGATGCTCGGGTGTGGAGAAGATGACCAGATCGCTGTCCGAATAGCCGGCGGCCTTCATCCGATTGGCGATTTGCCGGGCAGCGCGTGTGCAGCTTCCTTGATCAACGACCGTGTTGGTTTCGACCAACTCCTTGTACAGGTCGAAGAAGGCTTTCTCGTCGGGGCGGTTCTGCGCAGTTGCGGATGGAGCCAGGCTCAACCCCGCCAATGCTGTTGCTGTTGTCCGCCAATACCCGCGCATCCCGCTCTCCCTTTTCATTTAAGCACCGATGCTTGCAGGGAAAGTGCGCCGAGGCAACGCTCCAATGAACGTGGACCCAATACCGGAAGAATGCAGGCGTTCGTTGGATCAGCCCTGCGTATCCCCTTGATCCGAGGGCCCCTTCATGGCGGGCGCTGCTGGCTGGGATGGCTGCTGCGCTGCTTGTGCGGCCCCCGCAATGGTGCCGACGATCGCCGCAGTCTCTAGGGCTTCCAGCGCTCGGTCGGCTGCAACATAGCGCCGCGCGGCGTTCGTCCAGTTTACGGCCTGTGAGCCACCCGGAAGGCGCTCCACCTCGTCCAACGCAGCTTCCACCCGTCCCGCATCAACCAGCCGTCGTGCCCGCGTCAGTCGCTCAGACGGGATGGCGGAAGGCAGATTCGCTTCACGAAGCACGATCAGGTGGCGCAGCTCGTCGAGAAGACCGTCGAACCAGTGCCGCGATCCGGGGTTTAGCAAAAGGGATGAATTCGCCTCGAGCGCCTCACGAAGTCCCTCCAGGGTCACCGGATCACGGCCAGCCTGGATAACCGTGTCCACGGCTTGCCGCTGCGTGGTGCCGAAACGACGGCGGAGTTGTTCTTCGAGATAGCCGAGCGGCCTGCCGCGTTCGATAGAACGCCGGGCCGCAAAGGCGACCAGGATCGCCTCAGCCCGGCCGGCGCGATCGGCCGAGGCGGTAACGTCAAGCTCCATTCCGGCAGCGCGCGCCTCCAGTGCCGCCAGTTGTGCGGCCAGCGCGCTTTCTCGCGTGGCGAGCGTCACCGGATCGACGGGGCCGACGACGGGAGCGCCGGGCTGCATGGCGGCCGCTGAACCCGTCTCAGCGCTCGGTGCTGCCGCGGGCGTGGGTGTCTGCTGCCACCAACCTGCACGGTCCTGCACTGAGAGCCACATCAGGCCAAAGCCAACGATCAGCGCCAGCACCACGAATATAGTGATTAGGCCAACTCGCGACCGGCGCGGAGCGGGATCGAGCGGCACAGCTTCATCCATGAGCGCCTTATCCCCAGCGGATCGTTACTGGTCAATTGCGAGCGTGCAGGTGGCTGCCACCAAGGCAGCATCGTTCGGCTCCTTGGCGATCACGATGCGGTTCCAGCCGGTTCCGGCCGCGTCCACAACGGCGCTGCTGATCGCAGCGATCCGCACGGTTTTGGGATCCACGACATCACGCTCGAGCAAATGACGGAAGTGTGTCGCTGCGCGCGACGAGTGAAGAAGAGCCACTGCCCCTTGTGCCACGCGTAACGCATTCGGCGGGGGGGTCAGCGGATTGCTGGCGTAAACCGGAATGTCCGTCACCCCCTCGAGGCGCGTCCGCTCACGACCCGTTAGGCGTAGTATCCGGTGCCATCCGTTTTGACGCGCCAGGGCGAGTGCTTGCGCGCCATCGCTGCAACCCACTGCCGCGACCGTGAAGCCGGCAGTGCGCGCCGCCGCCGCCGTGCCTCGACCGACAGCGACTACGGGTAGCGCCCGCAGTGCAGAAAGAGCAGATCCCGCCTGACGGACAGCGTTGGCGCTCGTCAGCAATAAGGCATCATATTGATCGGCTGGCGGGGACCAGGCGATCGGCGCAACCCGGAAAAGCGGCAATCGAATAGCAAGCAACCCAGCGGCCCTCAGTCGATCTGCGGTCGCTGAGCCGCCAGGCTCCGGGCGCAAGACGAGGGCGGGGCGTTTCACCCCCCGAACAACCGCCGGATCGACGAAGGCGCCCGCTCCAGCAGGTCTGCTGCCAACGCCATGCCGAGCGTCTCGCCACCGGCCCCCGTCATGCTGCCGGCGATGTGAGCCGTGCCATCTTCATCCAGCAACTCGGCCGCCAGCGTCATTGTCCCGTCCTGCCAAGACGCAAGCGCCCCCACTGGCGAGTGACAAGTGGCTCCAAGAGCCGCGAGCAAGGCGCGTTCCGTGCGAACACAAAGATGGGTAGCCGTGCAATCGATCGCCTGGACGAACTTGCGTGCTGGTCCGCCCGCCAGAGTTTCAATGCCTACTGCGCCTTGCGATGGCGCGGGCAGGGTGCCGTCGACGGACAGAGGTGTGCCCGTATCGTGACGCTCGAGCCGTTGCAGGCCAGCGGCTGCCAACAACGTGGCATCCACTTCGCCAGCCGCCAGCTTCCCGAGGCGCGAGTCAACGTTACCCCGAAGCAACACGATGCGCAGGTCGGGCCGACGCCGAAGCAGCTGCGCTCGACGACGCGGCGAGCTGGTGCCGACCACCGCTCCTTGCGGCAGCGCCTCGATCGACTCCGCACCGATCAGGCGATCACGAACGTCTGCGCGGGGCAGCATAGCGGCGATGGCGATCTCGGCCGGCCGGATCGTTTCAACGTCTTTCATGGAGTGGACGCAAGCGTCCACCTCGCCGGCCAGTAGCGCGCGATCCAGCTCCTTGGTCCAAAGCGCCTTTCCGCCAATCTCGGCCAGGGCGCGATCCTGAATCCGATCGCCCGTGGTGCGAACAACCACAATCTCGACATCGTCCCAGCCGTGCGCCGCCATCAACGCGTCTCGAACCATGCCCGCCTGCGTAAGGGCGAGCGGCGAACCGCGGGTGCCAAGCCTGAAGGTGTTCGCCATGGATCGTTTGTACTCAGCCATTCGGGAGAGCCGCTCTATCGGACCTGGGCCGCCCTTCGACAAGCTCCGGGCGAATGGATAAGGGAGGCCGATGCTCATCCTCGGCCTGGAATCATCGTGCGACGAAACTGCGGCAGCGATCGTCACTGGCGACCGGCAGGTGTTGGCGCACCGCCTTGCGGGGCAGGAAAGCGAACACCGGCCTTATGGCGGCGTCGTGCCGGAGATCGCGGCTCGGGCGCATGTCGAGGCTCTTGAGCCCCTGGTTCAGGCCGCGCTGTCTGATGCAGGCGTAACGCTGGCGGATGTGGACGCGGTGGCAGCCACGGCCGGCCCGGGCCTGATCGGCGGCGTGATGGTGGGGCTGGTGACCGGAAAGGCACTTGCTCATGCCGCAGGCAAGCCGCTCGTCGCCGTCAATCATCTGGAGGGCCACGCACTCAGCCCTAGGCTGGCTGATCCCAACCTCGCGTTTCCATATCTGCTGCTCCTGGTATCGGGTGGGCATTGCCAGCTGCTGCTGGTCGAGGAAGTGGGCAGCTACCGCCGTTTGGCGACAACGATCGACGATGCCGCGGGCGAGGCCTTCGACAAGACGGCAAAGCTGCTTGGCTTGGGCTTTCCGGGTGGTCCGGCCGTTGAGCGCGCCGCAAAGGCCGGAAACCCTACGGCAGTGCCCCTGCCTAGGCCGTTATTGCGTTCGTCGGAGCCGCATTTCTCCTTTGCCGGGCTGAAGGCGGCGGTCGCGCGAGTGATTGGCGAATACCCACCAGAGGACATCGCTGCGTCTTTCCAGGCAGCGGTGGTGGATTGCCTCATCGATCGGACGCGACGCGCCCTGGCACAGGCAAATGGCGCGACTGCCCTGGTCGTCGCCGGCGGTGTGGCAGCCAATACAGCGGTGCGTGACGCCTTGTCGTCACTCGCAAGTGCCAACGGTCTCCGCTTCGTCGCACCGCCGCTATGGCTGTGTACGGATAACGCGGCCATGATCGCCTGGGCGGGGGCCGAGCGCTTTTCCGCCGGATTGGTCGATCCGCTTGATACGCCTGCGCGGGCCAGATGGCCGCTGGATCCGAATGCAGAGGCAGTTCGCGGCGCAGGGGTGAAGGCGTGAAGATCGGCGTGATTGGAGGCGGGGCGTGGGGCACCGCCTTGGCTCAGGTGGCAGCGCGCAGCGGCGACGTGCTGCTCTGGGCGCGTGAGCCGGAAGTGGTAGAAAGCATCAACGCCCGGCACGAGAATACTACTTTTCTGACCGGTGTGCCGCTTTCACCAGCGATCCGCGCGACCGGGCTTCTCGCTGATCTCGGCGGGCACGATGCATTGCTGGTGGTGGCGCCTGCACAGCATGTCGGTGCCGTGTTGCGCGCCACACCAGTCGGTCAGACGCCGCTCGTACTATGCGCGAAGGGCATCGAGGCGGGAAGCCGGCTGCTGGTTGGCGAAGTGGCGCAAGCAGTTCATCCGGAAGCTCCCATCGCCGTGCTTTCCGGTCCGACCTTTGCCCATGAAGTCGCCGCTGGCCTGCCGACTGCGGTGACGCTCGCCTGTGCAGATGAGGCGCTTCAGACCAGACTGGCGGCTCGGTTGGCCAGCCCCAGCTTTCGTCCATACGCATCGACGGACGTGATCGGGGCGGAGATCGGCGGAGCGGTCAAGAATGTACTCGCGATCGCTTGCGGCGTTGTTGAAGGGGCGGGTCTCGGTCAGAACGCCCGTGCTGCGCTGATTGCCCGCGGCTTCGCGGAAATGACCCGTTTCGGGATGGCGCGGGGAGCCAGGCCGGAAACATTGGCCGGTCTTTCCGGACTCGGCGATCTGGTCCTCACATGTTCGTCGACTAGCAGCCGCAACTTTTCGCTGGGTCTTGGCCTCGGGCGTGGCGCCTTGGCGGCGGACCTGCTGGCGGATCGCCGTACTGTGGCGGAAGGCGCCTTCACCGCTCCTGTTCTGGCCGAGGCAGCGACAGAGGCGGGGATCGACATGCCCATCACGGCGGCGGTTTGTCGCTTGCTCGATGGTGTGCCTGCGCGCGCTGTCATCGACGATCTCCTGGCTCGCCCGTTAAGAGAAGAGGGATGATGCGCTGGGCTGCGCTTCCTCGCGCGATCAACGCGGGCAAGCCGCTGCCCATGGCCGATCTGCGGTCCTTCCTCGAGAGCGAGGGAATGGCTGATGTTCGCACCATTCTCGCATCCGGCAATGCCATATTCTCGTGCGGTGCAGATGCAGCAGTGATTGAAGCGCGGCTGGAGGAGGCTGCTAAGGCGAGACTGTCGCTTGATACGACATGGTTTGTGCGCAGCCACGCGGAGCTCGCCGCCATTGCGGCAACCGCGCCCTTTCCTGAAGCAATCGCCGCCCGGCCGAACCATGTCCAGGTGCTGTTTTATCGCCAGCCACTGGACCCTGCGCGCATGGAGGAACTGGTGGCAAGCTACAATGGTCTCGAGCAGGTGCTAGCGATCGGGCGCGAACTGTACGTCGATTATCCCGAGGGGATCGGCCGATCCAGGTTTTCGGCCTTGCTGACCAAGGGGAAACTGCCGCCGTCCACCGGGCGTAATTGGAGCACGCTGCTGAAGCTCGTCGAGGCAACCCGCTAACTCGGCACGCCGGCATTGACGGGCGCAGGCGTTAGAAGCGGAGCTATTGCAGCACTTGGCGGGTAAGGGCACCGCAATCTGCTTCCTGAGCCGCTGGTCCCTGCCGACCCGTGATCGCGCGGCCGATGGCCTTGAATACGTTGGCGACCGACTTGACCTGCCGCGGCACGACGACGTTTGGCTCGCTGATCGTGCCATTCATGATTGCCGAACCGGGCAGCTTCAGCACCGCGTCGTGCTTTGGCGCGCCGGTCAGCCGGATGGATAGTTGTTCATCGGGGAAGGTGATGGTTCCTTGGCCATCCAGCCGACTTTGCGACGTATCCACCACGAATGGTCCGACGCGCCCGCTGCCATTGCGCATTGTCAGCCCGACGATCACACACCGCAATGTTGCACGGTCCGCCTGTCTTGCGAGAAGCGCCCCACCGGCATCGAAGCCGAGGGCTTCGGCAATCTCCTTGGGCAGCTCCCCATCGCGAGCAGCAAGGCCGATCCGCCCGCTTGAGTTGCCGACGGCCTCACGGATGGTGCTCCCGCGGCCGGCAAGAACGGCACGTGCGTCAACGCGACCCGTGACGGTTCCGCCGCCGCCGGCAAGCGCCGGGATGCTGCTGCCAGTCAGCCGGAGATCGAGCCTAACCAGCGGGACCGGCCCGTCTTCACCTTGGTCGATCACGGCTGTGCCGGTAATACGCCCTTGGCGAAGGCCGATGGTCAGCGGGGACACCGTCAACACACGGTGCTCCAGTACCAAAGTGCCGGCGAGGCTGGTCAACGAAGAAGGTCCGTGCCGGCTCACGATATGGGAGACTTTCAGGCTGATGCGCCCGTCCGTTCGGCCGATCTTGGCCAAGTTCACCCGCGTGTCGGGTACGATCCGGGGTCCGACGGCCTGCTTCTTCACTGCGGCTCTTCGCAAGCCCTCGTCGGAAGAGAGGTCGTCAAAGTCGAGCTGCCGAGACTCGAACGATCCCTCGAGCTTCGTTCTGCCTGCCGTCTTGATGACGGTGAGTTGCCCTGAAAGATCAGACCTGCCGACCCGTCCGTTGAGTCGATCGATCAACCAACGATCCGGCTCACGTCGCACCTTGGCGGCAAGCACGACTGGTTGAGTGTGAAAGAGGCCTGCTTCGATCACCGCGTCGACGAGCTTCAGGTCGCTCGCACGCGCCGTAACCTCCAGCGACATGTGCTCAGTGTCGAGCGGTGCCGCCATAGTGCCCTTGGCATGCATCGAGAGATCATCGCCCGTCAGCCGGGCATCAAACGGCCATTTGCCCTGTTTTTCGCCGGAGATCGCTGGTCCCTTGGCGACGACGCGCACCGGCGTGCCGCGGATCTCGCCGGTGCCCGTCACACGCAGACCCGCAGCCGGATCGGACTCAATCGCCAGGTCGAAATTGCGGTTCTGCTTATCGTCGCGATACCTCAGCCGCGATTGGCGCACGACGAGTTGATCAAGTCCCCCGCCGCCGATTCCGCCGCGACCAGTGCTACCGCGCCAGTTCTCACGTCCGTCAGCCGCGCGGATCAGGTTGAGTTGCGCCCCTTCGATCGAGACGTCCTCAAGCGCCAGTCGGCCTGTGACGAGCGATAGCGCGCTGAAGCCGACTTCCATGCGTGCCACACGCGCCAGATCGACGGAACCGGCCCAGGCTGGACCAGGGATCCGCACATCGCGGAGTCGAACGGAGGTCGTAAAGCCGAAATTGTCGACGCGCTCCATGGCGCCAACGGCGACCGGACGCCCGAAGCGTGCCGTCATTCGACTTTCTAGTAAGCCCTTCAGCAATCCCCAAGGAAACGCAGCGAGCGTTACCGCCAGGATAGTGATGATCACTGTGATCAGGACGGCCGCAATCCGGAGACGTGGGCGCAGTAGCGGGCTCAACATCGGTGCTGAGACGTTTGGAACCCGCCTTCGTTCCGGTTGCGAAAGGAGGTCACTGCGACTGGCTCAATCCCTTCAGCTCCTCAATCACGCAGAACAATTGCGTTCAAGCGGCCTCAATCAGAAATCAACGGCAATGCCCTTCTTCTCCCAGTCCCCATAACGCACCGGATCACGGCCGAGCGGGTCTTCCGCCGGACGCTCCATCGGTGCCGGTGCAGGTACAGGCTTGTTGGGCGACAGATAGGCGGGCGGTTTCACCTGAGGAGGGCGTTTTGACATCAGCTCTTCCGGTTAAGGCCGTAAGCCGCCACATGGGCCCGATGCCTTCCCCCGCCAAGCCCCGTTCTACCGCAAACCGCCGCCCCGCTGATCCGCCAGGCACAGCTGCCCGCCGGGCCGCATTGCGGCTTTTGGACGCAGTCTTACGCCGCGGCGAGCCTCTCGAGGCGGCGCTGCCTTCGGCAGCGCGCGGCTTGGAAGGGGCAGATCGCGGCCTTGCCCATGCGATCGCGGCTGAGGCGTTGCGTCGTTTGCCTGATCTGGATGCACTCATCGACTCGGCGACTCGCCAGCCGCTGCCGGACGATGCGAAGGCGCGGACCGCATTGCGCGTCGCCCTGGTTCAGACGCTGGCGCTTGGGACCCCGCCGCACGCCGCAATCGCCACGGTGCTGCCCTTGGTGGATGGCGGTCCGCGCAAGCTGGTTCATGGCGTGTTCGGCGCCCTGACCCGCGGCGGCGCAATGCTGCCTGAGTTGCCCTCGCTTCCTAGTCCAGTGGCGGATCGGTGGCGTGCGGCTTGGGGCGAGGGGGTGGCCACTGCCGCCGCTGCCGCCATAGCGGCACCTCCGCCACTCGACCTGACACTCGCGAGCCCCGACGCGCTCGCTCCGGAGGGCGCGAGCCTGGCGGCGGATCACCGTCGGCTCGTGGATGCCGCACCGGTCACGCAGCTGGTGGGCTATGCTGAGGGCAATTGGTGGGTGCAAGACGTGGCGGCATCGTTGCCCGCGCGTTTGCTGGGCAGGGGGCCGGGCAAAGTCCTCGATCTATGCGCAGCGCCCGGAGGCAAGACCATGCAGCTGGCAGCAGCCGGCTGGGATGTCACGGCGCTGGAGATCGCGCCATCCCGCGCAGCTCGGTTGCACGAGAATCTTGCGCGCACCCACTTGCCTGCAAAGGTGGTGATCGCCGACGCGTTGGATTGGTCTCCTGCGGAGCCGTTCGACGGGCTGCTGTTGGACGCCCCTTGTAGCGCCACGGGCATTTTTCGCCGCCATCCGGACGTTCTTTATCGCGCGCATTCTGGTGTGGTCGAAGAAATGGCCGCCTTGCAGTCCCGCCTGCTTGATCGCGCAGCCACCTGGGTCCGGCCAGGAGGGCGTCTCGTTTATGCTACCTGCTCGCTTGAACCCGCGGAGGGAGAAAAGCAGTTGGATCGCTTCCTGGCGTCTCATCCCGACTACACGCTCGAGCCTCCAGCAGCTGAAGAGCTGCCGGCCGGGATCGAGCCGAATGACAGCGGCTACGTGCGGACGCTCCCCGGCACTCTTGCCGATGTCGGGGGGTGCGACGGCTTTTTCGTCGCGCGGCTTCTGCGCGCTTCCGCCTGAACCGATCGGGCGTTAAGGATTTTTCCCGTTGCCCCATTTGTCCGGCTTGCGCTGATCGGAGCCACCGCCTTCTCGGTTCGAGGGATCCAGGCAGTCTTCCGACAGGCAGGCCGAACAACAATCGAGCGAGTGAACCGTTGAAGCCAGTCCGTATCGCCCCGTCGATCCTTTCTGCCGATTTCGCCAAGCTGGGCGAGGAAGTGCGCGCGATTGACGCGGCGGGCGCGGACTGGATCCACATCGATGTGATGGACGGGCATTTCGTCCCCAACATCACGATCGGCCCGGCAGTGGTTAAGGCACTCCGCCCGCACACGGCGAAGCCGTTCGACGTGCATCTGATGATCTCGCCAATCGATGCGTATCTGGATGCCTTTGCGGAGGCGGGGGCAGACACGATCACCGTCCATCCGGAGGCGGGCCCGCACATTCACCGGTCGCTCCAGCACATCAAGTCGCTAGGCAAGCGTGCGGGCGTTGTCCTGAATCCGGCCACGCCGGCCAAGATGCTGGATTACATCGTCGACATGGTCGATCTTGTGTTGGTGATGAGCGTCAACCCCGGGTTTGGCGGCCAGAGCTTCATCGACAGCCAGCTGCGCAAGATCGCGGCGATCCGGAAGATGATTGATGCCAGCGGCCGCGATATCGACCTTCAGGTGGATGGCGGTATCGATGTGCGTACGGCTCGGCTGGCAGTTGACGCCGGTGCGGATGCCTTGGTTGCGGGCACGGCTACTTTCCGCGGTGGCCCTGATGCCTATGCCGACAATATTCGCGCGTTAAGGGGCGCATGAGCGAACGGACGGACGATCTTTCCACTGCCGACGGGATCGACGAAGGCAAGCGGCTGGTGCGCGTTGGCGGCGACAAGGGATTGTCGCTTGCCGAGCGCCTGACCGATCGCTTTCACCGCCTGACCTGGCGCACGCCGATCCACGGCTTTCGGCTGAAGGGTCGTTATCCGCTCAAGCTGATTGCCGTTCCCGACGACCCCCTGTTCGGCGATGTGGCGCGCGGTCAGGCGCTGCTGGACGGCCACCTTCTCTACCGGGGCGAAAGCCATCAGATTGCCGGGCTCGATCTGCGCAGCTTCTCGCCGTCGCCCGCATTTGCCGAATATCTCCATAGCTTTGCATGGCTTCGCGATCTTTCGAGCGTCGCCACGCGCGCTCAAGGCGCGCCGATCGCCGAGGATCTGATGGAGCGGTGGCTCGCAGCTCATGCGGACCGGATCACCGCACTCGCCTGGCGCCCGGATCTCTGGGGGCGGCGGATCCTGTTTTGGACGTCTCACGCTCCGCTGATCCTGTCCTCGACGGATCTTGTGTACCGATCCAAGGTCTTGAACGCGCTCGCGCGAGGGGCGCGGCATGTTGACAGCAGTGCGGACAAGGCCTCGCCGGGGCCGAACCGGGTCGCCGCGTGGTGCGGGGTCATTGCCGCCGGGCTGCTCATTCCCGGCGGGGATCCGCGCAAAGCTTTCGGCGAAGCCGGCCTCGCAAGAGCATTGGGAACGGCACTATCGGCCGACGGCGGGGTCGTTAGCCGCTCCCCCGAGGCACTTCTGGAGACTATCGGCCTGATCGTCACGCTACGTGAAAGCTATGCTGCCCGGCGCCAGGATCTGCCTGGCTTCGCGCAAGAAGCCCTATCGCGGATGGTCCCGGCGCTCCTTGGTACGTGCCATGCCGATCGCGGGCTGGCGAGTTGGCAGGGCGGAGGGCCAGTCCCGGCAGATCGCGTGGCGCAGGTGATCGAGGCGAGCGGGGTGCGTGCACGGCCGCTCCGGCAGGCCCGGGATTGGGGCTATCAGCGGTTAGTGGCGGGCACCACCGTGCTTCTGGTCGATGCAGCCCCGCCGCCGATCGCGCGGGTGCTGGAAGGTGGTTGTGCCTCCACCTTGGCCTTTGAGCTTTCGGACGGGCCGTCCCGGATCGTCGTGAACTGCGGCGGAGCGCGGTCGGCGGTGCCGGCATTGCCGCGGGGCCTGATTGAAGGTCTGCGGACGACCGCCGCCCATTCCACCCTGACGCTTGCCGATACCAATTCTACGGCCGTCCATGCCGATGGGACGCTGGGCCGGGGCGTGGCGGAAGTGGAACTCACCCGCCAGGAGTCGGAAAACGCCAGCCGCATCGAGGCGAGCCATGACGGCTATGTGCGCCGCCATGGGTTCGTTCATCGCCGGCAACTGATTCTCACCGCTGACGGCAAGGAGCTTCGTGGCGAGGACGTGCTGCTGCCCAAGGGGCGAAGGCGGCAGCCCGGGCCATCCCCCTTCGCCATTCGTTTCCACTTGGGGCAAGCGGTCGAGGCCTCTCTGACGGCCGACGGACTGGGGGCCGTATTGCGCGTCCCCGGCGGCGCCATGTGGCAGTTTCGCACCCGCGGCGAATCGCTGACGATCGAGGAAAGCCTTTGGATCGATGGTGAAGGCCGGCCCATTGCCACACAGCAACTGGTGATCGGCGGCGCGGCCGAGGCGGGCGGGGCGACCGTCGGATGGCTACTGAAGCGGGCGCGCTGATTAAGGCTCCCCTCCCGGCGAGGGAGTGAGTAGGGGAGGCGCGAGCCCGTGGCATTCCCGGCCCAGCCGGTGGCGTGTCACCTGACGTCCACCCACCAGCCCCTCCTCCCGCGCAGGAAGGGCAGCAGGATTACCATGACCTCCATCACCATCCGCCGTGCCCTGCTTTCCGTTTCCGACAAGACGGGGATTGTTGATCTTGCCCGGACGCTCGCAGGCCGAGGCGTAGAACTCGTCTCCACTGGCGGCACCGCCAAGGCGCTTCGCGACGCTGGGCTCGACGTGCGTGATGTGTCCGACCTGACTGGCTTTCCCGAGATGATGGACGGCCGCGTCAAGACGCTTCACCCGATGGTGCATGGTGGTCTGCTTGCAGTGCGTGACGATGCCGCGCACGCGGCGGCGATGGAGGAGCATGGGATCGGAGCGATCGATCTCGTCGTGGTAAACCTCTATCCCTTCGCGCAGACGGTGGCCAAGGGCGCTGACCGGCCGGAGGTGATCGAGAATATCGACATAGGCGGGCCCAGCATGGTTCGCTCAGCAGCGAAGAACCACGCCTATGTCGCGATCGTCACTGATCCTGCGGATTACGCAATCGTCGCGCGGGGCGAGACCACGCTCGAAGAGCGCAAGCGGCTGGCCGGCAAGGCCTTTGCGGCGACCGCGACCTATGACGGCATGATCGCCAGCTGGTTCGGCCTGTCCGACCAGGACGAGCAATTTCCGGCGACCCTGCCCTTCACGCTCGAGGCCCCGACCGTGCTGCGCTATGGTGAAAACCCGCACCAGCAGGCGGCTTTCTACCACCACGCTGGCCCGTCGACCCCCGGCATTGGCCAGGCGCGGCAAATGCAGGGCAAGGAGCTTAGCTACAACAACCTGAACGATGCCGACGCCGCGCTGGAACTGGTGAGCGAGTTCCGCGATGCGGAGCCGACCTGCGTGATCGTGAAGCACGCCAATCCGTGCGGTGTGGCGACCGGCGCGACGCTGGCCGACGCTTATGAGGCGGCGTTCGCGTGTGACACCGTATCGGCGTTCGGAGGCATCATCGCGCTCAACCGCCCGCTGGATGCAGCAACTGCCAGAGCGATCACCGGGATCTTCACCGAAGTGGTCGTGGCGCCGGACGCCGATGAGGAAGCAATCGCGCTGTTTGCGGCAAAGAAGAACCTGCGCTTGCTGCTGACCGGTGGCCTGCCCGATCCGGCGCGCGGCGGCCTTACGGCGAAGACGATCGCGGGCGGCTGGCTGGTGCAGTCACGCGACAATGGCGTTCTGAGCGATGACATGCTGAAGGTGGTGACCAAGCGCCAGCCGACCGCGCAGGAACTGGCGGACTGCCGCTTCGCCTGGACCGTGGCGAAGCACGTGAAGTCGAACGCGATCGTTTATGCCAAGGACGGCAGCACCGCCGGAGTCGGCGCAGGGCAGATGAACCGGCTGGAGTCGGCCCGCATTGCGGCGTGGAAGGCAAAGGATGCGGCCGATAAGGCCGGTTGGGCCAGCCCACGCACGATCGGTTCGGCAGTGGCGTCGGATGCGTTCTTCCCCTTCGCCGACGGCTTGCTCGCTGCTGTCGAGGCGGGCGCGACGGCAGTGATCCAGCCCGGCGGCTCCATCCGCGATGCTGAGGTGATCGCGGCGGCCGACGAGGCGGGCCTCGCGATGGTGTTCACCGGCATGCGGCACTTCCGGCACTGATCAGCATAGACCGCCGTCCGTGATCACGGGCGGCGGCACTTGGCTCGGGTGTAGAATGAAGCCGTGGGCTTTCTGCCGCGATCCAGAGGCCGCGATAAACGAAGTGCTTCTCGATTGATGCCAAAAGAACGAGCGGCGGCGTCGGAGCATACCGCGCCTGGCGGCCGAGCCATCGGGAAATGACACCGAACTAACGGGTCATGGTAAGGCCGCCCCTTTCAGCGCGTCATCAACCAAAAGAGCCAATCTAGACACGCGAAGCCCCCGGATCGGCGTGTTGTCGGCTGCGCGAATTTTTGGTGGCGGAAGGAGTTGAGAAGCCAGCTTACATGCTTGTCGATCTATATCCGCATCCCCGCTAGATCTCTCGATTCCGCAACTTTCAACCGTGCCATCTGCTGACACTATTTGGCGGACGGAGAAATCAGCAGCCTTTTTGCCCGAGGCTAACGCCTGAACGGTTGCGACCACGTCATAGCTACTAGTCAGCGGTGCTTTGGTATCCCACGCGATCCGACGCGTGTGTTCGCTGGGGATCGGGTTTCCGTGTTTATCAAGCGCTGGTTTGAACCTTCCCTTACGCTTCATCAACAAGCACGCCCGTTCATCAAGAGACGGCGTGCCGCTGGAACGGACTATCTCGCAACGGTAAACCGCGCCTGTCGCATCCACCGCGATAGAGAAATTGACGGTTCCTTTCTGACCCTTGTCGAGCGCATCGCTTGGGAAATCTGTTGCCTTGACCCAGTTGGCGGGGCGGATCGCGGTTGGTCCTGCGCTAAGATCAGCGGGACCCGCGAGTTTCGCATCAGCAGGGCTGAGCATGGCTGTTGAACAGAGGCCGAGCAGCGCACTGGCGCTTAATTGTGCAGGCGTGATCTGCCAATTTGAACTCATGCCGGTTGCACCAGCATTCGAAAGGCGAAGAGATCGCTACTTGTGGGGTTCGAGTGTCGGGTAGGTATTAGCACACAGCTTCCACTAAGCGCGCGCGAACCACCACACGCCGTTCTTTACCTCGCGCACCGCTCGCCCTTCGAGCTCCAGGCGGCGCAGGTGCGCAAGCGCCTCGCCAGTGGCCATGCCGATGACGTCGAGGCCGATCGGGCGGCGGAAGAGGACTTTGAAGCAGTCGACTGCGCGGACCGGGCCGCTTGCCATCAGGTCCACGATCGCGTTGAGGCGATCGAGATGTTCGTCGCGCAAGGCGTCGAGACGGGTGTGCAGGCCGTAGAAGGGGTCGCCGTGCCCGGGAAGGACCAGCAGGTCGTCGGGCAATTGCTTGAACCGCTCGATCGAGCGCAGCCAGTCGCCAAGGGGATCCTCGTTGGTCTGGCTGACGTGCATCGAGACGTTCGAGCTGATCTTGGGCAGCACCTGATCGCCGGCGACGAGCACGCGGCGGTCGTAATCGACGAGGCAGGCGTGCTCCGGACTATGGCCGCTGCCGGTGACGACGTGCCAGTCGCTGCCGCCGATGCGCATCACCTCGCCGTCCTGGATACGGGAGTAGCAAACCGGCATCCGTGAAATCGCCTTGCCGAAGCTCGACCAGCCGCGTGCCTTGCCGTGCGCCACTTGCTCCTCGTCCCAGCCAGCACCCTGCCAAAAGGCGACCTGTTCCTCGGGTACTTCGGACTGGGCATCGGCCGAAAGCATGCGGACCATCAGCCACTCGGTGCGCGTCATGACGATCGCCGCGTCATCGAATTTGCGCGAAAGCCAGCCTGCGAGGCCGACGTGATCGGGGTGCATGTGGGTGCACAGGATGCGGCCGATCCGGCTGTCGGCGAGCGGCCCGTCAAGAATCGTGCGCCACGCCTCCGTGCAGCGCGGACTGGCGGTGCCGGTGTCGATCGCGAGGAGATCGGGGCCGTCGTCCAGGATCAGGCCGTTGACGTGCTTCAGGGGACCGGACATTGGGACGCGCCACCAGCGGATCCCGTCCATGAGGCTGAGCAGCTCGCCCGGCTGCGGCCCGCGATCGCCGAAGGGGAAGGTCAGACCGGCGGAGCTGGTGGGCGTCAGGCCCTCATCCCCGATCAGCGTGCGTAGATATGCCGTCGCCATGCAGCGACGCTATCAGCATAACAATCGTTACGTCGAGAGTTTAGTTGGCGTTCGCGCGGCATCGCGGCGCTACACCTCGAGCGGGAACAGCGGGTAAGCACCGCAGTAACGGCGCCAGCCCGCCGGTTACCGCCCGATGCCGATCCGTTATTTTCGGGACGGCCAAGTGCCGCCCTCACCGACGCGGCGGTGCTTGCCGGAAGACCGGCCGCAACCACCGCGCGGTGGCAAGTGACATTAGCGCCGGAACGGATCGTCGAACAGCGGGCGATCCTCGCCGCCTTCGCCGCCGGCCAGTTCGGCGTCGCGGGCCGCCTGCTCGCGCTCGGCACGAAGCTGCTCGATCAGGGCTGCGCGATCACCGTCAAGCCGGGTGTCGGTGGGCTGCGGCTCGGAGCCGGCGCCCTTGGCTGCCTTTGCCACCGCGGCATCAAGCTCGCGCTGGGTCGTCAGGCCAAGCGTCACCGGGTCCTTCGGCGTGATGTTGCCGATGTTCCAGTGCGTGCGATCACGGATCGCCGCGATTGTTGTGCGCGTCGTGCCGATCAGGTTCGAAATTGCGCCGTCGCTGATTTCCGGATGATTGCGGATGATCCAGGCGATGCCATCCGGCTTGTCCTGGCGCTTGGATACCGGCGTGTAGCGCGGGCCCTTTGTGCGGCGGACCTGCTCCGGACCCTTCGTCATTTTCAGGCGATAATTCGCATCGGCCTGACCTTTGTCGATCTCAAGCTGGGTCAGCTCATGCGCGCGCACCGGATCGCGGCCGGTCAGCTTGGTCGCCGCCGTGTCATCAGCGATCGCCTGCACCTCAAGGACATGGAGGCCGCAAAACTCGGCAATCTGCTCAAAGGTGAGCGAGGTATTGTCGACCAGCCAGGAAGCGGTCGCGTGGGGCATGAGCGGCTGGGCCATGCGTGAATGCCTTTCGGTATAAACAAATAGGGCCGCCCCTTACCGGAGCGGCCGCTTAACCTGCTGTGACTTAATGTGCCCGGAGGGCAAGGGCAAGCACTGTCCGCCTGATCCGCCCGACTCGGTTAGTTCCGCGGTTCGCGGCTGGCGGTCAGCAAGTCGAGCAACGTGTCGAGCGGCGGAGCGCCATCGCTCGCGTGCCAATGAGCGCGGAGGCGAAAGCTGGCGCGTGCGTCGGCCAGCGGCCGCACCACCAATGGTGCGAGGCTGGCATCAACCTGGCTTTCGCATAACAGGGCAATACCTTCCCCTGCCGACACCCGCTCCAGCAGTCGATCGTTGCGCGGGTCCGCGATGATCCGTGCGGGAGGCGTGCTTGCGAACAGCCGCTCGATCAGGAAGCGATTAAGCTGCGCCCGGTTGCGATCGCGGGAGATCAGCAGCACCTCCTCCCTCAGCAGCGCCGCGTGAATCGAGGGGGCGACCGCAAGCGGGTGATCCCGGCTCATCGCCACAACGGCATGGTCGATCCAAAGGTTGGTGTGCGCGAGCTCCTCCACCGGCTCGCACGGACAGATGGCGATGGCGATCCGCCTTGCCTCCACGGCGGGAAGCAACTCGCCAAGACTCATGTCATGCACGCCGACGGCAACATCGGGGTGGGTGGTGGTGAACGCCACCAGCGGTTCCGCCAGTCGGTCGCGGCACAGCGAGGCGAAGCACCCGATCGCCAGCGTGTGGGAGGAGCGGTCGCCGGCGGTCAAAGGGAGCAGAGGGTGCATCGCGTGAAATACTGCCTGAAGGCAGCATCTTACGGGCGCTCCCTGCGACGAGTGCGACCAAATCGCGACGAACACGATGGCTGGATCGCTCGAACGGTTGCTCCCCTATGCGCATTTCGAGCAAGCGGTGCTAGGTTGTCAAAAAGCACAGACCAAGCAGAGGTGGGGAAAGGGCAGATTGCGTGCGGCATGAAATCTTCTTCCGCGCTGTTGCCGATGCGATTCGGGATGAAACCGATCCGTCGGCAATACTGGCGACTGTTTCGGACATGCTGAGACGCCACCTGCACGTGGCCCGTGTAATCTATAGCGAGAGTGAGCCAGGACCGGATGGTCCATTGTTCGACGTGCGACGGGACCAAGCAGATGGACTGCCCGATGCCACGGGGCGTCATCTGTTCCCGCCCGCATTTGATCCGCTGTTCGCTCGCTTCACCGCGGGCGAAACCGTCGTCAGCCACGACTTCACCGTGACCTCCGGCCCGATTACGGTCGGTTTCCGCGATTACATGGCAGCGATCGGAGTGCGGTCCGGCTTTGCCGTGCCGCTGGTAAAGGGCGGGCAGCTGCAGGGCGTCCTCACGGTGCAGCATGACGCGCCGCGCCGCTGGATGCGTGACGAGATCGCGCTGGTCGAGGCGCTGGCGGAACGGACCTGGGCAACGCTGACCCGCGCCCGTGCGGAAGAAAAACTGCGCACCCGAGAGCGCGACCAATTGTTTCTGCTGCGCTGGAACGATCGCGTGCGTACGGCCGACGAGCCAGCGGCGATCATGAGCATCACGGTTGCGATGCTGGGCGAGCATCTGGGCGCAACTCGCGCCTGCTGTGCGACGATCGAGATCGATCCCGACCGGCCGGGTGCCAGCGACGCAAGCCGCTACGCTGTCGTAGCCGATTGGACCAATCGGGAGCAGCCGGCGATCGCGCGATCCTTTTCGGCGAGCAGTATTCCCGAGGCTGTGCGCCGCGCGTATCTGGCCGGCGAGATGTTGATCAGCGCGGATCTCGCGCATGACGAACGCTTCGCTACCGAAGACTTCGAATGCGAAACTGCGCGCGAGGCGGGTGCCCGCATCGGGGTACCTTTGACGCGGGGAGGTGTGCTTCAGGCGATCCTCTCGATCGAACAGGATCGGGAGCGTCATTGGCGGCGAGCGGAGATCGCGCTGATTGGCGAAGTTGCGGATCGGATGTGGGGGCTGTTGGAGCGGGCGCGCACGGAGCAGGCGCTGAAGGCACGCGAACGGGATCAGGCGTTTCTGGTAGAATGGTCCGATGCGCTGCGCTCGCTGAGTGCGCCCGAAGACATCATGCCGGTGACAATGGAGCGTCTGGGACGTCACCTCCATGCTACCCGCGTCACCTATGCCGAAGCGGACGAGGTGGAGCGTGTCTTCCAGACATGCTGGGACTGGTGTGATGGCTGTCCCAGCCTGATCGGCACGCGCGTGTCGCTTGCCGCCATCGGGGAGCAGGCGCAGCATGAATGGCTCGCAGGTGAGACCGTCCGCTATGACGATGTCGCCAGCGATCCACGTACGGACGAAAGCGACCTCGCGATCTATGCTGCGCGCCAGATCGGCGCCTTCGTCAGCATTCCGTTGATCCGGCACGGCAGGGTCGCCGCCATACTCTCGGTCCAGTCAAGAACGCCCCGGCGCTGGCGTAATCATGAGATTGCCCTGATCCGCGACATGGGAGACCGCACCTGGAACGCATTGGAACGCGCGCGGACCCAGGCCGAACTGGCGAAACGGGAGCGGGATCAGGCGTTCGTTATTGCCTGGAGCGATCGCCTGCGCGCCGAAACATCGGTCGAGGTGATCGTTTCCACCACCCTTGCCGCGCTGGCGATGCACCTCGGTACCGCGCGCGCGAATTTTGCTGAGCCGGTGGCTGAACGCGGATTTACCGTTCTGCACGAATGGCGCGACGTCATCGGCAGCACCAGCGCCGTCGCTCGGCCGGCAGTCAGCGACGCTGTGGAGGCGGCGTATCTCGCCGGTGAACCTGTTGTCGCGGGGGACGTGGATACCGATCCGCGCTTCGACGAAGCCGCGCGGCAGCGTTATCGCGACGTGGATGCCGTCACCTTTGCGGCGGTACCGATGGTGCGCGGCGGCGTGACACGGGGGCTGTTATCCATTCAGGATCGCCAACCGCGGGACTGGTCCGACCGGGAAGTGCAGTTGCTACGCGAGGTGGCGGACCGGCTGTGGACGATGCTGGAACGCGCGCGGGCAGAGGCATCACTGATGCATCGCGAACGCAACCAGGCATTTCTGGTCGAATGGAGCGATCAGCTGCGCCAGCTGACCACTGCCGATCAGGTGATGGCGGTGACCTTGGAGCGGCTGACCCGCTATCTCGGCGCAACCCGAACCACATATTCCGTCGCGACCGGGGTGGAGCGCGAGTTCGTGGTGGTGGCCAATTGGTGCGCCGGGGTCAACAGTGTGGTCGGGCGTCGGTTTTCAGTTTCTCAGGTTTCCCAATCCATTGCCGAGCAATGGGAGGCGGGTCGCATTGTCCGCTATGACGATGTTGTCGGCGATCCCCGTGTTCTTCCCGGTCGCGAGGCCTATTACGATGAGATCGAAGTGCGTGCCTTCATCACCGTGCCGTTGGTGGTGGAAGGCCAGATGCGTGCCTCGCTTTCGGTTCAATCGGTAGTGCCGCGGCGGTGGCGTGACGCGGAGATCCAGCTGATCCGCGACGTTTCGGAACGGTTGTGGATTGCGCTCGATCGGGCCCGTGCACTCGCCGAGTTGCGGCAGCGCGAACGGGATCAGGCTTTCCTGATCGGGTGGAGCGATCTCGTGAGGGACGAGAGCCGGGCTGCCGCCATTCTGTCCATCACCCTTGAGCGTGTGGGCCGGTATCTGAATGTAGCGCGGGCGAACTACGCGGAAAGCGATGCTGACGGCGGTGCGCTTCAGGTGATCAGAGAATGGACTCAGCAGGGCGCCCCGGCGTTGCTGGGCACCCATTTCCCTCTGACGGCGCTGGGTGAGCGGCTGATGCACAGCCACCTTTCCGGTGAGCCGGTGGTGGTAAACAGTGTCGAGCTCGACGACCGCTTCGACGACCACAACCGGCCCTTGTTCCAGGATCTGGGCATCGGAGCGCTGATCAGCGTGCCGTTGGTGCGGGCCGGCCGGGTCGCCGGCGTCCTTTCGCTGCAACAGGCGGAACCGCGAGAATGGCGCGGGAGCGAAATCCGGTTGCTGCGCGAAATCGGCGATCGGACCTGGGCCACGCTGGAAAGGGCACGATCCGAGGAAAAGCTGAATGAAAGCGAGGCGCAGCTGTCGGCGTTCATGGAGAATGCGCCGGTTGCGATGCACCTGAAGGATGGGGAGGGCCGGTATATTCGCGTCAACCCGGAGCTGGCGCGCGCGACTGGGCTGCCGGCGGAACAGCTGATCGGGCTGACTCCGGCAGACGTATTCACGCCAATGCTGGCGCGGGAAGTAGGGCGGCTGGAGCAGCGTGCGCGTGGCGGGGAAACGGCGAGCGCGGAACTCGAAACCGGGCTTGCCGACAGCTATGCGTCAATTCTTACCATCAGCTTTCCCGTACCCGGCGGAAGCGGGGCGGCGCGCACCGGCGGCTTCACCATCGACCTGACGCAGCGCAAGCGAGCGGAAGAGGCGCTCGCCCGCAGCCGTGAGGCGCTCTACCAGACGGAGAAGCTTTCGGCGCTCGGATCGCTGCTCGCCGGGGTCAGTCACGAGCTCAACAACCCGTTGTCGATCGTCGTTGCCCAGGCGGTGATGATGGAGCGTCAGGCCAAGGGCAGTGATTTGGCCGAGCGAGCCTTCAAGATCCGCAAGGCGGCTGATCGCTGCGCCCGCATCGTGCAGACGTTCCTGGCGATGGCCCGTGCCAAGGAGCCGGAGCGTCGCCCGGTTGACCTGAACCAAGTCGCGATGGCAGCACTCGACCTGGCAGAATACGGCCTCAAGACCGAGGGTGTGAGGGTAGAGCGCGCATTCGACGAGGCGCTGCCGCAGATTGCAGCTGACGCCGACCAGCTGCACCAGATCATCATCAACCTCTTGATCAACGCGCAGCACGCGCTCGCGGACCAACCGGGAGAGCGCGTGGTGACGATCACCACGTCGCCGGGACCAGAGCCGATGACGGTCGTGCTTGACGTGGCCGATAATGGTCCGGGCATACCCGAAGCAGTGCGCCGGCGTATTTTCGAGCCGTTCTTCACAACAAAGACACAGGGCGAAGGTACCGGGGTTGGGCTTTCGTTTTCCCAAGGACTGGCGGAAGCGCACGGTGGACGCCTGTCCCTGCTGCCCACGAAAACCGGTGCCACATTCCGCCTGACCCTGCCGGTTGATCCGCAACAGACGCTTGGCCGCGTCGAGCCGGAGATGTCGCAGCTTCCACCCGCGACCCAGCGGCGCGCGCTCGTGGTCGACGATGAAGCGGAGATTGCCGAGTCACTGGCCGACTTCCTGTCACTGGAAGGCTTCACCTGTGAGGTCGCGGTCGGTGGACGAGCCGCAAAGGCGCGGCTCGCGTCCGGCGACTTCGACCTTATCGTCAGCGACCTGCGAATGCCGGATGTCGACGGGCCCGCGCTTTACGCCTTTGTGCGTGAAACCCGGCCCGACCTCGCCACCCGCATGGCCTTTTCGACGGGGGACACGCTGGGGGTATCCGCTGCCCGCTTTATCGCAGACGCCCAGCGGCCGGTGCTGGAGAAGCCGTTCGTTCCGGAGGCTGTGCGTCGCTTTCTGAACCAGATGGAGCTGGCATGAACGAAGCAACCCCGCACATCGTCCTGGTTGATGACGAAGAGGATCTGCGAGAACCTACCGCCGCTTACCTCGCCGACCAGGGGCTTGCGGTGTCGGAGGCGAGCGGCGGGCGTGCGCTCGATCTGATCCTGGCCGAGCAGCCGGTGGATCTGGTGGTGCTGGACGTGACGATGCCGGAGGAGGACGGTTTCTCCATCGCTCGCCGGCTGCGCGCGTCGGGACTGCCGCTCGGTATCGTAATGCTGACGGCGCGTCGCGACGTAATCGACCGCGTGGTCGGGCTTGAGTTGGGCGCGGACGACTATCTGATGAAACCGTTCGAGCCGCGCGAACTGCTGGCGCGGATCCGCTCGGTGCTGCGCCGGATCTCCGCGGTCCCGGTGCCGGCGCGGGACACGCAGACGGCACCCGTCAGCGTGCCCGAGAGCGGGTATCAGACGGAGTTCTGGATTCCCACTGGCCGCGGACAAGTGCGGGTGGCGGTGGAGGCGATCGAGTGGATCGAGGCTGCCAAAGATTATGCGCTGCTACACACCGCGGAGCGAAGCTACATGATCCGGGTGACCATGAGCGCGCTTGAAACAGCCCTCGACCCCACGCAACTCATGCGAGTGCACCGATCAGCCTTTGTGCGGCCGGATGCGGTGCAAGCGATGAATCAGATCGGTCGACACACGACGCTCGTGTTGAAATCAGGGGCGAGCGTTCGCGTCGGTCCCCAGCACGTCGGCGAGGTGCGTCACCGGCTCAAGCCGTGATCAGCGCACCTGCTCGACGGGCACGCCGGTGACCGGATCAGTGGCGGGCGTGAGGGTGAACAGGCCGATCGCCCCAAGCACGAAGCCGCCGGCGAACTGCCACACGAAGCTGGACTTGAACAGGCGGGTCATAAGCGTACTCTGTATCTCTTTGCTGTTGGAGCGGACCTAGCCGCCTCGTCCTGAACCGCGGCTTGGCCGGCTGTTCATCGATCGTTCGGCATATAGGGCCGGTTCGCCGACGTTGAATGACCAAGGCGGAAAGCAACCGTTTCCGCGCTGAAACCATTCGTGGCCGGGCCGTAAGTAAAGCGACGACCGCCGTCCCACTCGGGCCGGCGGCCTGACCCTCGCAAAGGGTTAGTCAGCGGAGCGCGCTACACGCCTGCTGGATGCGTGTGCATGCCTCGCGAAGAATTTCGTCGCTGGTGGCATAGCTGATGCGCATCGCAGGCGAGAGCCCGAAAGCAACGCCCTGCACGGCGGCAACCCGCGCATCTTCCAGCAGATAGCCGACGAAATCGCTGTCGGTGGCGATTGTCTGCCCCTTTGGCGTCGTCTTGCCGATCAGGCCCGACACTTCGGGATAAACGTAGAAGGCGCCTTCCGGGGTGGGGCAGTTGATCCCATCGACGGCGTTCAACATGCTGACCACCAGATCGCGACGTACCTTGAACGCCGCGTTGCGCTCGGCCAGGAATGACTGATCGCCGTTCAACGCCGCGGTCGCCGCTGCCTGCGCGATCGAGCAGGGGTTGCTGGTCGATTGCGACTGCAGCTTGGCCATCGCCTTGATCAGCCACTGGGCGCCGCCAGCGAAGCCGATACGCCAACCGGTCATCGCATATGCTTTGGAGCAGCCGTTCACGGTCAGCGTGCGCTCGTAAAGCGATGGGCAAACCTGCGCGATCGTGGCGAACTGGAAATCATCATAGACGATATGCTCATACATATCGTCCGCGAAGATCCAGACGTGCGGATGGCGTTCCAGCACCTCACCCAGCGCCTTCAGCTCGGCGGCGGTGTAGGCGGCGCCGGTCGGGTTCGAAGGCGAATTCAGGATCAGCCACTTGGTACGCGGCGTGATCGCAGCCTCCAACATCGCCGGCGTCAGCTTGTAGCCATGTTCCGGCCCCGCCGCGACAACGATCGGGGTGCCGCCGGCGAACTGAACGACATCGGGATAGCTGACCCAGTAAGGCGCGGGCACGATCACCTCGTCGCCAGCCTCAACGGTTGCGACGAGCGCGTTGAACAGGGTGTGCTTGCCGCCGACGTTCACGCTGATCTGCGCCGGCGTGTAATCAAGGCCATTGTCGCGCTTGAACTTGGCCGCGATCGCGTCCTTCAGCTCAGGCGTGCCATCGACGTTGGTATATTTCGTCTGACCGCGACGGATCGCCTCGATTGCCGCTTCCTTGACGAAATCGGGCGTATCGAAGTCGGGCTCTCCGGCGCCGAGTCCAATGACGTCGATCCCGGCGCGCTTCAGCTCCTGCACCTTGGTGGTGATCGCCAGCGTAGGCGACGGGCTGATGCGATCGAGCGCGGCAGAAGTCTTCATCGAGCGGTTCCTTTCGGCGCCGCGGCTATAGCGACGGGTTTCCCGCTTTCGCAACTGCAACGAAGGCTGGAATGAGGCCTCGCAGAGCATTTCCCAACAACAGTCCCCCGGTCAGGTCC
This sequence comes from Sphingomonas sp. IC4-52, assembly GCF_020707225.1. NCBI lineage: Bacteria > Pseudomonadati > Pseudomonadota > Alphaproteobacteria > Sphingomonadales > Sphingomonadaceae > Sphingomonas > Sphingomonas sp. IC4-52. Next base: position 326,374 of record NZ_JAJFEU010000003.1, on the reverse strand, counting down.
GCCGGTGACAGATCCTGCTCCACGGCCCGCCCGCTCTCAAGCAAGTCTTCCCTGAGGACGCCGGGGAGTAGGCCACGGGCAAGTGGCGGTGTGATCAAGCGGCCATCCCTTTCCACGAAGACGTTGGTGAAGCTGCCTTCGGTAATCATGCCGTCGGGATCCACGAACACAATTTCGTCAGCGCCACTGGCGTGCCGCGCATTATCGTAGAAGGCGCGATCGCTTGTCTTGTGCCGCAGCCGGAAGTCGGACGGCGCAACAGGCAGCGGTGCCAAGGCGACGCGAAGGGGCTGTGGAAGTGCGGGAGGCACCGGGGCGATTTCGATGGAGATCCGGCCCATACGGCTGGCAAGCAGGCGGACGCGAGCCGGCTTGCGCAGCCGGAAGGTCGCTGCTTGCAGTTCATTGCGGGCGTCATGACGATCGAAGCTGAACCCGAAGGCCGCGGCGCTCGCCTTCATTCGGGCGAGATGACGCTCAACCAGCAGAATGCCCGCTTGCGGATCGAAGCGCATGGTTTCGATCAGGTCCGGATCCCGCTGGCCGTGGGTTAGAAATGCTCCTTTTGCGAGGGCTTCGTCCCACTCGGCTTCCGGCAGACTATCCGCGACGATGCCGCCGCCCAGTCCCACGACGGCCTGGCCGCTTTTACCCGCGACATGAAGCGTTCGAATTGCGACATTAAATTGTGCGTCGCCATCCGGCCCGATCGCGCCAATCGTCCCCGTATAGGCGCCTCTCGGCGCGTCCTCGATCTGGGCGATCACCTGCATGGCTCGGATCTTTGGCGCACCGGTGATCGAGCCGCAGGGGAACAACGCCGACAGTACATTGATCGCGTCAGCGCCAGGCGACAACTCTGCCGTCACCGTCGATGTCATTTGGTGAACGGTTGGATATGGTTCCACGGAAAACAGCTCAGGCACACAGACGCTGCCGGGAACAGCGACCTTCGACAGATCATTGCGCATGAGATCAACGATCATGAGGTTCTCGGCGCGCTGTTTATCGTCCGAGGCAAGGCTGCGGGCGAGCTCGACGTCGCGATTTGCATCGCCGTCGCGACGCACGGTGCCTTTCATCGGCCGGCAGCGAAGGGCGCGGCCCTCAAGATTGAAGAACAATTCGGGCGAGAAGGACAGCAAAGTGTCAGACCCGGTGTTGACGATTGCGCCCCATCCCGCCTGGGCCCGCTCCCGTACCGCCGCATAGAGCGCCAGCGGATCGCCGGCGAAGCGGACCGTGGCGCGAAAGGTGAGGTTTGCCTGATAGATGTCGCCGGCGGCAATGAGACCAAGCACCTCCTGCAGCATGGCATCATATCGTTCCCGCGATACCTGCGGCTGGGGTTCGCCGATCCATACGCCGGTGGCGGGGGGAAGCAGCGGGGGAACGGAGGGTATCTGCTGGTAGCGCTCGAACAGACCGAACCAGAGCAGCGGCGTCGGGCAATTTTCGTGCACGCCGGCCAGTGATTCAAAGGCAGGTCCTGCTTCGTAAGACAGGAACCCTGCGGCATGGTGACCGGCTGCAATCCCGCGCCGAATCTTCGCCAGAGCGGGTTGAACTTCGGGCAGGGTCGCTGCCTCAATGATTGCGACCGGATCGCTATACAGCCGTGCGGGCGCGCTGCCGGCACGAGCATCGTCAAGCAGCACAAAAGGCGCGGCGAGCGGCATAGGTACGGCCATGCCTTTCCCTTCGCTCGCGGGCAACCCCGAGCATCTGCCTTGCGGCGCGGGCGAATGGCGCGCTAGCAGTTAACGTGTGGCCGATAAGCCGCGCGACTGATGGCGCCCTGCTATCGCTTGCGCCCGGTGCGAACGAAGGAACATGTCAGTGACCGATCCTGCGACCGAACCCGCCCTGCGCGCGATGATCGTGCCGGTCACCCCGATTGAGCAGAATTGCACCATCATCTGGTGCACCAAGACCAAGAAGGGTGCAGTGATTGATCCAGGCGGTGATCTTCCGCGGATCAAGGCGGCCGTCGCTCAGGCCGGCATTGCCATTGAAAAGATTCTGCTGACCCACGGTCATATCGACCATGCCGGCGAAGCAAAGCCGCTTGCCGAGGAGCTGGGGGTGGAGATCGAAGGCCCGCATGAGGACGATCGTTTCTGGCTGGCGCGGCTGGGCGAGGATGGCCGCAACTGGGGGATCCGCGGCGTGCCGTTCGAGCCGAACCGCTGGCTGGTCGACGGCGACACGGTGACTGTCGGCGAGCTGACGCTGGACGTATATCACACCCCGGGCCACACGGCAGGGCACGTGATCTTCCACCATGCGCCTTCCAAGTTTGCGCAGGTGGGCGACGTGCTGTTCCAGGGTTCGGTCGGCCGGACCGACCTTCCGCAGGGCAATCACAAGATGCTGATCAACTCGATCGTGACCAAGCTGTGGCCGCTGGGCAGCGACACCGCGTTCATCCCTGGCCATGGCAAACCTTCCACGTTCGCGCATGAGCGTCAGTGGAACATGTTCGTCAGCGACGAGGCCTTGGAGGCCTGATTTTCCCGGGCAGGCGCAGCGGTTTTCGGCTAGCTGCCGTGGCCGACACAAGCTGCCCAGGGTATCACGCCGAGACGATGGAGGTAGCGGGTTGACCGAGGCCGAGTTCATTGCGGCTCTGCGCCGCCTTCCGCTGCACAAAGGCGCGCTCGGCCTTGGGGATGATGCGGCCCGGCTGGGTGCTTTCGTAGTTACAACCGATACGCTGGTAGAGGGGGTCCACTTCCTGCCCGACGATCCCGCGGGAGACGTCGCATGGAAGCTTGTCGCGGTTAGCCTGTCCGATCTGGCCGGAAAGGGAGCGGTGCCGGAGGGGGTGCTGCTCAACTATCCCTTGTCGAAGGGCGGATGGGACCGGGCGTTTCTTGCTGGATTGAATGCCTGCCTAAGCGTTTTCAACTGCCCTTTGATTGGCGGGGATACCGTGTCTCTGCCGCAAGGTGCGCCCCGCGTGCTGACCGTCACCGCGTTTGGGCGTGACGCAGTAGCGCCGGCGCGCGCTGGTGCGCAGGCTGGAGACGGCCTTTGGGTCACGGGCACGATCGGCGATGCCGGGGCGGGCTTGTCAGTTGCTCGATCCGGGAAAGGGCCGGAAGCGCTGCTCGCCGCCTATCGCCGCCCGCGTCCGCGGCTTGCGGAAGGGCGCGTGCTTGCACCGCTGGCGCATGCGATGATGGATGTGTCCGATGGGTTGCTGATCGACGCTTGGCGAATGGCGGTTGCGAGTGGCCTCGCGGTGACCATCGCGCTTGATGCAGTGCCGCTTTCCGCGGCGTACCGCAATTTTGTCGGCGACGATCCCCTTCCGGCGGTCACGGCTGGCGACGATTACCAGCTTTTGTGCGCCTTGCCGCAGGACCAGCGGCCAACCGGCCATGCAACCTGCATCGGCACTTTCGCACCCGGCACGGGGCTCAGCCTGACCCTCCATGGCGCTCCCGTTCCTCTCCCGCGGCGTCTTGGCTTCGAACATCGGGCGTAGCCAATAGATCTGCCATTGCGGGTAATTGACGAGGCACTGTTTCGCCACTTCGTAGCCCGAGCGCCGGTTGTTCCGGCATTCGTGCAGGATCGCCGGGGCGAGCTATACTTGCGCTTTCTTTCGGTGTGCGTAGGCTCCCGTTCCAGAACGATAATCATAGGAGACCGGCGGTTACCGCCCGAAGGCGGGGCCGACCGGCCACGTTAGGGGAAGGAACGCGATGACCACGGTCTATATCGCCATCCTCTGCGGCCTGCTGGCCGTGGTCTATGGCATCGTCACAAGCCAGCAAGTTCTTCGAGCGTCACCCGGTAACGAACGGATGCAGGATATTGCATCCGCTATCCAGGAGGGGGCGAAAGCCTATCTGGGTCGGCAATATACGACCATCGCGATCGTCGGTGTGATCGTCGCGATCATTCTGGCGGCAACGCTGGGTACCTTGTCGACGATTGGTTTCCTGATCGGCGCAATCCTTTCCGGCGTGGCCGGGTTCGTCGGCATGAACATCTCCGTACGCGCCAATGTGCGCACGGCGGAGGCAGCGCGCGGCACCTTGCAGGGTGGCTTGACGATGGCGTTCCGTTCCGGCGCGGTGACGGGCATGTTGGTGGCGGGGCTAGGGTTGCTCGCGATCGCGGGCTTCTTCTGGTACCTGACCGGCCCGGCAGGCTACGCCCCCAATGCACGCGAGATCGTCGAGGCGCTGACGGCATTGGCGTTTGGCGCATCGCTGATCTCGATCTTCGCGCGACTGGGCGGCGGCATCTTTACCAAGGCCGCGGACGTCGGCGCGGATCTAGTCGGCAAGGTCGAGGCAGGGATCCCCGAGGACGACCCTCGCAACCCAGCCGTCATCGCGGATAACGTGGGCGACAATGTCGGTGATTGCGCCGGCATGGCCGCCGATCTGTTCGAAACCTATGTCGTGACACTGGGCGTCACGATGATTTCGATCGCGCTGCTGATCCGGGCGCCGGGCGCGGAGCTGATGAACCTGATGAGCCTGCCCCTGATCGTCGGCGGCGTGTGCATCGTCACGTCCATCATTGGAACCTACATGGTGCGGCTGGGGTCCAAGGGGTCCATCATGGGCGCGCTCTACAAGGGGTTCTGGACCTCCGCGCTTCTCGCGATCCCGGCGATCTATGTGGCAACCCAGATGACGCTCGGCGACCTGAATGCGCCGATCGGGGCGGCCGGATTTCTCGACGCGCCCTCGGATGCGGTGACCAGCGGCTTGGGTGATCTGGCCGCGACAGGCGTAACCGGAGCACCAGCAGCCGATGCTTTCACGGGCATGGACCTGTTCTGGTGCATGTTGATCGGGTTGGCGGTGACCGGGCTGATCGTGTGGATCACCGAATATTACACGGGCACCAACTATCGCCCGGTGAAGTCGATCGCCCGCGCCAGCGAAACCGGGCACGGCACCAATGTGATCCAGGGTTTGGCGATCAGCCTTGAAGCCACTGCGTTGCCGACGGTGGTGATCGTCGTGGCCGTGGTAGCCGCCTACAAACTTGCCGGCATCATCGGCATCGCCTTCGCCGCGACGTCGATGCTGGCGCTCGCTGGCATGGTGGTGGCACTGGACGCTTATGGCCCGGTCACCGACAATGCCGGTGGCATTGCGGAGATGGCGGGGCTGGAGGACGAAGTCAGGCACAAGACGGATGCACTGGACGCGGTCGGCAACACCACCAAGGCCGTGACGAAGGGATATGCGATCGGTTCGGCCGGGCTGGCTGCGCTCGTTCTATTCGGTGCCTATACTACTGACTTGCAGACGTATTTCCCCGACATTCAGGTCGATTTCAGCCTGAGCAATCCATATGTGATCGTCGGCTTGCTGCTCGGCGCGCTGCTGCCCTACCTGTTCGGTGCGTTCGGTATGACTGCGGTGGGGCGTGCCGCAGGCAGTGTCGTGGAGGAGGTGCGTGATCAGTTCCGCAACAATCCCGGCATCATGGAGGGAACCAGCCGCCCCAATTACGGGCGCACGGTAGATCTGGTTACCCGCGCGGCGATCAAGGAAATGATCGTGCCATCATTGCTGCCCGTGCTCTCCCCGATCCTGCTGTACTTCATTGTCACCGCAGTAGACGGGCAGGCCTCCGGTTTCGCGGCGCTCGGCGCGATGCTGCTGGGCGTGATCGTCTCGGGCCTGTTCGTCGCGCTTTCCATGACAAGCGGCGGTGGCGCCTGGGACAATGCGAAAAAATACATTGAAGACGGCAACCACGGCGGCAAGGGATCGGAGGCTCACAAGGCCGCAGTGACCGGTGATACTGTCGGTGATCCTTACAAGGACACCGCCGGCCCGGCGGTGAACCCGATGATCAAGATCACCAACATCGTGGCGTTGCTGCTGCTAGCCGCGCTTGCAGGGGCAGGCGCTGGCTAAGCAGGCTCACGATATTGCGTCAGGCCGCTGCGCTGCCTATCCCGTCACCAAACAGGAGCAGTGCAGCAGCCATGACGACCTTTGACGATCGCGAGCGCGCGTTTGAAACCAAGTTCGCCCGGGACGAGGAAATGGCGTTCCGTATTATCGCGCGGCGCAACCGCCTGCTGGGTCAGTGGGCGGCCGAGTTGATGAAGCTGACGCCGGAAGAGGCAGACGCTTACGCCAAGACGGTGGTCCATGCCGATTTGGAAGAAGCGGGCGACGCCGATGTCGTGCGCAAACTGGTTGGCGATCTGACCGCAGCGGGCGTGGACATGAGCGAGGCTGACGTCCGCAAGGCGCTGGACAATCAGACTGTCGAGGCGCGCCGTCAGTTGATGGAGGCGCAGTAACGTGCCGATGGCAGCGGACGAGATCGCGGCCCTGATCCGCGAAGGCATTCCCGATGCCGAGGTGGAGATTACGGACTTGGCCGGAGACGGCGATCACTATGCGGCACGGGTCACGGCCGCCTCGTTCGCAGGCATGTCACGCGTAAAGCAACATCAGGCAGTATATGCGGCGCTTGGCGGCCGAATGGGCGGAGTGCTGCACGCCTTGCAGTTGACGACGGGCGTGCCGAAATAACTGCCAGCCAGCTTCCACGCGAGGATCGAAAATGACCGAAGATACCAACGCCCGCATCGACGCGGTGGTGAAGAACAATCCAGTGGTGCTGTTCATGAAGGGCAGTCCGCTGTTCCCCCAGTGCGGCTTTTCCAGCCGTGCGGTGGCGATCCTCCAGCATTTGAACGCCGAGTTCGAGAGCGTGGATGTGTTGCAGGATCAGGGCATCCGCCAGGGGATCAAGGCCTATTCGGACTGGCCGACTATCCCGCAGCTGTACGTGAACGGTGAATTCGTCGGCGGTTCGGACATCATGATGGAAATGTACGAGAGCGGCGAACTGGCCGAGTTGCTGAAGGATACGGCAAAGGTCGCCTGAGGCAGAACGAAGTCGGGTGCGGGCGGGGCCTCGCGAGATCGAAGTAGCGACGCACCCGCCCGACTGAAGCGCAATCATGCGCGATGCGAGACACAATGCAGTCCCTGTGCCAAGTGACTGCAAGCCGCGAATTTGCTGACAGGCGACGGTTAACGCCACTCAGCTGATCGCCTGACCTGTAAAGCGTTCCGACAGGTGAATTAGGCGGCTATGCGCGCGACAAATTGCGGTAGCGGCAGCCGCATTTGATACGCTTGAATAGCGCGCTGCGGCGTTGAGGATCCTCTGAACGCCAAGCGCATCGGTGGCCAAGTCTAGAAGGTCGGTCGCGGCCGTTGCGGTGGGCCATACGACCGTTCTAGGCGGTTACGTGTGGTGGCGGTCGGCTCTATCCCGGGCTGAAGAATGTCCGCTCTGTGCCTGCCGAGAAGGCTGATCGATGGCAGCTTGCTGCGCGGCGCCAGGCTGCCACCAGAACGGCCGTTAGCGGTTTTCTTCTGCACCATTGTTGTAGAACCGTCGTTGGAAGGCGGCGAGGTCCGCGTGCGTATCGACGTCGATCAAGTCGGATGGTGCCGTGGTGACATGGCGCCCGGCGCGGATCAGGTCGCGGGCTCCTTGATCGCCGCGCAATGACAGCAATTGATCAAACATTTCCCGCCCGAACACAGCCGGCGGGCGGGGCGGAGTCTCGCCGTCCGTGGAGGCCACGATCGCCACGCTTCCTTCCGCCGCTTCGAGCAGCCGGCGCACATGGGCGGCGGTAATGCGCGGCATGTCGGCAAGCGCGATCAGCACGGCTGAGGCGGCGTGTTCCCTTGCCCGCTGCACGCCTAGCCGGATCGACGATGCCATATCGCCGACCGGATCGCGGTTCTCGATAATCTCAAAGCCTAGCGGGAAATAATCGAGCGCGGCAGTTCGCACGACTGCCAGTCGGGCGCGGAATGGCACTGGATCAAGTGCCCTCGCGACGTGAAGGCCGAGCGGCAGATCGCCAAATGGCGCGTCCAGCTTGCTAGTTTCTCCTTGGAAGCGCCGCGACCGGCCCGCGGCGAGGAGGAGGAGCGCGGTTTCTTCAGCCGCGATCATGCAAGGCCTTCACCATCGCGCCGGCAATGGAGAGGGCGATTTCGGCCGGACCGATCGCGCCGATGTCGAGCCCGACCGGGCCGTCGATCCGCGCCAGATCCTCAGGCGAGACGCCCGCCTCCGTCAGCCGCTGAAGCCGCGCCGCGTGGCTCTTCCGGCTCCCGAGCGCGCCGACATAGCCGGTGTTGGCAGCAAGCGCGGCGACGAGCGCGGGATCGTCGATCTTGGTGTCGTGGCTGAGCGTTACCACTGCTGTCGACGAGCCGGGTTTATACGCCTCCACCGCTTCGTCGGGCCAGCGATCGTCGAGCGTCGTATCGGGGAAGCGTTCCTCGGTGAGGAAGCGGCCGCGCGGGTCGACCACCACCGTCTCGATTCCGAGCGTGCGGGCGAGGCCGACGAGCGACTGGGCGATCTGCACCGCCCCCACCACGATCAAACGGCGCGGCGGATCGTAGCGGTTGGCGAAGATCTCGCCGGTCTCGACGGGGCGCAGGTCGCTGTGGCCGGTCGAGAGGTCTGTCGCGATCGTCAGTGACTGGCCTTCCGCGCGCGCTTCGACGATGCGGTCGAACAGTTCGGGGTCGAACCCCTCCGCCGAGACCGGCTGCACCATGACGCTGATCTCGCCGCCGCACGGCAGGCCGACCTCCCACGCGCTGGCATCGGCGACGCCATATTTCTTCACCGCGAACGGGCTGCCGGCGATCACGCGCGCGGCGGTGTCGAGGATGTCGCCCTCCACGCAGCCGCCGGACACCGAACCTTCGAAGCGGCCGTCTTCGTGCACCAGCATGTGACTGCCGCGCGGGCGGGGGGCGGAACCCCAAGTGGAGACCACCGTGGCGAGCGCCATGCGGGCGCCCTTCCACGATTGAGCCGCGGAGAGGACGCTGTCGTTATCGGCCATGGATCACACCGGTGGGAGATGGGGGAGAAGTTTGTCGAGTGTCACCGGCATGTCGTAGATGCGCACGCCGGTCGCATTGTGGATCGCGTTGACGATTGCCGCGCCCGAGCCGGCGATGCCGAGCTCGCCCACGCCCTTCGCGCCAACGGGATTGGCGGAATCGTCGATCTCCTCGATGAAATAGGCCTCGATCTGCGGCACGTCGGCATTCACGGCGACGTGATATTCGCCGAAATCGGGGTTCACGAAGCGGCCGTTGCGGGTGTCGACCACGCCATCCTCGGTCAGCGCATAGGCAAGGCCCCAGACCATCCCGCCGACGATCTGGTTCTTCGCAGTCTTTTCGTTGAGCACGCGGCCGATGTCGAACACGCCGAGCATTCGGCGAACGCGCACTTCGCCGGTGACGGCATTCACCGCCACTTCGGCGAATTGCGCGCCGTGGCTCGCCTGGCTGGTCGCTTGCGATTCCTTGCCGGGCGACGTCTTGCCCTTGGCGGCGATCGGCGAGCCACGCACGAGATCGGCAAGCGGGCTGGCGCGGCCTCCTGCGGTGACGACGCCGTCCTTCAATTGCATATCATCGGGCGCGGCGTTCATGCGGCGGCCGAGTTCGGCCAAGATGTTCTCGCAGGCGAGCGCGGCGGCGGCGCAGGCGCTGCCTGCACCGAACGAGCCACCCGATCCGGCGCTGGGCGGCAGGTCGCTGTCGCCGATCTCCACCTGGATCGCCTCGATTGGCAGGCCAAGCATGTCGCCGACCGTTTGCGCGAGGATCGTATAGGTGCCGGTGCCGATGTCGGTCATGTCGGTGCGCACGGTGGCGCGGCCGTCATCACCCAGGATCACTTCGGCCTCGGCGTTGACGGTGAAATTGCCGCGAAGTGCCGCGGCCATGCCCATGCCGATCAGCCATTCGCCCTCGCGCCGGCTGCCGGGCGTGGCATCGCGCCGATCCCAGCCGAAGCGGCGCGCGCCTTCCTCGTAGCAATCGAGCAGGCGGCGGGTGGAGAAGCGCTTGCCGGTGGTGGGATCGCGGGCGGGCTCGTTGCGGCGGCGTAGCTCGATCGGATCGAGGCCAAGCTCCTCCGCCAGTTCGTCCATCGCGCACTCGACCGCGAACGTGCCGATCGCTTCCCCCGGCGCGCGCACCGCGCCGGTTGCAGGCAAGTCGATACGCGCGAGATCGGTGCGGAAGCGGCGCGCCTCGCCGGCGTAGAGCGGCAGCGTGCCGAACGGCACCGGTTCCAGGAAGGCGCTGTCGTCATTCTGATAAGCGACACTTTCATGGCCGATCGCGCTGATCCGGCCTTCGCGATCGGCACCAATGCGCAGCCGCTGCGTGGTGGGCGAGCGATGGTGGACCATATAGGCGGTCTGGCGGCGGCTGAGCGCAACCTTCACAGGGCGCCCCACCTTCTCGGCCGCGATGGCGGCGAAGATCACTTCCGGCCCTACGCCCGTTTTCCCGCCGAACCCGCCGCCGACATAGGGGGCGAGCACGCGCACGCGATCCTTGTCGATGCCGAGCGCCGTGGCGATGGTGTCCTTAGCCGCGCCGATCACCTGGTTGCTGGAGCGGACGGTAAGCTTGTCGCCTTCCCACCAGGCCAGCGTCGCATGCGGCTCAAGCGCAGCCGGGAAGTGGATCGGCGTCGTGTAGGTGCGATCGATCACGACCTCTGCGGCGGCGAGCGCCGAGTCGAGATCACCGCGGTTCACGGGAGGGAGGAAGCCGAGCTTGTGGTCCTGCTGGATCTCCACATCGGCGGCGTTGAACCGGCCGGCGGTTTCCTCATAGTTCACCGTGACGAGGCGCGCGGCGGCGCGGGCCGCCTCCTGCGTTTCCGCAACGACGATGGCGACGCCCTGGCCGTAGTGGAACACCTCGTCCTTGCCGATCGCCGACATGGCGCGCGAGTTGCCCTCGCCGCTCGGCATGCGCGGATCGCCGTGGATGACGGCGAGCACGCCGGGCGCAGCTTCTGCGGCGGTCGAATCCACGCCGGTCACGCGGCCGCGGCCGATGCTCGATTGCACCACGGCGAGATAGGCGGTGTTCTCCGGCGCCTGTTCGAAGGCGTAGGGCGCAGCGCCGCTGACCTTTTCGCGTGCCTCGTAACGGTCGAGCGGCTTGCCGAGCAGGCCCTGCTGGGCGCGGTTGAGAGCGGCGGGACGGTATGGTGCGTCCATCGCGAGATCGTTCATGCCGACTCCCCGGTAAGGTCACGCAGCGCGGTGACGAGCACGCGCCGGGTGAGCGGGATCTTGAAATCATTGTGGCCGAAGCCGCGTGCGCCCTTGAGCAGCGCATCGGCGGCAGCGTCGAAGGTTGCCTGTCCTGCGAGCTTACCGACCAGCGCAGCCTCCACCGCGGGATCGCGCCATGGCTGGTGGGCGAGACCACCGAAGGCGAGCGCCGCGTGGGTGATGGTGCCGTTTTCCACGCCAACCACAGCCGCAATCGAGACTAGCGCGAAGGCGTAGGAGGCGCGGTCACGCACCTTGCGGTACAGCTGCCGCGCGCCGGGGGGCGGGGCAGGGAGTGCGACATGGGTGATGAGCTCGCCCGGTTCCAGCACCGTTTCGACATGCGGCGTATCGCCGGGCAGGCAGTAGAAGTCGCCGAGCGGGATGCGGCGGCGATCGCCATCCGGTTTCAGCGTGACGATTGTTGCGTCCAGCGCGCGCATCGCGACGGGCATGTCGCCCGGGTGGGTGGCGATGCACTGGTCGCTGGTGCCGAGGATCGCGTGGATGCGGTTGAACCCGCCGATCGCGTCGCAGCCGCTGCCGGGTTTGCGCTTATTGCAGGCGGCATGGGTGTCGTAGAAGAAATAGCAGCGCGTGCGCTGAAGGAGGTTGCCGCCGGTGGTCGCCTTGTTGCGCAACTGCCCCGAGGCGCCGGCAAGCAGCGCGCGGCTGAGTGCGGGGTACCGCGCGATGACGCGTGGGTCGGCCGCGAGATCGCTATTGGGGACGAGCGCGCCGATCAGCAGCCCGCCATCCTGTTCCTGGATAGTGTTCAGATCGAGCCGGCTGATGTCGACCAGCTTTTCCGGCGTTTCGACCTGCAGCTTCATGAGGTCGAGCAAATTGGTGCCGCCGGCGATGAAGCGGCCGCCGGCACGCACCGCCGCTTCGGGGCTGGCGGCACGGGTGTAGTCGAAGGTCTTCATGCCTTCTCTCCCGCGCCTTGCCGCTGTGCGTGCACCTCGCGGATCGCATCGACGATGTTAGGATAGGCCGAGCAGCGGCAGATGTTGCCGCTCATCCGCTCGCTGATCTCATCGTCATCAAGTGCGGGCGCGGAAAGATCGTCCGTGACATGGCTGGGCCAGCCCTTGGCCACTTCGTCGAGCATACCGACCGCAGAGCAGATCTGCCCCGGTGTGCAATAGCCGCATTGATAGCCGTCGTGGCGGACGAACGCTTCCTGCATCGGGTGAAGCGCATCAGTGCTGCCGAGCCCCTCGATCGTCACAATGTCATCGTCCTGGTGCATCACCGCGAGCGTGAGACACGCATTGATCCGCCGCCCGTTGACCAGCACCGTGCAGGCACCGCACTGGCCATGATCGCAGCCCTTCTTGGTGCCCGTCAGGGCAAACTCCTCGCGGAGGACGTCGAGGAGCGAGGCGCGAATGTCGGGATCGGCCTCGCGCTTGCTGCCGTTGATGGTGAAGCGCATGGGGGCAGTATGCGCCACTCCCCCCTTCGATCCAAGTACGTCGCAATAATTCTTGTTATGGCGCTGGCCGGCGGATGCGCTTCGCGGCAAGCAGGGATCATGCACGCCGCCGAACCGCTTTCCGCACCGATCGTCATCGCCCATCGCGGCGCTTCCGGAGAGCGGCCCGAGCATACGATCGCTGCTTATGAACTGGCGATCGCGCAAGGTGCGGATGTGATCGAGCCTGATCTGGTTCCGACGCGCGACGGCGTGTTGGTAGCGCGGCACGAAAATGAGATTGGCGAAACGACGGATGTGGCCGATCATCCGGAGTTCCGGGCTCGGCGTACCACCAAGCGTATCGACGGCCGTGAGGTCACCGGCTGGTTCACCGAGGATTTCACGCTGGCTGAGCTTAGGACCCTGCGCGCAAAAGAACGCCTGCCGCTGCTCCGCCCAGGTAATCGCGCCTTTGATGGGCAAGAGGTGATCCCAACCTTGGATGAGGTGATTGCTCTGGCGAAGCAGCACGGCGTGGGGATCTATCCCGAGACCAAGCACCCGACCTATTTTGCCTCGCTGGGGCTTGGCACTGACGAGCCGTTGGTGGCGGCGATCAAGAGAGCCGGATGGGACAGCGCCAAAGCGCCCGTTTTCATCCAGTCTTTTGAAGTGCGGAATCTTCAGCGACTGAAGACGATGACGGAGGTACGCCTCATCCAGTTGATCGAGAGCGACGGCGGGCCGGCGGACGGGTCCGTGGCGCGCTATGCGGACATGGTAACGCCAACGGGACTGAAGGCTGTGTCGGCCTATGCCTGGGGAATCGGGCCGAATAAGGCGATGCTTTGGCAGGGCGAATCGCCCACAGCCATCGTGCGGGATGCGCATGCCGCCGGCCTACGCGTGCACCCATGGACATACCGCGCGGAGAACCAGTTTCTGCCACCGGCATACCGGACGAGCGACGATTTGAAGGCCCGCGGGAACGTCGCTGCCGAGATTTCGGCTGTCCTGCGCCTTGGTATCGACGGATTCTTCACTGATTTTCCGGCAATTGGCGTGCGGACGCGCGATGCCGCACGAGGAGTTGAGTGATGCGTAAACTGGTTTTGATAGCTGCTGCGGCCTTGCTTCCGCTGACCGCGGGCGGATGCGTTCGAACGGCGGCGAGTGTCGTCACCGCGCCGTTCAAGGCGGCAGGGCAGGTGGTCGACTGGACCACGACGAGCCAGGACGAGGCGGATCGCAACTACGGCCGCAAGATGCGCAAGAAGGAGGCGCGCGAGGGTCGCGAACGGCGCGAATGGGAAAAACGCTGCCGCAAGGATCCTGAGAATTGCGGCTCGTACGACGGTTACATCGCGAGCCACGACAATTGAGCGGGGGCGATTGGAGTCGCCCGCTACTAGAGCCGACTAGCGGCTCCTGTCAGGTCCCGCTCAGGCCGCGCGCCGCTGGTTCGTTGCGAGAATGGCGCGAGCGGCACGCTGAGCAGCGGCAATCTCGCGTGCCGACATATCGTCCGCGATTTCCGCCCGGGCTGCCTGCGCGGCGGTGTTGCCGGCCACTGCGGCCAAATTGAACCACTTATGTGCTTCGATCAGGTCGTAATCGGCACCATCCGTGCCGGTGGAGTAAGCAACGCCGAGATCGTAGCAAGCATGGCCGTCACCGCGCATGGCAGCCGGAAGCCGGCGGTCGATCAGCAATTGCGCGCTCTTCAGGCAATTCGCCATGTCCATTACCCCTGGTTCAGTTCCCCAGGGCCAAGGTGCGGCGAATCGCCTCACCAAATGGTTAATGGTTAATCCAGGGATATTGCTATGTTATCGATCAGCCGGGTCTGACCCATGCGGGCAGCGGCAAGAAGACGGCGGGGCCGATCGGCGGCCGGCTCTTCGGTCAGGGTTTCCGCATCCACGACGGTCACGTAATCGACCGTGAAGCCTGCCGAGATTAGGCTGGTTTGCGCTTCCGCCAGAACGTCCGCCGGCAGGTTTCCACGAGCGATCGCGCGGGCCGCCACGCCAAGTGCGCGGGGCAGCGCCACAGCCTTCGCCCGCTCGTCCTCATCCAGGTAGATATTGCGGGAAGACAGGGCCAGGCCGTCATCATCCCGTTGGGTCGGCACGCCCACGATGTCGATTGGGAAGTTCAGGTCCGTGACGAGCCGACGGATCACCTGCAGTTGCTGGAAGTCCTTTTCTCCGAAATAGGCAGTGTCCGGCCCAACCTGGTTGAACAGCTTGGCGACGACAGTGGCGACACCATCGAAATGACCCGGGCGAGCCGCGCCGTCGAGCCCTTCGGTTACGCCGCTGATGCTGATGTTGGTTGCGAAGCCTTCAGGGTACATGGTCTCCACCGGCGGAAGCCAGAGCAGATCGCAGCCAGCCTCCACCAACATGCGCGAATCGGCTGCCTCGCGCCGCGGGTAGCGCGCGAGATCCTCGGTGGGCCCGAATTGCTTGGGGTTGACGAAGATGGACGCGACAACCTTGGTCCCGGGGCGCTTCGCCGCTTCCACCAGCGCGATATGCCCGGCATGAAGCGCGCCCATCGTAGGGACAAGCGCAACGCGAGCGCCGTCAGCACGGAACGACGCAATCGCTGCACGCAGGTCGTTCAAATCACGGACGGTCTGCACGCGGGCGAAACTCCACTCGAAACGTAACCGGCGCGCATCTATGGGGATCGATGCACGCGATCAACAAAGGATGCGACAATTTGCCGACCGGTCCCGACAATACCCATGTGATCGTTTTCGCCAATGAGAAGGGCGGAACGGGCAAGTCGACAACGGCGGTGCACGTCGCCATCGCTCTTGCCGTTCGTGGCGCCCGCGTTGCTTGCCTCGATCTCGATCATCGGCAGCGGACGATGGGTCGTTACCTCGACAACCGCACCGAGTCGGTACGTCGGCTCGGGTCTGAACTCGCGATCCCGCGCTATCGCACTGCGCATGAGGATTTCGAGCAAGCCTATCAGGAGATGCTGGAGGGCGCCGATTTCCTGGTGATCGACACGCCCGGTCGTGACGATCCTTATGCACGCGCGGCCGCCACCCGCGCCGATACGCTCGTCACGCCGATGAACGACAGCTTCGTGGACTTCGACCTGATCGGTCAGGTGCACCCGGAGACGTTCAAGGTGACGCGTCCCAGCTTTTACTCCGAGTTGATCTGGGATGCCCGCAAGGCACGGGCAAAGGCGGATGGTTCAACCATCGACTGGGTCGTGCTGCGCAACAGATTGCAGCACATCGAGGCGCGCAACATGCGGCGCGTCTCCGACGCGCTCGATCAGCTGTCCAAACGTGTCGGGTTCCGGGTGATCCCGGGACTCGGTGAGCGCGTGATCTACCGCGAGCTATTCCCCTCCGGTCTGACGATGCTGGACGCCAAGGAGTTTGGTGCGATGGGCCTCGGCCATGTCGCGGCGCGGCAGGAGCTGCGCGAAATGATGGCCGGGCTTTCGCTGCCCGAGCCGGCTTTGCCGCACGTGGCCTGATGCTCAAGCTGCTGATCGCACTGCTGGTGGCCTATGCCGGCTGGCGATTGTGGAAGGACGGCTTTGGCGGGACCAAAGCAAAGAAGCGCGTCGTCCCGCGGGAGCCGAGCGACGCGGCGGCCGCGCGGCGACTGCTGGGTGTGGACCGCGCGGCCGACACGGCCACGATCCGGGCCGCTCATCGCCGCCTTATGGCCGAGGCTCACCCAGATCGCGGCGGCTCCGCCGAAGAAGCGCGCGCCCTCAACGCGGCGCGCGACCTGTTGCTTGGGCGAGCAGGCTAGCGCCGGGCCCAACCCGGCGCTCATCCGCTGGCCGAATCAGGCCGGTGGTGTCGGATCCTGTTGCGCGCGCTCCTGATAGAAGCGCTGCACGACGGCCCAGCCTTCGGCGGCACTTTCGACATAGGTGAAGATGTCGAGATCGCGCTCGGCAATCACGCCTTCCTCGACCAGCGCGTCAAAGTTCACCACCTTTTCCCAGAACTCCCGGCCGAACAGCAGCACTGGAATCGGCTTCACCTTGCCGGTCTGGATCAGCGTCAGCAGCTCGAACAATTCGTCGAACGTGCCGAAGCCGCCCGGGAAGGCCGCTAGCGCCCGAGCGCGCAGCAGGAAGTGCATCTTGCGCAGCGCGAAATAGTGGAACTGCATCGAGAGCGACGGCGTCACATACGGATTGGGTGCCTGTTCGTGCGGCAGAACGATGTTCAGCCCGATCGATTCGGCATGGACGTCCGTCGCACCGCGATTGGCGGCTTCCATGATCGACGGCCCGCCGCCGGAGCACACCACGAAGTGGCGCATGCCCTGCTCGTCGCGGGGGAAGTTGCTGGCGAGGCGGGCGAGTTCGCGCGCCATCTCATAATATTTCGACTTGGCGACCAGTCGCTCGGCAATGTGGCGGTGCGCCGGATCGGCCATTTCCAGCATCGCCTGCGCCTTGGCAGGCTCAGGAATGCGGGCCGAGCCGTAAACAACGAAGGTGGAGCCAATATGCGCCTCCTCGAGGAGCAGCTCAGGCTTCAGCAGTTCAAGCTGGAACCGCACCGGGCGAAGGTCCTCGCGGAGCAGGAAGTCCATATCCTGAAAGGCGAGGCGGTAAGCCGGATTTTCGGTTTGCGGTGTGGAGATGCCGGTCTTGGCCGACTCGGCATCCTGGCGCGCACGTGGAAAGGTGCGGCTCGGTACGCGGGTTTCTGTCATTTCGAAGGGCCTTAGATGAGTTTTCAGGCCGGATCGATCCGCTTTTTAATTGAGGGGCGCCGACGTTTGCGCGGGGTGGATCAGCGACAAAAGCGCGCGCGATCCGCCTCGAGATGGAAGTGGTTGCGGTGCGCGCTGTTGTAGTTCGGGCCGAGCACTGTGCCGAACCGTTTGCATGCGGAAGCATGGATGACCTGCATGAAGCGGCGCACATCCGGATCCGGGGAGTTCCAGTCGTTGAGCACGCTGATGCGGCGGCCATCCTTCAGCAGAAAGCCGCCGACGTCGATGGCATTCGCAACAGAGTGGCCGGAACGGCGAGCAGTACCGGCGACGTTGCGGCAGTTGTAGCTGCCCATACTTTCTACCTTCGCAAGCTCGCTGCCCAGAATCTGGTAGGCGGCGGGTGCCACGGCGTTGCGCGCCCATTGCGCATAGGTAAGCGCTTGACCACAGCGCACCGCGCCCAAGTTCGTAGTTGGCACGCCGATATCCAGCAGCTTGACTGTACCGACGATGCCGCAGCCGGGCCCGAAGCTGCGATCGGGCAGCGGCTCGAATGCGACCCCGAGTTCGCGCAGATCGCGGTGGCATTGCGCTGTTTCGCGAGGCGATGGCCCTTCCACGCGGCTGACGGGCGTGCGCGAATCGGAGCGGGCTGGCGGGTCGGATCGACCGCAGGCGGCGAGTGTCGCCACGAAAGCCAAAAGAAAAACAGAACGCACGACTTCCCCCACTCGCGTCGCAGCGCGACCCCGCACCCTTCTTTTTTCACGATTTGTCAAAAAGAAAGCCAGACCGGCAAGAGGCGGGCCGAGTGGAGCGCGCGAGAGGCCGAGCCGAGTCCGGGGCACCGTTCGGCGGTTGCCACGTTACGCTGCCGACACTAGAGCCGTCGGCGGGCCACGCGGTCCCAACGCCGCGCGTGCTCTCTGTAAGGAGAGTCAGACATGACTGATACGACGCTCGCCGACGCCACTCTTGCGTCTGCGAAACCCGCCACCAAGCCGGCGCGACCCTATTTTTCCTCGGGTCCCTGCGCCAAGCCGCCGGGCTGGGATGCCGCCAAGCTGGCCGATGCCACGCTCGGTCGTTCGCACCGCTCCAAGATCGGCAAGCAGCGCCTCCAATATTGCATCGATCTGATGCGCGAGCTGCTGAAGCTCCCCGACACGCACCGCATTGGCATCGTTCCGGGCTCGGATACCGGCGCCTTCGAAATGGCGATGTGGACGATGCTGGGCGCTCGCCCGGTCACCGCGCTCGCCTGGGAAAGCTTCGGCGAAGGCTGGGTGACGGACGCCGTCAAGCAGCTGAAGATCGACCCCACCGTCATCCGCGCCGATTACGGCCAGCTGCCGGACCTGGGCCAGGTCGATTGGTCGAACGACGTGCTGTTCACCTGGAACGGCACCACCAGCGGCGTTCGCGTGCCGAATGGCGACTGGATCGCTGACGATCGCGAGGGGCTGAGCTTCGCCGACGCGACGAGCGGCGTGTTCGCGTACGACCTGCCGTGGGACAAGATCGATGTCGCCACCTTCTCCTGGCAGAAGGTGCTGGGCGGTGAAGGCGCGCATGGCGTGCTGATCCTCGGCCCTCGCGCGGTCGAGCGGCTCGAAACCTACACGCCCGCCTGGCCTTTGCCCAAGGTGTTCCGCCTCGTCTCCAAGGGCAAGCTCGCCGAGGGCGTGTTCAAGGGCGAGACGATCAACACCCCGTCGATGCTCGCGGTCGAAGATGCGATCTTCAGCCTCGAATGGGCGAAGTCGCTGGGCGAGAACGGCCTCATCGCGCGCTCGGATGCGAACGCCAAGGCGCTCGACGAGATCGTCGCCGCCCGCGACTGGCTCGGGCATCTCGCGACGGATCCCGCCTCGCGCTCGACCACCAGCGTCTGCCTGACGGTCGATGCCGACGAAGCGGTGATCAAGAAGATGGTCTCGCTGCTCGAGGCAGAGGGCGCCGCCTATGACATAGGCGGCTATCGCGATGCCCCGCCGGGCTTGCGCATCTGGTGCGGCGCCACCGTCGACACCGCGGATATCGTCGCGCTCGGCCCGTGGCTCGACTGGGCCTACGCGACCGTCAAGGCGGCCTGAAGACCATCCCCTCCCTTGCGTCACCCCGGACTTGATCCGGGGTCACGCTTCTTCTCACCTTTGCGCCGCAGATGGCGGCATTCCGGATCAAGGCCGGGGCGACGGTGCAGGCAAAGGACTATCCCATGCCCAAGGTTCTCATCAGCGACAAAATGGATTCCAAGGCCGCGCAGATCTTTCGCGAGCGCGGCGTGGAAGTGGACGAAATCACCGGCAAGACGCCGGAAGAGCTGAAGGCGATCATCGGCCAATATGACGGCCTTGCGATCCGCAGCTCCACGAAAGTCACCAAGGACATTCTCGAAGCGGCGACCAACCTGAAGGTCGTCGGGCGCGCCGGCATCGGCGTCGACAATGTCGACATCCCCGCCGCCTCGGCCAAGGGTGTCGTGGTGATGAACACGCCGTTCGGCAATTCGATCACCACGGCCGAGCACGCCATTGCCCTCATGTTCGCACTGGCGCGTGATCTGCCGGAGGCGGATCGCTCGACCCAGGCGGGCAGGTGGGAAAAGAACCGCTTCATGGGCGTCGAGGTCACCGGCAAGACGCTCGGCCTGATTGGTGCGGGCAACATCGGCTCGATCGTTGCCGATCGCGCGCTCGGGCTGAAGATGAAGGTCGTCGCCTATGATCCGTTCCTGACCGAGGAGCGCGCGATCGAGCTCGGCGTGCAGAAGGCGACGCTGGACGAGTTGCTCGCCCGCGCCGACTTCATCACGCTTCACACGCCGTTGACCGATCAGACCCGCAACATCCTTTCGGCCGAGAACCTCGCCAAGACTAAGAAGGGCGTGCGGATCATCAACTGCGCGCGCGGCGGCCTGATCGACGAGGCCGCGCTCAAGGAAGGCCTCGACAGCGGCCATATCGGCGGCGCGGCGCTCGACGTGTTCGTTACCGAACCGGCCAAGGAAAGCCCGCTGTTCGGCACGCCGAACTTCATCTCGACGCCGCACCTCGGCGCCTCGACCACCGAGGCGCAGGTGAACGTCGCGATCCAGGTTGCCGAGCAGATGGCTGATTACCTCGTGTCGGGCGGCGTCACCAACGCGCTCAACATGCCCAGCCTGACCGCCGAGGAAGCGCCCAAGCTGAAGCCCTACATGGGCCTCGCCGAAAAGCTCGGCAGCCTTGTCGGCCAGCTGGCGCATGGCGCGATCGACCGCATCTCGATCCACATGGAAGGCGCGGCGGCGGAGCTGAACCCCAAGCCGCTGACCAGCGCGGTGCTGAAGGGCTTCCTTGGCACGCAGACCGATACGGTGAACATGGTCAACGCGCCGCTGCTGGCGCGCGAGCGCGGCATGGAAGTGCGCGAGATCCGCACCGAGCGTGAGGGCGATTACCACACGCTGATCCGCGTTTCGGTCCGCACCGCCGATGGCGAGCGGTCGGTTGCCGGCACGCTGTTCGGCGATCAGGCCGCGCGCTTGGTCGAGCTGTTCGGCATCAAGGTCGAGGCCGATCTCACCGGTGCGATGCTCTACGTCGTCAACGAGGACGCACCGGGCTTCATCGGTCGCCTCGGCACGACGCTGGGCGAAGCGGGCGTCAACATCGGCACCTTCCACCTCGGCCGCCGCCAGGCGGGCGGGGAGGCCGTGCTGCTGCTGTCGGTCGACGAGCCGGTCACCGCGGATCTCCTCGCCAAGGTGAAGGCGCTGCCGGGCGTGAAGACCGCCATGGGGCTTCGCTTCTAAGCCCTTTGGCCCGGAGCTTGCGCGGCCTCTCTCCGGAGCAAAATGGCCGCGTAGACTGTGGTTCCGGCAATGATCCGGCCGCGGCACCTGGTGTCGCGGCCATTTCATTTTCACGCAGGATTTCTGCCCGTTGCGCGTTCCGGCATGGCTGCCTTGTGGTGGCGCGCATCATCGAGGTTGACGCCGGCACCCTTGCGGGCAACGAGGCGCTGGACGCCGCCTGATCCCGATGATTGGAACGGCATTGCTTTCGCGTCATCGTGCGACGCTGCGCCGATGAACTGATGAATTTGAACGAGGTGCCTTTCAGATGATCGCCGTCGTGCCGTCGACTGCTCCTTTCCCGTCCGCTCACCTGACCAAAGCGAGCGCATAGGATGACGACGCTGCTTCCCGAAGGGTTTCGCGATCGCTTGCCGCCGCATGCCGACGCCGCGGCAGCGGTCGAATCGCGCGTGCTCGCCGTCGCCCATTCCTATGGCTATGAGCGGGTCGATCCGCCGCTCGCCGAGTTCGCCGACGGGCTTGCCTCTCGCCTCAAAGACGGCGGCCTGGCGGATGCGGTGCGGTTCGTTGATCCGGTGAGCCAGCGGACGATGGCGATCCGCCCCGACATCACCGCGCAGGTCGCCCGCATCGCCGCGACGCGCATGGCGCACCACCCGCGCCCGGTACGGCTCAGCTACGCCGGTTCGGTGCTGAAGCTGCGCGGCGGCGCGCTTCAGCCCGATCGCGAGGCGCGGCAGATCGGCTGCGAGCTGATCGGGCTCGATTCGGTGGCGGCTGCGCGAGAGATCGTGACGGTTGCGGTCGAGGCGCTGGCGGCGGCTGGCGCGACCGGCGTGTCGGTCGACTTCACCTTGCCCGATCTGGTCGAGACGCTGTCGTCGGGACCGCTGCCGGTCAGCGATGTGGAGCAATTGCGCGATCGGCTGGATGCCAAGGATGCGGGTGCCGTCGCGGCGCTCGCGCCGGAATATCTTCCGCTGATCGAGGCGGCGGGGCCGTTCGAGGCCGCAATTGCGCGGCTGCGGGCGTTCGACAGCGCCGGCGTCCTGTCCTCGCGCCTCGACGGGCTGGAGGCGATTGCGGCGGCGCTTGGGGGGCGTGCCACGCTGACACTGGATCCGACCGAGCGGCATGGCTTCGAATATCAGACCTGGCTTGGCTTCTCGCTGTTCGCCGAAGGGGCGACGCGCGAGGTCGGGCGGGG
This sequence comes from Sphingomonas sp. IC4-52, assembly GCF_020707225.1. Classification (NCBI taxonomy): domain Bacteria; kingdom Pseudomonadati; phylum Pseudomonadota; class Alphaproteobacteria; order Sphingomonadales; family Sphingomonadaceae; genus Sphingomonas; species Sphingomonas sp. IC4-52. Next base: position 304,075 of record NZ_JAJFEU010000003.1, on the reverse strand, counting down.
CGGCACCTATACGCTGATGCATGAAGACGGCGCGGAAGAAGCGGCGACCGGTTTCTCGCTGTTCGCGGCATCGATTGCTGGCGATGGCGCGAGCAAGCGGCGGCGGCTGTTCCTGCCGATGGGCACGTCCGAAGCGGACGGCGCGGCGATGCGTGCGGCCGGCTGGGCAACGGTTGCCGCACTTGCCGCCGGCGACACGCCCGAAGCGCAATTGTGCACCCACCTGTTCGTTGACGGCGAGGCGCGGTCGCTGGCTGGTTGACAGCGGCGCCGCGCCACGGCTACCGGCGCGGCGCGATTTTTGGACCCTCCTGCGTACCGAGTCCTGTCGAAGGGCGCGCAGGATCATCCCGGCAGGGGGAGTCTTGTACCCATGGCGAATGTTGCGGTGATCGGAGCCCAGTGGGGCGACGAGGGCAAGGGCAAGATCGTCGACTGGCTGGCCGAGCGCGCCGACATGGTCGTCCGTTTCCAGGGCGGTCACAATGCCGGGCATACGCTGGTCGTGGGCGAACAGGTGTACAAGCTGTCGCTGCTGCCGTCGGGCATCGTTCGCGGCACGCCATCGGTGATCGGCAACGGCGTGGTGCTGGATCCCTGGGCGCTCAAGGCCGAGGTCGAAAAGCTGTCGGGCCAGGGCGTTACGGTGTCGCCGGATACGTTGCGGATCGCCGAGACCTGCACGCTGATCCTGCCGTTCCACCGCGATCTCGACGGCCTGCGCGAGGATGCGAGCGGCGCGGGCAAGATCGGCACCACGCGTCGCGGCATTGGCCCGGCCTATGAGGACAAGGTCGGCCGCCGGGCCATCCGCGTCTGCGACCTGGCGCATCTCGACGATCTCGATCCGCAGCTCGATCGCCTGTGCGCCCATCATGACGCGTTGCGCGCCGGCTTCGGTGAGCCGCCGATCGACCGCGCGCGGTTGCTGACTGACCTGCGCGAGATTGCCGATTTCGTCCTCTCCTTCGCGAAGCCGGTGTGGCGTGACCTGAACGAGGCACGCGCCGCGGGCCGCCGCATCCTGTTCGAAGGCGCGCAAGGCGTGCTGCTCGACATCGATCACGGCACCTATCCGTTCGTCACCTCGTCCAACACCATCGCCGGGACAGCCGCTGGCGGATCGGGCCTCGGCCCGGGCGCGGTCGGCTTCGTGCTGGGTATCGCCAAGGCGTATACCACCCGCGTCGGCTCCGGCCCGTTCCCGACCGAGCTCGACAATGAGACCGGCGAGCGCCTCGGCACACGCGGCCATGAGTTCGGCACCGTCACCGGCCGCAAGCGTCGCTGCGGCTGGTTCGATGCGGTGCTCGTACGCCAGTCGGCGGCGGTGAGCGGTATCACTGGCATCGCGCTGACCAAGCTCGACGTGCTTGACGGATTCGAGACGATCTCGATCTGCACCGGCTATCGCTTGCGCGGCGAGACGCTGGACTATTTTCCGTCGCACGCTGCCGATCAGGCTGCGGTGGAGCCGATCTACGAAGAGATGGAAGGCTGGTCGCAGTCGACCGCCGGCGCGCGCAGCTGGGCCGACCTGCCGGCACAGGCGATCAAGTACATCCGCCGCGTGGAGGAACTGATCAACTGCCCGGTCACCCTCGTGTCGACCAGTCCGGAACGCGAGGACACGATTCTCGTGCGCGATCCGTTCGCCGACTAAGCCGCATCACCCCTTCCCGTGAACACGGGGAGGGGTGGTTTGCCTCATCGCCGGTTTCCTTTACGGCTCCTGCAAAACATGCGGGAGAGTGATATGGCCAAGGTGGTCCGGATCGGAGGCGCAGGCGGCTTCCTGGGCGATAGTTCGGTTGCAGCGCCGCAGCTTCTGGCAAGCGGCGTGATCGACTACATGATCCTCGATTACCTCGCCGAAGCGACCATGGCGCCGCTCGGCCAGCTGAAGCAGGTGCGGCCCGATCAAGGCTATGCGCGCGATTTCACCGAATGGGTGTGGAAGGACAATCTGCGCGAGTTCAAGGAGCAGGGCGTTCGGGTAGTGACCAACGCAGGCGGCGTGAACCCCGAGGCATGCCGCGCCCGCATGGAACAGATTGCTGCCGAAGCCGGGCTTTCGTTCAAGATTGCAATCGTGACCGGCGACGATCTGATCGATCGTGTGCCAGACTTCGCCGCAACGGGCGTGGTCGAGATGTTCAACGAAGCGCCGTTCCCCGATCCGAAGAAGGTGTGGACCGCCAACGCCTATCTTGGTGGCGGCCCGATTGCGGCGGCGCTGGCCGCCGGGGCGGATGTTGTCATCACTGGCCGCGTGGTGGACAGCGCGCTGACGCTTGGGCCGCTGATGCATGAGTTCGGCTGGAGCGCGGACGATCATGACCAGCTTTCGGCGGGATCGCTGGCCGGCCATGTCATCGAATGCGGCGCGCAGGCCACTGGCGGCCTGTTCACCGATTGGGAGAAGGTGCCGGACTGGGCGCACATCGGCTATCCCATCATCGAGTGCCACGCTGATGGCGACTTCGTGGTCACCAAGCCGGAAGGCACCGGCGGGCTCGTCTCCCCAGCGGCCGTGTCGGAGCAGATCCTGTATGAGGTCGGCGACCCGCAGGCCTATGCGCTGCCGGACGTCGTGTGCGATTTCTCGCAGCTCAGCGTCACTGCCGATGGTGAGGGGCGGGTGCGGGTGTCTAATGCGAAGGGTTACCCGCCGACCGGTAAGCTCAAGACCTGTGTCACCTTCGAGAATGGCCACCGCTTCATCGGCATCATGCCGGTGGTCGGGCGCGATGCCGCGAAGAAGGCGCAGGCACAGGCGGAGGCGGTGCTGACGCGGGTGGGCGAAATGCTGCGCGGCCGCAACCTGCCGCCGCTGCGCGATACCCGCGTCGAATTGCTGGGCACCGAGGCAAGTTATGGCGCGCAGGCGAACCCGACGCTGTCCGCCACCCGCGAGGTGATCGCCCGTATTGGTGCCGAGCACGAAGATGCGGAAGCGCTGGGCATCATGATGCGCGAGTTTGACTCGCCGACCACGTCGATGAGTGTCGGCTCGACCGGCTGGTTCGGCGCGCGGCCGACCATCTCGCCGGTGTCGCAGGTGTTTTCGTTCCTGGTCGATGGTGGGTCCGTGTCGGCCCAGGTGTCGCTGGGCGGGGAGACGATCACCGTTGCCAATCCTGCACCGTCCACACCGTTTGACGAGACGATGATCGTAAGACCGACGCCGGGTGGCGATGCTGCCAGCGATGATGACCTGATCGAAGTGCCGCTGATCGAGATCGCCTGGGCGCGTTCCGGCGACAAGGGCAATGCCTTCAACGTCGGCGTCATTGCGCGCCGCCCGGAGTTCCTGCCCTGGATCCGCGCCGGGCTGACGGAAGAGGCGGTGAAGGCCTTCTTTGCGCATGAGTTCGAAGGCGCCAGCCACCCGGAGGTGCGACGCTACGAGCTACCCGGCATGAATGCGATCAACCTCCACTGCATCCAGTCACTCGGCGGCGGGCAGTTTGCCAGCCTCCGCCTCGATGCGCTTGCCAAGGGCAAGGGGCAGCAGTTGCTGGACATGAAGGTAAAGGTGCCGCGCCGCCTGCTGGCCTGAGAGGCCGCTCAGGGCCTGTCGACATCGAGGGAGCGGCACGCGCTCCTTCGGCGTCTAACCGCCGCCGAGCGCGCGCTGGCGGCGCCGTTGCACCGAACTGCCGATGCCCATCGCCTCGCGATATTTCGCCACGGTGCGTCGCGCGATGTCGAAGCCCTTCGCGTTGAGCAATTCAACCAACGTATCGTCGCTGAGAACCTTCGCGCCCTCGTTGGCGATCAGGCTCTTGATCGCGCTCTTCACTGCCTCTGCCGACACGGCGTCGCCGCCATCGGCGGCCTGGATCGCGGAGGTGAAGAAGTATTTCAGCTCGAACAGGCCGCGCGCGCAGCTCAGATATTTGTTCGACGTCACCCGGCTGACGGTGGACTCGTGCATTTCGATCGCGTCTGCCACCTGACGCAGGGTGAGCGGGCGAAGGTGCGACACGCCGTGAAGGAAGAAGGATTCCTGCTGTCGCACGATCTCGGTCGCGACGCGGATGATGGTTTTCTGGCGTTGATCCAGGGCCTTCACCAGCCAGTTGGCGCTGGCCAGCATGTCACCAAGCCACGCCTTCGACGCCTTGTCCTGCGGCCCGGAAGAGAGTTCCGCATGGTAGCGCCGGTTTACCAGAACGCGCGGCAAGGTGGAATTGTCGAGTTCCACTAGCCAGCCGCCGCGCGTCCGGCGCACGTGAAGGTCGGGTGTCACGGCCTGCATCGGCTCGCCACCGAAGCGCGCGCCGGGCTTCGGATCATAGTTGCGCAGCTCGCGGATCATGTCCGCCATGTCTTCGTCATCGACCTGGCAAATGCGCTTCAGCCGTGGAAGATCGCCCCGGGCGACGAGGTCGAGATGATCGATCAGCCGGGCCATGGCCGGGTCATAGCGATCCGCCTCCTTGGCCTGTAGCGCGATACATTCGGCCAGATCGCGCGCGCCCACCCCGGTGGGATCAAAGGTCTGAATAACGGCGAGAACCCGCTCGACTTGCGCCAGCGGCACGCCGAGCCGTGCGGCAACGTCGAGCAGGTTGGCGGTGAGGTAACCGGTCTCGTCAATGAGGTCGATGAGATGCTGGGCGACGAACAGGTCCGCGCCCGCCAACACTTCGCCAGCCTGATGGAGCAGATGATCGGCAAGCGTCGGGCTGGCGGCCGCAAACGCATCGAGATCAGGGGCGTCCTCGCCCAGACCCCCGGCCGCGCCGGTGACACCAAGCCCGTCGCCCGCGCCGATCATGCTGTCCGACGGGCTGTCATCGAACCGCTCCGCGGCGATATCCACGTCGAGCGTCTCACCGGCCGCCTCTCCGGCGAGAACGAGTTCGTCGGCCGGAGCGGGTTCGTCACGGACCAGATCGGGCTCGCGCTCGGCCACCGGTGCCTCATCGGAGGTCGCGACGGCTTCAAGAAGAGGGTTCTTCTCGATCTCTTCGGCGATGACGCCCTCGATCTCGAGGTTGGATAGCGTCAGCAGTTTGATCGCCTGCTGCAGCTGCGGCGTCATCACCAGCGATTGTGACTGGCGTAGATCGAGGCGCGGCGCGAGGCTCATCGGGCAGCGGATTTCGCGGGTGAGTTGATCAGCGAGGTGTTGCCGCAGCCCCGCCTGGCCTGCCCCCATGCGATCCCATCTGTCGCCGGAATGACGATGATGGCGGCCATCCCCATCAGCTCAGAGCGAAAACTCTTCGCCCAGATACAGGCGCCGCACGTTCGGATCAGCGACGAGATCCGCCGGCGCGCCCGTGAACAGCACGCGCCCATCGTAGATGATGTAGCCGCGGTCGACGATGTCCAGCGTCTCGCGCACATTGTGATCGGTGATCAGTACGCCGATGCCGCGTTGCTTCAGCTGCTTCACCAATGCGCGAATGTCAGCGATCGACAGCGGATCGATGCCGGCGAAAGGCTCGTCGAGAAGAATGATCGTCGGGTCGGCCGCCAGCGCGCGGGCGATTTCCGCGCGGCGCCGCTCACCGCCGGACAGGGCCATTGCCGGCGCATCACGCAGCCGCGTCAGGCCGAATTCCTCCAGCAGCGTATCAAGCTTGCGCTGCCGCGCGGCAGCATCTGGCTCGGCGAGTTCGAGTACGGTCAGGATGTTCTTCTCGATGGTCAGACCACGGAAGATCGACGTTTCCTGCGGCAGATATCCCAGACCCAGGATCGCGCGGCGGTACATGGGCAGGCCAGTGATGTCCTCGCCGTCGAGCATGATTCGGCCAGCGTCCGGCTTCACCAGACCCATCACCGAGTAGAAGCAGGTCGTCTTGCCAGCGCCGTTCGGGCCGAGCAGGCCAACCACTTCGCCCCGCGCCACAGACACGGACACGTCACTCAGGACGACGCGCTTGTCATACGACTTGGCGATGGAAACGACCTGAAGACCGCTCGAGATCGGCGCCTCGTGGATGGGCTCCGCATGGGAGAGGGTGGTACTATCGTCCATCGTTCGTCTGCAGCCTTGCGCTCGCCCGGCCGGCACGCTGCCGCGTACCGACTTGGCAGGAATCATGCATGAGCTTGCGGCGTGGCGGAAGCCCTCTTTCGATCAGTCGCGGTTCGGCACGGAGAAAGTGCCCGTGACCCGGCCTGACGGAGCCGTCGTGACGTTTCCGGCGCCGGTGCCACCACGAACCGATGACCCGTCGATTACGGCGCGTCCCGTATCGAGATTGATCGTCAGCCGCCCGCCATTCACGGTATTCGCGCCCTGCGTCAGGCTGACCGCGCCCACCATGGTGATGATTCGCCGGTTCAGATCGTACACGGCATATTGGCTGCGCGCCGTCTGGTCGGGCCGGCGCACGACGACGCCGCCGGCGGCGTCGAGGCGCGATACCTGCGGATTACCGCCAACCACCTGTCCCGTGTAGCTGACGGTCATTCGCGCAGCGTTGAGCGACATTTCCGCCTGCCGGACGGCGACATTGCCGGAAAGCACCGCCCGATTGGCGCGATCCTGCAGCTCGATCGTGTCGGCACCGAAATCGATCGGGGCGTTGGTGTTGTGACGCGTCTGCGCGATCGCGCCGGATGCGAACAGAAGGGCGAGGAGGGCCACGCGTTTCATGGCGCGCTATCTCGCCCCTCGCGGGTTCACGCGCAAGCGGGCATTGCCACGCAAAGTGACGGTTCTGGCCTCCAGATCCGCATCAAGCCTGTTTGCGCTGAAGCTTCCTTGGGAAACCGTGCCGGTCACGCCGTCCGTCGAGCGCAGCTTGCGCGTCTTCAGGTCCACCGTCGCGTCCTGAGTATCGAGCGTGTAGTTGTTCGGACCTCGAAAGGCGATCGGGCCGTCGACCTTCACCCGCTCGCTTTCCATATCGTAGCGGCCGGTCGGGGCGGTCAACGTGGCCGGTCCGTCCTGAAGGCGGATTTGCGCCGCCAGCTTGCTGATCTCGACGATCGGCTCTGCGGAGCTTCGCTGGACGGCGGAGCCGGCGTTCAACGTGAACGGCTGCCCCTTCGCGTCCGACCCGCGATATTGGGCGCGCTGGATCTTCAGGCGTTCCTTCGCGACCTCGACCTTGTTCTTGTCGAGCACGAACGAGACATCCCCTGCGGTCGTCAGCGGCGCCATGACCAGGAATGCCGCGAGCACGCCGATCAGCACCGGAAGCAGCCAGTGGGTGATGGAGATGATCCGGTCGTGCCGGCTCCCCGGGGCCGCCCATCGCTGACGCCGCGTACGTTCCCGGACCGCGATTTCAGACATGCGCGCGCTTCCCCGCCGTGAACCCTCCCGCCGAGGCGGAACTTACCAAACGCGGAGGACCGCGAAAGTTTCGCGCTGCCCCGGTTTGTTCGATTCGCGCCTGCCGGCACTGCACGAACATGGCCGGGGAGCCGAAACGGTCCTCAAGCATGCGCGAAGATGTCCACCTCCGGCCAGCCGGCCAGATCGAGTTCGGCGCGATGGGGCAGGAAATCGAAGCACGCCTGCGCGATTTCGGTGCGTCCTTCGCGCGCCAGTCGCTTGTCGAGCTCGTCACGAAGGCGATGCAGATACCGCACGTCGGAGGCAGCATATTCGCGCTGTGCTTCGCTGAGCTCCGGCCCGCCCCAGTCGGACGATTGCTGCTGCTTGGAAATTTCCTGCCCCAGCAGCTCGCGCACCAATTCCTTCAGCCCGTGGCGGTCCGTGTAGGTGCGGACCAGACGCGACGCGATCTTGGTGCAATAAACCGGGGCGGCAACAATCCCCATATAGTGCCGGATCGCCGCGATATCGAAGCGGCCGAAATGATATAGCTTCAATCTGGCAGGATCCGCGAGCGCCGCACGCAGGTTCGGCGCGGCGTAGGTGGAACCCGGATTGAAGCGGACGAGATGCTCGTCACCCAGCCCGTCCGAGATCTGCACGAGGCAGAGCCGGTCGCGCGGCGTGATGAGCCCCATCGTCTCCGTGTCGACGGCAAGCGGGGCGCCGGGTGCGAACACATCGCCCGGAAGATCTTCTTCATGAAAATAAACGGCCATTCGCCCGCCGTAGCGCGGGGCGCCGTCAGGCTCAACAACCCGCGGAAAACGGGTGATACAATGGTTGTTAGCGCGATAACCTGTGCTTTGAACGCGACAGTTGCGCAATGATCGATGCGCAATACTTGCTTTTCACGACGAATCTGTTCGCAGCAGGCGCGCCGATGCGCTATGACGAGTCCTGTGGCGCACCAGCTTCCGCGTCACAAAGCCCTGCGCCGGCCGTCCATCGCGCGGGTCTTGAAACTGATTTGCGGGCGGAGCGGGAAGACGAACAGGGTTTATGGGTTACGAAAAAGGTGGCCGCGGCAATCGTGGCGGACGCGGGCGCGACAAGCGTGACGGCTTCGGTGGCGACGATTTCGGCGGCGGTGATTTCGGCGGCGGCGGTTTCGGCGGCGGCGGCTTTGGTGGCGGCGGCTTCGGCGGTGACCGCGGCGGCTTCGGCGGTGGCGGCTTCCGTAGCGGCGGTGGTGGCGGCTTCGGCGGCGGCGGCTTCGGCGGCGGCGGCGGTGGCTTCCGCGGCGGCGGCGGCGGCGGTGGTGGCTTCGGCGGTGGGAACCGCATGCCCCCGCAGGTCGTCGGCGAGGGCACCGGTGTTGTAAAGTTCTTCAACGCCCAGAAGGGTTTCGGCTTCATCGTTCGTGATGACGGCGGCGAAGACGTGTTCGTCCACATCTCTGCTGTTGAGCAGGCCGGGCTTACCGCTCTTGCGGAAGGTCAGCCGCTCGGCTTCACGCTGGTCGACCGCGGTGGCCGCATCTCGGCGACCGAGCTGAAGATCGAAGGCGAGCCGATGCCGGTGAGCGACCGCGCACCGCGCGAGGGCGGCTTCGGTGGCGAGCGCGCGCCGCGTGCTGGTGGCGCCGGTGCCGGTGGCCCGCAGCGTCAGCTGACTGGCGAAAAGGCCACGGGAACCGTCAAGTTCTTCAACGCGATGAAGGGCTTCGGCTTCATCCAGCGCGACGATGGTCAGCCTGATGCCTTTGTGCACATCTCGGCTGTCGAGCGTGCTGGCATGTCCAGCCTGAACGAAGGCGATCGCCTGTCCTTCGAACTCGAAGTTGATCGTCGCGGCAAGTACGCGGCAGTGAATCTTTCTTCGTCCAGCTAATTTTCCCCGCTTCGAAATAGGAGAGGGAAGGGCCGTCCGGGACAACCGGGCGGCCCATTTTCGTTTAGGGACGCTGCTGGCTGTCGGCAGCGGGCATAAACGCCCCAGCGGCGAGTGAGATGGCGCGAGCCGCCGTGCCTCCCGGAAAGCGCGACCGCACGGCGCCATGGTGCGGACCCATCGCGGCCCATGCTCTCGCCCGATCGGGCGCCAGTTTTCGAGCGAGTTAGCGAACAACCCCTCGCGGTTATCTCGATCGCCGCTGCGAGAAGCATTTCAAAAGACACTTAATACTGGCAAATGGCCGCTTGCCCCGATCCGGGCGCAACCCACTCGAAAGGCACACCCACCTTGCGCGTCCTGCTTCCGCTGCTTCTGTCTGTTGCTCTTCCCGCTATGGCCGCCGCCCAGGCCCCGGTGGCGACGCCCGGCTCAGCCGTGCCTGCGGGTGACGCCGCTGCCGAGGGTGCCAAGCTGCGCCAGATCTTCAACGACAGCGACGAAGCCAGGCTGCGGCGCAATCCCGTGGAGGCGATCTTCCGCGGCGACCTTCGCTATGCCGATCGCTTGGGCGATTACCTCACCCCCGCTTACGAGGAAGCGGAGCGGCAGGCTCTGGTTGATGATCTGAAGGCGCTGGGCCGAGTGAACCGCGATCGCCTTTCTGCGGTGGACCGCATTGCTTATGATGTGTTCAAGTCGGATCGGGAGCGTGATCTGAAGGGCTATACGCCCGCGCTGCTGCGGATCAGCGAAGTATTGCCGATCAACCATTTCGGCGGATTGCAGACCTTTTATCCGGAATTCGCCTCCAGCCAAGGTGCGGCGCCGTTCAAGACGGTGCTCGATTACGACAACAACCTGAAACGCAACGCTCAATATGCCCAGGTGGTAGATCGTATGATCGCCCGCGCACGTGAGGGCATGAAGCGCGGGATCATGCCACCCAAGCTGGTCGTGCAGAATGTGATCGGCCAATTGGATCACATTCTGGCCGGAGCGCCGGAGGCGTCGCTTTTCTATGAACCGGTGACGAAGTTCCCCGACGCCGTCGGGGCGGCCGATCGCTCTCGCTTGACCAAGGCCTATGCCCAGCAGGTGCGTGACGTCCTCAATCCCGCGCACCGACGCTTGCGCGAGTTTCTCCAGAACGAATATCTGCCGCGTGCGCGCGACACCGTCGGCTTGTCAGCGCTTCCGGGTGGCGCCGCCTGGTACGAATATCTGATCGAGAACAGCACCACTCTGCCGCTGAAGGCGGAGGCAGTGCACGAACTCGGCCTTTCCGAGGTAGCGCGCATCCTTTCCGAAATGGAAGCTCAGAAGGGCCGCGCCGGGTTCAAGGGTACGTTGCCGGAATTCTTCCAACATTTGCGGACCGATCCGCGTTTCCAGCCGAAAACCGCCGAAGAGATCGCAGCGGGATACGCGGCGGTCGGAAAGAAGGTCGATGCGCGGGTCCGTGAGCAGTTCAGCCTGATCCCGAAGACACCGCTCGAGATCCGGCCGGTTCCGGCATTCCGGGAAAAGACGGCGGCGGCGGGATCCTATCAGTCCGGCACGCCCGATGGTTCGCGCCCCGGCGTCTTTTACTATAACACCTATGATCTGCCGAACCGCTATCTGTGGGGCATGGAGACGCTGTATCTTCACGAGGCGGTGCCCGGCCATCACTTCCAGATCAGTCTCGCCCAGGAAAATGCCAGTTTGCCGGCCTTCATGCGTTTCGGCGGCAATACGGCTTTCTCCGAAGGCTGGGGCCTGTATGCCGAGACGCTCTATCCGGAGCTGGGGCTTGAGACCGATCCCTATCAGCGGATGGGTGGGCTGAACGACGAGATGCTGCGCGCCATGCGGCTGGTGGTCGACACGGGCATTCACGCCAAGGGCTGGAGCCGCGACCAAGCGGTTCGTTACATGCTCGACAATTCGCCGATGCCTGAAAGCGATGCGGTGGCGGAGGTGGAGCGTTACATCGCCATTCCGGGGCAAGCGCTCGCCTACAAGATCGGCCAGCTGACCATTCTTCGCCTGAAAGCGGAGGCGCGGCGTGCGTTGGGCGATCGCTTCGATCCGCGCGCGTTTCATGCCACTGTTCTGGATACGGGCGCTTTGCCGATGCCGGTGCTGGAACGGAAAGTCGCGGATTGGACGGCGAGCCAGCGGTAAGCGGGCGTGGTTCCACTCTTTCGCGCAATTCTGGCCGGCGGATCGCTGCGCGATCGGGTGGTCGCCAGTGCTGGTGGACTGGCGGGAATCGTAATCACCGCAGCGGTGAGTTTCCTTCTGCTGAAGGACATGGCGCCGCTGCCGATGATTGTCGCTCCGATGGGGGCGTCGGCCGTGCTCGTGTTCGCGGTGCCGGCCAGCCCGCTTGCTCAGCCATGGCCAGTGATCGGGGGCAACATCATCTCCGCTCTGGTCGGGATCACCGTCGGGCGGCTCGTGCCGGATGTGGCGCTGGCCGCCGGCGTGGCGGTAGGCGCTGCCATCCTGATCATGTCGCTGCTGCGCTGCCTGCACCCGCCGGGCGGTGCGGCGGCGCTGACCGCCGTGGTTGGCGGGCCCGCCGTCGTATCCGCGGGCTATCTATTTGCGCTGGTGCCGGTCGGGATCAACGCCGTGCTCCTGACCCTCGCAGGTTTGCTGTTCCACCGCTTCTCCCACCATTCTTATCCCCACCGCGCCCCTTCGCTGCCCCAGCAGATCGATCGCGTCTCGGACCCTCATCCCGAGGACATCGATCGCGCACTTGCTGACCTCGGCGAGACGTTCGACATCAGCCCCGAAGACCTCGCGTTGCTCGTCGCCCGCGTGTCCCACCATGCAAGGATAAGGTCCGGGCAGGGCAGGAGGCGCGGAGCTAGGTAACGGAGCTCAATGCCCCTTGTGGCCGAGCTGCACATCCAGCTCAGCCTGAACGCGGCCGAGCGAAGAGATAAAGGAGCGGTCTGCCATGGGCTGAGCAGTTGCGCCTCGCTGGAGAAACCAACGGTCACTCCGCGAACCATCGAGAGAATAACGGGAAAGGCCGAACTTTGCCTTGGGCCTGGCGCCCGTGTTCGACGGGAAGTGGTGCCGCGTGCAGGACTCGAACCTGCGACCCCCGCATTACGAATGCGATGCTCTACCAGCTGAGCTAACGCGGCACGATGCGCAGTTCAGCGCGTCGGAGCGGGGCGCCTAGCAGGGGTTCGCGCACAGTGCAAGCGGCTCTCGAGTTTACGCGCTCTTTACCACGCGCGCGGCAATAAGGGGGCAGGGCATGAGCTCCAGAGGACGAACATCATGGATATCCGCGGCTTCGATGGGGCACGCGCCGACCGGGGCAGTGACCCGACCGAGGGGGGAATCGGCGAGGCGACGAAGGTGATTGGCAGTGACGAGCGGCGCATGCACGTCCGCGCGTACAATCATTGGGTGTCCCTGCTGAAGGGCCGTGCGTACCCGGCCATCGAAGATCTGGAATCCGCAGGCCCAACGGACTTCCAGGCGCATGGCGTGTTGCTGGACTTCACGGGCGGCATGGACGACCCGGCGATTAGCGCCATCGGCGAGGCGCTGAGCGAGGAATGCGGCGTACATCAGGAGATCACGCGAATCTCTCAGGTGCCCGCCCGTTCGCTGCTTTCGCGGCTGACAGATCATTATCTGCAGATCATCGCGAATCGGGCGCCGATCGGCTTCGAGGCCGAGTTCGTAGGCACGCGTGGGCATAACACCCTGTATCGCGGCATCCTGATGCCATTCTCCTCCGACGGGAACGTCATTGATCACGTCTATGGCGTGATCAATTGGAAGGAGATCGTTGGTGCGGCCGAGCAAGCGCAACTCGACGCGGAGCTCGCGGCCGCCGTGCGCAGCCAGCCCAGGGTAGAAGCGGTGCCGACCGTGTGGGCCGACGGGCCGAGCGCATCGCGCGACGACGTCCGCAGCCCCTCGGATCTTCAGCGACTGCCCATCGCTACTCTGGCGCTGGACGTGCCGGCAGGTCCGCAGCAGATGGTTGTCCTTCTCGCCCAGGCGCGTGGCGACGGCATGTTCGACATACTTGGCGCAATTCCCGACGATCAGGACCTCGCGAGCCGGGCAGCTGCCGCGCTTCCCTGAGATAGTTGCATCGGAAACAAGGGTTGAGCCCCGCGCCACTCGGGCGCATAGGCTCGGCCATGTCGAAAACCTCGATGAAGGCGCTGACACAAGCGCTCGCTGACCGGCTGACCAAGGGCGCTCTGCCGGGTGAATTGAACGGCTTTGGACGAGAGGAGCAGGTTGACGCCGCCGCCTTCCTGGCCGCTACCGCCCAGGTGCGGGCTCCCGGTACCGTTGCGGTCGCGCTGGAGCCGCTGCCCGGCGAGGGCCCGCAGCGGCGCATGCGCATGGCGATCGTCAACGACGACATGCCCTTCCTGGTAGATTCAATCGCGGGTGCAATTGGCGATCACGACATCGCTATCGATCGTATTATCCATCCAGTGGTGCCAGTACGACGAGACGCCGAAGGTGTTCTCGAGGGGGTAGACGACGGCGGATCCCCGGAATCGATGATCTATATCGAAACGGAGCGAGCCGACGCACGCGACCGGCGTGAACTCATCGATGCATTGATCAGCGATCTTTCGAACGTCCGGGTTGCCGTTGCCGACTGGCGGCGGATGCAGGCGACGCTGGCGGCCGACGCTGCTGGCATCGAGGATACTGGCGGCGACCATGAAGGCGCCGCGCTAATGCGCTGGTTCCTGGACCGGCATTTCACTTTGCTCGGCCATGAGCGGTGGATGGCAGACGGGGCAGTGGATGGCGAGCCGCTAGGCATTGCCCGCAATGCGCATGAGCCGCCGCTGCTTGCCGAGCGGTCACGACGTCTGGCGCTGGAGTATTTCGCCAGCGGCAAGGGCGGGCCGCTGCTGCTGAAGTCCAGCCTGATCTCGCCGGTTCACCGCCGCGTGCCGCTGGACCTGATCGTGGTGCCGATCCGTCGTGGGGCGGCCATCGCCGGCCTGTCGATCCACGCCGGCCTCTGGACCTCGGCCGCGCTCAAGGCTCCGCCACGCAGCGTGCCGGTGCTGCGCCAGCGCCTTGCGGACCTTGAAGCGAAGCTGAGCTTCGATCCCGCCGGCCATACCGGCAAGGCGCTGACCCATGCGATGGCCACGCTGCCGCATGATCTGGTGACCGCCGTGTCCGCCGAGGCGGTGGAAGAACTCGCGCTGACGGCGATGAGCCTTGCCGATCGGCCGCGGCCGAAGCTGGTGCTTGTTCGGTCCGCGCTGGGCCGACACCTGTTCGCCTTCGTCTGGCTGCCCCGCGATGATGTATCCACCACCCGGCGCGTTGCTATCGGCGACATGCTGGCCGACGCGGCGAACGGCAGCATCCTGAACTGGTCGATCGCGCTGGAGGACGGCCGGGTCGCGCTGATCCGCTATACCATCGACCTGCGGCAGTCCGGCATCATGCCGGACGTGGAGCCGCTGGACGCTCGCCTCGAAAAGATGGTTCGCGGCTGGGAGCGTGACGTCGAAGCCGCACTGGCGGAGCGCATTGCGCCTGCCCGCGCGGCCCGGCTGGCCATTCGTTGGGCCGGTGCTTTCCCGCTGAATTATCGCAACGTTTCGACAGCCGATGAAGCGGCGGAAGACGTGTTGCGGGTTTCCGAGCTGGCCGATGAGAGCGACCGTGCGGTGCACATCTATCCGCCCGCGCCCGGTGCCGATCACCGACTGAAGATCTACAAATCGCACGGTGCGCTGGCGCTGTCCGAAGCGGTCCCGGTTCTCGAGAATTTCGGCTATCGCGTGATCGGCGAGCTGCCGACGCGCCTGCGCGAGGATAGCGACAGCTTCGTTCACGACTTCATCGTGCAGCCGCAAGGTGACGTCGCGAACATCGATCGCGAGGTGCTGGAAGACGCGATCGCAGCGGTGCTGAAGGGCGCGGCGGAGAACGACGCGTTCAACCGCCTGATGTTGGTCGCGGGACTGAAGCCTGCGGCCGTGCTGCTCTACCGCGCCTGGTTCCGCTATCTGCGACAGGCGGGGCTGACCTATAGCCTGACCACCGTGGCCGAAGCGTTGGGCAGGGCACCGGCATTGGCCAAGGCGCTGATCGATCGTTTCACCCTGGCGCATGATCCGCACGCGCAAGGCGATGTCGCGGCTGTCGATGCAGAGATTGCTGCCGGTCTCGACGCGGTGACGGCGATCGACGACGATCGCATCCTGCGCGCGTTCAAGGCGGTCATCGCCGCCACGCTGCGCACGAATGCGTTCGCCTCGGCTGCGGCCGAAGCGCTCGCCTTCAAGCTCGACAGCAGCCGCATCCCTGGCCTGCCGGCACCGCTGCCGTGGCGCGAGGTGTGGGTCTATTCTCCGCGGGTGGAAGGCATCCACCTGCGATCCGGACCGGTTGCTCGCGGTGGCCTGCGCTGGTCCGATCGACGCGACGACTTCCGTACCGAGATCCTGGGGCTGATGAAGGCGCAGCGCGTGAAGAACGCGGTGATCGTGCCGACCGGTGCGAAGGGCGGCTTCTATCCCAAGCAATTGCCCAATCCCGCGACGGACCGGGACGCGTGGCTGGCTGAAGGCAAGGAAAGCTATCGCGTCTTCATCCGCACGCTGCTGTCGATCACCGACAATATCGTTGCAGGCAAGGTGGTGCATCCGGAGGGCGTCCGGGTTCACGACGGTGAGGATCCTTATTTCGTCGTCGCTGCCGACAAGGGAACGGCGACGTTCAGCGATGTCGCCAATGCCATCGCGCTGGAACGCGGCTTCTGGCTGGGCGATGCGTTCGCCAGCGGCGGCTCGCAGGGCTATGACCACAAGGCGATGGGCATCACCGCCCGCGGCGCGTGGGTTTCCGTGCAGCGTCACTTCGCCGAGCGCGGGGTGGATGTTCAGAAGGATGTCATCCGTGTCGTCGGCTGCGGCGATATGTCGGGCGACGTGTTCGGCAACGGCATGTTGCTGTCGCAGACGCTCAAGATCGTGGCGGCATTTGATCACCGGCACATCTTCCTCGACCCGGATCCCGATCCCTCGAAGAGCTGGGCGGAGCGCGCACGGCTGTTCAGCCTGCCGCGGTCCAGCTGGGAGGATTATGACAAGGGCCTGATTTCCGCAGGTGGCGGCGTCTTCGCGCGCACTGCCAAGACGATCCGGTTGACCCCGGAGGTGAAGACCGCACTCGGCATCATCGCGGATGAGCTGGAACCCGCCGCGCTGATCTCCGCCATTCTCAAGGCACCGGTCGACCTGGTGTGGTTCGGTGGGATCGGCACGTATGTGAAGGCCGCTTCCGAAAACAATGCGGCAGTCGGGGATCCGGCCAACGATCGTCTGCGCGTCGATGCAGAGGACATCCGAGCAACGGCGATCGGCGAAGGCGCGAACCTTGGCGTGACTCAGGCGGCACGTATCGCGTTCGCTGCGAAGGGCGGCCGGATCAACACGGACTTCATCGACAATTCCGCCGGCGTGGATTGTTCGGACAATGAAGTGAACATCAAGATCGCGCTGAACCGTGAGATGGCCGAGGGTCGCCTCTCGTTCGATGATCGCAACACGCTGCTGGGCGCGATGACGGACGATGTCGCGCATCTGGTGCTTGAGGATAACCGGCTCCAGACGCTGGCATTGTCGATCGCGGAGCGGGGCGGCGTTCGCGCCGTGCCAAGCTTCGTGCGCGTCATCGAGATCTTCGAAGCCGCGGGCCGCCTTGATCGCCGGGTGGAGGGCCTGGCGGGCAACGAGGATCTGCTGCGCCGTGCCGCAGAGGGAAGCGGCCTGACCCGGCCGGAGCTCGCGGTGCTGCTATCCACGGCGAAGCTTGCGCTGCAGGACGCCATCGAGGCGGCTGGGCTGGGCGCCGATCCGCTGCTCCAGCCTGATCTGCGCGCCGCCTTCCCGGCGGAAATGCAGCAGCGATTTGGCGAAGCGATCGACCATCACCAGCTGCGGGGCGAGATCGTCGCCACGAAGCTGGCCAACCGCATCGTCAATCGCATCGGGATCCTGAACCCGTTCGAGCTGGCCGAGGAAGAAGGGGCGGCGCTGGGCGACGTCGCGGCCATGTTTGTCGTGATCGAGCGATTGTTCGACCTCGGCACGCTGTGGCGCGACATCGAGACCGGCAGCATGTCCGAGGACGGGCGCATTGCCCTGTTCGACGGCGTCGCGCGGGCGGTGCGCTCGCAAGTCGCGGATCTGCTTCGCGTCGTCGCGCCCGGTACTCTGCCCGGTGAGGTGCTGGAACGGATCGGTAAGGGCGTCGCCAAGCTGCAAGGCCAGGCGAGCGACCTGCTGCTCCAGGAAGCGCGGTCGGAAAGTGCGCGCATGGCACAGTCCCTGGCGGCGGCCGGAGCGCCCGAGTCGCTGGCGGCGCGGGTCGTGCGCTTGCATGAGATGGATGGGGCCATCGGGCTCGTTGATCTCAGCGCGAAGTCGAAGACGGATGAAACCGAGCTGACCCGTGCCTACACGCGGCTTGGCGAGGCGCTGGGGCTCGACTGGGCGCAGGCGGCAGCTGCGCGTCTCGAGCCGACGGATCCGTGGGAGCGGCTGCTGGTGGCCGGGCTGGTTCGGGATTTCGAGCAGATGCGGCTCGACTTCCTGTCGCGGGAAGAACCGTGCGATTCCAGCGCGTCAGTCAATAAATGGCTGACGGAAAACGAGGCGCCGGTGGCGCGCTTTACCGCCGTGATCAACCGGGCGCGGCAGGCGAGCAGCCCGTCGGCCGCCATGCTGGCGCAGGTGGCAAGCCAGGCGCGGATGCTTCTGGGGCGCTGACAAGGACTGGCCCCTCCCGAGCCGGGAGGGGCTGGCTCCGCGAGCGGCGCGGCGGTTGGACGTTCCGGTAAGTCCACGTTTTGCGTGGCCGCTTGCGTAACCGCCGCGGGTGCTTTTGGCCTGACTCTGGCCAGTCATGGCCGTTGGCTGGCCTTGTTCCGGATAGCGCTAGCCATCAGCGGTCCGGCCCCCGAAGCGCGGCTGAGCGCGAGAGCGCTGACCTGAAAGGTGTTGTGAGCGACCGGGCGGTGCGGGCGCTTTCGGCCATTTGCCGGTTACGATCGCCCGGCGGTGGCGATCGTTCGAGAACATCGCGTCAGGCGCGCGCTTCGCTTAGTCCCCGAGACCATGTTGTGGGGGCGCGGGGCGGGGGTGCGCTCGGGCAGATCGGGTGCGGGACGTGCCGGGCTGACCCGGCACGTCCCAGCCCGTCAGTCGGCGACGCGGACCACCAGCTTGCCGATGGCGGCGCGGCCTTCCATCTTGGCGATGGCATCGCCGCCGCGATCGAACGGGAATACTTCCGTCACCTTGGGCGCGATCTTGCCTTCGCCCCACAGGTCGAACAGCTGCTTGATGCTGGCGCGGTTCTTGACCGGCTCGCGCGCCGCATGGGCACCCCAGAATACGCCGCGGATGTCGCAGCTCTTCAACAGGGTCAGGTTCAGCGCGATCTTCGGGATGCCGGCGGGGAAGCCGATCACGAGATAGCGGCCCTCCCAAGCAATGGAGCGAAGCGCCGGTTCGGCATAATCGCCGCCGACCGCGTCATAGATCACGTCAAAGCCGTTCTTGCCCGCCTTTTCCTTGAAGGCGTCGGCCAGCGCCTTGCTCTCATCCTTCGAGAACGGTGCGCGGCCATAGATGATCACGTCATCGGCGCCAGCATCGCGCACCGCCTGCGCCTTTTCCTCGCTCGACACCGCGCCGACCACGCGTGCGCCGAACGCCTTGCCCAGCTCCACGGCGGCAAGGCCCACGCCGCCAGCGGCACCCAGCACCAGCAGGTTGTCGCCCGCCTTGATGCTGCCGCGATCCTGCAGCGCGTGAATGGTGGTGCCATAGGTCAGCAGCATGGCAGCGCCTTCCTCGAACGAACGCTCGTCCGGGATGGCGTAGATGTTGTCGGCCTTCAGCGCGATCTTCTCGACCAGGCCGCCGTTGCCGGTGTTGCCCATGACACGATCGCCCGGCTTCCACGCCGTCACGCCTTCGCCAACGCTTTCGACGACGCCCGAAACCTCACCGCCGGGGGCGAACGGGCGAGGCGGCTTGAACTGATATTTGTCCTGAATGATCAGCACGTCGGGATAGTTGATCGCGCACGCCTTTACGGCAACGATCACTTCACCCGGCTTGGCGACGGGATCGGGAAGCTCCCCGATCTCCAGCGTTTCAGGTCCGCCCGGCGCCCTCGACAGCAATGCTCGCATTCGTCTCTCCCGCGATCCACGGCCGATGCTCGTCCAGCATCGCCTCGTATTTCGAAATCGCGGTATCCCTTGCCAGCGTCAGGCCGACCTCGTCCAGCCCCTCCATCAGGCATTGCCGACGGAACGGGTCCAGTTCAAAGGTGAAGCGATCCTGGAAGGGCGTGGTGACGGTCATCGTTTCCAGATCGATGGTGATCTCGTCGGTCTTGGCGACCTCGATCAGCCGATCGACCGCATCCTGCGGCAGAACAACGGGTACGATTCCGTTCTTGAACGCATTGCCCGAAAAGATGTCGGAGAAGCTGGGCGCGATCACCGCCTTGATCCCCAGATCGCCCAACGCCCAGGCAGCGTGTTCGCGGCTGGACCCGCAGCCGAAATTGTCGCCGGCGATCAGGATCGGGCTGCCGGCATAGGCCGGATCGTCAAAGATATTGCCGGGCTGTGCGCGCACCGTCTCGAACGCGCCGCGACCAAGGCCAGCGCGCGTGATGGTCTTCAGCCAATGCGCCGGGATGATGACGTCGGTGTCGACGTTCTTGGCGCCCCAGGGATAGGCCTTGCCCGATACGGTGCGAACCGGCTCCATCAGCGCTGCCGCAGCTTAACCAGCGCAGCCGGCTTGGCGATGGCGGCGTACGCGGCGACGCCGCTCAACAGGGAGCCTGCGATCAGCAGAACAAAGACCTTTTTCATTACGCTTCCCTTGTTAATCGGCGGGCGTCCCATAACGGCTATTTGACGCCCGGGGTAACGTTGCTCACCCCGGTTCCAGCCCGGACCGACGTGGATCAGGCGTTTGCCATCAACTCGCGAACATCCGCCAGGTGCCCGGTTACGGCAGCGGCGGCCGCCATTGCTGGCGAGAGCAAGTGGGTGCGCGCACCCGGCCCCTGCCGGCCAACGAAGTTGCGGTTGGAAGTGGACGCACAGCGTTCGCCCGGGGGCACCTTGTCCGGGTTCATGGCCAGGCACATCGAACAGCCGGGCTCCCGCCATTCAAAGCCGGCCGACGTGAAGATGCGGTCGAGGCCTTCCGCCTCCGCCTGCCGCTTCACCAGTCCCGACCCGGGGACGACCATTGCGCGCACGCCTTCGGCAACGCGCCTGCCGTCCGCCACGGCAGCGGCAGCGCGCAGATCCTCGATCCGGCTGTTGGTGCAGGAGCCGATAAAGACATGCTGGACCGGCACGTCCTGAAGCCGGGTGCCGGGCGTCAGCCCCATGTAATCGAGCGACTTCTTTGCCGCCTCGCGCTTGGAGGCGTCGGCGAAGCTTTCGGGCTCCGGCACGGTTCCGGTGATCGAAACCACGTCCTCCGGGCTGGTGCCCCAGGTGAGGGCGGGCGCGATCTCCGAGGCGTCGATCAGGACCGTCCGATCATAAGTCGCGCCCGGATCGGTGGCGAGGGTGCGCCACCAGGCGACCGCCTTGTCCCAATCCGCGCCCTTTGGCGCCATGGGGCGATCCTTGATATAAGCGAACGTCGTGTCGTCCGGCGCGATCATGCCGGCACGTGCGCCGGCCTCGATCGACATGTTGGCGACCGTCAGCCGGCCCTCCAGCGACATCTCGCGAATGACGTTGCCAGTATATTCGATGACATAGCCGGTGCCGCCGGCCGCGCCGATGCGGCCGATGATGGCGAGGATCACGTCCTTCGGCGTGACGCCGAAGCCAAGCTTGCCCTCGACCCGCACTTCCATCGTCTTCGACGGGCTGAGCAGCAGCGTCTGCGTGGCGAGCACATGCTCTACCTCGCTGGTGCCGATGCCAAACGCCAGCGCGCCCAGAGCCCCGTGCGCCGAGGTGTGACTGTCGCCGCAAACGACGGTGGTGCCCGGAAGGGTGAAGCCCTGTTCCGGGCCAACGACGTGGACGATGCCCTGCTCGGCGGCGAGCGCATCGATATAGGGCACGCCGAATTCCGCGACATTCTGGCGAAGCGCCGACAATTGCGTCGCGCTTTCGGGATCGGCGATCGGCAGTTCACGCCCCCCCGCATCGACGCGCGGCGTGGTGGGCAGGTTGTGATCGGGAACGGCAAGCGTCAGATCCGGCCGGCGTACGCGGCGGCCCGCGGCGCGAAGCCCCTCGAAAGCCTGCGGGCTGGTAACCTCATGAACGAGGTGGCGATCGATATAGATCAGGCACGTGCCATCGTCGCGACGTTCGACGACGTGGGCGGCCCAGACCTTTTCGTACAAAGTAAGCGGACGACTGGCCATAACGAGGGGCGCCTTAGACGAGGTGGCGCAATAAATGGAAGAGTAGAAGCTGTTCTGCGGTACAAAGATTGCG
Organism: Sphingomonas sp. IC4-52; assembly: GCF_020707225.1. Classification (NCBI taxonomy): domain Bacteria; kingdom Pseudomonadati; phylum Pseudomonadota; class Alphaproteobacteria; order Sphingomonadales; family Sphingomonadaceae; genus Sphingomonas; species Sphingomonas sp. IC4-52. The sequence goes on along the minus strand of NZ_JAJFEU010000003.1, from coordinate 282,404 downwards.
TGTGCCGCGCCTACAGGGGTGTCTGGGCCGTCGTCCTCCCGGCGTTGAGCCGAGAGGACCGGCGGCGTCAGCCCAGCGCAACCTCGTAGGTCGCGGTCGTCTTTGCGGCAATTTCGTCGGCGGTGATGCCAGGCGCCATTTCGATCAGGCGGAAGGCGCTGTGGTGGTCGGGGCGCTGGAAGACGGCGAGGTCGGTCACGATCATGTCGACCACGTTCCTTCCGGTCAGCGGCAGGGTGCAGGCCGGGATGAACTTGGGGCTGCCGTCCTTTGCCACATGCTCCATGACGACGATGATCTTTTTCACGCCGGCAACGAGATCCATGGCGCCGCCCATGCCCTTGATCATCTTGCCCGGGATCATCCAGTTGGCGATGTCGCCGTTTTCGGCCACTTCCATCGCGCCAAGCACCGTCAGGTCGATGTGGCCGCCGCGGATCATGGCGAAGCTCTGATCGGAACCGAAATAGACGCTGCTGGGAAGCTCGCTGATCGTCTGCTTGCCGGCGTTGATGAGATCCGCATCCTCCTCGCCCTCATAGGGGAAGGGGCCGATGCCGAGCATGCCGTTTTCGCTCTGCAGGGTGACGGTCATGCCAGCGGGGATGTTGTTCGCCACCAGCGTGGGGATGCCGATGCCGAGGTTCACATAATAGCCGTCGCGCAGCTCCTTGGCGGCGCGGGCAGCCATCTGGTTGCGATCCCAGCCCTTGGTCTGCTCGGTCATCACGCGTTCTCCCTCGCCCGCGTGGTGCGGAATTCGATCTTCTTGTCGTACGGCGCGCCGACGATCATTCGCTTCACATAGATGCCGGGCAAGTGGATCGCGTCGGGATCGAGGGTGCCGACGGGCACGACCTCCTCCACCTCCGCGACGCAGATCCGGCCAGCGGTGGCCATCGGTTGATTGAAGTTGCGGGCGGTCTTGCGGAAGATGAGGTTCCCGCTTTCGTCCGCCTTCCAGCCCTTGATGATGCTGAGGTCAGCGCGGATGCCGCGTTCGAGGATATATTCCTCCCCATCGAACACCTTCACTTCCTTGCCCTCGGCAACCAGGGTGCCGACGCCCGTTTTGGTGTAGAAGCCGGGGATGCCGGCGCCGCCGGCGCGGCAGCGTTCCGCGAGCGTGCCCTGCGGGCAGAATTCCACCTCCAGCTCGCCGGACAGATACTGGCGCTCGAATTCCTTGTTCTCGCCCACGTAGGAGGAGATCATCTTCTTCACCTGGCGCGTGCGCAGCAGCTTGCCGAGCCCTTCGCCATCGATGCCGGCATTGTTGCTGGCGATCGTCAGGTTCTTCGCGCCCGACGCCTGAATGGCATCGATCAGCCGTTCCGGAATGCCGCACAGGCCAAAGCCGCCCGCGCAGATCAGCATTCCGTCGTGAAGCAACCCGTCAAGCGCCGCGGCGGCGTCCGGATAGAGCTTGTTCATGCGTGCGCCTTCTGTCGTATCGAACGATACGAGTTAGCGATCACGCGCGATGCGGGCAACCGATCTGCCGGGCGGTGGGCGCTTCAGCTGATCGGGGGCGGCGGGTCAGAACGTCCCGCGCTCGACCCCCAGCGCATCGGCAAGCGCGTCGAGCGCCTGCGCCTCTCCCGTCACCTTGATCGCGTGCATGCCGAGCGCGGCGGCCGGCTTGCAGTTGATGCCGAGGTCATCGAGGTAGACGCAGTTTGCGGCAGGCTTGCCCAAGGTGGTCAGCATCAGTTCGTAGATGCGCGGATCAGGCTTGCGGATGCCGATCTTGCTTGATTCGATGACGTGATCGAACCGTTCCATCACGGCGGCGACCTTGGCTGCCTTTTCCGCGCTGCGCGACATGCCGGCGCCCTCGCCAGCGGGCACGTTGTTGGTGATGCAGCCGAGGCGGTAGCCGTTGGTCTTCAGCCAATCCAGCGCGTGCACCATGCGCGGGCGGATGTCGCCGGAAAGGAGCGAGAGCACGTCCTCGCCGCGCAGCTCATGACCGAGCACGCGCGCCTCCTCGGCAAATTGCGTGTCGAAGCCGGCGGCGTCGATCTCGGCACGTTCGAACAATGCCCAGGCGTTGTCGTCCGGGTTGGACGCGTTGATTCGGCGGATCAGATCGTGCGGAAGCCCGCGCTCGCGCTCCAGCCGGTTGAACGCCTCGAACGGTGACGAGGTGACCACCCCGCCGAAATCGAAAATGACGGTATCACGCATGGGGATGGTCCTTAACGGGCCGAACGGAGAAGGCAAACGGGCGACGCGCCGGGATCGCCGGGGGAGGCAGCGGGCCCCCGGCACGTCGGCCGGGGGCGAGCGCAGGTCAATATTCCAGCTTCAGGCCGGGGCGGTTCCAGCGCGTCTTCACCAAACGGCCGGTGCCCGACAGGGTGAGATACGCGTCACGCATGTCATCGCCGCCGAAGCAGATGTTGGTGGTGAAGATGTCGTCGGTGGCGACGAATTCGACCAGTTCCCCCTCCGGCGAGATCACGCTGATGCCGCATTCGCCGATCGTCGCGACGCAGATGTTGCCGGAAGCCTCCACCGCCAGCGAATCGAAGAACTTCCAGCCGGCAGGGCGATAGACCGGCGTCCCGGCGCCGCCGACGCCAGCGGAATCATCGACCTTGCCCGGCGCGGTCACGTCAAACTTCATAAGGCGGCAGGTGTAGGTTTCCGCGGCATAAAGCGTCTTCCCATCGGGGGAGAGGCCGCAGCCATTGGGGTTGTTGGAGGGGAAGATCACTTCTTCCAGGTGGCTGCCGTCCGCCTTGGCGTAGAAGATGCCAACGACGTCGTGGATGCGCTTGGCATAATCCATCTTGCCGTGATCGGTGAACCAGAAGCCGCCATGCGCATCGAACACGAGATCGTTGGGGCCGCGCAGCACGCAGCCGAAGTCGCCCGATTTGTAGAGCACCTCGACCTTGCCCGTCGCCGGGTCGATCCGTTCGATGCGCCCGCCCGAATAGTTGGAAGCGATGCCGCCCGGCGAGAGCATTCCGCGGTTCTCGTGCCAGTCGAAGCCGCCGTTGTTGCAGCAATAAAGCATTCCGTCGGGCCCAAGCGCGAGGCCGTTCGGACCGCCGCCAGGCTCAGCCACGGTTTCCTTGCGGCCATCGGGCGTGACCCGGGTGATGCGGCCCGGCTCGATCTCCACCAGCATGATGCTGCCGTCGGGCATCATCACGGGCCCTTCCGGAAAGCGCAGCCCGTCTGCGACCAGCTCGAAATCCGCCATGATCCTCTCCCAGCTATTTTGCGGCGGAGGATTGTCTAAGGCGATTGGCTTAGCAAGGGGATTGCGAAGCTGCTCGGGCGCCGGGTCCAGCGAGGGCAGCCCGTCGAGCGTTGGCGGTTTCCCTTGCCGCTTCGTCGCTCTACACACCCAGACATGGAGACACCCACCCGCACCGGCGGCCGCATTCTGGTCGATCAGCTCGTCGCACAAGGTTGCGATCGTATCTTCACCGTACCGGGCGAAAGCTTCCTCGCCGTGCTCGACGCGCTGGTGGATACGCCGGAGATTGAGGTGGTCACGTGCCGTCAGGAAGGCGGAGTGGCCTTCATGGCCTGTGCCGATGGCGCGTTGGTGCATCGTCCCGGCATCGCCTTTGTCACCCGCGGGCCGGGAGCGACCAACGCGGCGATCGGCGTTCATGTAGCGATGCAGGATTCGCAGCCGATGATCCTGTTCATCGGCGACGTCGACCGCGGCACGCGGGATCGTGAGGCGTTCCAAGAAGTGGATTTCGCCGCCATGTTCGGACCTATCGCCAAATGGGCGGCCAGGATCGACGACGCGCGCCGCATTCCGGAATATGTCGCGCGCGCCTATGCCACTGCCATGAACGGGCGGCCGGGCCCGGTGGTACTGGCCCTGCCCGAAGACATGCTGCTCGACGAGGTTGAGGCGGTCGACCGGCCGCGGGTGGAGCGGGTGGGACAAGCGCCAGACCCCGACGCCATGGAGCAACTTGCCGACCTGCTGGCAACGGCCGAGCGCCCGGTGGCGATCATCGGCGGCGCCGGCTGGGACGCGGCCGCCGGGCAGGACGTCGCTGCCTGGGGCGATCGCGCCGGCGTGCCGTTGGTGGCGGCGTTCCGCCGGCAGGATGCCGTTCCCAACGATTGCCCGGCCTATGCCGGTAACCTGGGCTATGGCCCGAACCCGGCGCTGGTCGACCGGGTAAAGGCGGCCGATCTGCTGTTGGTGATTGGTGCGCGGCTGGGCGAGGCGACCACCGACGGTTACACGCTGATCACGCCGGATCATCCCGGACAGCGGCTGGTGCATGTCCATCCCGATCCGGCCGAGCTTGGCATGACCTATCGCACCGATCTGGCGATCTGCGCGTCCATGGCGGAATTTGGCGAGGCGCTGGCGCTGGTGGACGGGCCAAGCCGCTCCCACGATCTGGAGGCGCATGACGATTATTGCGCCTGGGCGACGCCAAACGAGCGTCCCGGTGTAACGCTGGACCTCGGCCCCTGCGTGATGGCGATGCGCGCCGCGCTGCCGGCGGACACGATCATCTGCAACGGCGCCGGCAATTTCTCCGGCTGGTGGCATCGTTACTGGCCCTATGCCGGGCCGGGCACCCAATTGGCGCCGACCGCCGGGGCGATGGGCTATGGCGTGCCCGCCGCCGTGGCCGCCTCGCTTCGCCGCCCGGACCGCACGGTGGTTGCCGTGGCAGGCGACGGCGATTTCCTGATGAACGGGCAGGAACTGGCAACGGCGATCCAGCACGGCTGCGACATGCTCGTCATCGTGGTCGACAACGGCACCTATGGCACGATCCGCATGCATCAGGAGCGGGAGTTCCCGGAGCGGCAATCGGCCACGCGCCTGGTGAATCCGGATTTCGCGTTGCTGGCGCGCGCTTTTGGTGCCTGGGCCGAGACGGTCGAGCGGACCGACGATTTTGCGCCGGCACTGGCCCGCGCCATGAATGAAAAGGGCGTCCGCCTGCTCCACCTCAAGACCGACGTGGAGCAGATCACCGCCGGAACGACGCTGAGCGCGATACGGAACCGGCGCTAGGATCGCCTCGCGGCCGGAGTGAGGACTGCCGGCCGCGACCACGCGAGGCCCGGATCACTTCCGGGACGGGGAGTGAAGCAGGCGGCGGCCCTTGTCATCCGGGCGGATCGGCAGAGCACGCCCTAGGCGCTATTTTCTCGCAAGCTTTTCCTTGAGCCCCGCCAGTGCGCCGAACGGGCCCGCTTCGCCCTCGCTGAGCACGCCGGCTTCCTTCAGCGCCGCCTCCGCATTCGGACCGCGCGGGAAGGGATCGAGCGAGAGGGCGAGGGTTTCGGCAGCGACTTCGCCGAGATCGATGGCGGCCCCTTCGAGCGGCAGCACGTCAATGTCTGCGTCGTCGAGCTCCACCTCCTCGCCGCCGCCGAGATCGTCGACGAAGCGCAGGCGCGCTTCCTCATCGACGGCGGCGGGAAGTGACTCGCCGGTGATCGAGCAGGCCTGAGTGGCCGTGGCCAGGACGCGGCCGCTGACCAACACGCCCGCGGCATCCCGCCGCAGCACGAAATTGCCGCTCAGCCGCTCAATCCCGAGCAGGCCGAAGCGCTGGGCAAGCGCGGCGCGTTCGGTATCGCTCGCCTCGATCGTTTCGCTACGCTCGCCTTCGCCGATGGTGTCGATACGGATGGGGCGCGAGAATTCGGGAGTCATGCCAGACGTCCTTCACGCAGATCGGCCAGCGACACATCCTGCAGCGTGGCATGGAAACGCTGCAACTGCGCGCTGACATAGGAAGAAGCCTCCGCCGCCGGCGCATTGCCGCGCCAGAGGTTGCGGATCAGGGGCTCGCTGAGGTCGCCGGTGGCGATCGCGGTACGATAGGCGCCGAGCCGCCCCCCCAGCATGCCCATCATGCGCCCGACATGCTTGCCGACCACGATGTCCCCAAAGCCGATCTGGCGCACCTGCGCGTCCATGTCATCGACGAACCGCTCGGTAACGTCGGTTGCCAGCGTCGCGGCGGCCATGTCCCCCGGCGGCTCGGCCTCGATGCGCAGCATCACCATGGCGAGCACCGCCGCCACCATGTCGAACCGGCCATCCAGCGTGTCCGGCACGCCGCCATCCAAATACCAGTGCGGCTCGCGTGCCTTTGCAACCACCGCCGCATAAAGCGGAGCCGCAGCTTCACGGTCGCGCCGGCGGAATCGTTCAAGAAGTCCCAAGATCGTCTTGCCTGTCGTGCTTGTGTCGAGTGTCTGCCCCGCATATTGAGGGGATTGGCCGGCGGCGCAACGGCGCGCCGTATGCCCCACGCCATTTGCGGAGTAGCCATGCGTTTTCCCCTCCTGATCGCTGCGGCCATGGCGGTTGCCGCGTCGGCCTGCGCGCCGCTGCGCTCGCATCAGGGCTATATCGTCGACGCGGACCTGCTGAATGCCGTGCAGCCGGGGGTTGATACCCGCCAGTCGGTACTGGCGACGCTCGGCCAGCCGAGCTTCGCGGCCCAGTTCAATCAGGGCGATTGGTATTATGTGTCGCGCGACAGCCGCAACTATGCGTTCAACACTCCCAAGGTGCGCGAGCAGGTGACGGTTCAGATCAGTTTCGATCAGGCCGGCAATGTTTCCGCGATCCGCAAATGGGGCGCGGAGCAGGTCGCCTCGATCAGCCCGGCGAAGCGCACCACGCCGACGCTGGGACGCGAGCGCGGCTTCTTTGCCGATCTGTTCGGCAATATCGGCACCGTTGGCGCGGCAGGGGCGGGCGGCGGCGCGGGCGGAACCCGCCCGTAAGCGCAAAACTCACTGGCGAAGGGACGTGACGCCTACGTCACGATCCTTTCTGCTGGCTGACTGATGCATTCCCCGGCGGTTCAGGCGAATCGGGGCATATCTCCACTCACGGTGCGGCGTCCGGTTCGGTGTCGTGCCACATGGATGGAGGTTTCAGATCATGCGTAACTTGATCATTTCCGCGCTGATGGCAGCCACAGTGATCCCGGGCGTCGCCACGGCCCAATCCTATGGCGAACTGCGCCGTGACCGGCAGGAAATCCGCGAGGAGCGCCGCGACGTTCGTGAGGCGCAGCGCCGCGGCGATTGGCGCGATGTCCGTGAGGAGCGCCGCGAACTGCGCGATGCCCGCCGCGAATACCGCGAGGACCTGCGCGATCGCGAGCGCCGCTGGGGTCGGAACGACTGGCAATCTTATCGTTCGCAGAACCGGGCGCTGTATTCGCGCGGCAACTGGCGGGCGCCGTTCCGTTACAACAGCTGGCGACCGGGTGTACGCATTGCGCCGACCTATTACGGCCAGCGTTACTGGATCAGCGACCCGTGGCGTTACCGTCTGCCCCCGGCCCGTGCGAATGCGCGCTGGATCCGCCACTATAACGACGTCGTGCTCGTCGATTACCGTCGCGGCATCGTGCTGGACGTGATCCGCAACTTCTACTGGTAACCAGTGAAAAGCGGGCCGGGCGAGTGATCGCCCGGCCCGTTATGTGCCGACCAGAGCGGCCGCGCCGCTGCTACACACGACGCGGCCGGTGCCTGGCTTGGGTTCCGGCACTAGTCCCGAAAGGGGGTGGGACTAAGCGGCCGAACGCGCATGTCCCAATTTGGTTCGCCCGACCGAAACCAAATTGAACGCTTAACTCAGGTTAGTCCGTAAAACATTGTTCGACACCTTTCGATAAGGAAGGTTGGCCGCGCCGGATCGGGGGGCTGGTTGGCAATGGGGGGACTCGTCTTGACGGGGCTCGACGCACTTGTGCGCGAGCTTACGTTGTTTGCGGCTGTCGGCTTTCTGGTCGGCGGGATCGGCGATCTGGTTGTCGACCTTGCGTGGCTGTCGCACCGGCTGCGCCATGGCACCACGCGGCGGCCGATCAGCAGCCTGCCCGCGCCTGCCGCCGAACAGCCTGGCGGGCTGGCGATCTTCGTACCGGTGTGGGACGAGGCGTTGGTAATCGGCGCCATGCTGCGAACGGCACTCGCCCGATACGCGCAACCGCACTTTCGCATCTACGTCGGCTGCTATCCCAATGACCGGGCGACCATCGACGCGGTCGTGGCCGTGGCGGAACGCGATCCAAGGGTGTGCCCGGTGATCGGGTCGCGGCCGGGGCCAACGACCAAGGCGGACAATCTCAACACGATGTGGCGTGCGATGCGGCGCGATGACGTCGCGTCGGGCGAGCGGACGCGTGCGGTGGTCCTCCATGATGCCGAAGATGTCGTGCATCCCGCCGAGCTGCGCGTTTTCGATGCACTGATCGACCAGCACCCGCTGGTGCAGATCCCAGTGCTGCCGTTGATCGATCGGGAGGCGCGGCTGGTGTCGGGCCATTACGCCGATGAGTTCGCCGATTCGCACGGGCGCCAGATGGTGCTGCGCGCCGCATTGGGGGCCGGCCTTCCGCTGTCCGGGGTCGGCTGCGCGATAGCCGTTGAGGTGTTGGAAGCGCTTGCCGATGCCCATGGTGCTCCGTTCGATCAGAACAGCCTGACCGAGGATTATGAGCTGGGCCTGCGCGCGGGAGCGCTCGGCTATGCGGCGTGCTTCGCGCGGGTGGAGGATGTCGACGGAGAGCTGGTGGCGGTTCGCGCCTTCTTCCCGTCGACCTTGACGGCCGCCGTTCGGCAGAAGGGCCGCTGGATGACGGGCATTGCGCTCGCCGGCTGGGACCGGATCGGCTGGGCGCGCGCGACGCACCTTGCAGACCATTGGATGCGGATGCGCGACCGGCGTGCGCCGATTGCCGTGATCGTGCTTGCCGCCGCTTATCTGGCGTCGGTCGGTTGGGGACTGTCGGCGGTGGTTCATCTTGCCACGGGCCTGCCGACGCCTCCCGTTGATCGAGGGCTGCAGGCGATCCTCAACGTCAATGCCGGCTTGCTGGTGTGGCGGCTTGCCTGGCGGGCAGCATCCACGGGGCGCGCTTATGGGTGGCGGGAGGCGCTCTGGTCGCTGCCGCGCGCGGTGATCGGCAATCTGATCGCGATGTTCGCCGCAATCCGAGCAGCGGGCCAATATGCCCGGCTGCTGACGGGTGCGCCGCCGCACTGGGACAAGACGACCCATGTCTTTCCAGGCGAGGCGACGCCGCTGTGAGCGGGAGCGGCCGGCCGCTTCGGTTCCTGGTGAGCCTTCTCGCGCTCTGGGTGGGAATGCGCGTGTTTCAGTTGTGGCCAGTCGACGACTCGATCCGGGCGGCCGAGAGGCTGAGACCTTCGGCCGTGGTCGAGCGTCCGGGGCACTCCGGCAAAGTGGCGGACCAGCGCAGTCCGACGCGCCGCCCCGTGGCGTTGTCGCGTCTGGATGGATCGCGCGTGGCCGTTGGTCGGCACAGGGCGCAGCGACCTTGGCCGACATTCCATACCACGCCTGTTCGGCCGAGCGCGGCAAGGACTTCGCAAGCCGCGAGTGCGCTCCATGACGCCGTGGGCGTGCAAGCGGGACCACGGCCGGGCAACACCGGTTTCGTACCTCACGCTAGCCCGCCGTCCGCGATACCGGGAGCGCCGCTTGCTCGACCATCTGCTGGGTCGCGCCTTCGCGGAAGCGGCTGGATGATCGTGCGCGGTGGCGAGACTGCCCCGTTCGTGCCGCAGCTGGGCGGGAGCCAGGCCGGTGTACGGATGACCTATGCGCTTGATCCCGAGGCTCGGCTGGCGGTGGCGGGCCGGTTCTCCACGGCGCTTCGCGGCCGACAGCGGGAAGCGGCGATCGGGCTGGACTGGCAGCCGACGCGCTTGCCGGTGCACGTGATCGCCGAACAGCGCGTCGGCATCGAGCAGGCGCGCGGCGGACCCTCGGTCGGGCTCATCGGCGGATTCGGGCCGACCAGCGTGGCCGGGCCGATGATGCTGGACGGCTATGCCCAGGCCGGCGTGATCGCCCGCGATGGCGCCGAGGGCTTCGCCGATGGCGCGGTGCGCCTGTCCCGCACCGTCGCGCAAGTCGGCGCCGCTCGATTGGAACTTGGGATCGGCGCGTGGGGCGGTGCGCAGCGGGGGGCGGCGCGACTCGACGCCGGGCCGACCGCGAGCGCCGTGCTGCCGATTGCGAAGGTGAGCCTGCGGCTGTCGCTCGAATGGCGGCAGCGGCTGGCCGGCCGGGCAGCGCCGGCCTCCGGACCTGCCTTGTCGATCGGCACCGATTTCTGACCGCAAGCGCTTCCGCGCCGCGCCCGATCGGCATATCGGGAGGGGAATGGATCTGTACCTCCCGATCGCGAACCTTTCGGTCAACGCGCTCGTGATCATCGCCCTGGGCGGTGGAGTCGGGCTCCTGTCCGGCATGTTCGGCGTCGGCGGCGGCTTTCTCACCACCCCGCTGCTGATCGTGTACGGCATCCCGCCCACGGTGGCGGCCGCCTCGGCCGCCAGCCAGGTGACCGGCGCGAGTATCTCAGGCGTGTCTGCCTATTACCGACGCGGCGGTGTCGACGTGAAGATGGGCGGGGTGATGGTGATCGGCGGCGTGCTGGGTTCGCTGTTCGGTGCGTGGCTGTTCCGCCTGCTGCAAGCGTCCGGCCAGATCGATACGGCGATCGCAATCACCTACGTCCTGCTGCTCGCGTCCATCGGCGGGCTGATGCTGAAGGAATCGCTGGAAGCGGTAGCCGTCACCCGCGGGCGGCGGGCCGCGCCGCCACGGCGCCGGCGGCACCACCCGCTCGTCGCCTCGCTGCCGTTCAGGATGCGATTCTACCGCTCGGGCCTGTATATCTCGCCGCTCGCGCCGCTGTTGCTGGGCTTCGGGACCGGCATTCTCACCATCCTGCTGGGCGTGGGTGGCGGGTTCGTGCTGGTGCCGGCGATGATCTACCTTTTGGGCATGGCCACGCAGGTGGTGGTGGGTACCTCGCTGTTTCAGATCCTGTTCGTTACCGCCGCCGCCACCATGGTGCATGCCGTGACGACCAAGGCGGTGGACATCGTGCTGGCCGGGCTGCTGCTGATCGGCTCGGTGATCGGCGCACAGGTCGGGGCTCGCTTCGCGGCAAAGGCCCGGCCGGAATATCTGCGGCTGGCACTGGCGCTGATGGTGCTGCTGGTGGCGGGGCGCATCGCGCTGGGGCTGGGCTGGCGACCCGACGAAATCTACTCGATCGAGCTGTCGTGAAGCGGATCGCGTTGATCCTGGCGGCCCCGTTGCTGCTCGCCCAGGCGAAGCCGGTGCTGGTGCCCGATGTGTCGCAGCGCGAAATCCGTATCGCCTATAGCTTTACCGGTGCCGAGCTCCTGTTGTTCGGGGCGATCCTTTATCCCGGCGGCAAACTGCCGGATGACGAACATGCGACCGATCTGGTCGTGGTGGTGAAGGGGCCGGTCCAGTCGATCACGGTTCGCGAGAAGGAAAAACTGGCCGGCGTGTGGGTGAACGCGCAGGCGCTGCGCTATCGTTCGGCGCCCAGTTTCTACGCGATCGCCTCGTCGCGGCCGATCAAGCGGATCGTCGATGATCGTACCCGTGCAATCTACGAACTGGGGCTGGACAGCCTTCAGCTTTCGCCAGCCTCGTCCGCGGCGCCGACCGTGCAGGACCGGTTCGCGCGCGGCCTGGTGGACCTGCGGCGCCGGGCCGGGCTTTACGTCGAAGCGCCCGGTGCGGTGGAGATCACCGAAGGCGTGCTGTACCGCGCCCGCGTCAGCATTCCCGCACGCGTCCCGGTGGGGCAGTTTACCGCAGAGACGTTCCTGATCCGCGACGGCAAGGTGCTGGCGGCGGCGGTCCGCGAAATCACCGTCGAGAAGGCCGGCTTCGAACGCTATGTCGCGCGCGCGGCGGAGCGCAACGCCATCCCTTACGGGCTGGTCGCGGTTGCCATGTCCGTTCTGCTGGGCTGGGGCGCCGGCCGGCTCGCGCAGCGCGTGTAACTCACCGAAAGACCGGCCAAATCGCCAATCACCGTCTGTTTACGCTTCGGCTCTAAACCAGAGGGGATGGGAAAGGCCGCAGGAACCCACCATGAGTGAAATGCCGACGCCGCAGGCGTTCGAGCAGGCGATTGCTGCTGCGCAGGCGCGCCGGCCGATCGACCTGGAACCGATCGGCGTTGTGGTGGAAATCGCCGGTTCGTCCAGCCAGGTCCTGTTCGATTCCGCAGCGCTTGCGGGGCTTGCCGGCCATGCTGACCCGGTAATCGCCAGCGGTGGCCAGGTGGGCGGGCAGATCAAGGTGAGGGTCGGTGCGTCCTGGCTGATCGCCAACATCCGATCGCTGCGGCTCGAGGATTTCAACACCGGTCGGATCGTCGCCTCCATCGACTTCCTGGGCGAGGGCGATGAAGAGAAACTGACGGGCAAATTATACCAGTTCCGGCGCGGCGTGACTCGCTATCCGACGCCCGGCGCTGAGGTTTACCCCATTTCCAGTGCTGACCTGCGGCAGGTCTATGCCGCGGAGGGACGTGCCCATGTGGAGATCGGCAGCGTCTATCCCGCCAATGATATTCGCGCCGCTTTGTATGTCGATGCGATGCTGGGCAAGCATTTCGCGCTGCTCGGCTCCACCGGCACTGGCAAGTCGACGTCGGCTGCGCTGATCCTGCACCGGATCTGCGAGCTGGCGCCGCAAGGCCATGTGGTGATGATTGATCCCCATGGGGAATATGCCGCGGCGTTCCGTACCAACGGGGCGATCTATGACGTTTCGAACCTTCAGATGCCGTACTGGCTGATGAACTTCGAGGAACATTGCGAAGTGTTCCTGACCACGCAGGGGGCAGAGCGGCAGGTCGACGCGGACATCCTGGCCAAATGCCTGCTCGCCGCCCGCGGCAAGAGCCGCGTTGGCAGCGAGATCCCCAAGCTGACGGTGGATGCGCCAGTCCCGTATCTGCTCAGCGACCTGACGAACCTGATCCAGCTGGAAATGGGCAAGATGGACAAGGCGTCCAACACGGCGCCCTATCTGCGGCTCAAGACCAAGATCGACGAGATCCGGGCCGATCCGCGCTACAGCTTCATGTTCTCGGGCATGCTGGTGGCGGATACGATGGGAGACTTCATCCGTCGCGTCTTTCGCCTGCCGGGCGATGGGCGCCCGATCTCGATCATCGACGTGTCGGGCGTGCCGAACGAGATCACGTCCGTGGTCGTCGCGGTGCTCAGCCGCATGGTGTTCGACTTTGCGATCTGGTCACGCAACGAGCCGCAGCGGCCGATCCTGCTCGTCTGCGAGGAAGCGCATCGCTACATTCCACGCAGCGAAGATGGCTCTTCGGTGGGCCGCATCCTGAGCCGGATCGCCAAGGAAGGGCGTAAATACGGCGTGTCGCTGGGGTTGATCACGCAGCGGCCGTCCGACCTGGCGGAAGGCGTGCTGTCGCAATGCGGTACGATCATTGCCATGCGGCTGAACAACGATCGCGACCAGGCCTTCGTGCGGGCGGCGATGCCGGAGGGTGCGCGCGGCTTCCTCGACTCCATCCCCGCGCTGCGCAATCAGGAATGCATCATCTGCGGCGAAGGCGTGGCGATTCCGATCCGAGTCGCCTTCGACCGACTGGAAGAGGCGAAGCGCCCTGCCTCGGCTGATCCCGTCTTCTCGCAATTGTGGCGCGACGTCGGGCATGAGGACGAGATCATCCACCGCACCATCCAGAAGTGGCGGGCGCAGGGGCGGTGACGCGCGAGGGCTGACGCCGGCGGCTAAGCGCTTCGGGTTGCCGGTGCGGGCGGGTGGTCCCGACCGGCAACCATGGTAGCGATGGCGAGATCGCCGGTGACGTTCAGGGCGGTGCGGCACATGTCGAGCAGCCGGTCGACCCCAAGCACCAGGCCGATGGCGGTTGGCGGCACCCCGACCATGCCAAGGATGATCGCCACCACCGGCAGCGATCCCGCGGGCACACCGGCCGTGCCGACCCCGCCCAGGATGCAGACGAGCATCACGGTGAGCTGCTGCAGGAGCCCGAGCTCAACCCCGAAGAACTGTGCGAGGAAGATGACAGTCACGCCTTCGAAAATCGCGGTGCCGTTCTGGTTCGCGGTCGCGCCGATGGTGAGAACGAAGCGGGCGACGCGGCGGGGCAGCCCGAGCTCGCTTTCCGCGATTCGCAAGCTGGTCGGCAGGGTCGCGTTCGACGACGCGGTGGAGAAGGCCATCACCATCGCCTCCTGACTGCCGCGGAAGAAGGCGAGCGGGCTCATGCCGGCGGCGAGCCATACGCCCAGCGAATAGACGATGATGAGCTGGATCAGCAGCGCACCCAATACGGTGGCCATGTAGGCGCCGAGCCGCACCAGGATATCCGCCCCGAACAGCGCGGCCAGGTTGAACATGAAGCAGGCGACGGCAATCGGGGCGAGACGGATGACATAGCCGATCAGCGTCATCGTCACCTCAAGCAGGCCCTCGATCGCATTTTGCAGCCCTTCGGTCTTTTCCGAACGCGCAAGTACGATGCCGATGCCAAAGGCGAGGGCGAAGAACATCACCGCCAAAATGTCATCGTCCGCCGCGGCGCGGATCACGTTGGCGGGGATGATGCCGAGCACCGAATCAAGCGCGCCGGGCGCCTCGCGCGATTTCTGGACGATCGAGGCGGCGCCTTCGCCCGCCTGCGCCACGAACTCGCGCGCCATCGCTGGATCCACGCCCTCGCCCGGACGCAGCAGATTGACCAGCGCCAGACCGATCGCGACCGACAGGCCCGACAGGATGATCGTGAAGATCAGCGTGCGGACACCGACCCTGCGCAGCGCGGCAATGTCCCCCATCTCCGCCACGCCGGTGACGAGCGCCGCGAAGAGCAGCGGGATGACCAGCATGAACAGGAGGCGAAGGAAGATCTGCCCGATCGGGCCGGTGACATAGGTGGTGATGCTCTCCACCCAGCTGGCGTCGCCAGCGGTGAGCTTCACGATCAGGCCGCCGATCAGGCCGATGGCGAAACCGGCCAGCATCTGGAGGTGCAGGGGAAATCGTGTCGGCGCCGTATCGTTCATGCGGCGCTGAACGCCCGAGCGCAGCGGGCGGGCCCGACCCGGTGATGAGCCGGATCCTACTCCTCGCTCGGCCCCAGCGAGGGATCGAGATCACGCGGGCGAATGAACCGCGTCAGCGTGCCCGAGGCAGGGGCGATGCTTGCCCAGTCATCGACGTCGAAGGTCAGCTCCGCGACGGTAGCGGTGGGATATTTCAGCTCGGCCTCGCGAACCAGCGACGGATCACCGCCGCCCATCAGCAAGAGAACGAAATCCTCGAGGCCCGGATTGTGCCCGATCATCAGCAGGTGCCCGGCGTCAGCCGGCGATTCGCGGGCGACGTCCAGCAGGGTGGCGGATGAAGCAAGGTACAGCCGCTTGTCCCAGGCGGGCTCGATTGCCGCGCCATAGCCGGCGGCGACCTCGGCAATCGTCTGGACGACGCGCTCTGCCGGGGAGGCAACGATATGGTCGTAGCGCAGTCCGAGCCGACGCAGGTGGGCGCCGACGACCTGTGCCGCCTTTCGACCCTTCGCATTGAGCGGCCGGTCGAAATCGCGCGCGACAGTATCATCCCAGCCCGATTTGGCGTGGCGCAGCAGCGTCAACGTCTTCAAGCTTGATCTCCGTCAGGGTGCGGGAGCCGCCTCATGCCCGAAGGTTGCGCGCGAGGAAAGCCGGGATGCGACTCGCGCGATCGCCTCATCCAGCGGAACGCGCGCGATTGGCACACCCGGAGGGAATGCTTCGAGCAGGCGCGAGGGCGTTGCCGCCGACAGAAGAACAAAGACGCCGCGATCCTCCGCCGATCGGATCAGCCGCCCGAAGGCTTGCGCCATGCGGGCCCGGACGATGCGATCGTCATAGGCGCTGCCACCGTTGGCGAGGCGCCGGGCGGCGTGAAGGACCGTCGGCTTTGGCCATGGCACACCTTCCATCACGACGAGCCGCAGCGAATGACCGGGGACGTCCACCCCGTCGCGCAGCGCGTCGGTGCCCAGCAGCGAGGCGTGGGGATCATCCCGGAAGATGTCGACCAGCGTGCCGGTGTCGATCGGATCGACATGCTGTGCCAGCAGCGGGAGCCCGGCGCGGGCGAGCCGATCGGCAATGCGGGCATGGACTCCACGAAGTCGGCGAATGGCGGTGAACAACCCAAGGGTGCCGCCCCCTGCCGCCTCGATCAGCCGGGCATAGGCGCCCGCCAGCGCCGGCACGTCGCCGCGCTTCACGTCTGTCACCACCAGCACCTCGGCCCGCGCGGCATAGTCGAACGGGCTTTCGGCCTGGAAGCGGACGGCAGGGCGCGCGAGATGCGGCGCGCCCACGCGGGCCTCCGCCGTTTCCCAAGTGCCGCCGGCGGTGAGGGTGGCAGAGGTGACGAGCGCGCCATGCGATGGCTTCAGCACGATTTCGGCAAAGGGGCGCGTCGGATCGAGCCAGCGGCGGTGCAGCCCGATGTCGAACTCGCGGCCCTCGACGCGATCCACAGCGAGCCAGTCAACGAAGTCCGCGCTTGCCGGGCCGCCGATGCGAGCGATCAGCGACAGCCACGCGGCAACGATCTCCGCACGCCAGCCAAGCGAGGCAATGGCGCCCTCCACCCGCGCACGGGCCGCGCCATCGAGCCAATCCGGCGCATCCGCCAGCACGGCCTCCAGCCTTTTCCCCAAAGCAACCAGCGGCCGGTACAGCGCGTCCAACGCCTCCGCAGCGGGGCCCGCCGCCTCGATCAGCTCCGGCGACGGCTCGGCGAGCTCTGTTTCCAGCCCGTAGCCGGCATCTTCTGCCCCCTCGGCACGCGCATAGGTGAGGCCGCGAACGCTCGCGAGCAGCGTTTCGATCGGCCCGAACGGTGCGCCCTCGGCCAATCGTTGCAGCCAGCCATCGGCGGCGAGGCCTTGCGCGGCCTTTACCGCATCGGAGATCGCCTGCGCGCCGGCCTCGTCATAGCTTGCGACATCGGAGAGGCGCGCAGCAAGGCCGCGACGTCGACCCCGGCTGCCCGCCTCCGGCCCGATGATCCACCGGCGCAGCTCGATGGTTTCCTGCCCGGTAAGCGCGGTGGCGAACATCGAGTCGGCGGCATCGAACAGATGATGCCCCTCGTCGAACACGTAACGGGTCGGACGAGTCGCCAGTTCACGCCCACGCGCCGCATTGACCATCACCAGCGCATGATTGGCGATGACGATGTCCGCTTCCGCAGAAGCGCGTGCGGCGCGCTCGATGAAGCATTTCCGATAGTGCGGGCAGCCGGCATAGACGCATTCGCCGCGGCGATCGGTGAGCGCCGTCGACCCGTTGCGCCGGAACAATGTGGTGAGCCAGCCGGGCAAGTCCCCGCCAACCATATCGCCATCCGCGGTATAGGCCGCCCAGCGCGCCACGAGGTGAGCCAGGATCGCGGCCCGCCCGGCAAAGCCACCCTGCAGCGCATCCTCGAGATTAAGAAGGCACAGGTAGTTCTCACGACCCTTGCGGGTCACGACCTTGCGACGGCGGACGGCCTCGTCGGGATAGATCCGCCGCGTTTCACGGCTGAGCTGACGTTGCAGCGCCTTGGTATAGGTGGAGACCCACACCGCGCCGCCCGCGGCATCCGACCAGAGGCTGGCCGGCGCGAGATAGCCGAGGGTCTTGCCGATCCCGGTCCCCGCTTCGGCGAGCACGAGATTGGGCGCGTCGCGCGCAGGGCGCGGCGCGAAGGCGCCGGCGGCTGCCTGAGCAAAGGCGCGCTGGCCGGGCCGAGTCTCGGCGCCGGGGCCGACAAGGTCAGCCAGCGCTTGCTGCGTGGCGTCGGCGGCAAGTGTGACCGTGCGCGGCGCGGGCCGGGGCGCCGCTTCATCCCATTCGGGCAGCTTCGAGAACAGCCAGCGTTCGTCCCGCGCGGGCTTGCGCAGGCGATCGACCAGCAACGGTGCCCACGACCAGCGCAGGCGGAACAGCGACTGGGCTGCACTCCATGCGCCCTCGCGCTCGCGCCAGTCACCTTCAGGGATGGCAAGGAGCGGCTGAGTCGCGGCGAGGAGAAACGGGGCAACCGCGCCATCATCCGCCGGCAGCTCCAAGCCGGTGGCAGCAGCGAGCCCCTTTGGCGTCGGCACCATGAAGCTCGCCGGGCGGAGAAAGGCGAACAGTTCCAGCAGATCAAGGCCGGAAAGGTCGGCATAGCCCAGCCGCTGGCCGACCAGCGGCGCATTCATCATGATCATCGGCGTGTCCGCAGCGGCGCGGATCGCCTCTCCCCTGGAAACCGCTCGCACTTCCCCGCCGTGCGCGATCCAGATGCCGGTATGGCTCGCATGAAGCGCCGGGTAGGGGAGCGAGATCACGCCGGATGATATAGAACAAAGCGGCAACCGGCGCTAGGGCGCTGTCCTGAACGCCCTTGTTGAAATTGCGACGCAAGTGCAAAGATAGTTGTGGCAGCGGCATCGTATTGCCTTCGACAAAGCGCACGCGAAGGCTGGATTCAGCGGCCCCCCTGTGCTTAAGGCCCACTGTTTTCGGTTTTGTAAGGCGAGCCCCGGCATGAACATTCATGAATATCAGGCCAAGGAACTGCTGGCGAAGTTCGGCGTGCCCGTTCCCGCGGGCTATGCGGCAATGAGCGTCGAGGAAGCGATTGAAGCCTCCAAGAAGCTGCCGGGGCCGCTGTACGTCGTGAAGGCACAGATCCACGCTGGCGGGCGCGGCAAGGGCAAGTTCAAGGAACTGCCGGCGGAGGCCAAGGGTGGCGTCCGCCTCGCCAAGACCGAGGACGAGGTTCGCCATGCCGCGACCGAGATGCTCGGCAACACGCTGGTGACGATCCAGACGGGTGATGCCGGCAAGCAGGTCAATCGCCTGTACGTCACCGACGGCGTTGATATCGCCAAGGAATTCTACCTGGCCCTGCTCGTCGATCGCGCGACCGGCCGCGTCGCCTTTGTTGTGTCGACCGAGGGTGGCATGGACATCGAGACCGTCGCGCATGACACGCCGGAGAAGATCCACACCTTCTCGGTCGACCCCGCGACCGGTTTTCAGCCGCACCATGGCCGCGCCGTCGCGAATGCGCTGGGCCTCACCGGCGACCTCGCCAAGCAGGCGCAGAGCCTCGCAGGGAAGGTCTATGACGCCTTCCTCGGCACTGATGCGGCGCAGATCGAAATCAACCCGCTGGCGGTGACCGACGACAACAAGCTGATGGTGCTCGACGCCAAGGTCGGCTTCGACGGCAACGCCATGTTCCGCCACAAGGATCTCGCCGAACTGCGCGATGAGACCGAGGAAGATCCGGCCGAGCTGGAAGCGTCGAAGTACGACCTCGCCTACATCAAGCTCGATGGCGACATCGGCTGCATGGTGAACGGCGCCGGCCTCGCCATGGCGACGATGGACATCATCAAGCTGAACGGCATGTTCCCGGCGAACTTCCTCGACGTCGGTGGCGGCGCTTCGAAGGAGAAGGTCACCGCGGCGTTCAAGATCATCCTTGCCGATCCGAACGTGAAGGGCATCCTCGTCAACATCTTTGGCGGGATCATGAAGTGCGACATCATCGCCGAGGGCATCGTTGCCGCGGCGAAGGAAGTTAATCTGTCGGTGCCGCTTGTCGTTCGGCTCGAGGGTACCAATGTCGAGAAGGGCAAGGAAATCCTCGCGAATTCCGGCCTCGCCATCGTTCCCGCGAACGATCTGGGCGATGCCGCGCAGAAGATCGTCGCCGAGGTGAAGAAGGCGGCGTAAGTTTCGACTGATCGTTCTCCATCGTCATGCCGGCTCCGGCCGGCATCTCCCCGACATGGAGCGCGACGCAACCGGGAGACCCCGGCGCTGGCCGGGGTGACGCTTGGGAGAGTGGAATGAAGGTTCTGGTGCCGGTCAAGCGCGTGCTTGACTATAACGTGAAGCCCCGCGTGAAGGCGGACGGGACGGGGGTCGATCTGGCCAACGTCAAGATGAGCATGAACCCGTTCGACGAGATCGCGGTCGAGGAAGCCATCCGCCTGAAGGAAAAGGGCGTGGCAACCGAGATCGTGGTGGTGTCGATCGGCGAGGCGAAGGCGCAGGAAACGCTGCGTACCGCGCTTGCCATGGGTGCGGATCGCGCGATCCTCGTCACCTCTGACGACAAGGTCGAGCCGCTCGCCGTCGCGAAGATCCTGAAGGCGGTTGCCGCCGAGGAACAGCCGCAGCTCATCATCCTGGGCAAGCAGGCGATCGACGACGACAACAACCAGACCGGCCAGATGCTCGCCGGCCTGCTCGGCTGGGGCCAGGGCACGTTCGCGTCCAAGGTCGAAGTGTCGGGCGAGACCGTCAAGGTTACCCGCGAAGTCGATGGTGGTCTCGAAACCGACAACTTCAAGCTGCCGGCGATCGTCACCACCGATCTTCGCCTGAACGAGCCGCGCTACGCCTCGCTGCCGAACATCATGAAGGCAAAGTCGAAGCCGCTCGCGACGAAGACCGCCGCCGATTACGGCGTCGACACGAGCCCACGCGTTAAGACGCTGAAGGTCGTCGAGCCGGGCAAGCGCCAGGCGGGCGTCAAGGTCGCCGATGTCGACGAGCTGGTGATGAAGCTCAAGGCGATGGGCGTCGCCAAGTAAGCGCAACGCCGGTCACTGATCCCGTTCCGGGTGCCGCGTGGACGCGGCCCCGACGGGGAGAGGAAAGAGGTTCAAGATGAAGACTCTGGTTTGGGTCGAGCACGACGGTTCGACCGTCAAGGATGCCACGCTCGCCGCGGTGACCGCCGCGTCGAAGCTGGGCGAAGTTCACCTGCTGGTCGCCGGCAAGGGTGTCGACGGCGTGGCACAGGCAGCCGCCAAGATCGCTGGCGTGGGCAAGGTCCACGTCGCTGACGACGACGCCTATGCGCATGCGCTGGCCGAAAACGTCGCGCCGCTGGTCGTCGAGCTGATGGGCCATCACGACGCGTTCGTCGCGCCGGCCACCACCTCGGCCAAGAACATCGCGCCGCGCGTCGCTGCGCTGCTGGACGTGATGCAGATCTCCGAAGTGCTCTCGGTTGAGAGCGAGGACACCTTCACCCGCCCGATCTATGCCGGCAATGCGATCGCGACCGTGCAGACGTCGGACGCGAAGAAGGTTCTGACCGTCCGCACCACTGCCTTCGAAAAGGCGGCGGCAGAGGGTGGCTCGGGCACTGTCGAGGCGGTTGCGTCGACGGGCGATAAGGGCCTGTCCACCTACGAAAGCTCGGAAATCGCCAAGAGCGCACGTCCGGAACTCGCCAGCGCGAAGATCATCGTCTCGGGTGGCCGCGCGCTTCAGAATGGCGAGAACTTCTCCAAGATCATCGAGCCGCTGGCCGACAAGCTCGGCGCCGGCGTTGGCGCCAGCCGCGCGGCGGTGGACGCCGGCTTCGTGCCGAACGACTATCAGGTCGGCCAGACCGGCAAGATCGTCGCTCCGGAAGTGTATATCGCAGTCGGCATTTCCGGCGCGATCCAGCACCTTGCCGGCATGAAGGATTCCAAGACCATCATCGCCATCAACAAGGACGAGGATGCGCCGATCTTCCAGGTCGCCGACATCGGCCTGGTCGGCGACCTGTTCAAGGTGGTTCCGGAGCTGACTGAGAAGCTCTGAGCGGGCCTGCGCTGGCCCGGGGTTCGCCGGGTCAGGGCGCCCGGCTCCGCTGCTCGTGAAGTTACCAGCGAAGTAAAAAGAAGGGGCGGCGCTGACGGCAGCGTCGCCCCTTCTTTATTTCCGACCGGCCCCTGTTCGCAGCCGGCGCTCATCATTTCCGCGATTTGCCGGGCGGCTCCTCCGCGGGCATCGATTGGCGCTCGTTTTGTTAGGGCCGGCGCTGAGGTGCGCGGGCTTCCAGGGCTTCCCGGCACGAGCGCTCGATCCGCCCTATGCAGCGGTCGACGCCTGGCGGCCGACCGCGGGCAAGCTCCGGCGCGTGACTATCGTCTCACGAGGGGTTGCGGCCAGTGCCGAGGTCTGCGCGATGCCATGCGATCGCCTGCGCGAGTTCGTGCTGTTGGGCGAGCCCGAGATGCGCCGCCTGCGCGCGCGTGTCTTGAGCCCGCTTGGCGGCGCGACGCTCCGCAATGGCGCGTTCCCGATGATAGAGATCCAGCTGATCCTCTTCCGTCATCATCGCCGCTCCCGAATGATTGATCACATACCTCGCGCGGTGAGATTCCGCCTCGGTCAGCCACGATGATCAGCGCTCAGGCGTAAACGCTTGATCGCCTCATCCCTGTTGTTCTTGCCGCAATTTGCGTGCTTGGCGGGGTTGGCAGCGTTGTGATGCGCTGTCGCGCCCACCGTCTTTTCACCGTCTCCGGTTAACGGATCAACCTGCGCGACGTGGATTTCCGTTCGCCCGCTTTCTCGCTGCGTCTCGCAGTACGGCCGGTTCCGCTCCACACGCCGGAACGCTACCAGAAGCGCATGATCATTCCAGGCATAAGGGGCGGCCGAGCGGTCATGCTGGTGAGCGGGGCACTGGCGCTCGCTGGCTGCAGCACGGCCCGATACCGACCCGTGAGCGACACCCCTGTGGTGGTCGGAAAGCCCTATACCATTCGAGGGGTGACATACCGCCCTGCGGCAGACCCGGACTTTGACGTGCTGGGATATGCCAGCTGGTACGGTGCGGAAAGCGGCAACCGAGTGGCTCTGGGCGAACGGTTCCGCCCCAAATGGATCACGGGAGCGCACACCACGCTCCCGCTGCCGACCTATGTCGAAGTGACCGCGCTGGACACCGGCCGTACGATCCTGGTGAGGATCAATGACCGCGGGCCTTTCGCGCGCGGGCGGATCCTCGATCTCTCCCGGGGGGCGGCGGAGCAGCTTGGAATGCGGGGCGCAGGGGTGGCGGCCGTCCGGGTGCGGCGCGTCGATCCGCCTGAAAAGGAGCGCGCGCGACTGCGCAAGGGCAAGCCCGTCGCCGAGCGGCCACGGCTGAGCGAGGCGGCGCTCGCGTCATTGCGGGCGCAGCTGGCGCAAGGCGTGCGCCAAGGGCTGGTCCAGGCGCCCTGATGGGTCTTGGGTGCCCCTCTTCCCTCAGAGGTGCCTTGCGGGGACTGTGAGCGCCAAGGGCACCCGGGATCGGCTGCATCCGCCCATCACACGCTCGCGCACTGGTGACCTGCCGAGCATCACGGCGTGCTCAATGGCTTCCACGAAAACCCCAAATCAAAAACCCCACCAGCCCGTTGGGATGGTGGGGCTTTAGATGGTGGGCGTGGCAAGGATTGAACTTGCGACCCCTGCGATGTCAACACAGTGCTCTACCACTGAGCTACACGCCCTCCGGGAGCGGCGCCATTAGCCGGGCTGCGGAACCGGCGCAAGCCCGTTTAGTGTAATTCCTGAAATTCTCCGATCTCGAACATGCGATCCACTTCCATCACGAGGTCGCGCAGGTGGAACGGCTTGGAGAGCACGCGCGCCTGGGGCATTGCCTTGCCGGCCTTCAGCGTCACGGCGGCAAAGCCGGTGATGAACATGACGCGCAGCTTGGGACGCAGTTCGCCAGCGCGCTGCGCAAGTTCGATCCCGTCCATCTCCGGCATGACGATATCCGTCAGCAGAAGATCGAACTCTTCCTCTTCGATCAGGGGCAGGGCGGCCGTTCCACGGTCAACAGCAGTCACCGCATAGCCGGACTTCTCCAGCGCGCGCGCGAGATACTCGCGCATCACCTGGTCGTCCTCCGCCAGCAAGATTCGGATCATTCGTGGGTCCTTGCGATCAGCCACCAGCATATGCGGAAATCCTTTAACGTTTTCCAGCCGATGACGGTGATTGCTGTATCGCATTGCGACAGGGGGACTTACTCCATAGGCTGATGGGCGATGCAATTGTCCTTTGACGCGGTCGGCGAGCTGCCTCCAGCCAGCCCGGTGGTGCTGTCGGTGCCGCACGCCGGGCGGGACTATCCGCTGCCGCTGCACGATGCCCTTAGGGTACCGCTGACCGCGCTGACGGTTCTGGAGGACCGATTCGTGGATCAGCTCGCGCTGGCCGCCCGGCGGGACGAGACAGCGATCGTCCAACGGGTGGCCCGGGCATGGATCGACCTTAATCGTGCGGAGCATGATCGCGATCCGCGATTGGATGACGGCGCACCGGCCGGGCACCTAAGTGCCAAGGTCCGCAGCGGCCTTGGCCTTGTGCCGCGCCGTACGACCGCCTCGGGCGAGTTGTGGCGGCGGCGTCTGGAGGGTGATGAAGTCGTCGCCCGCATCGCGTCGGTGCATCGGCCGTATCATGAGGCACTGGCGGCGGCCCTGACGGCGGCAAAGGCAAGGTTCGGCGTTGCGGTCCTGCTGGATATTCATTCCATGCCGCCCATCGCTGGCAGCCGCACGCGCATTGTCATCGGCGACCGCTTCGGGCGATCCGCGTCGCATCGCTTTGTCCGGCGGATGGAGGCGGCGATTGCGGCCAGGCAGCACGAGTACAGCCTGAACGTGCCTTATGCCGGCGGCTATATCCTGGAGCGCCACGGCAATCCGCGGCAGCATATTCACGCCATTCAGCTCGAGATCGATCGGTCGCTCTATCTGGACGGGCGCCTTGATCGTCCGGGCACCGGCTTCGGCCATATCGCCGCCCTCGTGCGAAACATCATCGACGGGCTGGAGGAAGAAGCGCTGGACCAGTCCACGGCGCTTGCCGCGGAATAAAAAAACCACCTCGGGCGAGGCCCGAGGTGGCCAAGGTTCAGGGAGGAGACACACCGTGAGGTGTGCCATACGGTTCCGCGAAAGGGGGGACACGGAAACCGTACCTGCATAACGTAATGTACCGGCGGGTGGTTTCAACCCTTGGACGGGAAAGCGAGAATTTTCGTCGACAAGCCGTCGCGGGAGCTCACCCGAGGACGTCGGCACCCCGATCCCACGAGCCGAAAAACGGGCGGCAGCCAACACAGCAGAAGGGCGCCACTCCGTCCGATGCCGGAGTGGCGCCCTCGCTGACCATGATGTTGTTTAGGACGCCGTCAGGCGCTGAGCGTCGGCTGCGGCATCTTGCCGAGGCTGACCTGGCGCGCGAACACTTCGCGCATCAGCGACAGCGAGAAGAGGTGGGCATAGAGCAGCGGGAGCATGCCGCTCTTGGTCATCTTGCGCAGCTGATCGCCGCGCAGATCCTGAAGCTTCTCTTCGTTGATCATCTGGAAGCCGCGATACACGAACGGCTGTTCATAGCCCTCGTGCTGGATCGAGACTTCGCCGTCCATCAGAAGCTCGGTCTCACGCAGCTCGTTCATGAACTGGGCGGTACGGGCGCCGGCCTGCTCGAACTGTTCGTTGAAGGCGAGAATGTTCTTGGTGACTTCGCTCGGCTGACCGTTCTCGAACAGCGGCTGACCCTCGTCGAACTGGCCGATCGTGTCCGACGTCGGATCGAAGCAGAGCGAGAGCTCCTGCGCGTCCGGACGCAGACGCGCCAGCAGATAGGGATAGCGGCGGATGTAAGCGGGGACGTAGAAATTATCCTCGACCAGCTTGCCATCGGCATCGACGAAGACGTTCACGCCCTCGTTCAGGCCCATCAGCGCGATTGGCACCGAATCCTCGCCGGCCGAAAAGACGATCGGCATGTAACGCTGCACCAGCGCAAATTCGTCGATGGTGATCGGAATCGCATGCTGGGTCGCCAGAAACGGCGCCGACTGGGCAGGGCGGATCTTATAGTCGGCGTGCAACTCGCTAGAGAGCGGCTCAAGGCCGTTGTAGAAAAGCGGAAGTTGCTGCTGCGGCGCGCTGGCCATCAAATCTCTCCAGATACGGACAAGGAGCGGCGCCCGCCGCCCGAACCCGCGCGCACTATTCGTCCGCGGCGCTTGGCGCAAGCGTGACGAGTTTGCCGGGATTGAAGATACCGGCGGGATCGAGTGCACCTTTGATCGCGCGCAACGCAGCCATTCGCGGCGGCGGAGAGAGCCGCTCCAGCTCGTGAAGCTTCATCTGGCCGATGCCATGCTCTGCGGAGATCGAGCCGCCGGCCGCAACGACAAGATCATCGACAAATCGCGTCACAATGGGTGCTTCTTCGGCAAGCCACCGGGTGCGATCGGCGCCGGCGGGGGCGCGGACGTGAAAGTGCACGTTACCGTCGCCCAGATGCCCGAAGCCGCTGGCGCGGGTGCCGGGAAAACGGGCGTCGCAAGCAGCGGCAGCCTCGATGAGGAAGCGGGGCATGGCTTCGACCGGAACCGAAATGTCGTGCTGCGCGGCAGGCCCAGTGGCGCGCTCCGCATCCGAGATCGAATCGCGGATGCGCCAGAATGCGTCAGCCTGCGCCTCGTTGGCGGCGATCGCTGCGTCGGCAACGATGCCGTCCCCGATGGCGGATTGGAGGACGTGCTCGACAAAGGCGGCAGGGGCAGGAGCGGCAGGGTCGCTTGCCACCGCCTCCACCAGCACGTGCCAGGGGTGGGCGCCCGCTAGCGGCGCGCGCGTTCCCGGGATGTGCGTGAGCACGGCCTGGAGGGATTCCGACGGAAGCAATTCGAAGCTTTCCACCGCATTGCCCGCTGCCTCGAAGCGACGCAGAAGCTGTAGCGCGGCCTCAGGTGTGGCGAGGCCGATCCAGGCCACCGCGCGCGCGGTGATCGCCGGCGCCAGGCGGAGCGTGGCCGCGGTGATGATCCCCAGGGTTCCTTCTGCGCCGATCAGAAGCTGGTTCAAGTCATAGCCGCGGTTGTCCTTCTTAAGCGCAGCCAAACCTTCATAAAGGCTGCCGTCGCTGAGAACCGCCTCGACGCCGGCAACGAGGCCGCGCATCGTTCCCCAGCGCAGCACCTGCGTGCCACCCGCATTGGTGGAGACCAGCCCCCCGATCGTTGCCGAGCCGCGACTGCCCAGCGTCAGTGGAAAGCGGCGCTCCTCCGCCGCGACTGCGTCGTGCAAATCGGACAGGATCACGCCCGCCTCGGCAATGGCGAGACCTCCGTCGCGATCAATCGATCGTATGCGGTTGAGCCGCCGCAGTGAGAGGATGACGGATTCACCGGATTCAGGCGGCGTGGCGCCACCCACCATCGACGTGTTGCCCCCCTGCGCCACGAGCGGCACGCCCTCGCTGGTCGCACCCGCGACGATTGATTGCACCTCCGCCACCGTCGCGGGTTCGAACAGGATCGGCGCATGGCCATGCCAGCGGCCGCGCCAATCCGTCTCCCACGGTGCAATCGCGTCCCGATCCGTGACGATGGCGCGCGCCGAAAGGCGCGGTGCAAGCGAGTTCAGCAGGCGGATCTGTTGCGGAGTCATCGCCACATGATTGCCGCAATTCATCAACGGTTCAAATTGTTCGGGGCAGCGCGGGCGTCTCTGACGATGCACAAGTCCGCCCGCCCGATCCTTCCGCTGCTGCTTGCCGCGCCGCTTGCGATCTCCGCCAGCGAGCCGGAGGTCCGTTATGCGCAGCTTTCCGTCCGGGAGCGGATCGTGATCCGGATCCCGCGCTTGCCTGTGGCATCACGCCGCCAGCAAGCATCCCCGGTCGTGTGGGAAGAGAAGAAGGCGCCCAAGTGCGTGCCAGCCAACGTGCTGGCCAGCGCGATCATTTCACCCAAAGGCGACGTGGATCTGATCGCGACCGACGGGCGCCGGCTGCGCGCGAAGTTGGACGATGATTGCCCTTCCTTGAACTTCTACAGCGGCTTTTATGTAAAGCGGTCCAAGGACGGGATGGTCTGCGCACGCCGCGACGCCTTGCGCACACGATCTGGCGGAAGATGCGAAATTGCGCGTTTCCGCACCCTTGTAGAGAAGAAATAGTCGCAAAAAGCGGCTTGAAGTGCCGTTTACCTTGACAACAGAGGCGCAATCGCGTCTCGCCCGGCTCGTAAAAGGGCCGCATCGACGCGCCTTCTTTTCAGGATTGCCATGAGCTTCGCCGACCTCGGCCTTTCAGAAGAACTCCTCCGCGCCGTTGGCGACACCGGCTACACGGACCCGACGCCGATCCAGGCCTCCGCCATTCCGAGCGTGCTGATGATGCGGGACATCATCGGGATTGCGCAAACGGGAACGGGCAAGACGGCATCGTTCGTGCTGCCGATGATCGACATCCTCGCGCATGGCCGTGCCCGCGCACTGATGCCGCGAAGCCTGATCCTGGAGCCCACGCGCGAACTGGCCGCCCAGGTCGCCGAGAACTTCGAGATCTACGGCAAGTATCACAAGCTATCCATGGCGCTGCTGATCGGCGGCGTTCAGATGGGCGACCAGGTCAAGGCGCTGGAAAAGGGGGTGGACGTCCTGATCGCGACGCCCGGACGCCTCATGGACCTGTTCAGCCGCGGCAAGATCCTGCTCAACGGCTGCAGCATGCTGGTGATCGACGAAGCGGATCGCATGCTCGACATGGGGTTCATTCCCGACATCGAGGAAATCTGCACGAAGCTGCCCAAGCAGCGGCAGACGCTGCTGTTCTCGGCGACCATGCCGCCGCCGATCAAGAAGCTCGCTGACAAATTCCTCAGCAATCCCAAGACCATCGAGGTAGCACGGCCAGCCACCACCAACATCAACATCGCCCAGTGGGTGGTGCCGGTGAAGGGGCAGGCGTTCGAGAAGCGCCAGACGTTGCGGCACCTGCTGCGTGAGGAAGCGGTCAGCACCGCTATCATCTTCTGCAACCGGAAGACCACGGTACGAGAGCTCAACAAGAGCCTGAAGAAGCACGGTTTCGCGGCGGGCGAAATCCACGGCGACATGGAACAGCCGGCGCGGCTTGCCGAACTTGACCGGTTCAAGAAGGGCGAGATCAACATTCTGGTCGCGTCGGACGTCGCGGCACGTGGGCTCGACATCAAGGGTGTGAGCCACGTCTTCAACTTCGATGCGCCCTGGCATCCGGACGATTACGTGCACCGTATCGGTCGCACCGGCCGCGGCGGCGCCACCGGGATTGCCTACACGCTGGTCGCGCCAGACGACGCCGAGAATATCGAGAATATCGAGAAGCTTACCGGTCAGAAGATCGACCGGCGCGAGATCACCGTCGCGGAAGAGCCCAAGCCGGAGCGGCCGCGGCGAGCCAAGCCGGAAGAGCGCGCGCCGCGGCGTGAGCGTGAGCGGAGCGCCGATGGCGATCGCGGACGCGAACGGGATGATCATCGTCGACGCCGCGACCCGGTCGAGGGCGGCTCCGACGAGGGTTGGAACGGCCCGATCCCGGCCTTCCTGAGCGTTTCCATCGGCGCCTGACCGTGGTTGCCTGGCGCTATCGGATCGCCGGGCGTGCCATGCGGCTGTATTGGAAGCTGGTGCAACCGCGTACGTTTGGCGTGCGTGCCCTTCTCGTCGACCCCGCCGGCCGAATTGCCCTGGTGCGACATCAATATGTCGCCGGCTGGTATCTGCCGGGCGGCGGCGTCGACAAGCGCGAGAGCGCCGAGGCCGCGATCCGGCGCGAGTTGCTGGAAGAGGTGGGGCTTGCCGAGGTGACGCTCCGCCGGGTCCACGGCGTGTACCACAACCGGGTGGAGGGGAAGGACGACCATGTGGTCGTCTTCCTGTGCGATGTCGCCGATCCGGACGCGATCACAATCGCAGATCCCCGCGAGATCGCTGAAGTGGGTTGGTTCGCATGTGACCAGCTGCCGCCCGGCACGTCCCCCGCGACCCGGCGGCGGATCACCGAGCACCTGCAGGAGCGACAGGGCTGGGGCGAGTGGTGAAGCGCCCGCACTGAAGCGCCGAGGACCGGCGATCGAGTAGGTTCGTCAGCTACCAAAGGCGCAAGCGGCGCTTCCTTGTTGTTTCGACCACTTCAACCGTGTCGGCCTCAACTTCCCAGGTGTGATTCTCTACGATCCAGGCAGCAACTGGTCGTCCCTGGCTGTCGCGGGACGGACGAAATCGGAATCGCTCCCGGATCAGACGGCAGGTGATGTTATCGATTTCCGCGTTGCCGCTCGAGTGGGTGACCTGGCAGCTTGGCACCCGTCCGTTTGTGGCCACCATGTAGCGAACGCCGACGGTGCCGTTGAAGCCAGTGGCAAAAAGCGACTCGGGAAGATCCGAGGTGCTCATGCGACCCCGCATTAACTCGGGGCCTGTTTCGTCGCCGTCGCCGCCGCTGCCGTCACCGTTGCCGCTCCCACCGCTGCCGAAACCATCGCCGACACCGCCCGCGCCGGTGCCCGGGCCGCGGACGGGCGCAGAGCCGGAGGTGGGGTCATGCGCGACATAGGGGGTGAGCGTCGTGATCACTGTCGGGGGCGGAGGCGAAATGACGACGACTGGCTTTGGTGCCGCCACCTCGGTTGCGCGGCTACGAATGTTCCGGGCGGACGCCCGACCCTCCGCCCGGCTCTTGGCAGCGCGCTGCTCCGGCTCGGTACGGGGCCGGGGGGGTGGCGGCACCGGCTCTGCGGAGAAGAGCTTGATCGTGTCCTGAACGGTGTTGGGGAAGCGAACGGCAAGGCCAGTGATCAGGGCATAGCCGACGAGGGCTTGCACCATGATCGCGGCCCCCGCCGCGAGCAGGCGCTCGCGCGTCCAGCGGGGGCGGGTGATCGCAGCATAGGCCATGCCCTGCTAAACGCACAAACGCGCTTAACGGCTGCTGGCTGAAGTACCCGCGGGCGGGGAGGCCCTAGCCGGTGGCGCCGGCGATCAGGGCGTCGTCGATCTCCCGCGCTCGCACCGCGGCTGGGCGATCCATGAGGCGGGCAAGGTAGCGATCGAATTCCTCGCAGTTTGGCAGGGAGCCGAACTGTAGGCCCCAGCTGATATGACTGCCAACATAGACGTCCGCAGCGGTGAACCGCTCACCGGCGATGTAAGTATCTGCGCTGACCGCACCTTTCAGCGCCTGGACCACGCGATCGAGACTGCCATAGCCTACCATGCCCTGTTGCTCGGCAGTGGGTGCGACGCCCAGGGCGCGATCCGTTGTGGCCGCCTCCAGTGGTCCGGCGGCAAAGAACATCCAGCGGTAATAAGCTGCGCGCTGCGCTGGGGCCGGGGCGAGTTCGGCGTCCGGGAACGCATCGGCAAGATAGGCGATGATCGCGCCGGCCTCCGTGACGACCTGACCGCGATGGATGATCGTGGGCACTTTGGCCATGGGATTGGCGGCCAAGAAATCGGCTGGCTTGTCCGTCCAATCGACCAGCCGGGTTTCATAGGGCGCGCCGACTTCCTCCAGCATCCACCGCGCAATGCGGCCGCGGGACATGGGATTGGTGTAGAAAATCAGGTCGCTCATCGTGGTTCTCCCGGTGTGTATCGGAGAGGGTCGGGGGAGTTCGGCCTCAGGCGTCCAGGTGGCGATGGAGGAAGGTGGTCGTGCGGCCCCAGGCAAGGTCGGCCGCAGCCTTGTTGTAACGGGCGGTCGACGTGTCATTGTTGAAGGCGTGGTCGACACCCGGATAGGTGAAAGCCTCCACCGGTTTGCCGGCGGCCTTCAGCGCAGCGACCCAAGGTTCGCCGGTCTGAGCGACGCGCGCGTCGGTGCCGGCATAGTGGAGCATCAGCGGCACATTGACCCGCGCGGCCTCCGACGGGGCTGGCGCGGGGCCGTAATAAGAGACACCGGCATCGATGCCGCCAGCCACCGCCATGCGGTTCACGAAGGCGCCGCCCCAGCAGAAACCGATCATGCCGACCTTGCCGGATGCCTGCGGCATGGCGCGCGCCTTGTCGGCGAAGGCGCGGGCCTGGGCGAGCGCGAGATCATAATCCACCGTGCCGATCAGCTCGCGCGCCTTGTCCTCGTCGGCGGGCGTGCCACCTTGGGGCGCAAGCAGGTCGGGGGCGATCGCCAGAAAGCCGTCCAGCGCGACTCGGCGAGCCACATCCTGGATGTGCGGGGTCAGGCCGCGGTTTTCGTGGATGACGAGGACGACGCCGCGGCGCGCAGGCTTCGCGGCACTCTTGAGTGCGGCATAATAAGCGCGGGCCGGACGCCCAGCCTCCGTCCCGTCGCGCATACCGGCTTCAAGCCGCTTGTCGGCCGGGTCGATGATGGCTGCCGCCACTGGCGAAGCGGCGATGCTGGCAATCAGCGCCTCCGCCGCCACGGCCGAGCCCGCCAGCGCCGTCATCTGGCGCAGCAGCGTGCGCCGATCACGATGCTCGTGCGTGAAGGCGTCGTAGAGCTGAACAGCGCGGTTACGCAGCGAAGGATCGGCCACATCTCTCTCCCGATTCGCCTCTAGGGCATGGTGCGACAGGCTAATCCGGGGCTGGCGGCGCGCATAGTCGCTGCGCGCCGTCCCCCGGCGCCGACTTCGGCGGCGGGAGTGGTGGAACGAACGGAAATGGGGCATAATGACGCACGGCGGAGATCCGCCAACAGGCGGGCCGCCGCAGACCGGGTTGTGGGGGGCAGAGGAGGCTTGCCATGACACAGACCAACATCGCGGCCGCGACCACTCAAAACCATCGCGACGGGGCGCATCGCCTGATTTCATCCAATCGGATTCAGGGAACCCCTGTGTACGACCGCCGGGCCGAAAAGATCGGCTCGATCCACTCGCTGATGATCGACAAGCACAGCGGACAGGTGGAAAATGCGGTGCTTACCTTTGGCGGTTTTCTGGGCTTCGGTTCACGGGCCTATCCGCTGCCGTGGTCGATGCTGACCTATGCGAAGGATCTGGAGGGTTTCTATCTCGAGCTGACACGGGAGGATATCGAGGCAGCGCCCTATATGACGCTCGACCAGGCCGATCGGCCACAATTGTCCAAGGAGCCGGCCTATCGGCACTGGGATGAATATCTGTGACGTTCCGTGACGGCCCGCGTCACAACGCGAGCGTCATGAAGCGGTTGTGCGGGCTTTCGGGATAGCCGCCGAACACGGGGCCATCCACGAAGCCCGCCGCTTCGTACATCCGATTGGCTGGCCCGAACATCGCCGCGGTGCCGGTTTCCAGGCTCACCCGCCGATAGCCGCGGCTGCGGGCGAGCGACACGAGTTGCGCCAGAATCGCCCGGCCGACGCCGCGACGCAGGTGCCCCGGCGCGGTACGCATGGATTTGATCTCCCCATGATCGCGCGACAGTTCGCGAAGGGCGCCGATGCCGAGCAGTTCCTCGCCGTCCCAAGCGCACCAGAAGCTGATGTCGGGGCGGCGCAAGCTCTCCGCACCCATGGCGTGGGCATTTTCCTGCGGCGTGGTGGCGCGTGCCTCCGCCTGATGGTGTGCGACGAGGGCGATCACTCGTGGGTCGTCAAGACCACCCTCGCGCACTTCCATCACAGCTCCCCGATCATCTCGCTGAGCACTTCCAGGCAGGACACGCCCAAGCGCGCGGAGCGCTCCGGCGACCAGGCAAACGCCGGATCCGGGTTCGCATCATGGTCCTTGAACGGCATTTCGAGCGTCACGCTGACCGCGCCGAACCGTTCGGCAAGCTGATTGGTCGACATCGACAGATTGGCGCGGCCGGGCTGCGAGCGCTCATAGCCAAGCTCCGTCTGGAAATCCGGCGTGTGTGCCGCCAGCCGGCGGCCGAATTCGGTGAACAGCTCGCCCCGTCGCTCGGTCCAGGACGGCACGCCTTCGAAGCCGGCGATGAAATTCGCCGCGATCGCCTCGTCACCATGAACGTCCATGGCGAAGACGACGCCGGTTTCGTCCATGGCATTGCGCACGCAAAGCACTTCCGGACTGCGTTCCGGCGTCGGGCTGTGCCATTCGCGGTTGAGGTTCACACCCGCCGCATTGGTACGCAGATGGCCGCGGCGCGTGCCGTCCGGATTCATGTTCGGGACGACATGGACGGTAGCTGCCTGAAGCAAGGGGGCGGCGGCCGGGCTGGTGAGCCAATCGAGCGCGCCTTCCATCCACCATTCGGCCATCGATTCGCCGGGATGCTGACGGGCATAGAGCCAGACCGACTTCGGACCGGTGCCGATATCGAAGCAATCGATCGCCTGCCCGTCGAGCGTGGTGCCCAGCTCGCGATGGCGGACGCCCGGGCGCGTCGCGATGCGGGCGATCAGATCCGCATGCTGTTCCATCGTATAGGGCGCAAAATAGGCGAACCAGACAATTGATGCCTCACCGGAGGACGGGTCACCGGCCCAATCGAATTCGAGCACGCCATCGGCATAGCGCGTATCGACGGTGCGCCACGTCTTGCGATCGGTAGAGGCGCGCGTCCGATAGCCCGGCCAGCCGAACGGATAAGCCGAGCCGCCGGCATTAAGGATGCGGAACGTCAGCCGGCGACCTGCCGCGCCGGCGACGCGAAAGTAGAACCACTGGTAGAAATCGGATTGGTGATCCGTGACGATTTCCAGGTCGACACGGTCACCATCGATCGCGATCAGGCGGATGTTGCCGCTGTCAAACGCGGCGTTGATGCTGAGATTCATTGCACCTCGATAGTGCGACCGCTTTCGCCGGGAAAGCCGCTGAAGAGCGCGCGGGCGAGCCGGGAGGCCACTGCGCCGGTGTCCGCGTCCGGGGCGCTGAGGTCAGTCAGCGATTGTGCCTGCCCTTCCCACACGGCGTCTGCACCGTGGCGAATGCGGACCGACAATTCGGTGACGACGCCTTCACCGGCGCCCGAGCCGCCGACCGGGAAGCTGACGCCGCCGCCGAGGCCGACGCCGCCGCCACGACCGCCGCTGATGCCGCCGCCGCCGAGCCCGATCGACACGGGCGAGCGTCGCGGTGGCAGCGCCCGGGGTGCGCGGCTGAAGGAAACGGTGGCCAGGAAGTCGGGCGCAGCGCCGGGCGCCGGATTCGTATAGCCCAGCCGCAGCAATTCCGTCTGAACGGCGGCGGCATAGGTCTTGTACTCAAGGCTGGCGGTGCCCGTGCCCGTCAGCGGCTCCACGGCGATGGTGCCGCGATCGGTCATGGCGTTGAAATGATAGCGAGTCGCCTGCACGGGAAAACGCGACGGCCCGGTAGCGCAGCCCGCCAGGGCCGCCGCCATGCCGATGACGATCAAAATGCGACCCATGATTCTTCTCCCCTGCAGTCGTTACGGTGAATCAACGCTTCTCTCTGTTGGCGGCTCCATCTTGACTTGCAAGGGGGCTGCCACTAGGCGCGCACCCTTTCCGATCACGCATAATCATAGAAGCGAATCCGCCATGAAGATCCGCAACAGCCTCAAGTCGCTCAAGGACCGCCACCGCGACAATCGCGTCATCCGTCGTCGCGGCCGGACCTACGTCATCAACAAGACGAATCGTCGCTTCAAGGCTCGCCAGGGCTAATCTTGATGCGGCCGATTGCCGTTGTCTTCGACATCGGCAACGTCCTGTACGATTGGGACCCCCGGGTCCTTTACCGGCGCCTCATCACCGATGATGAGGCGCTGGACGTATTTCTGCGCGATGTCTGCTCCAAGGAGTGGCATTTCCAGCATGACGCCGGCCGTCCCTTTGCGGAGACGTCGGCGGAGCTGTCTGCGCGCTTTCCGCAGCACGCGCATCTGATCGCCGAATGGGGCCCGCGGTTCTCGGAACAGATTCCGGGGCCGGTGACAGGCATGCCCGAAGTGGTCGCCCAGCTGGACGAGGCTGGCGTGCCGTTGTTTGCGATCACCAACTTCAGCGATGAATTCTTTGCGCCCTTCCGTGCGCAGGAAGCAGCCATGTTCGACCGGTTCCGCGATATCGTGGTGTCGGGAGCGGAGCGGCTGGTGAAGCCGGACGCCGCCATTTACCGCCTCGCGCTCGATCGGTTCGGCTTGAAGCCGGAAGAGGCGCTGTTCGTCGACGACCGGCACGACAATGTTGCCGGGGCACAGGCAGTGGGGATGCAGGCGGTGCCCTTTATCGACGCCGCAACGCTGCGGGCCGATCTCAGCCGCTTCGGCCTGTTGAACTAAGCCGGCGCGGCCGCGTGCCGCGCGCCCGCGGCTGCTATTCCGGGATCAGCCGAAACCCTTTAGCTCATCGCCGATGATTCCTACCACGTGCAGGACGTTGGTGGCGCCCGGCGTGCGGAACGGAATGCCGGCCATGATGATCACGCGGTCGCCAGCCTTCACCATGCCCTGACGCAGTGCCATGCGCTTCGCCTTGGCGACCATCTCCTCGAATGAATCGACGTCCCGCGTGTGAACCGCGTGGGTGCCCCATAGCAGCCCCAGCCGACGCGCCGTTTCCATCTTCGGCGTCAGCACCAAGAGCGGCACCGACGGGCGCTCGCGGGCGACACGCCGGGCCGTGGAGCCCGAGGTGGTGAAGCAGATGATCGCCTTTGCCGATATGGTCACGGCGATGTTCTTGGCCGCCTCCGCCAGCGCGTCGGCGGTGGTGGGGTCGGGCCGAGTGACGGTGAACCGGATGCGATCGCCGTGCATGGGATCGCGCTCCACCGATTCGCCGATGGCGTTCATCATCGCGACCGACTCGACCGGCCAGTCACCCGCCGCGCTTTCCGCCGACAGCATGATCGCGTCCGCACCGTCGTAAATGGCGGTGGCGACGTCCGACACCTCGGCCCGGGTGGGCGAGGGTGACTTGATCATTGATTCCAGCATCTGGGTGGCGACCACCACGGGGCGGCCGAGACGCCGCGAAGTTTCCACGATGCGCTTCTGGAGCGGGGGCACGGCCTGCGGCGGCAGCTCGACCCCCAGATCGCCGCGAGCGACCATAACGGCGTCGCACATCTCGACGATCTCCTCGAGCCGGTCGATCGCGGCCGGCTTCTCGATCTTGGCGAGCAGCGCCGCCTTGCCTCCGATGAGCTTGCGTGCTTCGGCCAGATCCTCGGGCCGCTGCACGAACGACAGGGCAATCCAATCCACCCCAGCTTCGATCGCAAAGGCGAGATCGGAACGATCCTTGTCGGTAAGCGCCGCCATCGGCACCACCACGTCCGGCACATTCAGCCCCTTGTTGTTGCTGAGCGGGCCGCCGATCTCGACGGTGGTGACGATCCGGTCGGCATCATGCTCCACGACGCGCAGCACCAGCTTGCCATCGTCGAGGAGCAGGCGGGCGCCGCGCTCGATCGCATCGAAAATCTCGCGGTGAGGGAGTTCGACACGGCCGGCGTCGCCAGGTGTGGGGTCGCGATCAAGAACGAAGGTGGCGCCGGGGGCAAGTTCGACCCGTCCGTCGGCGAAGCGGCCGACGCGCAGCTTGGGCCCCTGAAGGTCTGCCAGAATGGTGGTGGGGCGCCCGTGGCTTTTTTCCAGCGCTCGGATCGCTTGGATCACCGCGACCTTCGATTGCTGATCGCCGTGGCTCATGTTGATGCGAAAGGCGTCCGCTCCTGCTTCGAAGAGCTTCGCGATCATGCCCGGCGTGTTGCTGGCCGGGCCCAAGGTGGCGAGCACGCGCACCTTGCGGCTGCGTGGGGTG
This sequence comes from Sphingomonas sp. IC4-52, assembly GCF_020707225.1. Lineage (NCBI taxonomy): Bacteria > Pseudomonadati > Pseudomonadota > Alphaproteobacteria > Sphingomonadales > Sphingomonadaceae > Sphingomonas > Sphingomonas sp. IC4-52. The sequence continues at coordinate 245,207 of NZ_JAJFEU010000003.1, read as the reverse complement.
ATCGCTCGTGCCATGTAATCGGTTTCCTCGCTTTGCGTCCGCAGGCCTACCGCCTATCTCCGGGCGATCAACCTTGGAGACGATGATGGACCCGATCGACACGATCGACGACGCGACGGCGGCTGCCGCGTTCCGCCGGCTGGTGCACCACCTGCGCCACCGCAGCGATGCACAGAATGTCGACCTGATGGGTCTGGCAGGCTTTTGCCGCAATTGCCTGTCGGATTGGGTGAGCGAGGCGGGCGGCGTGCCCAAGGACGCAGCGCGGGAGGCGATCTACGGTATGCCTTACGCCGAGTGGAAGGCGACGCACCAGGCCGAGGCGACGCCGGAGCAGCTGCAGCGGATGCAGGAGAGCGTCGCGAAGAACGCACACTGACGGCGGGGGCGGCGGCCAGGCGGGTTTGCGCCCAGCCGCCGTCATTGGGGAGGAAACCTGCCATTTTCCTGTCGCGCCCGCTTGTCCAGGGGTGCACGCATCTTCTACTCACCCGGACAATGATAGCAGCATCGCGGCAGGCGCGGTGCGACAAGGGGGGTAGGCGATGAAGAAAATGATCCTGGCTGCGTTGATGATTGCGGCGGCCACGCCTGCCCTGGCCCAGACCGCACCGGCACAGGCCCCTGCATCGACGGTGACCTACATCCACGCCGGCGCGCTGCTCGACCGGCCCGGCCAGTCACCGCGGGGCAACAGCACCATTATCGTGCGCGACGGCAAGATTGCCGAGGTGCGTGACGGCTTCGCGCCGCCCGAAGGAGGCGCCAAACTGGTGGCGCTGAATGACAAGTTCGTGCTGCCGGGGCTGATCGACCTTCACGTCCACCTGCTGGGCATCGGGGGTGATCCGATGCGCGCGCGCTTGACGGCGCTGAACAACGAAGGCGCGGATGACGTGCTGTACGGCGCCGGCAACGCCAAGGCGACGCTGAACGCGGGCTTCACCACCGTGCGCGATCTTGGCGGCGAGCCGCGCAGCATCCGCGCCCTGCGCGATGCGGTGGATCGCGGCGACGTGGTCGGCCCGACGATCGTCAACGCGGGCACCGCCGTCTCGGTCACGGGTGGCCATGGAGATCCGCTAAATGGCCTGGCCGAGCCGTTCGCCCACGCCGTGAAGGAGACGGTGGAGAACACCTGCGACGGGCCCGCGGATTGCGTGCGCGCGACGCGGCGGCAGATCGGCCTCGGCGCGCAAGTGATCAAGATCACTGCGACCGGCGGCGTCCTGTCGAACGTGTCTGGTGGCCTGGGCCGGGCTTTCACGCCCGAGGAAATGAAGGCGATCGTCGACACGGCGCACAACCTGGGCCGAAAGGTTGCCGCGCACAGCCACGCTGCCGAGGGAACAAAGGCAGCGCTGGCGGCCGGCGTCGATACCATCGAGCACGGCAGCTTCATCGATGACGAAGCGATTGCCGCATTCAAGAAGACCGGCGCCTATCTGGTCCCGACCGAAATCGCGCCGGTCGCCGCTGTGGCTCAGGCCCGCGCCGGGGCGCTGCCGCCGGCCACGATCCCGAAGGCCGAGGCGGCTGCTGCTGCCATGCAGGAGAGCCACCGCAGGGCGTACAAGGCGGGCGTGAAGTTCGCGTTCGGCACCGACAGCGGCGTTTCCAAGCATGGCGACAATGCGCAGGAATTCGGCCTGTTGGTCGAAAAGGTCGGCATGACACCGGCCGACGCCATCCGCAGCGCAACGGTGACTGCGGCCGAGGTGCTGGGCCAGGGCAATGTGATCGGCAGCATCGAGCCGGGCAAGCAGGCCGACATCATCGCCGTCGACACCTCCCCGCTGTCCGACGTGCGCCAGTTGGAGCGGGTCCGCTTCGTCATGCGCAAGGGCGCCGTGGCCAAGCCGCTCGCCGAATAGCGTTTGATCGCGGCGGCGGCTTCCCATAGGAGCCGCCGCCGCAACCGATATTCCGGCAACCGCACCGCCGCTTCACGCGCGATTCGCGCTGGGCCGGCGGTGCTTCACATTTGGGGTTTTCAAGATGGCTGAAGAACGCGGCGAAGGCATGGGCGGCGGTCAGGTGGCGGCAGAAGAGCTGCGCCTGTTGATCGAGCGCGCCGAGCGGCTGGAAGAAGAGAAGAAGGGTATCGCCGACGACATCAAGGACGTGTTCGCCGAGGCGAAGAGCCGCGGCTACGATCCCAAGGCGATCAAGAAGATCATGTCGATCCGCAAGAAGAAGCGCGAGGAATATCAGGAAGAGGAAGCAATCCTCGAGACGTACATGCAGGCGCTGGGCATGCTCTGAGCCGCGCGGCTCGAGAACGTCAAAATATCTGGGCAGAGGCGACCGGCATGAAGACCATTATTCTTTCCCTGGCGCTTCTGCTGCCTGCCGCCGCGGCACCAGCGGTCGATTCTGTGGCGGGCTTTTGCACGCGCATGGCGGCACAACATGCAATGAAGCCGGTCAGCCAGCCGAGCGGCAAGCCAGCCTATGAGGCGCGCGCGTTGAAGGGGCTGGGCGTTGCGCTGTTCGGCGGATCGACCATGGTCGGTATGCGGCTGGGCCCGCCGGACGACGCGGCCGCGATCGGCGACCCGGCGCGCTTTGCCGACGCCTGCAAACTGAGCGCGGGCCGGGTTGCCTGCGCGGTCAGCGGCCCGGCGGTGTTCGAGATGACCGTCGGCGACCATGCCGCCACCACGCAAGCCGCCGCCGGCGAACAGGCGGAAGTGAGCATGGCCAAGAACCGGATCCGCTGCGAGGACCGCTGACCAGCCTGCCCAGCCGCGCTGTTCAGACGGCCTCCGCCGGTGCCGTCGTCCAGCCGAGCCGCGCGATGGTGATCGACCGCTTGCCCGACAGATCGGTGCGAGTGACGATCAGGTCGCGGCTTTCGATATAGCCCATCAATCGGCGCACGCGCCCCAGCGAAGAGGTGCCATAGGTTTCTGCCAGCGCAGCGTCGCTGGGGCAGGGCGCGCCTTCGCGCGCGGCCTTGGCAACGAGCAGGAACGGGCCGACCATTTCGTCCTGCAGCGTGCCAGCCAGCGCGATCACCTCGGCCCATTCGGGGTCGGCGATGTCGAAGATGCCGGCGCGCGCGCAGGAGAGTCGACGGGTGAAATCGCCGAGGTCGATGCCAGATCGCGACAGGCCCTGCATACGGCAGCGAACCTGGAAATCCTGGAACAGCACCGATGCGGGCCGGCCAGCGGCGTCTGCGTCTTCGACGATCGCGCGCAGCACGTCGGCGATGATGCCCGCCACTTCCTCGTCGCTGCGCTCCGGCTCCGGCGGCAGGGGGGCGGGACGGGCCATGTCCGCGATCAGTTCGTCGGCGGGCACCCGGCGCGGCCGGGCCTCAAATGTCATCGGCAGCTGCGGCGCGGCCTCCGGCTCGGGCGCGGCGAAGATCAGTTCCTGCAGATCGGCTGGCGGTGCCGAGGGAAGCGGCGTCAGCTTCGGGCTGCCGCTGCGGGCGCTGGTTTCCACCGCGCCAATCTTTACCGTCTTTGGCCGTCGGCAGACCGCCGGGCCAAGCGCGAGGAACGTGCCGCGCGGCAGATCACGGATCGCTTCTGCCTGGCGACGCTCCATGCCGAGAAGATCGGCCGCGCGCGCCATGTCGATGTCGAGGAAGGTGCGGCCCATCAGGAAGTTCGATGCTTCCGCCGCGACGTTCTTGGCCAGCTTGGCGAGTCGCTGAGTGGCAATGACGCCGGCGAGCCCGCGCTTGCGGCCGCGACACATGAGGTTGGTCATCGCCGAGAGCGAGGCGCGGCGCACCTCCTCCGCCACTTCGCCGCCGGTGGTGGGGGCGAACAGCTGCGCCTCGTCCACCACGACGAGCGCGGGGTACCAATGTTCGCGCGGGGCATCGAACATCGCCGACAGGAAAGTGGCGGCGCAGCGCATTTGCCCCTCCGCCTCCAGCCCTTCCAGGCTGAGCACCACCGAGGCGCGATGTTCGCGCAGGCGGCCAGCGATTCGCGCGATTTCTCGCTCGGCATAGTCCGCCGCCTCGATCACGACATGGCCATAGGCGGGGCCAAGCGTGACGAAATCGCCCTCCGGGTCGATTACGACCTGCTGCACCTGCCCGGCCGACCGTTCCAGCAGCCGGCGAAGCAGGTGCGACTTTCCGGACCCGGAATTGCCCTGCACGAGCAATCGGGTAGCCAGCAATTCCTCTAGGTCGATCAGGACCGGCGCGCCCGAGGTGTCGGCGCCCATGTCCACGGCTATCGTCATGCGCCGCGTTTGGCCGAAACCGACCATTGGGGGCAAGACGTTTGCGCTATTGCGGGGATCGCCGTAGCGGATCGGCAGCGGGCCGGGAGAGGGCGATGCAGGGGCAAAGGGCGGATCTGGAAGAACTGGCGCTGCATCTGCTTGGCAAGCCGCCGGAGGCGCTGGACGAGGAGGAGCGGCGCGTCCTCACCGCGATCGCATCGGGCACGGCAAGGGTGCGCGACGCATCCGACGTTGCCGATGAGCGCGCCACCTTCGGGGAGCGGCTGGCCGATCGCGTGGCGGAAATCGGTGGCTCCTGGGGTTTCATCGCCGTTTTCGCCCTGGTGCTGCTGGGCTGGATGCTGCTCAACAGCAATCTGCTGGCGCATTATGCCAAGGCGTTCGATCCTTATCCCTTCATCTTCCTCAATCTGATGCTGTCGACGCTAGCCGCCGTGCAGGCGCCGGTGATCATGATGAGCCAGAATCGTCAGGCGGCCAAGGACCGGCTGACTGCTGCGCTGGATTACGAGACAAACCTGCGCGCCGAACTCGAGATCCTGCGGCTGCATCGCAAGATGGATCAGGACGTGATCGCCCGTCTGACGCGGTGGAGAACCTGCTTGAGCAAAAACGCGAAGTCCGATGAGCGCAGCGACTTGAGCAGGGCACATATCCGGCGCTAGAGGCGCGCACATGGCAGGTCATTCCAAGTTCAAGAACATCATGCACCGCAAGGGTGCACAGGATAAGAAGCGTTCGGGCATGTTCTCGAAGCTTTCCCGCGAAATCACCGTCGCGGCAAAGATGGGACTGCCTGATCCGGACATGAATCCACGCCTGCGCGCGGCGGTTAACGCCGCCAAGGCGCAGTCGATGCCCAAGGACAATATCCAGCGCGCGATCGACAAGGCGAGCCGTGGCGACGCGGAGAATTACGAGGAAATCCGCTATGAGGGCTTCGGCCCGGGCGGCGTCAGCCTGATCATCGAGGCACTGAGCGACAATCGCAACCGCACCGCGACGAACGTGCGCACCGCGGTGAGCAAGAACGGCGGCAACCTCGGCGCGTCCGGCTCCGTCAGCCACGGCTTCGATCGCATGGGCCTGATCAACTATCCGGCGAGCGCGGGCGACGCCGACAAGGTGTTCGAGGCGGCGCTGGAGGCGGGTGCCGAGGACGTGACGTCGAGCGAGGACGGCCACGAGATCTGGACCGCGCAGGGCGATCTCCACGAAGTCGCCAAGGCGCTGGAGCCGGTGCTGGGCGAGGCGGAAAGCGCGAAGCTCGCGTGGCGCCCGCAGACGATGGTGTCGGTGGACGAAAGCGATGCGGCGACGCTGTTCAAGCTCATCGACGCGCTGGACGATGACGACGATGTCCAGCAGGTATGGGGCAATTACGAAGTCTCCGACGAGGTGATGGCGAAGCTGGGCTGATGGCCCGGCGATGATCATCCTCGGTCTCGATCCCGGCCTTGGCACCACCGGCTGGGGGGTGATCGCGGCGGAGGGGAACCGGCTGCGGCATGTTGCCAACGGGCAGATCCGCACCGATCCCTCGATGCCGCTGCCGCGGCGGCTGGCGAACCTTTATGCCGCGCTGATCGACGTCATCCGCACCGAGCGGCCCGACAGCGCAGCAGCGGAAGAGGTGCTCGGGAACACCAATGCGCAGTCCACGCTGAAGCTGGGGCAGGCGCGCGGCGTGGTGCTGCTTGCCGCGGCCGGCGCGGGGCTCGACATCGGCGAATATCATCCCTCCACTGTGAAGAAGGCGGTGGTGGGCACCGGCGGCGCGGAGAAGCGGCAGATTCAGGCGATGATCGGCGTGCTGCTGCCCGGTGCGAAGGTCACCGGGCCCGACGCTGCCGACGCGCTGGCGGTGGCGATCTGCCACGCTCATCATCGCGCCAGCGCGGCAGGCATGATGCGGCGAGTGCAGGCCGGCAGCTGACGCTGCGCGTCGGCTGCTGCGGGAGTTGGCCAGCCGCTGCCGAGGCGCTACGGATTGGGCGATATGACGGACCAGCATCGGTGATCGCCTACCTCAAGGGTATCCTCGCCAGCACGAACGCGGATTCGGCCGTGATCGAGGTAAGCGGCGTTGGCTATCTGGTCGGTGCCTCGTCCCGCACGCTCGCCGCGCTGGGGCCGGTCGGTGAAGCGGTACACATCCATACCGAGATGCTGGTCGGCGAGGATTTTCAGCGGCTCGTCGGCTTTGCCAGTGCGGATGAGCGCGACTGGTTCCGGCTGCTGACCGGGGTTCAGGGTGTTGGCGCGCGCGTGGCGCTGGCAATCCTCTCCGCACTGGAGCCCGCGGAACTCAACCGCGCGGTGGCGGCGCAGGACAAGGCGATGGTGGCGCGCGCCAATGGCGTCGGCCCGAAGCTCGCCGAGCGCATCGTGCGCGAGTTGAAGGACAAGGCGGGCGGGATCGTGCTGGGGCCGGCTGCGGCGGCGCAGGCAATGCCGGTCGGTGCGGCGGCTGACGCGGTGTCGGCGCTGCTCAACCTCGGCTTCCGCCCGGCTGAGGCGTCCGCGGCGGTGGCAGCCGCCGAAGAGGAGCTGGGCGCGGGCGCCACGCTGGACGCCTTGGTCCGGCTGGCGCTACGCAAGGCGGCGAAGTGACCGGCCGCGCGGTCGCGGTCTACAGCCTGAAGGGAGGCGTCGGCAAAACGACGCTGGCGGTCAACCTGGCCTGGGCGGCGGCAACACTGTCGGCGCGGCGCACGTTGCTGTGGGATCTCGACGGGCAGGCGGCGGCGACGTGGATCATGGGGCATGATGGCGAGGGGCGCGAGGCGGGCGCCGCGATCCGGCGTGAGATCGATCCGCGTCGGCTGATCCGCCACACCGCCATCGACCGGCTCCACCTGTTGCCCGCGGATGCCTCGTTGCGCACGCTCGACCTCGCCTTTCGCACGATCGACAAGAAGCATCGGCTGACCCGCCTCGTCGAGGACCTTGCGGGTGATTACGACCGCATCATTATCGATTGCCCGCCGGGGCTGGCCGACACGTCGGACCAGGTGATGCGCGCGGCCGATCTGGTGGTGGTGCCTGTCATTCCCTCCGCATTGTCGCAGCGCGCGCTCCATACCATTGCCGCGCATGTCGCGCGCAAGAAGTGGGCGAAGGTAACGCTGGTGCCGGTATTTTCGATGGTCGACCGGCGACGCGCGCTTCACCGTGAGGCTTTGCAGCAGCATCCCGACTGGCCGGTCATCCCAACGTCCAGCGCGTTCGAGGCGATGACAGTGCGTCGTGCGCCGCTGGGCGCCTATGCGCCACGCAGCTCCGCTGGCGTCGAAGCGGTATCGGACCTGTGGCGCCGGATCGAAACTACGCTATCGGAGATCCGATGACGGATACTGATCGCCTCATCACGCCGACCCGCCGCGCCGAGGATGCTGACGCTGCGCTGCGCCCTAAGCGGCTGGACGAGTTCGTCGGCCAGGCGGCAGCGCGCGACAATCTGCGCGTGTTCATCGAGGCGGCGAAATCGCGCGGCGATGCGCTTGATCATGTGCTGTTCTTCGGACCCCCGGGGCTGGGCAAGACGACTTTGGCGCAGATCGTGGCGCGCGAGATGGGCGTTGGCTTCCGCGCGACGTCGGGCCCGGTGATCGCCAAGTCGGGCGATCTGGCGGCGCTGCTCACCAATCTCGAGGACGGCGACGTACTGTTCATCGACGAGATCCACCGGCTGCAGCCGGCGGTCGAGGAAGTGCTGTATCCGGCGATGGAGGACCGCGCGCTCGACCTGATGATCGGGGAGGGGCCGTCGGCGCGCAGCGTGCGCATCGACCTGCCGCGCTTCACCCTGGTGGGCGCGACGACGCGGCAGGGGCTGCTGACCACGCCGCTGCGCGACCGATTCGGCATTCCGATCCGGCTGCAATTCTACACGGTGGAGGAATTGACCCGGGTGGTGACGCGCGCCGCTGCCTTGCTCGATCTCAACATCGCGTCTGATGGCGCGGCGGAGATCGCGCGACGCGCGCGGGGCACGCCGCGGATCGCCGGGCGGCTTCTGCGCCGGGTGCGCGATTTCGCCAACGTGGCCGGCGTCGAGGTGGTGGATGCGGGTGCTGCCGATCGGGCGCTGAACCGGCTGGAGGTCGACAATCTGGGCCTGGACGCAATGGATCGCCGCTACCTGACCATGATCGCCGACATCTATCGGGGTGGTCCGGTGGGCGTGGAGACACTGGCTGCCGGACTGTCCGAGCCGCGAGATACGATAGAGGAAGTTATCGAGCCCTATCTAATCCAGTTGGGCCTCGTCGCCCGCACCGCACGGGGACGGGTGCTGAACGCGGGCGGGTGGAAGCACCTCGGCCTCAACCCGCCCGCCGGCAGCCAGGATGGACTGTTCGACTGAACCTTAGAGGATGATGCGGGCGGCGATGTCGTCCGGCATGGCGGCGTAGAACAGCAACGTCAGGTCGGACTGACCATCGCCGTCGACATCGAACTGGATCTGCGGCTGCGCTCCCCCGCGGTCGATGACAAGCTCCCCGGCCGAACCGCTGAACGCATCGACGATGCGGAACGCCTGATCGCCCTGCGTGCCCGCATCGGCGTCGATGGCCGACACGTCGATGCGATCGTCTCCGAGCCCGAAATCCGTGATCCAGTCGCCGGAGCCGGGCGTGTCGTAAACAAAAAGGTCGGCGCCGGCCCCGCCTTCTAGCGTGTCGAAGCCGCCGCGGCCGATCAGAATGTCGTCGCCATCTCCGCCGCGCAGATAATTGGCGTCCGCACCGTCCGTGCCGATCAGCATGTCGTCGTGAGCGGAGCCGACGAGGAATTCGAAGTCATAGATCGTATCGATACCGGCGCCGCCCGTATCCTGCGCCACGCCATTCAGCGACAAATCTACTCGAACGCCGGCCGTTGCGTGACCGTAATCGAGCGTGTCGATACCGTCACCGCCGCGCATCCGATCATTGCCGTCACCGCCCTCGATCGCGTCGTTGCCGGAGCTGCCGATCAGCAGATCATCGTGAGCTGACCCGCGCAGGCCCTTGATCGCCTCCAGCGTGTCAACGCCGGCACCCAGCGTATCCTGCGGCCCCTCGATAGCCAGATTGACCCTGACCCATCTGGTGGCATGTTCGTAGCTCGCGATGCCTCCGGTAAGCCAATCGTTGCCCAGCCCACCTTCCAGCTCGCCCTGCCCGGTGAGATGATTGTTTCCGGCATTGCCCCGGACGAGCCAGGCTGTCGGCGCAAAGGCATCGATGTCGGCCCAGCCGCTGAGTTCGATTTGGCCGGCAGCGTGCCACCAATCCTCTTGAACGTAGCTGACGCTGGTGATGATCCGATCGGCCTCTTCGGCATCCATGATCCGATCACCGGCATTGTCGAGGATGAACGTGTCGGCGCCTTCCCCTCCGTAAAAGGTGTCGGCGCCGCGGCCCCCGTTCAACACGTCGTCGCCGCCGAGGCCGTATAGGGTGTCGTTCCGCGCGGTGGCGGCGCGCCCGTAACGATCTGCCAGACCGGGTCCGATCTGGTCGGCGCCGTCGGTACCGACGAGCTTGTCCTTCAGCAGTTCGGCCATGGAGAAATCGCGGGTGCCAAAGCGCACCGTTTCCACGTCGAGGAGGTGATATTCCTCATCATAGCCGCCGAAATCACGGTACAGAATGGTCGTCCCGTCCGCCTGCAGAAAAACCTCGTAGCTTGAGCGCGGACCGAGCACCTGCACGACATCTTCGCCGTCCCCGCCGTCGACATCCTTGAAGCCGGAATAGCCCTTGGTCCGCAGATCGATCATATCGTCGCCCGCGCCGCCAAACAGCAGGTCGCGGCCAAGGCCAGCGACGAGGCGGTCATTGCCGTCACCGCCCGTCAGCTGATCGGCGTAATCGCTACCGAGCAGTTGATCGTCGCCATCGCCTCCGTTCAGGCGATAGGCGCCGCCGATGATGACGTCGCCGTCGGGGGAGCCGGTGCCGGGCGAGTTCTTAAGCCCGCGTCCGTCGATCAGGTCATTCCCGCCTTCGCCATAGACGTGATCGGCGAGGGAGGCGCCAGTGCCGAGGCCCCCGAGCCGCACGATGTCGTCAAACGCGCTGCCGAAGATGGTGCCGACACGCTCAAAGCCGGCGATGCGGCCCGTGCCGAGCCTGGCAATACCGCCGGTTGCCTGGCTGGCGAAATTGAGCGTCACGCCTTGGTCCGCCGCCGTCAGGTCCAGGAACAGCGTGTCGATCCCTTCTCCGCCTAGGAGAATGTCGTTGATCCCGCCGCCAACGACGTCGTTGCCGATACCGCCGTCGACTCGATCCTGATCCGGCGCTGTATCGAAGCGGGTAGCAAGAAAGGCGCCGAAGAAATCGACCAATACCATTCCGCTGGTGAGAATGTCGTTGCCGGATCCGCCAAATATCCGATCTGCGCCGTAACCGCCAAATAGGCGATCAGTGCCGTCCAGACCCCTGATCACGTCATCGTCGTCACTGCCCGAGTAAAAGTCGGCCGACGACGTGCCCACGTAAGTTGCCATATGATTTGCCCCCGAAGCGACATCGCGTCGCCGAAATGCTGCTCACGGTCAAGATGACCGACCGCTTGTCACGGCCAGTGCACAGACCGGCTGGGGACCGGGAACAGCCTTGGCAGCGAAGCGCTATTTTGCTCAAGCGACCCGCAATGGACCCGGCAGGGAATGCCGGCGTTCTGTTGCCGCCACCAAGAGGAAGACGATGACGCATACGCCGCCTGTGCCGCCCGCCAATACCTCACCCTATCCGATCCAGGAGCCGCCGCATCCGCCCAGCCCGCCCGCTCCGCCGCAGCAGAAGGCAGAAGAGTGGGCACAGCCGGAGCGGCGCGGCTGGTCTCTGGGCCGGATCGTCGGGGCTGCCGCCGGTGTTGGCGCGATCGCCATCGGTGTGGCGGCCGTGCTGTTCCCGCGTGAGGACAAGCCGGAACCCAGGAAAAAGAAGCGCAAGAACTGACATTTCGCTGCGGTGCCGCGCAGGAAATGTTGCGTGGCACCCAGCGGGTCGGCCTGCTAGCGACACCTTATGCTTTCCGCCGCCGCCTCTGCCCGCGAAATTCTGGTCAACCTCCACGATGTCATGGCGGCTCGCTCCAATGCTCAAGCCAAGCTCAACCAAGTCGTGGAGATCATCGGCGAAGCGCTGAACAGCGAAGTTTGCTCGATTTACCTGCTGCGCGAAGGTGTGCTGGAACTGTTTGCCACCCGGGGTCTGTCGGCGGATGCGGTTCACGTGACCAAACTCGCGATGGGCGAAGGGCTGGTCGGAACGATCGCCGAGAATGGCGAAGTGCTGAACCTTGACGAGGCCGCAAGCCACCCGGATTTCGCCTACAAGCCTGAAACGGGTGAGGATCGGTTCCACAGCTTTGCCGGTGTGCCGATCATCCGCCGGGAGCGCTCCGTGGGCGTGTTGGCGGTGCAGCATGCCGAGCCGCGCCGTTATGCCGATATCGAAATCGAGGCCTTGCAGACAGTTGCGATGGTGCTCAGCGAGCTGATCGCCAACGCCGGTCTGATCGACCCTGCCGCTCCGCGCAATCGGCCGCAGCAGCCTACCGCCAGCATCCGGCTGACCGGGCAGAAACTGGTGGAGGGTATGGCTGCGGGCGCCGCCGTATTCCACCAGCCGCGGATCCATATCGAGCATACCGTGGCGGAGGATACCGAGGCCGAGCGCCACCGCGTCTATGCCGCGTTCGACAAGATGCGCGAGCAGATCGACCGCATGACGCGCGAGGCGGAATTCGGCGTGGGGGGTGAGCATGAGGAAGTGCTCGAGACCTACAAGATGTTCGCCTATGACGAAGGCTGGTCCCGTCGCATCAATGAGGCGATCGACAGCGGCCTGACGGCGGAAGCGGCAATCGAGCGAGTGCAGCAGCGCACGCGCCAGCGGATGCGGCAGATCGACGATCCGCTGCTTGCCGACCGGATGCACGATCTGGAGGATCTGTCGAACCGCTTGCTGCGGATCGTTTCCGGGCAGATGGGCACGGCGGCGCAGTTGGGGCTGCGGCAGGACACGATCCTGATCGCGCGCAATCTGGGGCCGGCGGAACTGCTCGAATATGATCGCCGGCGGCTGAAAGGCGTGATCCTGGAAGAGGGATCGCTGACCGCACACGTCACCATCGTGGCACGCGCCATGGGGATCCCCGTGCTCGGCCGCGTAAGGGATGTGCGCCGGCAGATTGCCGAAGGGGACATGCTGTTACTCGACGTGGGCGAGGGATCGGTGGTGGTGCGCCCGTCCAGCCCCATGGAGGAGGCGTTCGAGGCGAAGCTGGCGCTGCGGCAGAAGCGGCGGGCCGCCTATGCACGGCTGCGGGATGTCGCGCCCGAGACGAAGGACGGCCACCGCGTGACCGTGATGGTCAACGCCGGCCTGCGCGATGACGTGGGCGCCCTGGACGTGACCGGCGCCGACGGCATCGGTCTTTTCCGCACTGAATTTCAGTTCCTGGTTTCCGCCACCCTGCCGCAGCGCGAGCGCCAGCAGCGGCTGTACCGCGAGGTGCTGGACGTGGCCGGTGATCGGCCGGTGATCTTCCGCACAGTGGATATCGGCGGCGACAAGGCGCTGCCCTATCTGGCCCAGCATGACGGGGACGAAGAAAATCCCGCGATGGGTTGGCGCGCGCTGCGCCTGGCGCTGGAGCGGAACGGACTGATGAAGGCGCAGGCCCGCGCGCTGCTGGACGCGGCGGCGGGGCGTACGCTGAACGTCATGTTCCCGATGGTGAGTGAGGCCTGGGAATTTGCCGAGGCCCGCGCATTGTTCGAGCAGCAGCGCGCCTGGCTGACATCACGCAACCGGCGCATGCCGATCGAGATCCGCTATGGCGCGATGCTAGAGGTGCCCAGTCTTGCCTACCAGCTGGATCTGCTGCTGCCTCAGGTGGACTTCCTGTCGATCGGCACCAACGATCTGACTCAGTTCTTGTTTGCCGCCGATCGCGCAAACCCGAAGCTGGCAGAGCGCTACGACTGGCTTTCGGCGTCGATTCTTCGCTTCATCAGCAGCGTGCTGGAACCCGCGCGTGCTGCCGGGGTGCCGGTCGCGGTGTGCGGTGAGATGGGCGGCCGACCGCTCGAGGCATTGGCGCTGATCGGCGTTGGCATCAATCGTCTGTCGATCACCCCTGCGGCGGTCGGACCGATCAAGGCGATGGTGCGCTCGCTCGATTACCAGGCGGTAAGGACCCAAATGCAGCGGCTGCTGGCTGATCCTCCGCGCGACATGCGGGGAGCACTGGGCGCTTGGGCGCAGGCGCAAGGCGTGGAACTCGGCTGAGGATCGGCAGAAGCCTCGGCGAAGCGAGGGGCCTCGCGGACCAAAAGCGGTGTGGCTCGATTGACACAGATGGCCCGCTCTGTGAGACGTGCAGCGAGGATGGACGGGGTCGGTCCGCCCGAAGCGGAGAAGCGAATGACTGAGGCCGAGCGCGGCGACAACGCGACGCTCTTCCCGCAACCTGTAGGCGAGAGGCTGCGCGCTGCGCGCGAGCGACACGGGATGTCGCTGGCCGAAATCGGCGCCCGCACCCGTGTACCGCTGCGCCACCTGGAAGCGATCGAGGCGTCCAATTATGGCGCGCTGCCGTCGCCCACCTATGCGGTTGGCTTCGTTCGCGCTTATGCGCGTGCGGTCGGCGAGGATGAGGTGACGCTGGCGCGGGACGTGCGCGCCGAAGCGCATGACGCACCGCGCGTAACGCCGAAGTACCAGCCCTATGAAGTGGCGGATCCGACACGCGTTCCCAGCCGTGGGCTGGTGATCGCGGCGGCCGGGGTTGCGCTGGCGATTGCCGTCCTGGCGGTTCTTTGGCTCGGCAGCAGCCTGTTCCGTGGCGACGGCACGCCCCCGCAGGCCGCCCCCTCGGTAGCAGTGGCGGTTCCGGCGGCTCAGCCGTCGTCGGCTTCCAAGGCAACGCCGCAGGTGACGTTGACGGCCACGGACGAGGTCTGGCTGCGGGTCTATGACGCTGCGGACAAGACGCTCTACATCGGCACCATGAAGGCGGGTGAGCGGTTCGACGTCCCTGCCGACGCCGACAATCCGATGATCAACGTCGGCCGGCCGGACAAGCTGCGCGTGACGCTCAACGGGTCGGCGCTGCCGCCGCTGGGGGATGGCAAGCGGCCGATCAAGAATGTGCGGGTGAGTGCCGATGCTCTCAGTGCGCGCGCTGGGGGTCAGGCGGCGCCGGCGGCGGCCCCAGCCGCCGCTCCCGCGGGGGCGCCAGCCGCGTCTTCGTCCGTGCCGCCCGCTTTCGCTGGCGAATCAACGGCTCCCTCGCGCTGATCGCGCGCCCTTAAGGCTGGCGACAGGCGCGACGGTGCAGCTATAGCGTGGTTGTTAACCCACTCCTGGGGGCTGTTGATCAATGCGTAGGTTCTTCATTGCCGTGATTCTCGCCGGAGCGGCCACCCCGGCTGTCGCACAGTCCGGTCTGGAGGGCCGTGTCGGCAAGCTGGAGAGCGAGATGCGCGCGGTGCAGCGGAAGGTCTTCCCGGGCGGCGCGGGCGCTTATATCGAACCGCAGGTGCGGGCTGCGCAGCCCGCGCAGGAAGAAATCGGCGCCCCGGCATCAAGCGCGATCTATGATCTCACTCAGCGGGTTTCGTCGCTGGAATCCCAGATCGCCTCCATGACCGGGCAGATCGAGCAGACGCAATATCGCATGCGCCAGCTCGAGGATCAGTTCGCCGCCTACAAGAAGGCGACGGACGCGCGGCTGAGCAGCGGCGAGGCTGCCCCGATCACCAGCGACGCTAGGAGCGGTGAGGGCGGTCCGGTGGTTCCGCCGCCGCCCCGCACCGGCGCGACTGCTCCCGCCAAGTCGGCGCCAGCGGCCGGGGCGGCGAGCGGCGGGCGCGCAGCACAGGTGGCAGCAATTGCGAAGCCCGCGTCGGGCCAGGCCGACGAGGATGAATATCTTTACGGCTATCGTTTGTGGGCGGCCAAATTGTATCCGGAAGCGGCCGAACAGCTCAAGAAGGTGGTGGCAACCTATCCGCGGTCGCGCCGCGCCAGCTTCGCGCAGAACCTGCTGGGACGGGCCTATCTTGATGATGGCAAGCCCAGCCTGGCCTCCATCGCCTTCTACGACAATTACAAGAAGATGCCGGACGGCGAGCGTGCGCCGGACAGCCTTTATTATCTTGGCCAGGCGCTGCTGAAGCTGAACAAGCCTGCCGATGCCTGCAAGGTTTATGGCGAGTTGCTAGACGTTTACGGGGACAAGATCGGCCAGGGCATGAAGGACGACGTGGCGCGGGCGCGCACCTCCGCCAAGTGCAAGTAACAGAGTGCCGGAAGCGGCTGATCTCGCGCGGTTCCGGCGCGATCTGATAGCGCTCACGGGTGACGCACCGTCCCGCGATCGGCCGATCGCGGTGGCAGTTTCCGGCGGGCCAGACAGCATGGCGTTGCTGGTACTGGCGGCGGCGGCCTTTCCGGAGGCGGTGGTTGCCGCGACTATCGACCATGGGCTGCGGGATGCTTCCGCAGACGAGGCCCGCATGGTGGCGCGCGAGGCCGAAGGATTGGCTGTTCCCCACGCCATCCTGAAGGTTGACGGCCCGATCGTTGGGGCAAGCCTGCAAGCGCGCGCGCGGGATGCCCGCTATGCGCTGCTGGCGGACTGGGCGGAACAGCGCCGCGCCATGGCAGTGGCCACCGCCCATCATGCCGATGATCAGGCAGAGACGTTCCTGATGCGGGCATCGCGTGGCTCCGGTGTGTCGGGGCTGGCGTCGATCCGCTCGGCAGCGGTTGTCGCTGGCGCGTCAGTGGTGCGCCCGCTGCTTGGCTGGCGGCGAGCGGCGCTGCGCGCGATCGTGCGCCGGGCCGGGCTTCCCTTCGTGGACGATCCCGCCAACAGCGATCCACGTCATGACCGTACGCGGTTTCGCCAGCTGCTCGACCGCAATGAGTGGCTCGATCCACCTGCCCTGGCTCGAACCGCGGCGGCAGTTGCGGAGACAGAGCGAGACCTCGGTGAGATCGCGCTGCTGATGTGGCGCGAGCGAGCGGAGATATCGCCTGAGACGGTCACGCTCGATCCAAGCGGGCTGCCACGCGACACGCTGCGTCGGATGGTTCGCCGTGCGATTGCCACCGTCCGCGCAGCGCATGACATCACCGCTCCTGCCTTCGACGAATCAGCGAATATCGAGCCGATGCTGGATACGCTGCTGGACGGGCGGCGCGGCACGCAGGGCGGCGTCGTTGCGGGCCGGAGGCGCGGGCGCTGGCAGTTCCGGATTGCACCGCCGCGTCGATCACTCTGAGCGACGAAATTCGGCTGCCGTTCCGTTGCCATTAACCT
The DNA here is from genome assembly GCF_020707225.1 of Sphingomonas sp. IC4-52. Taxonomy (NCBI): domain Bacteria; kingdom Pseudomonadati; phylum Pseudomonadota; class Alphaproteobacteria; order Sphingomonadales; family Sphingomonadaceae; genus Sphingomonas; species Sphingomonas sp. IC4-52. Next base: position 228,653 of record NZ_JAJFEU010000003.1, on the reverse strand, counting down.
CAGGCAACCTACATTGCGGCTGTTGAAAGGTAACGCATGAACGACAACGACAAGCAGCCCGGCGAGAATGGAGGCAACGGCCCCAATCCGTGGATGAAGAGCCTCCTGATCTGGGTTGGTATTCTCCTGTCGCTGGCCATCGTCGTCACGATGTTCGACGGCCGCACCGGCGCTGCAACCGGCAATTCGATCGCGTACTCGGCCTTCCTCGACAAGGTCGACGAGGGCACAGTCAAGGACGTGACGATCTCGCGCGAGCAGATCACGGGCACGCTTTCCAGCGGTGACAAGTTCCGGACCGACCCGGTTTCCGATCCGCAGCTGACCGATCGCTTGCGCAAGGCCGGCGTCGAGATTTCGGGCAAGCGCGACGAAGGCCCCTCGATCTGGCAGTATATGCTGGTCCAGGCGCTGCCGTTCCTGCTGTTCCTGGGCATCGCCTTCTTCGTGGTGCGCCAGATGCAGAAGGGTGGCGGCGCGGGCGGCGCGATGGGCTTTGGCAAGAGCCGCGCAAAGATGCTGACGCAGAAGGAAGGCAAGGTCACCTTTGCCGACGTCGCCGGCATCGACGAGGCGCGCGAGGAGCTGGAGGAAATCGTCGAGTTCCTGAAGGACCCGTCGAAGTTCGCGCGTCTTGGCGGCAAGATCCCCAAGGGCGCGCTGCTGGTCGGCTCGCCCGGTACCGGCAAGACGCTGCTCGCCCGCGCGATTGCGGGTGAGGCTGGCGTGCCGTTCTTCACCATTTCCGGCTCGGACTTCGTCGAGATGTTCGTGGGCGTCGGCGCCAGCCGCGTGCGCGACATGTTCGAACAGGCCAAAAAGAGCGCGCCGTGCATCGTCTTCATCGACGAAATCGACGCGGTCGGTCGTCACCGTGGCGCTGGCCTTGGCAACGGCAACGACGAGCGCGAGCAGACGCTGAACCAGCTGCTCGTCGAGATGGACGGCTTCGAGGCCAACGAAGGCATCATCATCATCGCGGCGACCAACCGCCCCGACGTGCTTGACCCTGCGCTGCTGCGTCCGGGCCGCTTCGACCGCCAGGTCGTGGTGCCGCGCCCCGACATCGAGGGTCGCGTGAAGATCCTCGAAGTGCACATGAAGAAGGTGCCGCTGGCGCCGGACGTCGACGCGCGCACGATCGCGCGCGGCACGCCGGGCTTCTCGGGTGCCGATCTCGCCAACCTCGTCAACGAGGCGGCGCTGATGGCAGCGCGCAAGTCGAAGCGGCTTGTCGCCATGGCCGAGTTCGAAGAGGCCAAGGACAAGGTCATGATGGGGGCCGAGCGGCGTTCCATGGTGATGACCGAGGACGAGAAGCGGATGACCGCCTATCACGAGGCGGGCCACGCGATCGTCGCGCTGCACGAGCCGGCATCCGACCCGATCCACAAGGCGACGATCATCCCGCGCGGCCGCGCGCTGGGCATGGTGATGCGCCTGCCGGAGCGCGACAGCTACAGCTACCACCGGGATAAGATGTACGCGAATCTGGCAGTGGCGATGGGTGGCCGCGTCGCCGAGGAGATCATCTTCGGCTATGACAAGGTCTCGTCGGGTGCGTCTGGCGACATCCAGTATGCCACGGGCCTGGCGCGCGACATGGTCACCAAGTGGGGCATGTCCGACAAGGTCGGCCCGGTCGATTATGCGCAGCCCGAGGGTGAAAGCTTCCTTGGCTATTCCTCCTCGCAGCCGACGCACATGTCGAACGAGACGGCGCAGCTGATCGACCATGAGATCAAGACGATTGTCGAGGGCGGCCTGACGCGCGCCAAGACGGTGCTGACCGAGCATATCGACCAGCTCCACACGCTTGCAGGTGCGCTGCTCGAATATGAGACGCTGTCGGGCGACGAGATCAAGAAGTTGATTGCCGGTGAAGGCATTGGCCGCACCGATCAGCCGAAGCGCTCGACGATCCCGACCGTGGGCACGTCCATTCCAAAGACCCGTCGCCCGCAGGGCCCGTTTGGAAATCCTTCTCCGGCGGGTGCCTGAACAAAGCGCGACGCTGTGATGGCGTCGCGCAATGACGGTTGTTTCTTCAAGCGAATGTCGGGCGCTGCTCGGCATTCGCTTTTTCTTTTGCCAAGCGCGGTGTGTCTTTTCCTTATCCCGCCCCAGCCACATTGAAGCAGCTTTAAAGGGCTGCCCGATCTCGCGCCTGGCCGCGCTGGTGGCTGTGGGTGTGGCGAAGGTCATCGCGCGCGGCTAAGGATCGCGGTTGTCGAAGCGGCGCCTCGGGCATCCCGCGTCTTCCAAACACCGGTGAGCGGTCGTTGGCGCGGTGGTCGACATGAATGCCGGTGAGGTGAGTGGCGACAGTGCACGGCACGATGCTCTGATGCTGAACCGACCCGCCGAAAGTGCGAGGCCTGGGGAATGGTTTCCGCCGTTCAGTGCTTCGGCGTGACTACGCGCCAGAGCGGCGATCAGGCGCTCAAGTTCCCGCCGCTTCAATCCTACAGAGGGCAGCCGCCTCAGTGATGAGCCTTTTGAAACGTTTGGCTCTTCGACGCGATGAGGGAAGCAATGGTTAGGAGGCGACCTAACCGGCTGGGTTGCGGCGGTGAGGCCGCGGTTCAGCACCATCGGTGAGGGCGGAGCCGCGCAGGCAAACGCGTTTGGATCGCTGAGCGATGCTGGATGCCCGATGCTCCTCAGACCTCCCTTGTTCTCCCCGGTATGCCGGCAGGCACATAGTCGGCGGGCTCAGGCGAGGCCGAGATAGAGCAGCAGCATGGCGAAGGCGGGCACGATGACGCTCATGATCAGTAATACGAGAATGCTCGTGCGGATCAGGGCGCTGGCCCGGGCAAGGCCGTAGGTGCCCTTCATCTGCTTGTAGATGTGAATAGGGGCAATCACGACCGCGGCAGTTATGAGCGCCCAGCTTTGCACACCCATCGCGCCCAAAATGGCGAGCACGATGGTCAACAGCGACATGAAGGTAAGCGAATAGGTCGTGAAGACCGCGTGATCGTACAGCCCGAAGCGGCGGCTGAAGGGGAAGAGCAGCCACAGGAACGGGATCGAAAGCGGAATCAGCGCCCAGCTGAACTTATAGGCTGAGGTCTTGAGCTTGTAGAAAAGCAGCGTCGGGTTCTCGCGCGCGTGGCGAATTTTCGCTTCAAGCCAGCTTTCGCCAGCACCGCGCGGCGATAACTCCTCTGCTGCACCCGGAGCCGGCAAGAGCCGCTCGGCCGCACCAAGATCGCGAACCGTCTCCTGCGCGTCGGCAAGCCGCTTCTCGAGCGCGGCGACCCGTCCGGCATCGGGCTGCTGCTCACGCCGCTCCTTGTTTAGGCGGCGGCGGTAGTCGGCGACCTGCGTCTGCGCCTTGATCCGCTCGGCAGCGATTTTGTCCCTAGTCTCGACCATGCCGCCGGACAGGCCTGACTTCAGGAAATCTCCACCGCCAAAGCTCCAGCCGGGGAGGTTCGCAACGATCGCGAACATCAGGAAGACGGTAAACAGGAATAGCGCGAGCGGCGAGACGAAGCTCGCGCGCTGCCCGTCTACGTAGCGCCGAGTCAGGTCACCAGGACGGCGGATGAGCATCGGCAGGGTGCGCCAGATCTTCCCTTCGAAATGGAACACGCCATGCGCGATATCGTGGATGATGGCGCCTGCGGTGCGATGAACATGGCCGGCCTGACCACAGGCATGGCAATGCGACCCGATCAGCTGGGTTCCGCAATTGAGGCAGTGGGTGGGATGATCGTCCGCGGTGTGCGCCGCGCCGGCGTCTCGTTCGAGCGTACGACCGATCAGCCCCCCGGTGATCACATCCGCACTTGCCTCGATCCCGTCCGCCATGGCCCCATTCTCCCCAACGCCAGCATAGTTGCGCGGGGTTTAGAGAGGCAAGGTCGTACAATGTCGGGGGCGGCCGACTGAACCGCCCCCGATCCCGCTCAATACTTGCTAAGTTCCACCGGCAGCTTGCGATATCCGTGGACGAAGCAGGCGGAGACTCGCTCCGGCGCGCCGGCCACGTTCACGCGCATGCGCCGCTTGGCCATCTCTTCGAGCAAAATGCCGATCTGAAGCTCGGCGAGGCGGGCGCCGACGCAGCGGTGGATCCCGTGACCGAAGGCGAGGTGCCGGCGAGCGTTCGGTCGATCCACGATCAGCTTGTCGGCGTCTTCACCGAACACGCTCTCGTCGCGGTTGCCGGAGATGTACCACAAGGCAAGCTTGTCGCCGGCCTTGATCTGCTGGCCCATCAATTCGGTGTCTTGGGTGGCGGTGCGGCGCATGTGCGCAAGCGGCGTTTGCCAGCGGATGATCTCGCTAACCGCATTGGGGATGAGAGACGGGTCAGCTTCGAGCTTGGCGCGCTGGTCGGGGTATTTGTCGAGGCCGTATGCCAGGCCGGACATGGTGTTGCGGGTCGTATCGTTGCCGCCGACGATCAGCAGGATCAGGTTCCCGAGGAACTCGTTGTCGTCCATCTCCCGCATCGCGTCCGAATGGATCATCATGCTGATGAGATCGGGCTGGAGCGGCTTGTTCAGCTTCTCGTTCCAAAGACGGCGGAAGTAGGTGCCGCATTCGTACATGTGCATGAGGCGCTGCTGACGTAGATCCTCGTTCTTGATGATCTCGATATCGCCGGCCCAGTCGGACCAGAAGGTGAGCTTGCGGCGATCTTCCCAAGGGAAGTCGAACAGGATCGCCAGCATCTGCGTGGTAAGCTCGATGGACACGGTATCCACCCAGTCGAACCGTTCGCCCCAGGGAAGCGAGTCTAGCACCTCCTCCGTGCGCCGACGAATGTCGGACGCCAGGCGCGTCATCTCCGAAGGGGTGAAGGCGGGGGCAACCGTACGCCGCTGCGCCGTGTGCACGGGCCGATCGCGTGCGATGAACATCGGCATTCGCACGGCATTTGGATCGGTCGCATCGAAATCGGCGATCGTGATCCCGCCCGCCTCGGAGGAGTAGAGATCGGGGAGCGACTCAACCTCAACGATCGGCTTGTAGGAGGAGACCGACCAGTACGGACCAAACTCCGAGTCGTGCACATAATGCACCGGTGCTTCGGCACGTAGGCGAGCGAAAGGCTCTCGCCAGGTATCGTCACGATATAGTTCGGATCTGCTGACGTCGAATGGGTCAACCGATTCGGACACATCCCTGGCAAGGGTCGCCATTATCTCTCTCCCGAATTCTATCGGGCAAGGAAGAACCTCACTGACAATATTGTCAATAGGGAAGGTTGGTGTTCACCTTGCCCGCCTGCCAAGCAGCTTCTTCCACGCGCCTGCCGGGCTTCCCGATTGGAGGACTCCGCGGCGGAAGAGGCGGGCGCCAACAGTGATGAAGATCGCGACCCACAGCATCTGCCAGGCGAGTGCGGCGATGTGCGGCCACAACAAGGGGGAGTTTGCCGCCCGCCCTGCCATCGCGAAGGGTGACGACAGCGGGAAGATCTCGGCCACGGTCGCGAGGCCACTGCCCGGGTTCGAGGCGGCGGCAGAAGCGAGGCCGAACATCGCCACCTGAAGGATGGTGATCGGAAGCGAGAGCATCTGGATCTCTCGCATAGTCGAGGCTTGTGCGCCGACGCCGAGGAACACCGAGCCGAGCAGGAGGTAGGCGGTGGTGAAATAGCCGGCGAAGAGCAGCGCGAACGTGCCGAAGCCCACCGCGGGTGCCATCCCCGCCAAGTCAGCGCTGGCAGGCAGCAGCATTCCGATCTGGCTGACCACCAAGCCCCAGAAGCTGACAAACAATACTGCTACGCCGAACATGCCGAGCAGCTTGCCAAGGAAGACGCTTTCCAACGGTACGGCGGCGGCGAGCACCTCGATGACCTTGTTGTTGCGCTCCTCCGCCATCGTGCCGACCACTTGTCCCGACAGGAACAGCGTCAGAAAGAAGATGCCGAACACCGCAGCAAAGGCCGCGGTGTTGCGCCCGCCCAGGGTCGGCGCTTCCCTTGCCGTGCGGGTAAAGACGGGGCGGCTTGGCGGCAGCGGGCCAGCGGCGGCGACGCGCATCGCCTGTTCGGATAACGCCGCGAGATAACGCGCGGCTCTGCGGCTCTGCCCGAATAATATATGCGGTGCTGCGAGGGGTCCGCTCATGACCGCAACAACGTCTACGTCCGGCGTGTTCAGCGCCGCACGGGCTTGGGCTGCGAGATCACCGGAGGGTGCGCGGACCTCAAGCGCAGGCGGCTGGAGTTCGCCGGGGAACAATGGCCGGAGTTGCCGGTCAGCAGCGATCAGCGCTTCCGCATCGCTTGGAGCGGCTATGGCGACCAGCCGTTCTTTCTCGGCGGATCCCGCAGATACCGACGCCGCGCCGAGGCCGCCGATCGCGCCGAACGATCCCATGATCACCGGCGCGAAGAGGAACAAAAGGAATATCGGCGTGAACACGGTGGCGGTGAAGTCGCGACGGGCGATCGTGAAGGTCTGGCGAAAGCGCCGGCGCAGGTTGGCGGCTGAAATGTTCATGCGGTGCGCTCCAGCGCGGCCTGGCCAACGATCTGGACGAAAGCCTCATGGAGTCCGGGGCGTTCGATCGAAAGGCCCGAAATGCCGTAACCGGCGTCGATCAGCCGCTTGAGCAGCGCTTCGATACCTTCGCGCGGCAGTTCGAAACGCCAGCCATCCCCCTCCGCACGCGCATCGGGTGGCAGGTGCTGGCGCAAGCCATCATTCGGGAAGTGGGGCACGTAATGAACCTGCTGCGGCAAGGTGCCGCGTGCTTCCGCAACGGTCCCCTCGAACCGTCTCTTGCCCCCGGCGATGATAGCCAGGCGATCACACAGGCGCTGGGCATGAGCCATGACATGGGTGGAGAACAGTACAGTTGCGCCGCGATCCCGCTCCGCGAGGATCAACGCTTCGAGGCGCTCCTGATTCACCGGGTCAAGCCCGGAGAACGGTTCGTCCAGGACCAGAAGGTCAGGCTGGTGAACCACCGAGCCCAGCAGCTGGACGAGCTGCGCCATTCCCTTGGAGAGTTTGCGGATCTTGTCATCGGCTGCATGGCCGAGTCCTGCGTTTTCCAGCAGCAGCTGCGCGCGAGCTCGCCCCTCCGTCCAGGGCAGTCCACGAAGCGCGCCCATGAAGGCGATGGCCTCACGTGCTTTCATTGCAGGATAGAGGCCGCGCTCCTCGGGCAGATAGCCCACCCGATCGCTGGCATCGCGCGGATGGCGTGAGCCCAGCAGGGTGCGCTCGCCGGCATCAGGCTCGATGATGCCGAGCAACATGCGCAATGTCGTCGTCTTGCCGGCACCGTTCGGGCCGAGCACACCGTAGACCGTACCGTGCGGCACGACGAGATCGACGCCATCAACCACTGGCCGCCCGCCGAACCGCTTCACTAGTCCGTCGGCGACAATGACGGGGTCTACATTGCTACCCACGATGGCTGCCCTGGCATTGGCCGGGGCTGATGCCGCGGCGGATTAGAACGGGTGCTCCTGCCGGTCGACCGACGTTCGCGGAGGCACGGCAATGGTCTGCTGGTAGCCGCGAGATCGGAAAGATCCTGCTAACGGCAGGAGCAAGGGCGATGGATGCGCTCTGCACAACCAGCCGCGGCCGGAGTGACGCACAAGGGCGACCGCCATTCGGATTGACGTGCAGCATGGATCTGAAGGCCGTTATTTGCCGCCGACGCGCCGGGTTAGTGCCGCAACGCAGCTGGCGCGGTCGATTGCCCGGCCGTCCGGCTGCCGGGCATCTACATAGGTGACCCGTGGCTCGGCTGAGCCCTTTGGGTAAAGATAGGTGTCGAGTACGCAGATCCGGCTCTGAAACTGGAGCTTGCGGGCATTACCCTCGCGGACGTCGGCGTCGGGCTCGCCGAAGAGACGGACCAGCCCGTTCGCGTCCTGGCCGATCACGCGCTCCAATCCGGCGGCGCCATAGGGGATCGGAACGGGCGCTGCCGGCTCAGGCGCGCTGGTCGCCACCGTGGCGCATCCGGACAGGAACAAAAGCAGGATCGGGAGCGAAAAGCGCGTCATCGACGGTTCCGGTGATAGAAGTGAGTGGCAAGGGCAGCCCCGACGATCGGCGCGAGCATATTGACCAGGGGGACAAGGAACAGTCCGGTTACGATCAACCCGAGGAGGAAGCGGCGGCCGGCGGTGTCACGGCGCCAGTTCCGCATCATATCGGGAGCAAGGTGCCGAGCCGCGACCATGTCGCCGAGATCACGGCCGAGCAGCCAGGCGTTGGCGGCAAGGAAAAGCGCCGCCGTTCCGATCCCGGTTGCGAGCAACACGATGTAGAGGGGGAAGAGCAGGAGGTTCACGGCGAGAAAGCGGCCGGCCGACCCAAGCCCCATGGTCAAGGATCGGGTGAGCGGGACATCTCTCGCGCTCGCCATGGCCGCCGGGTAGTGACGCCTTTCGACTGCGGCAACGATGGTGTCTGCGAACAATCCCAGCACTGCGATCGCCACGGCCCGGAACAGGAGCCAGAATGCGAGGACGGTCACGACGATAGCGGCAGCGGATGCGAGTGCGCCGTGGAACGATCGACGGGCAAGCAGCGCGTCCACGCCCCACCACGTGCCCACGCCCAGAAGCGCGAACAAAGCGAACGTCAGCGCAAGGCTCCTGACGAGTACCGCCAACACCGCCCGATCACCAAGCTGGGTGAGGCTGAGCGCAAATGCCTTCAACATCACATCTGGAATGCGCGCCCCTGTGCAGTTGCGCAAGGCGGGCGCGGCAATTACGGCGCCGGCAACACTCATCCCGTTCGGACTGAGCTTGTCGCGGCCGCTACTATCCGGATGGGAGAGCGGCCTTTCGGCACGCTAAGAGCGAACGAGCCTGCAGGATCCTTCCTTGACCCAGTCCAGCTACGACGTCGTTGCGATCGGCAATGCCATTGTCGACATCCTCGCCCCCGCCACCGATGCCTTTGTCGCCGACAATGGTATGACAAAGGGCGCCATGGCGCTGGTCTTCTCTCCCGAGGAAGCCGACGCACTTTATGCAAAGATGGGCCCCGGGCAGGAGGTGTCCGGCGGTTCGGCGGCAAATACGATCGCCGGCATGGCAGCGCTCGGCAGCCGCTGCGCCTTTATCGGCCAGGTGGCTGATGATCAGCTCGGCGCGGTCTTTGCCCATGACATCCGTGCGGCGGGTATCCGGTTCGACACCGCGGCGCGCCCCGGTAACCCGACCACCGGCCGTTGCCTGATCTTCGTAACGCCCGATGGGCAGCGCACCATGAACACCTTTCTTGGCGCGTCACACTACTTGCCGGCCGAGGCACTTGACCGCGATCTGATCGCTGGCGCGCAATATCTGTACCTTGAAGGTTACCTTTGGGATCCGGAAGAGCCGCGGGCGGCGATGCGTGCTGCCATCGACGTGGCGCGCGCTGCTGGTCGCAAGGTCGCTTTCACGCTGTCGGCCGAATTCGTTATTGATCGTCATCGTGAGGCGTTCCATCAGCTGATTGACGCCGGGCTGATCGACGTGCTGTTCGCGAACGAGGCGGAGATCGTCTCGTTAACCGAGGCGACGGACACGGAAGCCGCGATCGCCGCGGTCAAGGGCAAGGTGCCGTTGCTGGTCGTGACGATGAGCGAAGAGGGCGCCTGTGCCATCGCAGGTGAAGAGCGGGTGACAGTGCCTGCCGCGCCCGTCGATAAGGTTGTCGATACCACCGGCGCTGGCGATCTGTTCGCGGCTGGCTTTCTGCACGGGCAGGCGCAGGGCTGGGGACTGGAACGCTCGTTGCGGTTGGGCGCGGTTTGCGCGGCGGAAGTGATCAGCCATTTCGGGGCGCGTCCGCTGGCCGATCTGAAGGCACTCGCGGCCGACATTTGAGGCAGCAGCGGCCTGTTTCAGGAGACAATCGGGCACTGGCCGGCACATTCCGGCCAGTGCCCGATTTCATTCACGATCGGCAGTCTGCCGCCCAACGCGCGTCCATTTCCGCATCGGTCTTCAGTTGTGAGGCGAAGGTCACGTCGCCGTTCTTGACGATGAAGCGCTCGTAACCGGTGCGGCCCATGCCGACGCTGGCGTTCACTTCGCCGCAGACCGCCGCACCGTAAGCAGCGACGCCCTTGAACTGCGCCGTCTCCGGTTGCTTGAGCGCACGCCGCACTGCCTCCGTGCCGTCGCGCACCCGCGCGACCTCCGCAGGATCGGGGCCGACATCGCAGCCAGCGAGCGTGGCCGCCAAAGCGAGCAGGGCGACGCTGCGGATCATTGCGCGGCGCCCGGCTTCAGCAGATCGAGCGCGGCGGCGGTCATCGCGGTGGCGCCAGTCACCACCACCGGCTCCGGCGTGATCTTGAACAGCGGCGAGTGGTGGGAGGCGACGGGCGGGCCGCCGTTGCGCGCCGCGTCCAACGCCGCCTTAGGTGTGCCGCCGACCGCGAAGTAATAGCCCTTCACGCCGGTATCGGGCTGCACGAAATAGGCGAAGTCTTCGGCACCCATGCCCATCTGTTCGAATGGCACGACGTTCTGCGCCCCTAGCGTTTCGACCATCACGGCGTTCAATCGCTTGGCGAGCGGCGCATCGTTGATCGTCGTGGGCGTTCCTTCGACCACCGTCACCACCGGCATCTTGTCCTTCGGCATCCCATTCATCACGCCAACGCCCTCGGCGACACGCTTGATCCCGGAGACGAGCTGCGCGCGCGTCTTTTCGTCGTTGGCGCGTACCGTCACCTGGAGCTTCGCTTCGTCCGTGATGATGTTGTGCTTCAGCCCCGAGTGGAACGAGCCGACAGTGATGACGCCGGGCAGCAGTGGCGCGCGCTCGCGGCTGATCAGGCCCTGAAGCGCGATCACAATCTGCGAGCCCATGTAGACCGGGTCCTTGCCGGTGTTGGGGCTCGCCCCGTGCGCGCCGACGCCGGGCACGACGATGTCGATCGAGTCGGACGAGGAATATTGGATCGACTCACTGGCCGCGACCTTGCCAGCCTCCATGCTGGCGTCGACGTGATAGGCGAGCGCGTAATCGGGCTTGGGGAAGCGGGTGTAGAGGCCGTCCGCCACCATGGCCTTGGCGCCGGCGATCCGCTCCTCGGCAGGCTGGCCGACGAACAGGACGGTGCCCTGCCAGCGGTCCTTCATGGCGGCGAGCCGCCGCGCGGTGGCGATCAGTCCGACGACGTGAGTGTCGTGCCCGCAGGCGTGCATCACGGGCGTTTCCACCCCGTCGACGCCCACTTGCCGCGCCGTGGAGGCATTGGGCAGGCCGGACTTTTCCTGAACCGGCAAGCCGTCCATGTCGGCGCGGATCAGCACGGTAGGGCCGGCACCGTTCTTCAACACGCCGACGACGCCGGTCTGCCCGACCTTCTCGGTTACCTGCATGCCGGGGATCTTGCGCAGTTCCGTAGCGATGGCGGCAGCCGTCTTCACCTCACGGAACGAGAGCTCCGGATTGCGGTGAAGCTGGTCCCACAACTTGCCCAGGTCGCGATCGTAATCGGCCTTGATCTGAGCCTGATAGTCAGGCGCCGCCACCACGGGCGTGGCGACGGCGCAAAGCAGTGCGGCAACAACGAAACGACGCATCCGATTCCCCTTTTGTTACGCGCAGCATAGCCGCAGCGCAGCGGGGGTGAAGCGGCTTTAGTCGACGAAGGCGCGTTCGATCACGAACTGGCCCGGATTGGCATTCGACCCTTCGGTAAGGCCGAGCTGTTCGAGCATCTGCGCGGTTTCGCGGATCATCGCGGTGGAGCCGCACAGCATCACCCGGTCGGTTTCGGGATCGAACTTTGCCGGGCCGGTGACGGGCGGGGCGAACAGGCGGCCGTCCGCAATCAGGTCCGTGATCCGGCCCTTTGTCTCGAATTCTTCGCGAGTCACGGTCGGGATGTAGTGGAACTGCTCCTGCGCGTGTTCGCCGACCAACGGATCTTCCGCGAGCTTCGCCGTCAGCTCGTCGCGGAACGCGAGATCGCTGACGCGGCGAACGCCATGGACGACGATGATCTGGTTGAACCGCTCGTAAACCTCGGGATCACGCGCCAGGCTGAGGAAGGGCGCAAGGCCAGTGCCAGTGGATAGCAGCCACAGCCGCTCGCCGCCGAGCAGCGCGTCGCACACCAAGGTGCCGGTCGGCTTCTTGCCCATATAGAGCTGATCGCCGGCTTGGATCGCCTGCAGGCGCCCAGTCAACGGGCCGTTTTCCACCTTGATCGACAGGAACTCGAGCTCGTCCGAATAGGACGGGGAGGCGATCGAGTAAGCACGCATGATCGGCTTTGCCGGATCTTCTTCCCCCGGCAGGCCAATCATGATGAATTCGCCCGAGCGGAAGCGCAGCGAGGACGGTCGGTCCACCGCAAAGCTGAACAGATGCTCGTTCCAATGACGCACCCAGCGGACGTTTACCGTCAGGAAGGCCTTGTGGTCGGGGATCAACTTCGGTTCTGCAAGCACGCTCAACGATCTCGCTCCTCGATGACGCCTTGTGCGAGAAGCGGCGCCACCCATTCATCGGCAGTCTTGAACACCTGACTGCCCCTTCGGTTACCAACCTCGTCGCCCCCCTGCGTTCCCGCTGCAAGCAAGAAAAGCTCGCAGGCCAAGAAGCCGGCCGCGCGCTCGACGGGCGCGGCCTGGTCAGCACATGGCGGTTCGGTACGCATCGAAACGCCAACATGCCCGGCGCGCACCAACGAGGTGCAGGTAGGCGATGCGCAGCGCCAGTGCAACGCGCCCACCCGCGTTGCTCTTCCGCGCCGCACTGGCACCCCCCATATCTACGCCATGGCGATCCAGATCCGTACCACGCTTGCTGAACCAGAGACCGGCGAAAACTTTATCCCGCACCGACCGCAACGCCCGGCGAAGGTCGAGGGTGGTAAAAGGTTCAAGCTCGTGTCGGATTACCAGCCCGCCGGCGACCAGCCCGCGGCGATCCGCGAGCTGGTTGATGCGGCCCTGCAGGGCGAGAAGGACCAGGTGCTGCTGGGCGTCACCGGCTCGGGCAAGACCTTCACCATGGCGAAGGTGATCGAGGAACTGCAGCGCCCCGCGCTGATCCTGGCGCCGAACAAGATCCTGGCGGCGCAGCTCTACGGCGAGTTCAAGAGCTTCTTCCCGGAGAATGCCGTCGAATATTTCGTCAGTTACTACGACTATTATCAGCCCGAGGCCTACGTCCCGCGGTCCGACACGTACATCGAGAAGGAAAGCTCGGTGAACGAGGCGATCGACCGGATGCGCCACTCGGCGACGCGGTCGCTGCTGGAGCGCGACGACGTGCTGATCGTCGCCTCGGTCTCGTGCCTCTACGGTATCGGATCGGTCGAGACGTATTCGGCTATGATCTTCGACCTGAAGAAGGGCCAGACGGTCGACCAGCGGGAGATCGTGAGGAAGCTCGTCGCGCTTCAGTACAAGCGCAATGATGCGGCGTTCCAGCGCGGCAATTTCCGGGTGAAGGGCGACAATCTGGAGATCTTCCCGTCGCACCTTGAGGATGCGGCGTGGCGGATCAGCTTCTTTGGTGACGAGATCGAGGAGATCGTCGAGTTCGATCCGTTGACCGGCAAGAAGGCCGCCAGCATGAACTCGGTGCGCGTCTATGCGAATTCGCACTATGTAACGCCCGGGCCGACGATGAAGCAGGCGACCGAGGCGATCCGCCATGAATTGGCGGAGCGGCTGAAGGAGCTGGAAGCGGAGGGCAAGCTGCTCGAGCACCAACGGCTGGAGCAGCGCACCAATTTCGATCTCGAGATGATTGCCGCTACCGGCAGCTGCAACGGCATCGAGAATTACAGCCGCTTCCTGACCGGCCGCCTGCCGGGCGAGCCGCCGCCCACGCTGTTCGAATATTTGCCCGAGAACGCGCTGCTGTTCGTCGACGAAAGCCACCAGACGATCCCGCAGATCGGCGCGATGGCGCGCGGTGACCATCGGCGGAAAATCACGCTGGCCGAATACGGCTTCCGCCTGCCGAGCTGCATCGACAACCGCCCGCTGCGCTTCAACGAATGGGATGCGATGCGCCCGCAGACCGTCAGCGTCTCGGCGACGCCGGGCGGCTGGGAGATGGAGCAGACCGGCGGTGTCTTTGCCGAACAGGTCATCCGCCCTACCGGCCTCATCGATCCGCCGGTCGAGATCCGACCGGTCGAGGAGCAGGTGCAGGATTGCATCGTCGAGTGCCGCAAGACCGCGGAAGCGGGTTACCGCACGCTCGTCACCACGCTGACCAAGCGGATGGCGGAGGACCTGACCGAATATATGCACGAGGCGGGCGTCAAGGTCCGCTACATGCACTCCGACGTCGAGACGCTGGAGCGTATCGAGCTGATCCGCGACCTCAGGCTGGGCGTCTATGACGTGCTCATCGGCATCAACCTGCTGCGCGAAGGCCTCGACATCCCCGAATGCGGCCTCGTCTGCATCATGGATGCCGACAAGGAAGGCTTCCTGCGCTCCGAAACCTCGCTGATCCAGACGATCGGGCGCGCCGCGCGCAACGTCGACGGGCGCGTCATCCTCTACGCCGATCGCATCACCGGCTCGATGGAGCGGGCGATGAACGAGACGGCGCGCCGCCGCGAGAAGCAGGAAGCGTACAATCGCGAGCACGGCATCACGCCGACCACGATCAAGCGCAACATCGGCGACATCATCGCGCACGTGTCGAACCAGGACAGCGTGCTGATCGACACCGGCGACGAGCAGCGCCCGCACATGGTCGGCCACAATCTGCGCGCCTATATCGAGGAGCTCGAGAAGAAGATGCGCAAGGCCGCGGCGGACCTCGAGTTCGAGGAGGCCGGGCGCCTGCGCGACGAGATCCGCGCGCTCGAGCAGGAGGAGCTTGGCCTGCCGGTGCACGAGCACAAGGCACCGCTGATGGGGCGCAGCAACGAGGGCAAGCCGGGCACACGCAAGACGCGCTTCGGCAAGCAACAGGCGATCAGGATGGCGAAGCGGCGGTAGGGCTGCGCCCTCGCTGCCGAGCGAACGAGACTAATCGCGCCTACGGGCAGCCTTGGTGAGTCCCGCCAGCTTTGTTGTCCGCGTTCAAGGGCGGAGTGTGGGAGCCCAAGGTAGCGGGACGGATCTTGGCCGTTGAGCGCCAGCAAGATGCCGCCCGGCTAGTGTTGATCGCCGGGCCGGGAGGTGGCGTTGAGATTCGGCGGGAGGAGCAGTTGGCGCCACCGCTCCTCCATGCTGGTCATCCCAGGGTCAGATCTTCACCACCGACACCGTAGTAACTTGCCACCCGATCAGCATAGGCCTGATCGAAATGCGGCGCGTTGTTGGCCCAACTGGGTCCGCCCTCCAGCATTCGGCGATCTATGGTGACGACGTAGAGGTCGCGTACCGAATCGAATTGCAGAAGCGAGAAGGGCAGGGGGTAATAGCTTTTGCCCATCCCCAGAAAGCCGCCGAGGCTGAGTACGGCGTGAGTCACCCGACCGCTCACCTTGTGGACGAGAAAGGCATGAACCGTGCCGATCTTGTCGCCGTCGCGGCTCTCGATTTTAACCGTATCGGCCAGCGAGGCCTCGATCAGGGCCAATGTGGTGTGCGTGTCGTTGTTGCTCATCTCGGTCTCCTGCCACGCTGAACCGCTCTTGCCATGCGCCGGTTCCGGTTGAGCGTGGAGGCGTAGAGGGGCTAGGGTTCGTCCCGATGCGCCATTCTCTTGCCCCCGTCGCCTTGCTCGCACCCGCCCTGCTCACCCTGGGCGTGTCGGGGTGTGTTGCGCCTCCCGCCAACGCCCCGGCTCCGCCGCCGCCGCCGCCAGTCGCAGTGCTCCCGCCCCCACCGGTAGCCGCACCGCTGGCAGGGGACTGGCGCGACTGGCCGCTGACGACGGGAACGTGGCGTTATGTCCGGGACACGCGTGGCAGCCAGGCGGCCTTTGGACAGAGCGGCAGCGAGGCAGTGCTCGTGCTTCGGTGCGATGCGGCCACCCGCGGCATGCTGCTGTCGCGGCCCAGCCAATCCCAGCAGCCGCTGACTGTTCGTACCTCCAGCGCGACGCGTGCCCTTTCCGTCCGGCCGGCGAGCGGCGCGGCAACGGGAGCAGAGGCGAGTTTGCCCGGCCGTGATCCGCTCCTGGACGCGATGGCGTTCAGTCGAGGACGGTTCGTCGTTGAGCAGGCAGGCGCCGCGACGCTTGTGGTGCCGGCCTATGCCGAGATCGGCCGAGTGATCGAGGATTGTCGCGCCTGACCGCCGCGCGCCTGGCCGCGGCAAGGCGAAAGAGGTTCGTTCAAAACTGTCGGTAAAACAAGGCTTGTTTAGCGGCCGCACTGCACGCACATTGATGACGTGGCCGAGCAGGTCACGCTCGTTATCAACCAGCGAAAGGAGGTGATCCGATGTCTCATGGTTCAGCAATGGGGTCGGTTCAGTTCGTTCGGGGGACGCGCTTCTGAGGAGTGCCGCTGTTCGGCGGGAGGTATCCTCCTCCAGACAACGCCGGATGCGGTAAATTTCAGAGGCCTGCATGGTCTCCCGGGCTGGAGCTCTCCGGCCGCTGACCATGTTTAGGGGTTGTCGGGCGGTCCGCTATGGATCGTTCGGCAACCTCTTCTCATATCCGGGCCATTGGCAGGTGCCCGGGATCGTTGGCAGGACGCTGCGCCGGTAAGCAGTAGCGTCACGGTTACGCGCGCGGTATCTCGCGCCTGATGCGTCTTCTTCTCCTGATCGCCGCCCTGATCTCGGCCGTTCCTGCCGAGGCGCAGCGGGCGGATCGCCCCACGCCCGGCTATGTTCGAGTTCGCCTGGAAACAGCGCTGGGCGCGATCATCCTGGCGCTGGATGAAAAGCGTGCGCCAGCCACCACCGCCAACTTCATGAAATATGTGGATGATGGCCGGTTCGACGGCGTCAGCTTCTACCGCGTTGCTCGCAACAAGCAGGCGCCGCAGTTCGGCTTCATCCAGTCTGGCATCCGCACGGACGCGCGCCGATTCCTCGACATGATCCCGCATGAGTCGACGAAGAAGACCGGGATCAAGCATCTGGACATGACCATTTCCATGGCGCGGCGTGGCCCGCCAGGTTCCGCAAACGGCAACTGGTTCATCGCAGTGGGCGCGATGCCCTGGATGGACTGGAAGCCCGACAATCCTGGCTACGCCGCCTTCGGGAGGGTGGTTGGAGGTCAGGCCGTGGTGAAGCGGATCCTCGCCCAGCCGACCGGAGGCGCGATGAATGGCACCCTGCTGCTAAAGCCGGTCTATGTGAAACGGGCAGTTCGGCTGGACGGGAAGCCAAAGCCCACCGGACGTCCGCGGCCCTGGATTCTGGAAGGTCGCAAGGACGGTTAGCGACGCGACGCTCCTATCGCTGCCGCTCGACAAGTCGCGGCAGTATGCGCCGCGGGCGCTGGGGCTGAGCGAATCGTTGAAGAATCAGTCCTGCCTAGCCGAGGCTCGCCACGAAGGAGGGAGGGCGAGCCAGAGACGGGCTAACGGGGTGACGACCCCCAGATGCGGTCAGGCAGACAATCTGCTCATCGCGACCGCGCAGGCACAATCACGTGACCGACGGGGAAGTGGCGTTCGCCTCGTCATTGTACACCTTGTCGAGATAATAGCCGGCCAAAGTGTAATGCGCCTTTACCGCCTCCGGCACCTCGGTACGCTGGGCCATTTCAAGCTCGGACTCGGCGCGCTTGTAGTAATATTCCTTGTCGTCGTTCACCGAACTCACTCCATCTCCCGCCCCGATGCATATGCTTCGGGGAGAAGTCATCAAATCAACTGGATTAACTCTTTGAGATCCGATGCTTGCGGGCAGCGGTAACCTGCTCCTCGCGCGCGATGTTTCCGGTCTGAGTCGCCCTTTCTCCTCCCCCAATACAAGTCGGCCCCGACGCGAAGGTGCGGCGGGGCTCGGTTGACGCTTGCGCCAACGACGGCTTTGCAAGACGTTCGTGATGCTCGGTTCCACGCGAGCCTGATCACAACCCGCGGCATGCCGGTAAGTTCCTCGGCAGGCCGTGCTTCCCGGAGCTGCCATGTCGTTGATCGCCGTTCTTCTTGCTGCCCAGGCCGCTGCCGCGCCAGCCCCCGCCGTTCCTGCGCGGATCACCCGTCTTCTGGAGCGCACGCCAGTGATCGACGGCCACAACGATCTCGCCTGGGAGATCCGCGAACGGCACGACGCGAAGGTGGAAGAGGTGGACTTGAGCCGCAACACGGCAGCGCTGCCTTATCCCTTGCAGACCGACATTCCCCGCCTGCGGCAGGGCGGCGTGGGGGGCCAGTTCTGGTCGGTGTGGATCCCGGCCAGCGCCACCGGGCCTCGCGCCGTGGAGATGACGCTGGAGCAGATCGACATCGTACGCAGGGTGGTAGCGGCAAACCCGGACACCTTTGCGTTGGTAACGAGCGCAGCCGACCTGCGCCGCGCCCAACGCGCGGGCAAGATCGCGTCGCTGATGGGGATCGAGGGCGGTCATCAGATCGATGGTCGGCTTTCCGTGCTGCGTCAGATGAAGGAACTTGGCGTCGGATATATGACGTTGACGCACGGCAAGAGCCTCGACTGGGCCGACTCTTCCACCGACGCGCCGCGTGCGAATGGATTGAGCGCATTCGGCCGCGACGTCGTCGCCGAAATGAACCGTATCGGCATGATCATCGACGTCAGCCATGTGGCGGACACGACGATGGCGGCTGTGCTCGATCTGTCGAAAGCGCCGGTGATCGCCTCCCACTCCTCGGCCCGGGCGATCGCGGATGTGCCGCGCAACATTCCGGACGACCTGCTTCGTCGCATTGGCGCCGGCGGCGGCGTGGTCATGGTCAATGTCTATCCGGCGTTCCTTTCCACCGAATGGCGGGCATGGGATCAGGCGCGTACCGCCTTTGGCAAGTCGCAGGGGCTGGCGACGGATGTATATGGCCCCAAGGCGCCGGCGCCGATGATCGCGTGGGATGCGGCTCACCCGATGCCGCGCGTGACCGCGGCGACGGTGGCCGACCATGTCGAGCACATCGCCCGGATCGCCGGCAAGGGCGCGGTCGGCATTGGCGGCGACTATGACGGCATAAGCGGAACCGCACCTGAGGATATGACCGGCGTCGACGGCTATCCCCGGCTATTTGCGGAACTGGCGCGGCGCGGTTGGAGCGATGCCGATCTCTCCAACCTGGCGCAGGGCAATGTCCTTCGAGTCATGGAGCGGGTGGAAGCGGTGGCCGCGAGCCAGCGCAATTTGCGACCGGTAGATGCTATCGAGCCCGATTGATCCGACAAGGCCGGGCTGCGGCACAGCGCTGCAGCCCGGTCTGTCATCCACCCGTCAGAAGCCGCTGAGGAAACTCGCCACATTGGCGCCGAGCGCGTCAATCGCATAGCCACCTTCCATGACGATCGCTGTCGGCAGGCCGAGGCCGGCGATGTCGCGGGCGAGGATCGCATAGTCTGGCGTCGTCAGCGCGAACTGGCTGATCGGATCGCCTTCCCAGGTATCCGCGCCGAAGCTGACCACGAGGAAGGTGGCGCCAAAACGCGCGATGGCGTCGAGCGCGGTGGCCTGTGCGGCGCGGAACGCGTCTGCTCTGGTGCCGTGCGGCAGCGGGAGGTTCAGCGTGGTGCCTTCGCCATCGCCTTCGCCGATTTCGTCGGTATGGCCCCAGTAGAAGGGATAATCGGTCGCGGGATCGGCGTGAACGCTGGCGTAGAAGACGTCCCCGCGCTGCCAGAAGATATCCTGCGTGCCGTTGCCGTGGTGATAGTCGATGTCGAGGATCGCCACGCGCTTATGCCCGGCATCGCGCGCGGCCTGGGCGGCGATGGCGGCGACGTTCAGGTGGCAATAGCCGCCGAAATAATCGGCACCCGCGTGGTGGCCGGGCGGGCGGCAAAGCGCGAAGGCGGCGCGGTCGCCGGCCAGAACCGCGTGGGCGGCGGCGAGCGCGGATTGCGCGCTGCCATAAGCGCTGGCCCAGGTCTGCGGGGTGATCGGGGTCGTCGCGTCGAAGGCGTAGCGGCCCATTAGTGCGTCGATGCGATCGAGCCGGAGCGGGCGGCGGCCAACGACGGGGAACGCATAAGGGATGGCGTCGCCGGGGCGGCCAGCGGCGGCCCAGGCGGCGGGCGCATCCTGCAGGAATTGCAGGTAACCAGCATCATGCACTGCGCGGATCGGCGCTTCCCCGCGATCCTGCGCCTTCTCGGCGCCGCCGATTGCATCGAGGATCATCTGCGCGCGCGCGGGCTTTTCAGCATAGTCGGTGAAGTTGCCGTTGTGCAGTTCCTGCGCCGGGGCGTGATGAAGTTGATCGGGGGAGAAGAAGCGCCGCATCGGGCTGTACCTTGATTGGAGGAAGGGTGTTTGCTCAGCGCACCTGAGTGACGGTGAGGCTGCCTGCCGGGAGCGGCTGGCATAGATCGGCGGATGGCACGGCGGGATCGAGCCAGGCGGACCAGGCGTCGCGGCCGAGCACCACCACCTGCCGCGAATGATAGGGCGCAATGTCGGGGCCGGGCTCGCAGGTCAGCATGGTGAAGGCCTCGCCGACGGTTGCGTCCTTGCGCCACAGGCCAGCGATGCAGAACCAGTCGTGGCCAGTGAGGCGAAAGGCCCATTTGTCCTTGCGCTTCGCCTTGGGATCGGCGGGCTTGGTGAATTCGAAGAAGCTGTCGACCGGGATCAGGCAGCGGCCGGCGCGCAGATCGCGCCCGTCAGAGCGGAAATTGTACACGGGTTTTCCGCCCGCACCGGGCCAGCTCCAGCGGCGGGTGACGCATTCCGCCTCGTCCGCGCGGCCGTCGACGCCGCGGATGATGATCGTCGGATCGGTGATCCGGAAACTCTCCAGCGGCGCCATGTTGGGGACGCCTTCGGGGAAGACGAGCGGGATGCGCGTCTCGCCCCAGTCGTTGCGCAATTCGCCGATGGCGATGCGGCGGGCGGCCTCGTTGCACATGAGCGTGAGGGTAGCGGATCGGCGGGGCTGACGCCAACCTCCCGCGGCGGGGGAGATTGGCGCCAGCTGCCGGTATCACTTGGCCGCGGCGAGCGCCTCGGCGATCAGGCGGCGGGTGTTGGCGACGCCGTAGAGCTTGATGAAGCTGCCCATGCGGGGGCCTTGGCTGGAGCCGAGCAGCGTTTCGTACAGCGCCTTGAACCAACCGCGCAGCTCCGCGAAGCCGGCGGTCTTGCCGATCTCATAGACGGCGTTCTGGATATCCTCCGCCGAAGCGTCCTCACCCAGCGTGGCGAGATCGGCGTCGAGCCGTTCGAGCGCGGCAACCTCGACGCCCTCGGGCGCGCGGCGCTTCAGCGTCGGGGCGATGAAGTCGCGGTGATAGGCGAGGGCATAGCCGATCATCCGGTCGAGCTCCGGATGCGCCGCGGCGTTGGCATCCGACAGGTAATTGCCGAGATAGCCCCAGACCTGCTCCTTCGTCGCGCCTTCGCCCATCACACCGACGAGGTTCAGCAGCAACCCGAAGGTGACCGGCAGCGTTGCCGCCGGCACGTCGCCAGTGTGGATGTGGTGAACGGGGTTGCCGAGCTTCTCCTTCCACGATTGCGCGGGATAATTGGCGCGGAACTGCCAATAATCGTCGACCGCACGCGGGATGAGGCCGAGGTGAAGCGACTTCGCCTTCTTCGGCTCGCGATAAATGTAGAAGGCGAGGCTCTCGTCTGGGCCGTAGGTCAGCCATTCCTCGATCGAGAGGCCATTGCCCTTCGACTTGGAGATCTTCTCGCCCTTGGCGTCGAGGAACAGCTCGTACACCAGGCCCTCGGGCTTACGGCCGCCGAGGATCTGCGCGATCTTGCCGCCGAGGATGCCGGAATCGATCAGGTCCTTGCCGTACATCTCATAATCGACGCCGAGTGCGGCCCAGCGCATGCCCCAATCGGGCTTCCACTGGAGCTTCGCCTTGCCGCCGAGGATCGACTGTTCGACGGTCTGGCCCCCGGGAACAGAGGTATCCTCGAAGCGGATGATGCCGGCCTCTGCGTCGACCACCTCGACCGGGACCTGGAGCACGATGCCCGACGTAGGGCTGATCGGCAGGACGGGCGAATAGGTCGCCTGCCGCTCGGCGCGCAGCGTCGGCAGCATGACGGCCATGATCTTGTCGTAGTTGCGCAACACGTCGCGCAACTTCTCGTCGAAGCGGCCGGAGGTGTAGTAATCGGTCGACGAGACGAATTCATACTCGAAGCCGAAGCGATCGAGGAAGTCGCGCAGCATGGCGTTGTTGTGCGCGGCGAAGCTGTCGAACTTGCCGAAGGGATCGGGGACGCGCGACAGCGGCTTGCCGAGGTTCGCCTCCAGCAATTCCTTGTTGGGCACATTGTCCGGCACCTTGCGCAGGCCGTCCATGTCGTCGCTGAACGCCACCAGCCGGGTCGGGCGGCCGGTCATCTCCTCATAGGCGCGGCGGACCATGGTGGTGCGCAGCACTTCCTGGAAGGTGCCGATGTGCGGCAGGCCCGACGGGCCGTAGCCGGTTTCGAACAGCATCGGTTCACCGTTCGGCTTGCCCTCCGGCCAGCGCTTCAGGAGCTTTCGCGCTTCCTCATAGGGCCAGGCCTTGGACTCGAGCGCTGCGGCGCGCCGTTCGGGATCAAATGCGTCTGTCATAACGGCCTGCGACGTAGCGAGGCGGGCGCGCGATGGCTATATGGCCAACGCATGTCGATCTGGACCGGCCTTCTCCTGTTCTTCCTCACCGTCGCCGGGATGGAGGGCTTCGCCTACGTGATGCACCGCTGGGTGATGCACGGCCCGGGCTGGTTCCTGCACGAAAGTCACCATCGCCCGCGTACCGGGCGGTTCGAACTGAACGACCTCTACGGCGTGATCTTCGCCATCCCCTCGATCCTGCTGATCTATGGCGGGGTGCAGGGCGGCTGGGGCGAGGGCTGGGCATGGGTCGGCGCCGGCATCGCGGCCTATGGCGCGATCTATTTCGGATTCCACGACGTGATCGTGCATGAGCGGGTGCGCACGCGTTACCTGCCGAAATCGAGCTACATGAAGCGGATCGTGCAGGCGCATCGGTTGCACCATGTGGTGAATACCAAGGAAGGTACCATCAGCTTCGGGTTTCTCGTCGCGCCGAGGCCAGAGGCGCTAAAGGCCGAGTTGAAGCGCCGGGGGCGCGCCGGCGTACGTGCCCCGACCGGTTCGGACCGGATGTTTGCCGAAAAGTAACTTTCGCGGCGGATAACGCGGGCATGGATCACGCCATTCCCCTTCCAAGCCCGGCTGACGGCGAGGAAAACCGCCGCGCACTGCGCAAGGCGGTGAAGATGCGCGCCCACCTGCGCGACCGCGGCACTACCCGGTTTGAAATCGAAGTGGTCGACCTTTCAACCACCGGATTTCGCGCGCAGACAAGCTTTACGCTGTGGCCGGGAACGACGGTTTGGCTCACCCTGCCGGGTCTTGCTGGGCTTGAGGCTGTCGTCGCGTGGCGGGACAAATACCGCTACGGCTGTGCGTTCACCAAGCCGCTTCACCCGGCTGTGTTCGACCATATCGTGGCGCTCGGCAACAGCTGACCAGCGGCCGCGATTCGCTGGTAGATTGCAGGTGACCTGCCCGTAGAGAGCGGGCTTTCATGCGTGTCGTACTAGCGGCGCTCTCATCGCACCACGAAAAGGGCGCCGCTTCGATAAGCCGGCGCCCTGATGATTTCAGTCGAACAGGGAAGAGACGCTTGTCTCATCCGCGATGCGCCGAATCGCTTCTGCCAGCAGCGGCGCGATGGTGAGGTGGCGGATCCGGCCGGCGTTGCCGATCGCTTCCTGGTTCCCGATCGAGTCGGTGATAACGAGTTCGCGCAGGGCCGAGCCCTCCACCCGGGCGACGGCACCGCCGGACAGCACGCCATGGCTGACATAAGCGACAACGTCCTCGGCGCCAGCCTCTCGCAGCGCTGCCGCGGCGTTGCACAGCGTGCCCGCGGAATCGACGATGTCATCAATGAGGATGCAGAAGCGGCCCTCGACGTCGCCGATGATGTTCATGACTTCCGATTCGCCAGCCCGCTCGCGGCGCTTGTCCACAATGGCCAGCGGTGCGTTGTGGAGGCGCTTCGCCAGGGCGCGGGCGCGAACCACGCCGCCAACGTCCGGCGAAACAACCATCAGATTCTTGGAACCGAATCGCGCCAGGATGTCGGCCGACATCACCGGCGCGGCGAACAGATTGTCGGTCGGTATGTCGAAAAAGCCCTGGATCTGGCCAGCGTGCAGATCGACGGAGAGGACGCGATCGGCCCCCGCCTTCGTGATCAGGTTCGCCACGAGCTTGGCGGAGATCGGGGTGCGCGGACCGGGCTTACGATCCTGACGGGCATAGCCGAAATAGGGCACCACAGCGGTGATTCGCTTGGCCGATGCACGTTTCAGTGCGTCGATGCAGATCAGCAGCTCCATCAGATTGTCGTTGACGGGATAGCTGGTCGACTGAATCAGGAACACGTCCTCGCCGCGGACATTCTCCATGATCTCGACGAAAATCTCTTCATCGGCGAAGCGCCGGACGAGCGCCTCCGTCAGCGGGATCTCGAGATAGGAGGCAATGTCGCGCGCCAGCGGCAGGTTCGAGTTGCCGGTCATCAATTTCATGTTCGTCGCGCCCTTTCTGCGCGGCCCCCTTAGCGCGAACGATCCATGTTGCAATCGTGAGACATGGTTTGGCGAGACAGTTTGCGGATCAGCCGCAGCGGGCCTAACCGGCGCTGCATGACCGTGGTTACCCGCTTCGCTCCGTCGCCGACCGGCCGCCTGCATGTCGGCAATATTCGTACCGCGCTTCACAACTGGATGTTTGCGCGGGCGCACGGTGGACGTTTCCTGCTGCGTATCGACGATACCGATGCCGAGCGTAGCGAGGAGCGATTCGTGGCCGCTATCCGGCACGATCTGGCCTGGCTCGGCCTCGAAGCCGATGCGGAAGTGCGTCAGTCGGAGCGTTTCGGCCTGTATGAAAAAAGGTTCGAAGAACTGCGCGCGGCGGGCCGGATCTATCCTGCTTATGAGACCAGCCAGGAACTCGATCTGAAGCGGAAGATACAGCTCGGTCGCGGTTTGCCGCCGGTGTACGATCGAGCAGCGCTGCAGCTGACCGATGCCGATCGCGCGCGGTTGGAGAATGACGGTGTCCGGCCGCATTGGCGCTTTCACCTCGACCATGACTGCCTGGTGGAATGGGATGACCTGGTGCGCGGGCATCAGCGCTTCGATCCCAGCACGATGAGTGATCCCGTAGTGCGCCGGGCAGATGGTTCGTGGCTCTACATGCTTCCGTCCGCCATCGACGATATCGACATGGGCATCAGCCATGTCGTGCGCGGCGAGGACCATGTCGCCAACACCGCGCTGCAGATCCAGATGTTCGCGGCGCTCGGTGCGGCACCGCCAAGCTTTGCGCACGCCGCGCTGCTGACCGGGAGCGAGGGCAAATTGTCCAAGCGGCTGGGAAGCCTTGGCGTCGATCAGCTTCGCGAGACGGGCATCGAGCCGCAAGCGATCCGCGCGCTGCTGGCCAGGCTGGGCACGAGCGATCCGGTCGAGCCCGCGGTGGACATGGCTGACCTCCTCACGACCTTCGAATTCGGGCGGTTCGGCCGAGCGCCGGCCCGGTTCGATGAAGGCGAACTCGCGCAGCTCAGCGCGCGCATCATCCATCAGCTTCCGTACGGGGCAGTGGCGGATCGCCTGCCGGCCGGCATGGCAGCGGATGCCTGGGACGTGGTGAAGCCGAACCTGTCGACGGTTGCCGAAGCGTCCGACTGGTGGAGCGTGATTGAAGGGCCTGTCGATGCGCCGGCAGCTGGCGAAGATCGCGAGTATCTCGCCGCGGCGGCCGATGCCGCGGAAGTGATCGAGTGGGGCGAAGACCCCTGGCATCAGCTGGTCGATAAACTGAAGGAACAGACCGCGCGTAAGGGCAAGGCGCTATTCCTGCCATTGCGGCGCGCCCTGACGGGGCGCGATCACGGACCGGACATGGCGGCGTTGTTGCCGCTGATTGGACGTGAGCGCGCGATCGCTCGGTTGCGAGCGAGCTGAAGAGACGCGGCCGCGGGACGCGCAACCGCGCTTGATCGCGCAATGTTACGTGGTAACATCACTAAACCGGCTGAAACCCGGAAGGAGAAGAACCCAGGAAGGAGAGGCTCATGTACGCGAACAATTCTGTTCGGTCGGGCGGCGTGAATGCCGGCAGCCTTGTTGCTGCCGTTGCGATCAACGCGGCTGTGATCGGTGCCCTGATATTGTCCGCCCCCGTGATGGAGGCGATCACACAGCGAGCAGGTCTGAGAATTGAGAACATCCCGCTCGAGCCTCCTCCTCAGCCGCCGGAAGTTACCCCGCCCAAAGCGAACCCCGCGGCAGAAAGCAGGCTTTCCAACCCGCCGGAACAGCTGAATGTCTCCTCCTCGCTTTCGACGGGAGCGTCAGAGTTCTACGTTATTCCGACGTTGCCCCTTCCATCGCTCCCTGCGGTCCAGCCGGCCAGCGAAGTGGCGCGAGTGGATCCACCTGCTCCACCCGTCATGGTCGAGGCGCGTGTGGATCCCCGTTACGCCCGCGACCTTCAGCCCGCCTATCCGGCGGGCGAGCGACGGGCCGAGCGGGAGGGGAGTGCGACCATCCGGGTGACGATAGGCGCCAGCGGCAGGGTGGTCGCTGCGGAATGCGTGAGCGCGACCAGTGACGCATTCTGTCGCGCAACACGGGAGCATGCGCTGGCGAAATGGCGCTTCCAGCCAGCAACACGGGACGGCGTGCCGACGGAAGCGACCAGGGAAATGACGGTTCGGTTCGAGCTAGAGTCCTGAAGATGAAGGAGGTTCGGGGGGCTGGTGACCATCGTCCGGTTCGGCCTTCCGACCTCGCCACGGCCGAGAAGCGGCGGTGAAGGGCTGGTCTCGGCATCCCCGCGGCACTATGTCACGGTTATGCAATTCTTTGCCCGGATGAGCCCGTTTCGCGCGGTGCGTGACCTGCGCCTGTTTCTGCACCAGCGGCAGAAGCACGAACTCATCTTCCTCTTCATTTCAGTAATGTTGACTGGGCTGCTGCTGATCGGATTCGCCAAGGACTCGAAGGTCGAGAAGGTCTACAAGCCCGAGATCGTTTATGTGCAGCAGTGGCGTCTCGATCGTACGGACGCGGAGATCAAGGCTCAGCAGGCGATTGATGCCCCCATCAAGCAGAAGATGATGGACGAGCAGAAGCGTCGCCAGGAAGAGTTGCGGGAATCGTTCCGGAAGGTCGATGACAAGCTGAAGCGATGGGGGCTGTAAGCGCCGCTGACGCGCGCTGGATGGGTGTCGCGCTTGCTCTAGCCGAGCGGGGTCGTGGACGAACGAGCCCCAATCCATCGGTTGGATGCGTGATCGTGCGCGACGGTGTTGTGGTCGGTCGCGGATGGACCCAGCCGGGCGGGCGGCCGCACGCAGAGGCGATGGCGCTCCAGGAGGCCGGGGACGCGGCCGCGGGAGCCACGGTCTACGTCACCCTGGAACCATGTGCCCATATTTCCGTGCGCGGGCCGGCGTGCGCTGACCTGCTGGCCAGCAGCAAGGTCTCCCGCGTCGTAGTCGCGCTGGGTGACCCGGATCTGCGCACCAACGGAAAGGGACTGGTCCGGCTGGCGGTTGCCGGGATCGAGACGATCGCAGGCGTGCGAGCGGAGGAAGCGCGCGCCACCATGGCGGGCTTTCTCACCCGGCAGGCGAGCGGTCGGCCGCACGTGACGCTGAAGCTCGCAACCTCGCTCGATGGCTGTATCGCGAGGGAAGATGGCGAGAGCCGCTGGATCACCGGCGCCGAGGCGCGCGCGCATTGCCATCTCGAGCGCAGCCGGCATGAAGCGATCCTGGTCGGTCGGAATACCTGGGAGACCGACCGGCCGAAGCTGGACGTGCGGTTGTCCGGCCTCGAATCGCGATCGCCCCTGCGGGTGATCCTTTCCAGCGGGAGCGGCGGAACGGATCCGGTCTGGCTCGATTCGCCGGTGAGCATTTCGCGCCTGCCGGGCGATCACCTGTTTGTCGAAGGCGGTGCAGGAGCGGCAGCCGCTTTTCTGGCGCAGGACCTTGTTGATCGGCTGATCCTGTATCGCGCCCCGATCCTGATCGGCCGTGGTCGTCCCGCTTTGGGCGACATCGGCCTGGCGACGTTAGCCGATGCGCACGGCCGGTGGACACAGACCGATGCGCGCCAGCTTGGCAGGGACCGGCTCGAGGTCTACGAGCGTGTGCGATGTTTACGGGGATCATAACCGACGTCGGTCAAATCACGCGCGTGGAAACGCGTGGCGACACGCGCGTGGTGGTTGGCACCAGCTACGAAACGCTGGAGATCGATCTGGGCGCTTCGGTCGCCTGTTCGGGGGTATGCCTGACGGTGGTCGACAAGGGCCCGAACTGGCTGGCTTTCGACGTTTCTGGCGAGACGATCCATCGCACGGCGCGGGGGCAGTGGGTCGAGGGACGGCGGCTGAATCTCGAACGTGCGATGAAGCTGGGCGACGAACTCGGCGGGCATATCGTGACCGGGCACGTCGACGGCATTGCCGAGGTGATCGGCATTTGTCCTGATGGCGATTCGAAGCGGGTCGGCTTCCGCGTTTCCAGCGATCTGGCGCCGTTCCTGGCCGCCAAGGGTTCGATAACGGTTGATGGTGTTTCGCTGACCGTCAACGAAGTCACCGATGCAGACGACGGCTCGACTCACTTCGCCGTCAACATCATTCCGCACACCCAAGCCGTGACGACGCTTTCAGATCTGGCACCGGGCAGCGCCGTCAACATCGAGATCGATGTGCTTGCCCGCTATCTCCAACGGATGGAACATTATCGTGCAAAAGCCCGCTGAACTCGCGCGTTTGCGCCACGCCTTCCTCTCGAGCCCCGAAGAGATCATCGACGAGGCGAAGAACGGCCGGATGTTCATCCTTGTCGACGACGAGGATCGCGAGAATGAAGGGGATTTGGTCATCCCGGCTCAGATGGCAACGCCGGAGAAGATCAACTTCATGGCGCGGCATGGGCGTGGGCTGATCTGCCTTGCGCTGTCCAAGTCGCGGGTGGATGCGCTCGGGCTTGATCTGATGAGTCGCCATAACGGGACGCGGCACGAAACCGCATTCACCGTATCGATCGAAGCACGGGAAGGGGTCACGACCGGGATTTCGGCCGCCGATCGGGCGCGCACCATCGCGGTGGCGATCGACTCGTCGAAGGGCAAGGAAGAGATCGTCACGCCCGGCCACGTCTTCCCGCTGGTGGCGCGCAACGGCGGCGTGCTGGTGCGGGCCGGCCATACCGAAGCAGCGGTGGACGTTTCGCGGCTGGCCGGCCTCAATCCGTCCGGCGTGATCTGCGAGATCATGAACGAAGACGGGACGATGGCGCGGATGGACGATCTCGTCTCCTTCGCCCAGCTCCACAATCTTAAGATCGGCACGATCCGCGACCTGATCGCCTATCGGCGGCGGCACGACCATCTTGTCGAGAAGAGGGTCGAGACCGTCTTCGAATCGCGCTGGGGTGGCCAGTGGAAGGCGATGACCTTCCACAACAAGGCGACCGGTGACGAGACGGTTGCGCTGATGAAGGGGCGCATCGATCCCAACAAGCCGACCCTCGTTCGGATGCACACCGCGAGCTACTTCTCGGACATGTTCGGAGAGGTGTCGGATCGCGCTGGCCTGCTGTCGCGCTCCATGGAGCTTATCGCCGACGAAGGCGCGGGCGTGATCGTCGTGATCAATCGCCCGATGAAGGGTGCGATCACCCGTTCCATGCAGCTGCGTGCCGAAGGCAAGGGTGCCGGTGCGCCGGAGGTCGAGGAACTGCGCGACTATGGCGTCGGGGCGCAGATCCTGGCGGAAATCGGGGTGGAGGAAATGATCCTTCTCACCAACACGCATCACACGCTGGTCGGCCTCGACGGCTACGGTCTGTCGATCGTCGGCGAGCGGCCGATCCCCGGCGTGGGCGGCGAATAAGGCTTCGCGATCCGGCCGGGGGCCGGATCGGCGATCATCATCCCAAAGCGCGAGGACCGCGCCTGCGACCCGTTTGGGGATCAACGGAGTTTTGAATGGCCAACATCCTCATCGTCGAGGCTCGGTTCTACGATCATCTGAACGACATGCTGGTTGCCGGCGCGCGTGCCGCGATCGAAGCCGCGGGGCATAACGCCGAGGTTCTGACGGTACCGGGAGCGCTTGAGGTGCCGGGCGCGATCGCCATGGCCGCGGAAAGCGGGCGCTATGATGCGTATGTCGCGCTTGGCGTCGTGATCCGTGGTGAGACCTATCACTTCGAAATCGTGTCGAACGAGAGCGCGCGGGGCATCATGGCGCTCACCATGGACGGCATTCCGATCGGAAACGGCATCCTGACGACCGAAAACGAGGAGCAGGCGATCCGCCGGGCCGATCCGGCGCAGCTCGACAAGGGAGGCGGTGCGGCGCAGGCGGCGCTCGCGATGCTGGACCTGCGCGAACGACTGGGCTGATCCCGGGACTTCCCATTCGGACATAATTCGTCACGGAGCCGGAGCAGGGAGTTGCGCGTAGGGGCCGCTCCCGCCTCAGCCAACCGGCCGTGACCCCGCATGATCATTTCCTCGACACCCCGTCTCAGCGTCCTCGTTTGTGAGGTCTGGCGACCATTGCTCGCGCTGTTCGTCTGGGACTGTATCGTTACCGGCATCTATGTCTTTCAACCATTCCAAGCGCCCGAACTCCCGCTGACAATCTTCGGGTCGGCACTGGCCCTCTTCCTCGGCTTTCGGACCAATTCGGCCTATCAACGCTGGTGGGAAGGTCGCGGTCTCTGGGGCCTGATGATCAACGCGTCGCGAAGCCTGGCCCGCGCCGCCCGCAATTTCCTGCCCGATGATTCCGCTCGCGATCTGAAGCGCACGATCGTGCTTCGCCATGTTGCCTATGTGAACGCCCTGCGCTGTCAGCTTCGCAAGCAACCCTCCGACGCGGAAGTGCTTCGATTCCTGTCCCGCGGTGAGGCCGAACCGGCCCTGCAGCGAACGAACATCGCCAACGGCATTCTGGATGGGACGTCGCGGCGCATCGATGATGCGCGACGGAATGGCTGGCTGGACACGATCCAGCAAGCGCACCTCGAAGGGCTGCTCGTCGATATCTCCAACGCCCAGGGTGGCATGGAGCGACTCAAGAACACGCCGCTGCCCAACCAATATCGCTTCTTTCCGACATTCTTTACCCGGCTGTTCTGCATCCTGCTGCCGATCGGGCTGGTAGAAACCCTGGGGATTGCGACGCCGGTTGGCTCAACCGTCGCTGGCCTCATGTTTCTTGCCGCTCTGCAGATCGGTGATGACCTGGTGGATCCGTTCGCGAACACCATCCATGACGTGCCGCTTGCATCCATGTGCCGCACCATCGAGATCGATCTTCTTCAGGCGATCGGAGACGAGGCGCCCCCGCCGCTACAGCCGGTCAAGGGCGTGCTGTGGTGATCGAAGCCTGGCCGCCGGGATGATTTCACGAACGCTTGGCAAGGCGACCCGATCTTACTTATACTGATGTAAGTAAGATTGGAGAGAATCGCCGATGGCTCACGCGCATACGCTGGCCGCCAACCCGCACTGGCTGCCGGCCAACCCGCCGTCAGTATTGAAGGACATTCCCGGCAGCCGCGGTTTGCCCTTCGTCGGCAATACCTTAGCCGTGCTGAAGGATCCGATCGGTTTCACCAACCGCATGGCTGCCAAGCACGGGCCGGTCTATCGCAACCGCACGTTCGGCGGCGATGGGGTGATCCTGCTCGGTCCGGACGCGAACGAACTCGTCCTGTTCGACAAGGAGAAGAACTTCTCGTCGGAGCAGGGATGGGGCCCCATCCTTAATCTCGTCTTCCCGCGCGGCCTGATGCTGATGGACTTCGAGAAGCATCGTGCCGACCGCAAGGCGCTGTCGGTCGCGTTCAAGCCGGAGCCGATGCGCCACTATGCCGCGGAACTGAACAGCGGCATTGCAGGACAGGTCGGCGCATGGGCCAATCGCACGCTGCCGTTCTACAGCGCGATCAAGGCGTTGAGCCTGGATCTGGCCGCGACCAGCTTCCTTGGCGTTCCGCTCGGCCCAGAGGCGTCGAAGATCAATCAGGCGTTTGTTGATGAAGTTCAGGCCTCGGTTTCGCCGGTCCGGACACCGCTGCCCGGCACCTCCATGCGGCGGGGCGTGAAAGCGCGCGAATATCTGGTCGATTACTTCACGCGCGAGATTCCCGGCCGGCGCAATGGCAGCGGCCAGGACTTCTTTTCCCAGTTCTGCCGGGCGACCGATGAAGCCGGCCAGCCACTCGCCGACGACGCCATCGTCGATCACATGAATTTCCTGATGATGGCGGCGCACGACACGATCACGTCGTCCGCGACCAGCCTGATCATGCTGCTGGGCAAGCATGTGGATTGGCAGGAGAAGCTCCGCGAAGAGGTGCTGGGCCTGGGTAGCAATGACGGCAGCGTGCCCTATGAGCAGCTCGACCGGCTGGTGCTGACCGAATGGGCGTTCAAGGAATCGCTTCGCCTGATGCCGCCGGTACCATCGATCCCGCGGCGTGCCCTGCGAGAATTCACCTTCGGCGGCTACCGGATCCCCGCCGGTACGTTCGTAGGAGTCAACACGGCGTACACCCATCACATGGCAGAGTATTGGCCCGATCCGGAGCGGTTCGATCCGACCCGCTTCTCGCCTGAAGCGTCCAAGGGACGTCATCGCTTTGCCTGGGTGCCGTTTGGCGGCGGCGCGCACATGTGCATCGGGCTGCACTTTGCGACCATGCAGATCCGGATCCTGATTGCCCATCTGCTCAGCCGTTATCGGATCGAGCTTGCACCGGGCGCTGGCGCGGATTGGCAGATCTTTCCAATTCCGCGTCCCAAGGACGGGCTGCCAGTGACGTTCAAGCCGCTGTAATACCGTTGCGGGCGAGCGGCGCCGGCATCCGTGTGGCGCCGCGGCGGCCCCGTTTCGGGCGCGCTGGCTTATTCACAAGGTGTTCAATCCTTTATCGCTATGCCGCGGGAATGCGGATGTGCTTGGCCTTGATTCTGCTGACCCTGCCTGTGCCCGCCATGGCCCAGCCTGGCGATCAGCAGCGCGACGGCGTTGCCGCGTGGCGCGCGCTTCGGGAAGGTAGAATCCTTTCCATCAAGGAGATCGAACGCCGGGTGATCCCGACCATGCGGGATGCACAATATATCGGCTTCGATTTCGAAATGCCGAGCGCCGTCTATACCTTGAAGTTCCTTCGCGACGGCACGGTGATCTGGGTGGATGTCGATGGCCGCTCCGGACAAGTGATCGGTCGCACCGGCAAGTGAGCGCACCTTTTGCCGCCGGCTCGCCGGTGCTAACCAGCATCGTTTCTTTCTGGGAGTGACCATGCGCGTCCTGATCGTCGAGGATGAGCCCAATCTGGGCCAGCAGCTGAAGAACACGCTGGAGGGCGCCGGCTATGCGATCGATCTCGCCACGGACGGCGAGGAGGGGCACTTTCTGGGCTCGACCGAGAATTATGACGCCATCGTTCTTGATCTTGGCCTGCCGGAGATCGACGGCCTGACCGTGCTCGACCGGTGGCGCAAGGAAGGCAAGACCATGCCGGTGCTGGTGCTGACCGCGCGCGACAGCTGGTCCGACAAGGTCGCGGGCCTCGACGCCGGCGCTGACGATTATGTCGCCAAGCCGTTCCAGACAGAGGAACTGATCGCGCGGCTGCGCGCCCTGATCCGCCGCGCATCTGGCAATGCCTCATCGGAGCTCACCGCTGGCGACGTCCGGCTGGACACCCGATCCGGCAAGGTGACGCGGGCCGGGGAGCCGGTGAAGCTCACGGCGCAGGAATACAAGCTGCTGTCATACCTGCTGCACCACAAGGGCAAGGTCGTCAGCCGCACGGAATTGATCGAGCATATCTACGATCAGGATTTCGATCGCGATTCCAATACGATCGAGGTTTTCGTCACCCGTATTCGCAAGAAGCTGGGTCAGGATGTGATCACCACGATCCGGGGACTTGGCTACAGCCTGGAAGATCCGGCGGCCTGAAGCATTTCGGCGCGCGGCTGCTCCCATAAACCTATGCGGTCATATCCTGCCTCGCGCCAGCCATCCGTCACGATCTGCGGCTCCGACTGCGCGATCAGTGGCGGGGTGGCATAAGCCGGAATGATGCCAGCGATCGTCCATGACGCTAGCAAGAAGCCTGTCATCAGGCTGATGAGCAGGCCTGCCATGCCTGCCAAAGCCATCACCGGAAAGGTACGCAACACGACGGCTCTCCTTTCGTTGGGGGTGAACAGAAAAGCGCCAGCATGGTTCCGATGCGCGACGAAGTGATCAACGGCAGCGAGGGCCGGATGGCCAGCACCGGGTCGTTGACCCGGCGCATGATCGTCATCGCGGCGGTGTGGATTTCCTTGCTGCTGGCCGGCGGCGGGTTCGCGCTGGACCGCGTGCTGACCGCGGCAGTGACTCAGAACTTCGACGACCAGCTGGAATATGTCCTGCGCTCGCTGTTGGTGTCGGCGGAAATCGGCCCCGAGGGTGAAGTGATCTTCAATCGGGAGCCCGCCGATCAACGCTTCCTGGAGCCGTATTCCGGACTGTACTGGCAGGTCTCGGCGTCCGGACGAGAGGCATTTCCATCCCGGTCCTTATGGGATCGACAGCTCGCCCATTCCGAGAACCACAACGACCGCGGCGTCCACATCTACAACAGCGACCAGTTCGGGACGGAGAAGCTGCGGGTCGTCGAGCGGGATGTGAAGCTGCCGGGATCCGAGGTGCGTTGGCGCTTTCAAGTGGCGCAAAGCCGTGAAGGATTGGACGCGCAGATCGGCGCGCTGCGGCGGACGCTGGTTCGCAGCTTTTTGCTTCTGGGCCTGGGACTGGTGGTGCTGGCGGCGTTGCAGACCTTCTACGGTCTTCTGCCCCTGCGAAAGCTTCGGCTGGAGATCGCGCGGATGCGGGGTGGTCGAACCAACCGGATTGCAGGGCCGCTGCCGGTCGAGGTGGCGCCGTTGGTCGAAGAGCTGAACGCCCTCGTCGCGCATAACGAAACGCAGGCCGAGGAAGCACGACGCCACGCCGGCAACCTTGCTCATGCACTGAAAACGCCGCTGACGGTGATCATGAACGCGGCCACGGCGCAATCGGATGATCTGGCCGAGACGGTGGTCCGGGAGGCACGCACCATGCGTCGGCAGGTCGACCACCATCTCGCCCGCGCGCGTGCGGTGGGGCGGCGAGGCTCCGCCCACAGTCGCGCGGAAGTCTGGCCGAGCGTGGAATCCGTGGAGCGGGCGGTGCAGCGCCTGTACCCTCATGTCCGGATCGACATGGACGGCCCTAGGGATCTGGTCGCCCATATCGAACGGCAGGATCTCGACGAGATCATGGGCAATCTGGTCGAAAATGCTGCGAAATACGGCGGCGGCAGCGTGTTCGTGACGGTGAGCGCGCAGGCTGGCTTCGTGGAGATCATGGTTGAGGACGACGGCATGGGCATTCCGGAGGCCGATCGCATCCGCATCTTCGATCGCGGGGTGCGCCTGGATACGGGTAAGCCGGGGACCGGGCTGGGTTTGGCGATCGTACGCGATGTAGCCGAGATCTATGAGGGCACGGTGAGTCTGGAAGAGAGCGAGGACCTTGGCGGGTTGCTGGTGCGGCTGCGGCTGCCGATGGCCAGCTGAGTAGAGGCCTTCCACTCTTACACTAGGCAATGTCTCGGGCGCCCACGATCAACGGGCATCGTCATGCCGGACGGAGCTGGTCCCCCTTCCAGTGCTCGCGGGAGGCCCACGGTGGCTGCCCGTCGTATTGGTCGAAGCGGTGACGTCGATCGGGGGTAATGCGGCAGTGACGGTTTACGAGGCCTGCTGCGGCCAAACGGTGCCGTCAGCAAAGAGCCGATCTATTTGGTGCGCGGCTCAGCGGTAAGGCGGGAGATCAGGGCGGCGCTGCGCATTGCCTGGCGCGGCAGGCTCCTGAGGTCCACCCATTCTCCCACGGCGTGAGCACCGCCTCCGGACGCGCCCATGCCTCCGAGCGTCACCGCGTCTGCGGCGACGAAGCTGGAGTCTGCCGCGCCGCGCTTCGCGGGGTCCATTTCCTGCATTTCCGGCAAGCCGAGATCGCGGTTTACCTGGTTGAGCTTGTCCATCAGTGCGCGATTGCCGGCGGTCGGCGGCATGGACGGATAGCCTTCAAAGAAGCGGATCGAGGCATCGGTGCCCGGCAGGTGCTTGGCGACGATGCCTTCCATCGCGGCCTTGATCCGTATGTCCTGCTCGGGCGAGAGGCTGCGCAGATCGCCACGCGCCACGGCCCGGGCCGGGATGACGTTCGTCTTGCCTTCCGCCGTGCCCTTCACCCCCGCTGCATCCAGCACCGCCGGTGTTCCGCCGACGACGACGCTGACGTTGAAGGTCAGGTTCCGTTCGGGGAGCGTACGGCGGAATTCATCAAGAATGCGTGCGAGTTCGTACACTGCACCGTAACCCATCGAAGCGTTGAAAATGCCGCTGGAATGACCGGTGCGCCCGCTCGTGATGATTTCCCAATTGGTGGAACTGCGCCGCGCCGTGGTGGCAAATTCCTGCGTCCCGTCGACGGCCAGGTTTTCATATTCGAGCGCCACGTCCGCCCATTTCCCCGCCTCGATCAGATCCTTGCGCGCGGTGGCGAGCGGTGCGCCGGTCTTCTCCTCATCGCCGGTCAGCACGATCTTGATGTCCGCGTTCTTGAGCGTTCCGGCAGCCTGCATGGCCCGCAAAGTGGCAACGATCACGACGAGGCCGCCCTTGTCATCGCCGACGCCGGGACCCGTCACGCGATCCCCTTCGCGCGACCAGCCGGTGAACGGGCTGTCGGGCTCGAACACGGTGTCGAGATGGCCGATCAGCAATACGCGCTTGCCGCGGCCGTTGCCCTTGTGCGTGGCCACCACATGGCCGGCGCGGCCCGTTGCCGTCATGTCGACCCATTCGACCGCGAAACCGAGTGGCTCCAGCTCCGCGCGCATCATATCGCCTACGGTCTTTACACCCGCGATGTTGAGGCTGCCCGAATTCTGCCGAACAAGCTTTTCGAGCAGTGCCTCGTGCCGCGGAACCTCCTGCGCGATCACATCCTTCATGCGCGTTTCCGGCGCGCCTGCCGCGGCGCCCAGGAGCAGAGCCATGGCTGGAAGCGCGACGGCAGGAAGCGGAAGAGCGGCGAGGTAGCG
Organism: Sphingomonas sp. IC4-52; assembly: GCF_020707225.1. Classification (NCBI taxonomy): domain Bacteria; kingdom Pseudomonadati; phylum Pseudomonadota; class Alphaproteobacteria; order Sphingomonadales; family Sphingomonadaceae; genus Sphingomonas; species Sphingomonas sp. IC4-52. Next base: position 191,410 of record NZ_JAJFEU010000003.1, on the reverse strand, counting down.
GCGAGCGATCATCTACGCAGGCTTAGCGAGTGATTCCGGGATGTGTAGGGGATCATGTCAAGTCGTTGCGCTTTTTGCAGGTGCATTGAACGCGAACGGCGCTTCGGCCATTCCCTCCAAGCCGCGCAGGTCGGCGCGGTCATGCGAACGGGCGAGAAAGCCCGCCGTACAGGCAGGAGACCGAACATGAGCCTCATCATCGCCGCCGGGCTGCTGCTCGGCGCACCATCAGTCGACGCGCATCGTGTCGAACTCGATTATCGCGGACAGCGCGTGGACGTCACGTATCGCAGTAACCTGGACGTGAGCCACAAGCAGGTCGGGGTTGCCGGGCCGGGTGGCCGCGCAAGCACGCTCCGCTGTGCCTGGAAGGCGAACGTCAGCATCCATCGGGAGGCACGAAGCGCCGCCGGTCATGTGCTTGCCCGCACCATCGCCAGCGATGCGCCGATCGGGGGCAGCCGCCCCGGCTGGTGCTCTGCCCAGCGGTCTGCCATCGCGCAGGAGGTGACTGCACGGAGCAGCGCGGTACGCGAGCACTTGCTGGCTGTGGCGGAGCAGGACCGCGATGCCCTGGCGCTCGAACTGGACGCCGCTCACGCGCCGGCGCGTAGCTGACATGAAGGCGATCGCAATCGTGTTGGCCGCAGCCTCCGCTGCTGCGGCCCTGCCAGCATTCGCTCAGGCAGATCTCGGCGCCAGCGTCGAAGTGGCAACGGACGAACGGCGGCGCGGGATCAGCTGGAGCGACGGGGAGCTGTCGCCGGCGGCAAGTGTCAGCTTGGGTATGCCATCCGGGTTCGACGTGAGCGCGCGCGTTACCGGAACGCGCGGCGACCCCCGGCATGGCGGAGCAGATGCCGTGTTCGACATGACGGGCGGCTTCTCCCGCGACATCGGTGGTGGGCTACGACTGGATGGATTCGTTACGGGCCATCTGTTTGCCGGCGCGGCCGAGCGGCTCGACTATGTCGAGGTTGGCCTTGGTGCCAGCTATGCGCTGGGGCCAGCCGAGGTCGGGATCGATGCGCGCTATGCGCCGGATCAGAACGCGATCGGCGGAGACAATCTTTGGTTTGGCGCCCGCGCGCGTGTCGGCGTACCGGCGACACCCTTTACGCTCAATGCGGAAATCGGTCACTCCACCGGCAGCGTTGATGACTGGCGCCGCGCTGCGCGTCTGCGCCCCGGCGGCGACTATACCGATTGGTCGCTTGGCGTTGATCACATCACCGGGCCCGTCACGCTGGGGCTGACCTACACGGGAACCGACATCGAGCAGGTGGTTGACTCGCCCTTTGCGAATGGACGCCATACCGGCGACAAAGTGACCGCGCGGCTCGCCATCAATTTCTGATCCCGGCTTTGCGCCCGCCCGTTTCGGGGAGCGTCGCGGGCGTAAACCGGACGCGGTGTCCGGACTCTTCCTTTTCCATTGCGGAGCCGTCAGAAGGCCCCAAACGATCAGGGAGAGGGACGATGAAGTCACCGATTTGCGAGATGCTGGGTATCGATTTTCCGCTGCTCGCCTTCAGCCATTGCCGGGATGTGGTTGCGGCGGTGAGCCGTGCCGGAGGGTTCGGCGTGCTGGGCGCGACCGGACATACGCTGGAAAGCCTGGAGATGGAGCTCGCCTGGATCGACGCTCATGTCGATGGCAAGCCCTATGGCCTTGACGTGCTGATCCCGGAAAACCTGGCCACCGGCGGCGCGAAGGGGCTGACCCGCGCGTCCATCATGGACAAGGTGCCCCTCGAACATCGCGAATTCGTCGGCAAGCTGGCACAGAAGCATCATTTCACGATGCCGGAGGAGCGGGCCAATTCAGACGCGCCAGCGCCGTTCGACCCGAATCTGGCGTTGGAGATGCTCAACGTGGCCTTCCGCCACCCGATCAAGCTGATCGCGAACGCGCTGGGCGTGCCGCCGCAAGCGATGATCGACATGGGGCGCGAACGCGGCGTGCCGGTCGCGGCGCTGGTGGGCGCAAAGGAGCATGCAATCCGCCAGGTCGAGGCCGGCGTTGACATCCTGGTGGTGCAGGGTGGCGAGGCCGGCGGCCATTGCGGCGAAGTTTCGACCATGGTGCTGGTGCCCGAAGTGATCCGCGCGCTGGAAGCACGCGGCCAGCGCGTGCCAGTGCTCGCGGCCGGCGGGATCATGACCGGCGGGCAAATGGCGGCCTCCATGGCGATGGGAGCTGATGGCGTTTGGACCGGATCGGTGTGGCTCGCGACGCCTGAGAGCGAATGTTCCGACGTGTTCCGCGAGAAGATGGTCGAGGCCAGTTCGCGTGACACGGTTCGCTCCAAGAGCCGCACCGGCAAGCCATCTCGCCAGCTTCGTTCCGCCTGGACCGATGCGTGGGAGGGACCGGAATCGCCCGGCCCGTTGCCGATGCCGTACCAGAGCCTGATCAGCGAACCCGCCATCCGCGCCTGCGACGTGGCCGCGCAAAAGGGCGATCCTGCCGCGCGCGAGATGGTGACGTATTTCGTGGGCCAAGGCGTGGGCCTGGTCGATCAGGTTCGTCCAGCCGGTCAGGTCGTCCAAGACTTCAAGATGGAGTTCGCCGAGGCGGTGGAGCGGATGACCAATTTGATCGGCGATTGACTCGTCTCGTCCGATCAGGCGGCATCTTCATCGCTCCGCTAACGCTTAGGTAACGCCCTTCTCCCCAGGTCATTCCGGCACGCCGCGATTGGGCGTGCCGGGATTTCCGAGAAGGGGGAAGGCGGGCCATGCGCTTGTATCTTGCAAGCTCGTTCATTTTTCCGCGCAGCCTGCAACTGCGGCTGTTTGCGGTGTGTTTTGTGGGCACGCACCTGCCCCTGGCCGCTTTTCTGGTCTGGGCGGCGGCGACCGGGCGGCTCGACGTTCTAGGCGCGATCGTCGTGATAGCCGCCACCGTGCTCGGGATGCTGATCGCGGTCGGCGGGATCTATGCGTTGCTAGCCCCAATCGATCTCGCCGCCCGGGCATTGAATGATGCGGACGATGGCGAGATCGCGCAGGTACCGCAGCTGTCGGGCGGCGACCTTGCCGCGCGCCTGCTCGCCGGGGTCAACCGGGCGGCTGGTGCCACAGCGGAGCGGATGCGCAAGCTGAGCCGAGAAGCGAATGTCGATGTCCTCACCGGCGTGCTGAATCGCCGCGGGCTGTTGCAGCAGCTCGATACCTTATCCGAACAGGAAACAACCGGCGCCGTGGCGCTGGTGGACATGGACCATTTCAAGCTCGTGAACGACCTGCTGGGGCATGAGACGGGCGATCGCGTGCTGCAGGATTTCGCAAAGGTACTCGCCGGGACAGTGCGGCACACCGATCTGGTCGCCCGCTGGGGCGGCGAAGAATTCCTGGTTTACTTTCGCGGAGCAACGGAGGCGCAGGCACAATCGGTGCTGATGCGGATTGCTGAGCGGATCCGGAATGAACCGCTCGCGCATCTTGGCGAGCGGCCGGTTACCTTCTCAGCGGGAACAACCGCAGCATCGCGGGGCACCCTCGACGAGGCGCTGCGCCGGGCAGACTCCGCGCTGTATGAAGCCAAACACCGCGGGCGGGCGCGGATCCTGAGCAACGCGGAGCTCAGTTGCTGAGGCCCCTGCCGCGCTCCAACTCCTTCGGCGCGGAGGGGATCAGATCCCTTCCGCGAACACCTGGTGACCCGCCGCCTCCAGTGCGGCCGTGAGATCGGCGATGCAGGCATCCACCGCGGAGCCATCTGGTGACCGCACCACGAAGTTCGCGCCGGTCCGCCCTTCGCGGAAGAAAGGGTAACTGCCGATCGCAACCCCCGCATGGGTCCGTTCCGCCTCGCGCAGCACGTCGGCAATCTCGCTTTCGGCAACCCAGCAGCCGATTTGTCGGCTGACAACTGGCCGGCCGCCCTGAAGCGTACCGGTCAGCGAGTCGAGCATGCCAGCAGTGATGTGCGGCACGCCGGCCATGATAAAGACGTTGCCGATGTGAATGCCCGGCGCCCCCGACATTCGGTTTTCGATCAGCTCGGCCCCCTCAGGTACGCGCGCCATACGCAGCCGAGCCTCGCTGGCCCCGCCGCGGGTGGCATAATAGCGCTCCAGCACGGCGACGGCCTCAGGGTGATGAACGACGCCGACGCCCAATGCGGTAGCAATCGCATCCACCGTGATGTCGTCGTGCGTCGGCCCAATTCCACCGGTGGTGAAGAGATAATCGTTGCGGGCGCGCAACGTGTTCACCGCCTCTACAATCGCGTCTTCTCGATCGGGCACCACGCGAACTTCGACCAGACGAATGCCTTGGACATTCAACCATTGCGCGATTTGCGCGATGTTCTTGTCCTGCGTTCGGCCGGAGAGGATTTCGTCGCCGATCACGACGAGAGCGGCGGTCCAGATGCGTTCGCTTTCCATGCGAGCCTCGGCATAGCCTCGCAAAACTACCCTCGTCACGCTATATCGGCGGTCATGACCGAATATGTTACCGTCACCAGTGACGCGCCCATGGGCCGCAACGGCGCGATCAAGCTGCATGGCCCGGACGCCTTTGTCGGGATGCGCGCCGCCGGTCAGCTTGCCGCCGAGACGCTGGACATGATCATCCCGCACATGGTGCCGGGCGTTACCACTGCCGAGATCGACCGGCTGGTGCATGATTTCATCAAGAGCCGCGGCGGCGTACCGGCGACGCTTGGCTATCGCGGTTATACCCATAGCTGCTGCATCTCGATCAATCATGTCGTCTGCCATGGCATTCCCAGCGAGAAGACGCTGAAATCGGGCGATATCGTCAACGTCGACGTGACGCCCATTCTGGATGGCTGGCACGGTGATTCATCGCGGATGTATCTGATTGGTGACGTGCCCTTGAAGGCGCGACGCCTGGTGGACGTGACGCACGAGTGCCTGATGCTGGGGATCGAGCAGGCGAAGCCGGGCAACACGCTGGGCGATGTGGCCCACGTCATCCAGCGTTATGCTGAATCGCATCGCTATGGCGTGGTTCGCGATTTCTGCGGCCATGGTCTGGGGCGGTTGTTTCATGATGCGCCGGAGGTGGTGCATGTCGGCCGGCCGGGCACTGGCCCAGAGCTGAAGCCGGGTATGATTTTCACGATCGAGCCGATGATCAATATCGGTCGGCCGGACGTGAAGCTGCTCGACGATGGCTGGACGGCGGTGACGCGCGATCGTTCCCTGTCGGCCCAGTTTGAGCATTCGATCGGCATCACCGAGGACGGTTGCGAGGTCTTCACCTTCTCGCCAGCAGGGCTGCACAAGCCACCGTACGCCTGATTTCCCCGGGACGGGGCGGCGATGCTGCCCCACTTAGGGGTATCGGCAATGTGCAACCCACCGGGCTCAGCCTGTCTTCAGCCCTGTCAATAGTGACAGGTTAATCCGGCCGACTTAGCCCCTTTCCTTTCCCTGGCGGCTGCGCCAGTCTCCGACCTCGAAGCTCGTCAGGGGCGGGAGAGGAAGATGCGGATCGTATTTGCGCTGCTCGCAGCGGTGGCGCTCGTCTCGTGCAAGGCCAATAGTGGTGAAGACGGGACCGCGGCGGCAGATCGATCTGCCACCACGGGCGTCGGCAAGGTGGACGCGGCCCTGCTGACCAGTGGCGGTGATGGACGCGACTGGGCGATGACCGGCTACAATTATCAGGAGCAGCGCTTCTCCCCGCTGACGCAGATCAATGCGGAGAATGTCGGCCAGCTCGGCCTCGCCTGGTATGCGGACATGCCCGATGCGCGGGGACAGGAGGCGACGCCGGTCGTGGTGGACGGCAAGATGTTCGTCACCGGGCCCTGGTCCAAGGTGTTCGCTTTCGACGCCGCCACCGGTCAGAAACTGTGGGAATTCGACCCCAAGGTGAACCCGGAAAAGGGCGTTCAGGCCTGCTGTGACGTCGTCAACCGCGGCGTCGCGGCGTGGAAAGGCCGGCTCTATCTCGGCACCATCGACGGCCGCCTGATCGCGCTCGACGCTGCCACCGGCAAGCAGGATTGGTCAGTCCAGACGACCGACAATTCAAAGCCTTACACGATCACTGGCGCGCCGCGCGTGGTGAAGGGCATGGTCGTCATCGGCAACGGCGGCGCCGAATTCGGCGTGCGCGGCTATGTCACCGCCTATGACGCCGGTACCGGTGCCAAGAAGTGGCGCTTCTACACCGTCCCTAACCCCGCCGGCGCCAAGGACGGTGAGGCGAGCGACGCAGCGATGGCCAAGGTCGCGCCGACCTGGTCGGAAAACGGCCAGTGGAAGCAGTCCGGCGGCGGCGGCACCGTGTGGGATTCGATCGTCTACGACGCGGAGCTCGATCAGCTGTACCTGGGCGTCGGCAACGGCTCGCCCTGGAACCATGGCCTGCGCAGCGAGGGCAAGGGCGACAATCTCTTCCTCTCCTCGATCGTCGCGCTGAAGCCTGATACCGGCGAATATGTCTGGCATTATCAGGAGACGCCGGGCGAAACCTGGGACTTCACCGCTACCCAGCCGATCAACCTCGCCACGCTAAACATCGGCGGCCAGCAGCGCCGCGTGCTGATGCAGGCGCCCAAGAACGGCTTCTTCTACGTCATCGACCGCACCAACGGGAAGCTGATCAACGCTGGCCAGTTCATCCCGGGCGTCAATTGGGCGAGCGGCTATGACCTGAAGACCGGCCGGCCGATCGAGAACCCCGAAGCGCGCTATTACAAGACGGGCAAGCCGTTCCTCGCGGTGCCGAGCGCGATCGCCGCGCACAATTGGCAGCCGATGAGCTTCAATCCGCAGGCCGGCCTTGCCTATATCCCGGCGCAGATCGTCGGCTCGGCCTACCTCAATCCGTCGTCGGATCTGGATAAGGCGAAGCCACTTGGCTTCAACGTCGGCCAGGATCTCGGCAACGCCATGTATCCGCGCGATCCGGCAGCGGTGAAGCAGGCGATTGCCGGTGCCACCGGGCGGCTCGTCGCCTGGGATCCGGTCGCCAACAAGGCGCGCTGGACCGTGGATTATCCAACGCCGTGGAACGGCGGCACGATGACGACCGCGGGCAATCTCGTCTTCCAGGGAACGGCGCTGGGCGAGTTCCGTGCCTATGCCGCGGATACCGGAAAGCAGCTCTTCAGCTATCCGGTCGGCACCGGGATCATGGCCGGCGCGGCCACCTTCATGATCGGCAACGACCAATATGTCGCGGTGCTCGCCGGGCGCGGCGGCGCGCTGCCGCTGTCGATCGGCTATGCGATCGGCAAAGCCCGCGACGTGCCAAACGTCCCGCGCCTCTCGGTGTTCAAGCTCGGCGGAAAGGCCCAGCTGCCGGGAACACAACCGCAGGATTCGACCCCGGTGAACCTGCCCGAGAACAAGGCGACCCCGCAGCAAGTGGCGCAGGGACAGGCGCTGTTTGGCCGCTATTGCCAGGTCTGCCACGGCGCCAGTGCTGGCGGTGGCGGGGTGCTGCCGAACCTGCAGCGCTCGGCGACGCTCAGCGATCCAGACACGTGGAAGGCGATCCTCATCGACGGCATGTTGAAGGACAAGGGCATGGTGAGCTTCGCCCGGGTGCTGACGCCGGAGCAGGCTCAGCTGATCCGACTGTATGTGATCGACGAGGCGCATTGGGCTCAGAAGAACCTGGGCGGCGCGCAGAAGCAGGTGGCGCCAGCGCCGGCTGCTGCAAAGTCGCCGGTCCCAACCGGGGTGCGTTGATCCCGCAGCTGCTGCCCGTCTGATCAGTAGCACGGCAGCGGCGACCTGGAAGGTGCCGCGTAAAGCGGCACTTGGCCACCAAATGCCTGTTTTTCGGGCAGTAGCGACAAGCTGGTGTGGGCGAGTCGCTGCCTTGCCCTCTCGGCTCCCGGCTGGCACGTTCAATGCAAGCACCGATGGCGGGGCGAGGGTTCAAACCAGGGGTGGGCGTTTCCGCGTGAAGAAGATCGAAGCGATCATCAAGCCGTTCAAGCTCGACGAAGTGAAGGAGGCGCTCCACGAAGTGGGGGTGTCCGGCATCACCGTGACCGAAGCCAAGGGGTTCGGGCGGCAGAAGGGCCACACGGAACTGTACCGCGGTGCCGAGTATGTCGTCGACTTCCTGCCGAAGGTGAAGCTTGAGGTGGTGGTCGAGGACGGCCTGGTGGAACGGGTAGTGGAAGCCATCGCACAGGCGGCGCAAACCGGCCGCATCGGCGACGGCAAGATCTTCGTGATCCCGGTGGAAACTGCACTGCGCATTCGCACGGGTGAGCGCAACGACGACGCAATCTGAACCCTGATCACGTCATCCCGGCACAGCGCCGGGATCGCTCCGCAATGAAAAGAGACTCCGGTGTTTGCCGGGGTGACGCAGAGGAAAAGAGAGAACAAATGGCTACGACCGCCGCAGACGTCATCAAGCGCATCAAGGACGAAGAGATCGAGTGGGTCGACCTGCGCTTCACCGATCCCAAGGGCAAGTGGCAGCACCTCACAATGGTCGCCAGCGTGATGGGCGAGGACGAGTGGACCGATGGCCTGATGTTCGACGGCTCGTCGATCGAAGGCTGGAAGGCGATCAACGAGTCCGACATGATCCTGAAGCCGGATCTGGATGCGGTGTATACGGATCCTTTCTCTGCGACGCCGATGCTGATCGTGTTCTGCGACATTCTCGAGCCGTCGACCGGTGAAGGCTATGCGCGCGATCCGCGCACCACCGCGAAGCGCGCGGAGGCCTATGTCGCCTCCACGGGGATCGGCGACACCGTCTATGTCGGCCCGGAAGCCGAATTCTTCATGTTCGACAACGTGCAGTTCGACACGAACTATGCCGCGTCTTATTTCAAGATCGACGACATCGAGCTGCCGACTAATACCGGCCGGGAATATGAAGGCGGCAACCTTGCGCATCGCCCGCGTGCCAAGGGCGGCTATTTCCCCGTCGCGCCGGTCGACAGCGCCGTCGACATCCGTGGCGAAATGGTCTCGACCATGCTCGAAATGGGCCTGCCGTGCGACAAGCACCACCACGAGGTGGCTGCTGCGCAGCACGAGCTGGGCCTTACCTTCGGCACGCTGACCACCACCGCCGATCGCATGCAGATCTACAAGTATGTCGTGCATCAGGTCGCCCATGCTTATGGCAAGACGGCCACCTTCATGCCCAAGCCGATCAAGGAAGATAACGGCTCGGGCATGCACACCCACTTCTCGATCTGGGATGGCAAGAACCCGCTGTTCGCCGGCAACGGCTATGCCGGTCTATCGGACATGTGCCTCTACTTCATCGGCGGCATCATCAAGCACGCCAAGGCGCTGAATGCGTTCACCAACCCGACGACCAACAGCTACAAGCGACTGGTACCGGGCTACGAGGCACCGGTGCTGCTGGCCTATTCCAGCCGCAATCGCTCGGCCTCATGCCGCATTCCGTACGGCACGGGCGCCAAGTCTAAGCGGGTTGAGGTGCGCTTCCCAGACGCCATGGCGAATCCGTACCTCGCCTACGCGGCGCTGCTGATGGCTGGGCTCGACGGTATCCAGAACAAGATCCACCCAGGCGATGCGATGGACAAGAACCTCTACGACCTGCCGCCGGCAGAGCTCGCCGAGGTTCCGACCGTGGCCGCTTCGCTGCGTGAGGCGCTCGACAGCCTGCTCGCTGATCACGACTTCCTCCTCAAGGGCGACGTGTTCACCAAGGATCAGATCGAAGCTTATGTCGAACTGAAGTGGAGCGAAGTCGCCCGTTGGGAGATGACGCCGAGCCCGGTCGAGTTCGACATGTATTACAGCGCCTGATGCCCGACTGCGCACCGGCTCTAGCCGGAACGCGCTGACAGATGGCGGCCGCGCCTGACGGGCGGGGTGTTGGTTGAGGAGAGAGCGTCCCAACAGGGGCGCTCTTTTCTTTTTGGCAACGATGCGGTCACCGCAATTCACTCGACCCACCGGGCGGCGCGGCTAGAACGCCCTTATGTTCAACAACACGTCAACGCCGCTCTCGCTTTTGACCACCCGTCGCTCGGGCAAGCCGCGCGACCTGGCCGCACCCGGCCCGAACAAGGCGCAGCTTCAAGAGATGTGCGCCATTGCATGCCGCACGCCAGATCACGGCAAGCTGGCGCCGTGGCGGTTCGTGATCGTGGAGCCGGAGCAGCGGGACGCTTTCGCGGCACTTCTGGTAGATGCTTATCGAGCCGATCGCCCCGAGGCAAAGCGGCTGGAGATCGAGTCGATCGAGCAATTCGCACGGCAGGCGCCAGCCCTGGTAGTGGCGTTGTCGTCGCCGCGTACGGACAGCCAGATCCCCTTGTGGGAACAGGAATTGTCGACGGGTGCCGCCTGCATGAACCTGCTTCACGCGGCGCATGCCATGGGGTTCGCAGGTGGGTGGTTGACCACCTGGGCGGCGTTCAACGATCAGGTCCGCGACGCGTTTGGCGCCGCGCCCGAGCGGATTGCGGGGTTCATCTTCATCGGTACGCCGTCCCGCCCGCTAGAGGAGCGGCCCCGGCCCGATCTGACGCAAACCGTTCAGACTTGGTCGCGCTGAACCGTCAGCTTCGCCCCGCAAACATGAAGGCAGCGGCGCCCACCAGGCAGACGAAGGCGCCGGCATGGCGCCAGCTCAACTGCTCGCCAAGGACCAGCACTGCGAACACGCCGAAGACCAGGAGCGTGATTACCTCCTGCGCAACCTTCAACTGACCGCCAGTCCAGCCGCTCGCATAGCCGAGCCGGTTGGCGGGCACCGCGAAACAATATTCGACCAGCGCAATACACCAACTCAGCAAGATGACGGTGGGCAGCGGCTTCGCCATTCCACCCTTCAAATGCCAGTACCAGGCGATCGTCATGAAGACGTTGGAGATGAGCAGCAGCGCAATCGTGGGCATGTCGCCGGTCTAGGCGCGGACCTGCGAGCATTGAAGGCTATTTGCGGGTACCGCGACGTCAGTTCGGTGAAACTGCTGATCGGCTGCCGGCGTGGGGTAGGGGAACGAACCGATTGGAGTGATCTGGTGCTGGATATGCGTCGCGGTGCAGTCGTTCAGAAGCTGCTAACCGGGATCCCGGCGCCCTGCTGCGATGCTTGCAAAGTTAAGGGGCAGTGTTTGGGTTCGCCGCACTCGGCGCGGGTGACCGCGGTTTCAGTGTGGACTCGTACAGCCGCCAACTTCGTTGCCGGGCGGTCGCCCCGTCGATCGGACCGGCGCGGTGAAGGATCATCGAACCTGAGAGGGTAACGATATCGCCGTCTCGCAGCGTGCCTTTCACCGAAACAGGGACGGTCACGTAGCGCTGACCAGCGCCGGCGTCGATCCGGCCGGGCGCCCCGACCTCTGCTTCATATTTCCGATACTTGGCGAAGCTGGCGGCGAATGCATCGGTAGATAATCCCGAAGCGGCGCCCTCGCGGTCCCACAAGCTCCACGCCTCGTCGTACCGACGCTGGCCGATCAGGCGGTGATAAGTGCGCGCGACCTCAGCGGCTGCTTGCGCGTCAGGCTCTTCTGCTTCCGCCGCTCCGGCGCTTGCTGTGGCGGCCGGTGTTGAGGCAGGTGGTGTGGGCGAGGGCGCTGGCGCGGGCCGATTAGCCGTTGGATGGGCAGGGCCAGCACGATCGCCCAATTTCTCCCCGCGATAGTTGCCGATCGATTCGCGAGCAGTCTGCGCCGCATCGGCAATGTTGACCTCGTCCGACGGCTGTCTCGGCGAGCACGCAGGGCAGAGCAATGCAACCGCCGCGCCGAGATGCAGAACCGCTCCGCGCTCAGGAATTGAGCGCGATGTCATCGGGATCGTCGAGGTCTTCGTCGTCTTCGATCGACCCGTCGTCGAATTCATCCTGGACGATATCTTCGGCAACGTCATCATCGTCCTGATCGGCGTCGTCGTCCTGCTCGCCGATTTCATTGTCGAGCATGACAAGATCATCCTCTTCGACGTCGTCGATGTCATCGATATCGATGTCAGGATCGAGATCGGTGATGATCGTGCCGTCGCCCGGGCCGTCCCGGGTTGCTTCGAGGATTTCGGCACGCTGGCTTTCGTCGTAGCCGTCCTCGTCAAAACCGTGATCGTCTGCGCCGTGGCTGGTCACCTGATGGCCGCCCATGATCTTTCCTCCTGATCGTGCCCTGTCGAACGGATGCACACCATGCCGGGTTCCGGGCGGCTTCGGTGGAACGCCCCTGCGGTCTTTGTAGGGGGGCAGGAACAGCGCTGTTCGGCCACGCAACGTCGGGCATCGGCCGCCTGCCGGCGACATTCGGCCTCCGGGTGGAGAGTTTCGGCCACACTGGCGGCGCAAACAGCGCTGGCCTATGTAGCGGCCATTCCGCTGTTCCACGAAGGCGTTAGTGATGCTTGATACACCGTTGGCCAAGGTGCCGACGCTGAGCCTGGCCGACCAGGCTCACAACCCCGACCGATTTGCAGAAGATCTGGGCGGATCATTCCGCCGGTTCGGGTTCGCCATTGTTGCCGACCACGGCATTCCGCAGGATCTGATCGCGCGCGCCTGGGCCCAGACCGAAGCGCTGTTTGCACTGCCTGACGATGAGAAGCGCCGTTACTTCATCGAAGGTGCGGGCGGTGCGCGTGGCTATACGCCGTTCAAGACGGAGATCGCCAAGGACGCCAAGCACGTCGACCTGAAGGAATTCTGGCACGTCGGGCGCGAGTTGCCGGCGGGGCATCATTACGAAAGCGAGATGCCGGCGAACGTCTGGCCAGCGCGGCCCGACGGGTTCAAGGACACGTTCCTGGAGCTGTTCCGCGCGTTCGACACTGCCGGCGACAAGCTGCTGTCCGCAATCGCGCGCCATCTCGGCCTCGCGCCGAACTGGTTCGATCCGGCCGTGAAGGACGGCAATTCGGTGCTTCGCCTGCTGCATTATCCGCCAATCCCGGTGGACGCGGAAGGCGTGCGTGCCGGCGCGCACGAGGACATCAACCTCATCACCCTGTTGCTGGGCGCTGAGGAAGCGGGGTTGGAACTGCTGGACCGCGATTCGGGCGCGTGGCTGGCCATCAAGCCGCCAGAAGGCGCCATGGTCGTCAACGTCGGTGACATGCTGCAGCGGCTGACCAACCATGTTCTGCCGTCCACGACGCACAGGGTGGTCAATCCGCCGCCGGAGCGCCGCGGGCATTCGCGCTATTCGATGCCGTTCTTTCTGCATCCAGCGCCCGACTTCCTGATCGAAACGCTGCCGCAGACGATCACGCCGGATAACCCCAATCGTTATCCCACGCCGATCACCGCCAATGGTTATCTGCATGAGCGACTGGTCGAGATCGGCCTGATCAAGAAGTGAAAACGGGGCGGGGCATCAAAGCTCCGCCCTTTTTCGTACGGGCATCAACACAATATCGACCTGACCCCGGCTGCGCTCCCGTCCGCATCGGTGCCGGGAACGATCAGCCCAGGGGCAACGCGTTACGCCCTGCCTCAGCGACTCGCGAGAAACGTCTTGAGGTCCGGCTCGACCGGGTTGTTTGCGGCTGCGGTCATCTGCGCATCACTGCGCGGCGCCAACATGTCACCGGAGAAGGCCATGTCGGTCACCTCCACCGTCGCGCCCAGCTCCGTGGCGGTAAAGAGCTTCTTGGCGAAGGCCGTTGGCACCCGGATGCAGCCGTGCGACGCGGGAAAGCCCGGGTTCTTGCCGGCGTGGATGGCGATGCCATCCCAGGTCAGCCGCTGCATGAAAGGCATGGGCGCGTTGTCATACAGATTGGAGTGGTGCATCTGCTTCTTCTGCAGGATGGTGAAAACGCCGACGGGCGTCTCCTTTCCTTCCTTGCCGGTCGAAACAGTCGAGACCGCCACGAGGTTATCACCCCGATAAACATAGGCTTTCTGGTCAGGGATACTGATCAGGATGCTGACGGGCCCGGCCGCCACGTCCTGTTCCCACAGATATTCGCCCGGCGTGAGGCTGGCGGCAGCCTCCACCAGAGCAACGCCAGACGCATTGCCGACGACGGAAGCCGTTGACGTTTCCGCCAAAGCAGGCATAGATGTGAAGGCTGCCATTCCGAGGGCAGCCGGCAACAGCGCGCGAATCAAGCGCATGGTGCGACCCCTTTCGATGTGGGGGCCCGATCAGCCGGGCCGTCGCATCATAAACGCGTACTCTTGAAATTGGTGCCATGCGATGAACCGCGTCATATGCGCGGTGGATGGGCCGTGCCGGACCGCCCGTTTACGGAAAGGGCGGAGATTATTCACCTTTTTCCTGCTATAACCGTCGCATACCGGGAACGGGGATAGCAAAATCGATGGCGAAATTGGGTGAAACGGCGCCGACGCGTCGTGGCTTGCTGAAGACGGCTGGCGCGCTGGCCGGGGCGATGGTGGTACCGGATGCGGTCTCCGCGGCGATGCGCGCGGCCGAGTCGCAGCCGCGACCGCTAACTCCGTCTGCGCTGGCACCGGTGCGCCCTGCGCCGCGCGTGGTGCCGAGCTCGCCGCGAGTCGTTCGCCCTGACCTGATGCGTCAGGCGCTGGCGGCGCTTGAGCGCCATGGCAATACCATCAAGATGCGCGACCGGATCGTCATCGCAGACTTTTCGGCGCCGTCGTCGCAGCGCCGCTTCCACTTCATCGACCTGGTCAGCGGCAAGAGCGTGTCCAAGCTGGTGGCACACGGAAGCGGATCGGATCCGAGCCACACTGGCTATCTGCAGCGCTTCTCGAACCTCAATGGGTCGAATGCCTCCTGCGAGGGCGCCTTCCTCGCGGACAATTACTACGTCGGCAAGCACGGCAAGTCGCAGCGTCTGATCGGCCTCGATCCGACCAACAACAATGCGCTGGCGCGTGCCATCGTGGTTCATGGCGCGTGGTATTCGAACGAGGATATGCTGCGGACCCATGGCCGGCTCGGCCGCAGCCAGGGCTGCTTTGCCGTTGGCGAGCGCGAGCTGGCCGAAGTGTTCGAGCGGCTGGGCCAGGGCCGGATGATCTACGCCGCGAAGGTATAACGCTGGCGGGCACGTCGGGCGCGGCCGATCAGCCGCGCCCATAACAATTCCTCCAAACCGGCATGGCCCAGCCCCAAGTGCGGCGGGCGAACGGCGAGGGCGTCCCCCAGGCTGAGGGTGCCGGCGCGCAGCGAGCGGCGCGATACATCGGCCCAGCGCCGCGCCGTGGCCCAACGAACCAACCGTATGTCGGCCGCGCGCCAGGGCCGCTCCGCAAGGAACGCCTCCTGAAGGCGGACCAGATAGTTGCCGAGCGCTGCCAGCGTGGCACGATCCGGCACCGGCTGGCCATGCATGAGATGTTCCACCACCAGCGCAGCTGCGGGTTCAGCCTGTTCCCCTAGAAGCGGCGTATAGGCGCCGGCGAGAACCTGTCGCGCGCTGGCCAGCATCCTGTCCTCATAACGCTGCGACGCGCCGCCGGCGTGGCGGCGGTAGGCAAGGAGCGGCGTGTCGATGCGGGCAATCTCGCCCAGCGCCGCCATGCGGTGATAGAGGTCGAAATCCTCGGCATAGAGGATGTCCGGCCTGGTGAACGGGTTGAGACGCCGGGCCGCATCCATTCTTACCATCACCGACGACCACACGAACGGATTTTCGATCCGGATCAGCCAGCGAAGCAGAGCGGGCGTGGTGTGGGCCACGTGGGGCGAGGGCAGCAGGCGGGCACCCTCCAGCACCTCTGTCGCGCTGGCGAGCAGAACGGTTTCGGGGTGGGCGTCGAGATAGGCGATTTGCCGCGCGAACCGGTCGGGCAGGCAGAGATCGTCCTGGTCCAGGCCAGCGACATATCTGCCTCGCGCTTCCGCAAACGCGCGGTTGCGCGCGCGGACCGGCCCGCCGTTCTGGTCTAGCGCGATCATGCGAACGCGTGGATCTGGCCATGCGCGCAGCACCTCGCGCGTTTCGTCCTGGGAGCAATCGTCGACAACGATCACCTCGAAATCGGTGAACGTCTGCTTCTGCAAGGTGGCGAGGGTCGCCGGCAGCAGATCGGCGCCATTATAGGCGGCCATGATCACGCTGACGACGGGCGGGCCGCTCACGCCGCCGCCTTTGCCTGTCCGGCCAGCAGCTGATCCACGATCATCATGCCCACGTCATTCTGCCAGAGCCAAAGGCCGTTCGCCTGACCGACGAAGCTAGCCTCTCCACCCAGCTTGCCATGAGGAACAAAGCCGGCGGCAAGCCCAATGCCGTACAGGCTGGGGAGGGGCGCTCCCGCGGCGTCGCGGATCCGGCAGGCACCATCCACCATCGGGGCGCCGGCATGTGCGGCAAGCGCGAGCGGGCGGCCGTCTGCGTCCTCCAGCGGCAGCGCGCGCGGGCGGTAGCCCATGGCAGCGATGACCAGATCGGCCGTGCCAAGGATGTCGCGTGCGGCGGCATCATCGTCTCCGGTGACGCGATGCAGCGCGATCCGCGGCTCTGGCGCGCGTCCGTCGATCCCGAGCATGCGAAGCACGAGCTCGCGAGCCTCCAACCGGAAACCGGCGAGGCGATAGACGAAGCCGGAGACCGGGCAGATGTCGTCCGGCCCGAAATCGGTGAACCCTTCGGCGTGGGCGGCTTCCACCGAATGGTAGAACGGGCGCAGGGGGCGGCGGTGGAGCAGGGTGATGCCGCCGGCGCCGAACGGCAGCGCCGGACGCTCCCGCAGCAGCAGCGCAACCGTGGTGAGCGCGCTGGTCGATCCACCGATCACGGCGACGCGCGGCGCCCGTTTGCCGGATAGCAGATCCGCGACCATCTCGAAGCCGCCGCGAGCGAGCACCGAATCCGACTGAACAAGGCGATCGCCGGCCATGTCGACCAGCGATGCGCCCGCCACGCGTTGCGTGACGAGCCGGTCGAGCGGCTGATGTCCGCCAGTGGCGATCACCAGATTTCGCGCCACGCGCTCAACATCCCGGTGGGTGGTCGTATCGCGCAGGCGCACATGCCACCGCCCGTCCTTGTGCCGGGCGCTCAGGGCCTCCATCCCGGTCATCACCGTGCCGCCATGCGCCGTGACGCTGGCGTGAAGGCGATCGCCGATGGCGCGCAGGAGGGGGCCAACCTCCGCCAGTGGTACGCCGAGCGAGGCACGGTGGCGAGCCACCGCCAGGGCGGCAGGGTGATCGGCAAGAGCGGCAATCGCCGGATCGGCGTTGCCCTCAATGGCGCTCAGGAAGGTTTGCGCCGTTGAATCGGAGGTGATCGCATAGCGGCCCAACTGGCCGCCGCCGATCGATCCATCCCGCTCCACCACGATGAGGCCGCGGGAAAGATCGGGGAGGAGGCCGTGGCGGCTGGCGGCGGTGAGCAGCGCAGTACCGGCCGGGCCGCCGCCGATGATCATGGTTTCCGCGACCGGTGGCGGCGCGGCAGGGATCGACCTTGGCTTGAGCGCGACGATGCGGTCCAGGGTTTCAACAACGCGGGCCACGTCGCTGGTCGTCATCGTGTCCGACAGCGGTAGCGAAAGGAGCCGGCTGCCCACCATGTCGGCGACGGGCGTAGGCTCGATCTGCGCAACGCCGCGGACCCAGGGCTGCTCCCCCAGATGCGGGCTGAAATACTTGCCCGCGCCAATGCCTTCCTCGCCCAGCCGGGCGATGATTGTGTCGCGTTCATGCGTGCGTTCGGAGGGCAGCAGCAGCGGGAAGAAACCGAGCGCCTGCCGACCGGCGCGGCGCGGCTGCGCCGTGTAGCGGCCGGCGATCGCATCACGGTAGGCGTCGGCCAACTGGTCGCGGTGGCGAGCAATGCGTGCGAAATCGTCCAACCGTGCCTGGGCCACCAGCGCCATGGCCTCGGGCATCTTGGCGTTCAGGCCCGGCAAGGTCGCCGTGCGCGGCGCGGTGAAGCCGAAATTGGCCATCGCCCGCAGCCGCTCGATCCGGTCCTCGTCCGCGCAATGGATGAGGCCGCCCTCCTGCGTGGCGAATGGCTTGGTCGCGTGCATCGAGAACACGACAGGAAAGGGAGCGCCGGCGCCGAAGCCGAGCCCAGTGGCATCGGTGGTGCCGAGCGAGGCGGCGGCATCGATCACCACAGCCACGCCGAAGCGGCGGGAGAGCCAGCGGTAACGGTCGAGGTCGATGCCGAAGCCGAAGGTCGCATAGGGGACGAGGGCAGCGATCTGCGCGCCGTAGCGCTCCAGCAAGCGCTCCTCCTCATCAGCGGCGGCGCTCCAATCGTCAGCATCGACGTCGCAGACGAGCGGCGTCAGTCCTGCCCACCACGCCGCCTGCGCGGTCGCGGCAAAGGTCATTGCCGGCATCAAGGCGAAACGCCCCGCGGGCCCGTCGCTGACAGCATCGCGCAAAGAGATCATCAGGCCGAGCGTGGCATTGGCGACCGCCAGACAGGCACCGCGGCCACCGAACAGCCGGCGCGTCGCATCCGCCTCAAAGGCGCGGAGGACTGGGCCGTTATTGCTGTAGATCCCGGAATCCTCGATCCGGGTGAGCGCATCGGTTAGAGCGCTCAGCCGCGGCGGATGTGGCGTGATCAACGGCAGACGCTTCATGGACGGTACTTCCTCCCCGTCCATGAGCTTGGCGGAGGCGGCCTAAGACTTGGTTACCCGCCGGTCATATTCGGCCAGCTCATAGGCGATCGACGCCTCAACCAGATCATCCCACAATTCCCCAATCGCCTGTTCGGGAAGGCCGGCGGCGGCGGCATGGGCGCGGGCGTTGGCGATTACTTGCGCCTTGCGCGCCTCGTCTCGCACCTGCCCACGCTCCGGCTTGATGCGGGCGGCGGCGTCCATATAGTCGAAGCGGCGGCGCAGCAGCGCGATGAGCTCGCGATCGACCTGGTCGACCCCGGCGCGTACTTCGGCCATGGTGCTGCATTCTGGTCCGGAAAGGATCGTCATCCGCGCGCCTTGGCGGGGCAGGCCGCGGCTGTCCAGCTTGACTTCGCAGGCGGCTGTGCGTAGGCGCGCCGCTTCGCGATCGCCCCTGCACTCCGGTGAAGCAGGTGGCCTGTCCGCCAGATGGCGGCCGGTGCGATACCGGGACCAACGTTGTTAGCAAATCGAAGGAAAGACGATGTCGAAGCGCCATAGCGCCAAGCACAAGCTCGACCGCCGTTTGGGCGAGAACATCTGGGGCCGTCCGAAGAGCCCGGTGAACAAGCGTGAATACGGCCCGGGCCAGCACGGCCAGCGCCGCAAGGGCAAGGTGTCGGACTTCGGCATCCAGCTGCGCGCCAAGCAGAAGCTGAAGGGCTATTACGGCGACGTCACCGAGAAGCAGTTCCGCCACTGCTACGACGAAGCTGCCCGGATGAAGGGTGACACTTCGCAGAACCTGATCGGCCTGCTCGAGCGTCGCCTGGACATGATCGTGTACCGCGCGAAGTTCGCGCCGACGATCTTCGCTGCCCGCCAGCTCGTCAGCCACGGCCACGTTTACGTGAACGGCGTGAAGTGCAACATTGCGTCGCGTCGCTGCGCGGTGAACGACGAAATCACCATCGGCAAGAAGGCGCAGGAAATGGCGCTGGTGCTCGAGGCGCAGAACCTGGCCGAGCGTGACGTTCCTGACTATGTCGTCCAGGACGGCACCACCAAGGTGACCTTCATCCGCGTACCGACGCTGGACGAAGTGCCGTATCCGGTGAAGATGGAACCGAACCTGGTGGTCGAGTTCTACAGCCGCTGATCTGATGCTCCGGTGCGAGCCGGAGTGTCACCGCCTCGGCGGAGTGGAAAAGAAAAGGGCGGTCCTGCGGGGCCGCCCTTTTCCTTTGCTTACAGGCCCAGCGACTTGCGCAGGAAGGTGTCCGACCGTTCCAGCATGTCGGCACGCGCGGCGCCGTCGTCCAGCGAATGGGCAAGCCCCTTATATTCGACCAGTTCGACGCTCTTGCCGGCGCTGCGCAGCGCACGTTCCATCAGGCGTGCTTCCTCGATTTCGACATTGAGGTCGAGGTCGCCGTGGAACATCAGAACGGGCGCGCGGATCGCCGCTGCATTTTGCGCGGGGGAGCCTTCCCGGACATGGGGGCCTTCGCCGACCATGCGCACAACCTGCGGGTAATTCGCCCGTTCAAAGAATTCCTGCTTCCAGGCGGCAAGGTCGGTTACCGGCGCCACGGCGATGACCGCCTTGTACAGATCGGGGTCAACGACGCCTGACTGGAGCGCGGCATAGCCGCCATATGACCAACCGACGATCGCGAGCTTGCCGTGGCGTGCGATCCCGGAGGACAAGAGCCAGCGGCCGGCGTCATTCACGTCGCCGATCGCCGTGCGCCACGACTTGAAGCCATTGTCGGCGAACCAGTCCGAGCCATAGCCCGTAGAGCCACGGAAGTTGGGTTGCAGCACCGCGAAGCCGCGCGCCGCGAAGAACTGTGCCCACCAGTCGAAGCCCCATTCGTCACGCGCCGAGGGCCCACCGTGCGGCATGACAATGGCGGGCAGGTTCTTGCCGTCACTGTTGACCGGCAGGGTCAGGTAGCCCGGGATCTTCGTTCCGTCGGCGGCCGGAAAGGTAACCGGCTTCATGGTTGCGAGTGGCACCCCCGCCAGTTCGGCCCGAATGGGCAGCACCTCCGCGAGTTTCCGGTTCTGCTTTTCGAAAAGGTAGAAGGTGCCCGGGTGGGTATCTCCCCCGGCGAACATCAGCAGTTTGCTTTCGTCGGTGCTGGCGTCGACGAAGCTGACGAGCGGCTGCTTGGGCAGTGCCTTGGCAAGCGACTTCGACAAAGCGGCCAGTTCCGTGTCAAAGAACTGGGGCTGCCGGAAATCAGTGGCAATGCTTGCCCCAACGACGCGGCGGTGCCGACCGATCTGGATCAGATCATCGACGTCCACCTGCGTATTGGCGAGCACAAGATCGCGCCGCATCGATCCGTCCAGCGCCACTTTCCAGAGCGCCTGCCGACCGTTGTAATCGTCAAAGCCGAAGGCGACGTTCAGCTTGGGATCCACCGCATAAGGGTTGAAGCCCTTGTAGCGTCCGCCGAGTAGCTCGAGCTTGGACAGCGGCTCCCATGTCCGTGACTCCGGCTTTCGATAGAAATAGTTGATCTCGTTGGCAGAATAGCCAGTTCCGGCGATCGGCCGCACGCCCATGATGCGGACCGTGCCGACCCCGTCGCTGATATATTCGACCGCATCGCGCTTCGCGCGCTCGACGGGCCGACGCTGAAGCGTTTTCAGATCGACCCGCTCCACGCCCAGACCTTCGTCATTCTTCTGAATGACCCGGTCGATCGAGCTTTCCGGAACATATTGCCGGGCAACCAGGACAGTTCCCTTGCCATCGCCGGTGAGGTCAAGGACGCGCCCACCGTCGCCGTGAAAGTACAAGGAGCGCTCGTTCACCCGGGCGGTGATGAGTTTGAAATCCTTGCCATCAGCATTGATCGCGAACAGGCGCGTATAGCCTTCGATCAGGTTGGAATTGCGCGTCATCACGACGGCACGGCAGACCAGGCGCTCTGTCGTGGCCCATTGGCAGCTTGCCAGCTTTTCGGGATTTCCGCTCGTCTGCATGATCGAGACAGGCTCACCGCCCTTGGCAGGATCGGCGATCATCAGCGCTGCACCCCTGGTGCCCGCCGGTACGATCATGGCAACGCGACTTCCATCCGGCGAAAGGCTGATCTGGCTGATGCCCTCCCGTGCGCCGAACGCCCGAGCCAATGGCGCGGCACCTTGCGCGTGCGCTGCAACCGGCGACGCAGCCGCCAACAACGCCGCGACAAGCGCGCGCGACTTCACTCTTATTGTCATGGTCTTGATTTCCCCCCCGGAAGCAACTTTGCCGGGCGTCAGGGCAATTGCAAGGGCGCGCGAGTGCGTTGCGAGCGGGGCTGCAACCTGTATGGGACAGCAATCCTTCCTATGAGGTTTTGCGGATGCGTTCGATATTGTGTTCCCTTGCCGCTCTCATCGTCGCCACCCCCGCGCTGGCGCAGACCGCGCCGCAGATTTCGGTGGAGACGCTGAAGTCGGTCACCAAGGAATTGTCGTCGGATGCCTATGAAGGGCGTGCGCCGACAACGGCCGGCGAAAAGAAGACCATCGACTATCTGGTGAAGCGCTTCCAGGCGGCGGGGCTGAAGCCCGGCAACAAGGGCCAGTGGACTCAGGACGTGCCGATGGTGGAGATCACGGCCGGCAACGTTTCTGCCTTCACGGCAACGGGCGGCAAGGCGCCGGTCACGTTCAACTATCGAACGGATATCGTCGCCGGAACGTATCGGGTCGTGCCGAAAATCGAGTTGAAGAACAGCGACCTGGTCTTCGTAGGCTATGGCATCAATGCGCCCGAGAAGGGCTGGAACGACTATGCCGGCCTGGACGTGAAGGGAAAGACGGTCGTCATCCTCGTCAACGATCCGGACTGGCAGACCAAGGAAGCAGGCGCGCAGGCCGGTTTGTTCGAGGGCCGCGCGATGACCTATTACGGTCGTTGGACCTACAAGTTCGAGGAAGCCGCCCGCCAGGGGGCGGCTGGCGCGATCATCGTCCACGATACGGAGCCGGCAGCCTACGGCTGGTCCGTGGTTCAGTCGTCATGGACGGGCGCACAATATGAACTGGACGTCCCGAACAACCATATGGACCAGAGCGAAATGGTTGGCTGGATCCAGCTGGCCAAGGCGAAGGAACTGTTCGCCGCCGCTGGCAAGGATTTCGACCAGCTGTCCGCCGCGGCCAAGCAGAAGGGGTTCCGCGCCGTGCCGCTCGGCCTGAAGCTGTCGGGCAGCTTCTCGAACGAAATCAAGCGCAGCATGTCGAAGAATGTTGTCGGCATGCTGCCGGGCACGACCGCTCCTGACGAGGTGGTGCTGTACTCGGCCCACTGGGACCATCTGGGCCGATGCGACCCAGTCGATGGGGACGACATCTGCAACGGTGCGTCCGATAATGCGAGCGGCACGGCGGCGCTGGTCGCCATGGCCGAGGCCTATCGCGCGGGCGGTCCGACGCGGCGGTCGGTCGCCTTTGTCGCCGTGACCGCGGAGGAAAGCGGCCTGCTGGGTTCGCAATATTATGCCGCCAATCCGGCCTTCCCGCTGGGCAAGACGGTGGGCGGCGTCAACATGGACGGGCTGAACACCCTGGGCGCGACCCGCGATTTCGAGATCGCAGGGGCCGGCAAGTCCGAGCTGGAGGATATGGTGAAGCCGCTGCTGGCGGCGCAGGGCCGGACCGTGTCGGCCGAAGCCACGCCGGAAAAGGGACATTATTACCGTTCCGATCATTTCAGCTTCGCGAAGCTGGGCGTGCCGATGCTTTCGGGTGGCAGCGGCCTTGACCTGGTGAACGGCGGAACGGCAGCCGGGGAGCGTGCCTCCGCGGATTATCTGAAGAACCGTTATCACGGCCCGAAGGATGAATATGATCCGAACTGGAATTGGGACGGCGCGGTGCAGGATCTGACCATCTATTACCAGCTGGGACGGCAGCTGGCCGACGGCAACGCCTGGCCCAACTGGTACCCGTCCGCCGAGTTCAAGGCGATCCGCGACAAGTCTCGGCAGGAGGCGAAGTGAGCCGCGCACCCAAGCCCGAATGGGCGCCCCATACGGCCGTCTGGATCGGTTTCCCGAGCCATCCGGATCTCTGGTTGGAGGACCTCGAACAGGCGCGCAGCGAGGTTGTCGCTTTTGCCGCCGCCGTTCACGCGGAGGGCAAGGGCGAGCAGGTATTGCTTGTCGCCGCGGACGAGGAGGCGGCAGCCCAGGCACGGCGGATGGCGCCGTTCGCCGAGGTGGTCGTCGAACTGTTCGGCGATATCTGGCTGCGCGATACCGCTCCGATCATCGGGCATGACGACCTGGCGCACGACTTCATGTTCAACGGCTGGGGCGGCAAATACGACCTGCCCGGCGACGATGACATCGGCCAGCGGCTGGCCGAGGAGCGGGGCCAGCAGGTGCAAAGCCACGGCTGGGTGCTGGAGGGTGGCGCCATCGACGGAGACGGCACCGGCTTGGTGGTGACCACGGAGCAGTGCCTGCTCAACCTGAACCGCAATCCCGACCTGTCACGCGCCGACATCGAGGCGCGGCTGGCGGCCGACCTCGGCTTCGACCGGGTGCTGTGGCTTGGTGATGGGCTGCTCAACGACCATACCGACGGCCATGTCGACAACCTCGCCCGCTTCGTCGGCGAGGGGCGTCTGGCACTGCCGGTGGGCGAGGAGAATGATCCCAACTGGCACGTCTATCAGCAGGCGATCGAGCGCGCGCGCGCGTTCGGGGTCGATGTCGTGACGGTGCCATCGCCGGGTCGCGTCCTGCGCGATGGTGAGATCGTGCCGGCCAGCTACATGAACTTCTACATCGGCAACGCCGCCGTCGTGGTGCCGATCTACGGCTCCGAACAAGACGAGGCGGCTGTGCAGGCGATCCAGGCGATCTTCCCGGACCGGAAGGTCGTGGGGCTACGCGCCGACGCCATCCTGACAGGTGGTGGCAGCTTCCACTGCATTTCCCAGCAGATCCCTACCTGACGCCGCTCGCCTTCCGGCCACCCCAGCCTTGCCGGGGTGGCCGGAAGCGACCGGATCAGCCGAACACGCGTGCGAAGATCGTGTCGACGTGCTTGTAATGATAGCCGAGGTCGAATTCGGCATCGATCGCTTCAGGCGATAGTGCGGCGGTTACGTCCGCGTCAGCCCTCAGCAACTCGTTGAGCGACAAGGCGCCGTCGGACTCCCAGACCTTCATCGCATTGCGCTGAACCAGCCGATAGGCATCCTCACGGCTGACACCGGCCTGGGTCAGGGCCAGCAGCACGCGCTGCGAATGGATCAGGCCGCCCATGCGATCCATGTTCTTCTGCATGCGCTCGGGATAGACGAGCAGCTTGTCGATCACGCCGGTCAGGCGAGCCAGCGCGAAATCGAGCGTGATGGTCGCGTCGGGAGCGATGTAGCGTTCTACGGACGAGTGGCTGATGTCGCGTTCATGCCAGAGCGCCACATTTTCCAGAGCGGGCGTCACATAGCCGCGGACCATGCGGGCGAGACCGGTGAGATTCTCCGTCAGCACCGGATTGCGCTTGTGCGGCATCGCCGACGAGCCCTTCTGCCCCGGCGAGAAATATTCCTCCGCTTCCAGCACTTCGGTGCGCTGCAGGTGGCGGACCTCCACGGCCAGTCGCTCGATCGAGCTCGCCACCACACCCAGGGTGGCGAAGAACATGGCGTGGCGATCGCGGGGGATGACCTGCGTCGACACCGGCTCCACCGCCAGGCCCAGCTTGGCCGCAACATGCTCCTCAACGCGCGGATCGACATTGGCGAAGGTGCCGACGGCACCGGAAATGGCGCAGGTGGCGACTTCCGCCCGGGCAGCGACGAGCCGGGCGCGGCAGCGGCTGAACTCAGCATAAGCCTCGGCAAGCTTGAGGCCGAAGGTCACCGGCTCGGCATGGATGCCGTGGCTGCGGCCGATCGTCGGGGTCAGCTTATGCTCCTCGGCGCGGCGGCGAAGCACGGCCAGCAGCGCGTCGAGATCGGCGATCAGGATATCGGATGCGCGGGCGAGCTGCACGGCGAGGCAGGTGTCGAGCACGTCCGAGCTCGTCATCCCCTGGTGCATGAAGCGGGCCTGATCGCCGACCTGTTCGGCCACCCAGGTGAGGAATGCGATCACATCATGCTTCGTGACCGCCTCGATCGCGTCGATCGCGTCGACATCGATGGCCGGGTTGGTGCGCCACCATGCCCAAAGCGCCTCGGCGGCTTCCTTGGGCACGACGCCCAGGTTTGCCAGAGCCTCGGTGGCGTGCGCCTCGATCTCGAACCAGATCTTGAAGCGGGATTCTGGCGTCCAGATTGCCGTCATCTCTGGTCGGGAATAGCGCGGAACCATGTGAACATCCTTGGTCGTGCGGTGACAACGGCTCGCCGTGAGTCGTCGAGGGAAAAGGTTGCGCGCGGGTAGCAGGCATGCGTCAAGGCTTCAAATCCGACGCCCGGAACCCGATATGGCAATTGTCGGTTGATACGGCAAAGAATTTGCGCTGCCGCGATGACATTCGTAATGCGAAACGCGGGCAGAACTAAGAGTTTTGTAAGGAGAGTTATGATGTTGAAGCAGCTATTCCTGGCCAGTGCCATGGTTGTTGCTGTTCCAGCGCTTGCGCAGGATGGTGCCACGACGAAGCCGACGGCGCCGTCGTCAGCGCCGGGCGCTGCGAGCGTGCCGCAAGAACCCGCATCTGCTGATCCGGCGCAGGCCGCTGCGACAACAGCGAATGCCCAGGCGGCCGCGACGACGACGGATCAGGTGTCCACGATCGTCAACGCTGAATTCGCATCATATGATAAGGACGGCAACGGCACGCTGGAGAAGGTGGAGTTCGCCGCATGGATGGACGCGCTGAAGGCCAAGGCGCCGGCCGGCGGCGACAAGCCTGGTGATACCAAGTGGAATGACGCCGCCTTCGCGCAGGCCGACAAGGATAAGTCGACCTCGCTCACCCGCGAGGAACTTACCGGCTTCCTTGGCGCTTCGGTGAAATCTGGCGCGGATTGATCCGGTTTGACGTGTCTCAACAGGGCTGCCGGGTCGCTCCGGCAGCCCTTTTTCGTAGGAAACAGTTCGGGGATTGTTTACGGGCGAGCCCTAGAGTGTCGACATGACCCCGGTTTTTCTTACGATCGATACAGAGATCGCCTGGCGTCACCATGCGGCGGGGCTTGGTCCTGACGTCGTGGAAGCGCGATCCATCGAGCCGGCAGGCGTGGGGCTTCGCTGGCAACTCAATCGTCTTGGCTGTCACGGACTGAAGGCGACGTTCTTCGTGGATCCAATGCCGGCACGGATCTACGGCCTCGATCCTTTCAAGCGGATCATCGATGCGATCCTAACAGCCGGGCAGGAGGTGCAGCTTCACCTACACCCTAATTGGACAAAGGCGAGGCTGGGCGATCGGAGCGTTCATGCAGGCTTCGAACTCAGCGATTATCCCGCGGATGCACAGCGAGAATTGTTGAGCGAGGCGGCAAGCCTGTTGATGGCGGCTGGTGCGCCCCGGCCCATTGCGTTCCGCAGCGGCAGCTATTCGGCGAACGACGATACGCTCAGGGCACTGGCATCGCTCGGAATCGTTTATGACAGCAGCCACAATGGCGCCCATCATCCCTGGCCCAGTGCAATCGGCCTGGCCGCCACCCAGATCGCGCCCGTCAGGCACAGGGGCGTCGTGGAAGTGCCCGTTACCACGATCGAGGACACGGCAGGTGTGTGGCGCAACTTCCAGATTTGCGCCCTTTCTGTCGAAGAAATGACGGCCGCCATCGACCACGCCATTGCCGATCGACATGCCGCACTCACCATCGTCAGCCATAGTTTCGAGCTTGCCGATCGCAGCGGGATGACGGCGAACGGGGTGCACGTGCGTCGCTTCGAAGCCTTGTGCCAGTTGCTTTCGGAGCGCGAGGCGAGCGCCCCCACCACCCATTTCATCGACCGGCCAAGCCTGGCCCTGGATGCGCGCGACAAGCCGCTGCCGGCAAGTCGCTGGCGGCGGGGCCGGCGACAGGTGGAGCAGGCGTGGTCCAATCTGATAAGCGAGCGTAGCGCATGAGCAACGCCGCCCTGCGGCTGCAGATCGGCGCCCGCACCATTGCCACCATTCCAAGGCGCCTGACCCGGGTTGGCATGTCCCTGGACGCGGCGCTGGCGGGGCAACTGCCCGCTTTTCCGCCGCTGACAGATGCCGACGACGGTTATCTGCTCACGTCGCTGCCCGCGGCGTTATCACCCGACTGGCCAGGGCTACTGTTCGAGAAGCAGCGATACACACGCTATTATGTGGACCTTGCCATTGGCCAATCCGCGTGGCGGGCAGGTCTGTCCGGGCAGACGCGGTCGACGCTGAAGCGCAAGGCGAAGAAGCTAGCAGCGGCCAGTGGCGGTGGCTTGGACGTGCGCCGGTTTCGCACTGCCGCCGAACTGCAAGTCTTTCATCCGATCGCGCGGGCACTGGCGGAGAAGACCTATCAGGAACGCCTGATGGGCGCAGGACTCCCCGGTGACGATGCCTGGGTTCAGCGGATGGTGACGCTCGCGCAAGCGGATCAAGTGCGGGCATGGTTGCTGTTCGTGAACGATACACCGGCAGCCTATCTGTGGTGCAGCGCCGATCGAGAGACGCTTCGCTACGATTACGTCGGTCATGACGAGGCTTTCGCGGCGCTTTCGCCAGGAAGCGTGCTGATGGAAGCCGCACTGGTCGACCTGTTCAGTGACCGGTTCGCTCGCTTCGACTTCACCGAGGGGGAAGGGCAGCACAAGCGGCTGATGGCCAATG
Source organism: Sphingomonas sp. IC4-52 (assembly GCF_020707225.1). Taxonomy (NCBI): domain Bacteria; kingdom Pseudomonadati; phylum Pseudomonadota; class Alphaproteobacteria; order Sphingomonadales; family Sphingomonadaceae; genus Sphingomonas; species Sphingomonas sp. IC4-52. The sequence goes on along the minus strand of NZ_JAJFEU010000003.1, from coordinate 163,180 downwards.
CAGGTATTGCCTGCCGGGATCTGTTGCTGCTGCGGCCGACGCTGGCGAACAAGGCAGCCATGGCGCTGGTGAGCGGCTTCGACACGGCGATCCAGGTCGCGAAGCGGGCAGCGGCGCTGCCGGGGCTGGAGCAAATGGCAAAGCGGGTGCGGCGGGCCTGAGCGGGCACCCTTTATGCCGGCCATGAAGATTTCGACAAGCGCGGGGCGACGGCGCTAGACCGCAGGAATGCAGCTCACGGCACCAGCGATCATCCTGTCGGTGCGTCCGCATGGCGAGCATGGCGCGATCGTTCGTGCCCTGACGCCAAGAGACGGCGTGCAGGCCGGTTATGTGCGTGGCGGCCGGTCGCGCGGGCTGCGGCCGGTATTGCAGCCGGCCAATGCCGTCCTTGGCGAGTGGCGCGCGAGAACGGCCGAACAACTGCCCGCGCTGACCGTGGAATTGGTGCACAGCCGCGCATCGCTGCATGGCGAGCCGCTGCCGGCAGCAGCGCTGGAGTGGCTGACGACGTTGACGGCCGCCGCGTTGCCTGAGGCGCAGCCTTATCCGCAGCTGTACGATGCGCTGGCAGCGATGCTGGACGCCGTCGAGGCGGCGCCGGCCGCGAGGGGCTGGGCAGGGGCAATGGCTCGTTACGAGCTTCTGGTGCTGGCGCAGCTTGGCTTTGGTCTGGATCTGGAGCGCTGCGTGGCGACGGGGTCGGCCGAGGACGTGGCGTTCATCAGCCCCAAGAGCGGCGGGGCAGTGAGTCGGGCGGCTGCTGTGGGCTATGAGGACCGTCTCCTGCCCTTGCCCGACTTTTTACGCGCGGGGGGCGAGCCTGACTGGTCCGATGTGTTCGACGCTTTGGCAATCACAGGCCGCTTTCTCTCGAGAAACGTCCTCACGGATCGCCGCGTCGACGCGCTGTCCGCGCGCACCCGGCTGATGGACCGACTGAAGAGAGCAGTTGCGTGACCAGCGCCGGGCCGGCAAGGCTCGCCGTCGACGCTGTCGAATAGGTCTGCGCAGCCCGCGTGGCACTATCGGCGGCGATGTCGACAAGCTCAGCCCAAAACGGTGATCATGGCGCAATCTCACCTCATCGCGATCCTGCCGGGAGACGGCATCGGCCCGGAAGTTACCGCTCAGGCACGGCGCGTGCTGGAGGCGCTCGACCTTGCGGTCGCGTTCGAGGAAGCGCCAGTCGGAGGGGCGGCTTACCATCAGACCGGCAATCCGCTCCCGACGTCGACACTTGACCTGGCGCAGCGCGCGGACGCGATCCTCTTCGGATCGGTGGGGGATCCCGCCTGCGACAATCTGGACCGGCACCTGCGACCGGAACAGGCCATTCTCGGCCTGCGCAAGGAGCTTACCCTGTTCGCCAACCTGCGCCCGGCAAAGCTGTTCGCAGGGCTGGAGGATGCGTCCGCGCTTCGCCCGGAGGTGGCGCGAACCATCGACCTGCTGATCGTGCGCGAGCTGAACGGCGACGTTTACTTCGGCGAGAAGGGGATGCGAACGACGGAGGCTGGCCTGCGTCAAGGGTATGACCTGATGAGCTATGACGAAGGGGAGGTGCGGCGCATCGCCGTCGCCGGCTTCGAGGCGGCTCAGCGGCGGCGGGGCAAGCTGTGCTCGGTCGACAAGGCGAACGTGCTTGAGACTTCGCAATTGTGGCGCGACGTGGTGATCGAGGTTTCGCGGCAATATCCGGATGTGGCGCTGAGCCATATGTACGTCGACAATGCCGCCATGCAGCTGGTGCGTGACCCCGGCCAGTTCGATGTGATCGTAACCGGCAACCTGTTCGGCGATATCCTGTCCGATCAGGCATCCATGTGCGTCGGCTCCATCGGCTTGCTGCCGTCCGCCTCACTCGATGAAGCCGGCAAGGGGCTGTACGAGCCGATCCACGGGTCGGCGCCCGATATTGCGGGGCAGGGCAAGGCCAATCCGTGTGCAGCGATCCTTTCCGCCGCCCTGATGCTTCGTCATTCGCTTGGCCAACCGGACGCGGCTGACCGGATCGAACAGGCGGTGGCACGCGCCTTGGCCAGCGGCAACCGAACGGCGGACCTCGGCGGCGACTGCTCGACCCAAGCAATGGGAGACGCAGTTCTGGCCGCGCTGTGAGCGATCCGCTCGAGCTGGCGATCGTCATCCCGACGTTCAACGAGCGGGCCAATGTGCCGTTGCTCGTGGCCAGGCTGGAGCAGGCGCTGGCGGGCACGAGATGGGAAGCCATTTTCGTCGACGATGACAGCCCGGATGGCACGGCCGATGCTGCTCGCGAAATCGCGCGGCGGGACCCACGCGTCCGGGTGATCCAGCGCATCGGGCGGCGCGGATTGGCAACGGCCTGTATCGAAGGCATGTGCGCCACGGCGGCGCCGTTGGTGGCCGTGATCGATGGCGATCTTCAGCATGATGAAGCGATCCTGCCGCGCATGCTGCAGGCGATGCGCGAAGACGACGCGCTGGACATCGTGATCGGCTCCCGCTTCGTGGATGGTGGCGGCACCGGCGAGTGGGACAGGGATCGCGTGGCAAAATCCGCCCTTGCGACCCGGCTGTCCCAACGCGTGCTTAACGTGGGCCTGACAGACCCGATGAGCGGCTTTTTCATGATCCGCACGCAAGCTGTCCGGACGGTGGCGCCCTGCCTTTCAGGGATCGGATTCAAGATCCTGCTCGACATCATGGCGGCGTCCGATCGCCCGTTGCGGTTCCTTGAGCTGCCGTACGTATTCCGGTGCCGGGAGCAGGGAGAGTCGAAGCTCGATCACGTGGTGGCGCTGGAATATCTGATCGCGATCTACGATCGGAAGTTCGGCCGAGTGGTGCCGGTGCGCTTCGCGATGTTTTCGGCCATCGGCGTGATCGGCGTGCTGATCCACATGAGCGTGCTGACGCTGTTGCACCTTGGAATAGGGGCCGCCTTTCTGGTCGGGCAGATCGTCGGAACGGTGGCGGCGATGACGTTCAACTTCTTCCTGAACAACGCGCTGACATATCGCGACCGGCGCTTGCGGGGATGGCGCCAAATGCTCGACGGGTGGGTATCGTTCTGCCTAGTATGTTCCGTGGGGGCGATCGCCAATGTCGGGGTGGCAGCCTTCCTTTATGACTTCCGCTACGGTGCATGGGCTGGCTCTGCACTTGCTGGCGTGCTGGTGGGCGCCGTCTGGAACTACGCGCTTTCATCGCGCTTCACCTGGGGACGGTACTGAGGCGGCTCATATCCAACTGTCGAACCACATCCACTGCCGGAATGCGCCAGCATCGGGCAGGGCGTGGGCAGAGAGGATCGGGAAGAAGTAAATGGCGAGGCAGAGCGCCACGCCGAGCAATGCCAGATCCGCGCCCCGCAGCCGCATGCGCCAGTGATCGAGCAGCAGCACGATTGGCAGAACGATGAAGATGCTGGACGGGAAGTAATAATAATAGAAGCCGAGCGATTTGGGGATCACGGCCCAGATGCCGAGACTTGCCGTCCAAAGCGCCGCGGCGGCAAAGAAGCGCGGCGAGCCGTGGCGCACCCATCCGATCCAGCAGCCGAGCACCGCCGCGAGGCCGCCCCACATGATCGCCGGATTGCCAAGCAGCAGGATTCCGCGCTGCGCCCCATCGACCGGTTCGTAGAGATACCAGATCGGTCTGATCAGCAACGGCCAGCTCCACCAGTCTGACTGGTAAGCGTGGGGAGGAAGAACCTGGGTCTGTTTTTCGAACATCTCCAGCTGAAAGGGGATCAAGCGCGCGGGCGTCAGCGGTTCGACGGCGTAGAAGAAGGCGGGCGCGAAGGTGAGGAGATAGGCCGTCACCGAGACGGTGCCAAGCACGGCGACTGCCGGCCAGACCGATAAGCCCGGAAATCGCCGTGGATCCTGGCGTTTCAGGATGACCAGCGCCGCCGCAGCGAAGGCAACATAGGGTGCCGCCAGCCATTTGCAGCCGACTGCCAGTCCGAGCAGGATTGAGGCCGCCACCCATCGCCACCATCCGCCCGCTCGAACGGTCCAGGCGATCATCGCTATCGCCCCGGCCAGGAAGGCGAGCATGAAGCCATCCAGCATTGCGATGCGCGATTGAACATAGAGGGTGAAGTTCAGCAGTGTCAGTGCGGCGGCCACGAGAGCGGGGCGCGGGCGCCCGGTGATTTGCCAGGTGGTGGCGAACATTGCGACCACGGTCGCGCTGCCGGCGAGCGTGGACATGAAGCGCCATCCAACCGGCGTGTCGCCGAACAGCAGCATGCCCAGCGCAGTCAATGATTTGCCCAGCAGCGGATGTTCGATGTTGGCCGGGCCGGACAGGACGATCAGCGAGCGGGCCGCCGGGACATAGTGGATCTCGTCAAAGACCAGCTGGTGCGGGACCGCGAGGCGGATCAGGAACACCGCCTCGGCCAGCGCGAACAGGAGGATGGCGAGCGGCAGCGGACGGCGCAGCATGGGCCGTGTGCTTAGCGGGGCAGCCGACCATGCGATAGGCGCAGGATCCAAGGCGCTCTTCACGCGGACTGTTGCATCCAAGTGTCGCGCGAATGTTGAGAAAGTTGAGACGGCGGCGACGTATCGCTCAGCATTCGGTTCGCTCCGGAAAACTAGAGCGCTTTTGCCACGACGCACGGGCTGTAGGACAGCCGCGAGCGGCCGTATCGCCAGGCGTTCGCGTTTTCTGCACGGCGTGGGGCCCCTTAGAGTCAGCTCCCGCGACGTACGCCGGGGGAGGATAACCTTGAAAGCCAAGCAGTATTGGCCGAAAGCGGCGTCATGAAACGTCGTACCGGACAAGATCGCGCGATCACCGACAGCTGGCGCCCCGCTACCCGTGCGATCCGCGGCGGAACCGTGCGCACGGAGTTCGGAGAGACATCCGAGGCGATCTTCGTCACCTCCGGCTATACCTACGATTGCGCCGGTGACGCCGCGGCGCGGTTCGCCGGCGAGCAGGAGGGAATGACCTATTCCCGGCTGCAGAACCCGACGGTGGAGATGCTGGAACATCGCATCGCCATTCTGGAAGGGGCGGAGGCGTGTCGCACCATGGCGAGCGGCATGGCGGCGATGACGGCCGTGCTGCTGAGCCAGTTGCAGGCTGGCGACCATGTTGTTGCCGGGCGCGCTGCCTTCGGATCGTGCCGCTGGCTGGTCGACAACCTACTGCCCAAGTTCGGCATCGCGACGACCGTGGTGGACGCACGCGATCCGCAGGCGTTCGAGGATGCGGTTCGCCCTGAAACGAAGGTGTTCTTCTTCGAAACGCCGGCGAACCCGACGATGGACGTTGTGGACCTGAGGGCGGTGTGCAGCATTGCGCGCGAGCGCGGGATCACCAGTGTGGTCGACAATGCCTTTGCCACCCCGGCACTGCAGCGCCCGCTGGAGTTCGGCGCGGATGTGACCGCCTATTCCGCCACGAAGATGATGGACGGACAGGGCCGTGTACTGGCCGGTGCGGTTTGCGGAACCAAGGATTTCATCGAGAACACCCTGCTGCCGTTCACGCGCAACACCGGACCGACGCTGTCGCCGTTCAATGCGTGGGTGGTGCTGAAGGGGTTGGAAACGCTGGACCTGAGGATCCGGCGCCAGTCCGAGAACGCCGTGAAGGTCGCGACCTTCCTTGAAGGCCGGGTTCCGACGGTGTTGTACCCCGGCCTGCCCAGCCATCCGCAGCATAATCTGGCGATGAGCCAGATGGAGGCGGCAGGCCCGATCTTCGCCGTCCTGCTGGATGGGGGACGTCAACAGGCACACGGGCTGCTCGATGCTCTGGAACTGATCGACATTTCGAACAACATCGGCGATTCTCGATCCCTGATGACTCATCCCGCCTCCACGACCCACAATTCTGTCACGCCGGAAAAGCGTGAGGAAATGGGCGTGACCGAAGGCATGTTGCGCCTGAACGTCGGGCTGGAGGATCCGCAGGATCTGATCGAGGATCTTGACCGCGCATTACGCAAGGTCGGCTTGTGAAGGCTTTTTTCCCCTCGTCAGAAACGACGCGGGGAGTCACCGTGCGTGTTTCGGTGAGCTATTTGCCCGAACAATCGGAACCCGCGCGCGGACGTTGGTTCTGGGCGTATCACATCCGGATCGAGAATGACGGGCCGCAGGCCGTACAGCTGCTGACTCGGCACTGGATCATCACCGACGGGCGCGGCGCGCGCCATTCGGTGGAAGGCGAAGGGGTGGTCGGCGAGCAGCCGCTGATCGCGCCGGGCGCCAGTTATGATTATGTATCCGGCTGCCCATTAGCGACGCCGTTGGGATCGATGCAGGGCAGCTATCGCATGGTCGATGCCGCTGGCATGACCTTTGATGTCGCGATCCCGAAGTTCGCGCTGGTCGCTCCGGCCGTGACCGGGGGAGAGCGCGGCTGAGCACGGTCGCTTGCGGGCGACGCCATAGCGCGGCATGGCATGCGACCATGGTGAACAGCCGCCCCACTATCCCCGATGGATCGTTCCGCCTTATGGCAGGTGCCAGGTGAAGCGTACGCATCTTCCGCTGAACGGGCTGCGCGTGCTGGACGCGGCCGCCCGCCATCTGTCCTTCACCCGCGCTGCCGACGAACTGGCGGTGACGCCGGCTGCCGTCGGCCAGCAGGTGCGGGCGCTGGAGGATACCCTTGGCGTTGTCCTGTTTCGCCGCACCACCAAGGGTTTGGAGCTGACGCCAGAAGGGGAGGCCGGCCTTTCCGCGCTCCGCAATGGTTTTCTCCAGTTCGAGGAAGCGGTGCGCGCGATGCAGGCGGGGCAATCGTCCAAGTCGCTGACCATTGCGGCGCCCCGCGATCTTACGGAAAAGTGGCTCTTGCCGCGGCTGGCAACCATTGCGCAGCGCGACAGCGACCTGCGCTTCGTGCTGGTCACGGCCGATGCGCCGCCGGATTTCACCGAAGCCAATCTGGACCTCGCCATCACCTGGGGCGAAGGTCCGGGAGCGCATGAGGGCGAAGCGATCGAAAGCGAAGGTATGGTAACGGTGGAGCGCCCCGGCGGCGGCGCACCGGCGCTGATCGCATGGCCGGGGGATGGCATGGACGATGCGGCCGCGCTGGTCCGCGTGGGTGACGCTGGCCTGGCGCTCGATGCCGCGGCGCGCGGGCTTGGCCGCGCGACCGTGCCCGAACTGCTGGCCGCCAATGACATCGCGGCCGGAAACGTGGTGATGGTGGGCGAGCCGCGTCCGTCTCGCCTCGGCTTCTGGCTGGTCGCGCCGCTGCCGCAATGGCGCCAGCAAAAGGTGCAGTCGCTGGTCGAGGCGCTGGCAGGTTGAGGCGCGCATGAGGGCGGAACCCTTCGAAAGCGAGCGGCTGACGATGCGGGCGCCCACGACGGACGACGCACCGGCCCTGTTTGAAGCCTATCGCGATCCGCGAGTGATGCGTTTCTGGTCCAGCCCGCCGCACGGATCGGTCGCGGAAACTGTCGCCTATGTGACCCCGCACGCTGGCGACCAGTGGCGGCAGTGGGTGATCGTGGAGAAGGCAAGCGGCCGCGCGATCGGCACGCTGGCCGCAGGCGAACGGCGCCGCGGCGTGATGGAAGTCGGCTATCTCCTTTCCGCCGCAGCCTCCGGCCGCGGCTATGCGCGCGAAGCCGTGAGTGCGCTTATTGGCTTGCTGTTCGCGCAGGGCGCGCGCCGCGTGTTTGCCGATACCGACCCGGATAATGCCCGGTCGATCGCGCTGTTGGTGGATCTCGGCTTTCAACGCGAGGGCTTGCTGCGCGCGGAATGGGAGACGCACATCGGCGTGCGCGACAGCGTAATCTGGGGCTTGCTGCGCGACGAATGGCGAGGGAAGCCAGCGCGTTGAGCGTTCACACGCCTGCGGGGGTTCTGGGGCGATGTTTCCGACAACCGTCAGTTAGCGGCACTGGAACACACCTCCGGGAGGGCGGGCCTTACCCAATTCGAGCGACGGCAGGCGGCCTCTCGCGACAAGCGCCGTAATTGCATCCGCCATCCTGCCGCATCTGCCCTGCCGCTAATGCCTTTCCTTAGAGCGCCAAGTGCGCTTGTGCCGGGCTGGCGCTCACGTCGCGCGACCGGCTTCAGGAAGGCTCCCGCCGAGAGTGTTGCCGAACCCAGGCGTTCGTTCAGTAGCCGCGTGACGTCGCTCCGACCGCACTGCCGGCTCTGTGCCGTCGTGTGCAGCGAGTCGCGCCTGCCCGCGTCAGGCATCTGATTGAACCGGCTAGCGGCAGAGCCGGCAGCCTGATCTCGCGACAGAAACAAAAAGCCCCGCCGGATCGCTCCGGCGGGGCTGATTGCATCAGGCTTATCCTGGCGACGATCAGTCGTTCAGATACTCGCCAGCCGCCTCGTCGCTGCCGTCGCCCGACGGGACGACCGTAGCGAGCGGGTCGCTGCCGGTGCCGGCGTCGTCACGCACGGTGCGGGCATTCTCCGCCGCGCGCAGTTCCTCCGCGCTGTTGGGCGCGATGAGCATCTCGGACAGCTTGCGCTGCTGCACCCGAAGCGCGGCGTCGCGCGAGGAAGCGGCCACGCGCAGGCGGTTCATGCCGGCGCCCGTGCCTGCCGGGATGAGCCGGCCGACGATGACGTTTTCCTTCAGGCCCATCAGCGTGTCCTGCTTCCCCTGGACCGCCGCCTCGGTGAGGACGCGGGTGGTCTCCTGGAACGACGCGGCCGAGATGAACGACCGGGTCTGCAGCGACGCCTTGGTGATGCCGAGCAGGATTGGCTTGCCCTGGGCGGGCGCCTCGTTCTTGCCGAGCTTCGCGTTGACCTCGTCCATCTCCGCACGGTCCACCTGCTCGCCGGGGAGCAGGGTGGTGTCGCCGGCTTCGGTGATCTCGACCTTCTGCAGCATCTGACGAACGATCGTCTCGATGTGCTTGTCGTTGATCTTCACGCCCTGCAGTCGATAGACTTCCTGGATTTCCGACACGAGATATTCCGCGAGCGGCTCGATGCCGAGCACCTCGAGAATGTCGTGCGGATCCGGGCTGCCGCCGATCAGGTTGTCGCCACGCTTGACGTAGTCGCCTTCCTGAACGTCGATCACCTTCGACTTCGGGATGAGGTATTCCACCACCTCGCCGCCGTCCTCGGGCTGGATGCCGATCTTGCGCTTCGCCTTATAGTCCTTGCCGAACACCACGCGGCCCGAGACCTTCGCGATGATCGCATTTTCCTTCGGCTTGCGCGCTTCGAACAGCTCGGCAACGCGCGGCAGACCGCCGGTGATGTCGCGGGTCTTGGCGGACTCGCGAGCGACACGGGCAACCACGTCGCCGGCATAGACGACCGAGTTGTCGTCGACCGACAGCACCGCACCCGGCGCCAGCATGTAGCGGGCAGACTCACCCGAACCCTCGTCGAGCAGGGTGATGCGCGGACGCAGATCCTCCTTGGAACGGCCAGCTGCACGATATTCGATCACGACGCGCTGGGCGATGCCCGTTGCCTCGTCGACCTGCTCGGTCAGCGTCTTGCCCTCGATGAGGTCCTGATACTTCACCGTGCCGCCGGTCTCCGTGATCACCGGCATGGTGAACGGATCCCATTCGGCGATGCGATCGCCGGCGCTGATGATGTGCCCATCGTCGCACAGCACGTTCGCGCCGTACGGGATCTTGTGCACCGCCAGCTCGCGGCCATCCATGTCGACGATCGCGACTTCGCCCGAGCGGCTGAGCACCACGCGGCGACCACGCTGGTCGACGATGATGCGCAGGTCGCGATACTCGATCGTGCCGTCGACGGGCGCTTCGAGGTTCGACTGCTCGTTGAGCTGCGCCGCGCCGCCGATGTGGAAGGTACGCATCGTCAGCTGCGTGCCCGGCTCACCGATCGACTGCGCCGCAATGACGCCGACGGCCTCGCCGATGTTCACGGGCGTACCGCGGGCGAGATCACGCCCGTAGCACTTGCCGCAGACGCCGATCTTGCTTTCGCAGACCAGCGGCGAGCGGATCTTGACGGCCTGGATGCCAGTCGCCTCGATCTTCGCCACCATCGGCTCGTCGAGCAGGGTGCCGACCGGGATCACGATCTCGCCGGTCTTCGCCTCGACGATGTCCTCCGCCGTCGTACGGCCAAGGATACGCTCGCCGAGCGACGCGATGACCGAGCCGCCCTGAACGATCGCCTTCATCTCCAGCGCGCGCTCGGTGCCGCAATCGTCCTCGACGATGACGCAATCCTGCGACACGTCGACGAGACGGCGGGTGAGATACCCCGAGTTCGCCGTCTTCAACGCCGTATCCGCGAGGCCCTTACGAGCGCCGTGGGTGGAGTTGAAGTATTCAAGGACGGTCAGGCCTTCCTTGAAGTTCGAGATGATCGGCGTTTCGATGATCTCGCCCGACGGCTTGGCCATCAGGCCGCGCATGCCGGCAAGCTGCTTGATCTGCGCCTGCGAACCACGCGCACCGGAGTGAGCCATCATGTAGATCGAGTTGATCGGCTTCTCACGGCCGGTCTCCTCGTCGATGCGAACGGCCTTGATCTCGTTCATCATCGAGTTCGCCACCTGATCACCACAACGGCTCCAGGCGTCGATCACCTTGTTGTACTTCTCCTGCTGCGTGATCAGGCCGTCCTGATACTGCTGCTCGAAGTCCTTCACCTGCTCACGCGTCTCATCGACCAGCTTGGTCTTGTCCGGCGCGATGATCATGTCGTCCTTGCCGAACGAGATGCCGGCGCGGAACGCGTGACGGAAGCCGAGTGCCATGATGGCGTCGGCGAACAGCACCGTCTCCTTCTGGCCGGTGTGACGATACACCTCGTCGATGACGTCGGTGACGTCCTTCTTGGTCAGCAGGCGGTTGACGGTCTCGAACGGTACCTTGTGGCTCTTCGGCAGGCACTCGCCGAGCAGCATGCGGCCCGGCGTCGTCTCGTAGCGCTTCAGATACTGGTTGCCGTCCTCGTCGGTCTGCGGAACGCGGCTGATGATCTTGGTGTGCAGCGTCACCGCGCCGTTGAACAGCGCCTGGTGCACTTCCTCCATGTCGGCCAGCAGCATGCCTTCGCCCGGCTCGTTCTGCTTCTCCATCGAGAGGTAGTAGAGACCGAGCACCATGTCCTGCGACGGCACGATGATCGGCTTGCCGTTCGCCGGCGACAGGATGTTGTTGGTCGACATCATCAGGACGCGCGCTTCCAGCTGGGCCTCGAGGCTCAGCGGGACGTGCACGGCCATCTGGTCACCGTCGAAGTCGGCGTTGAAGGCCGAGCAGACCAGCGGGTGAAGCTGGATCGCCTTGCCCTCGATCAGCACCGGCTCGAACGCCTGGATGCCGAGGCGGTGAAGCGTCGGCGCGCGGTTCAGCAGCACCGGGTGCTCGCGGATCACCTCGTCCAGGATATCCCAGACTTCCTTGCGCTCCTTCTCGACCCACTTCTTCGCCTGCTTCAGCGTCATGCTGAGGCCCTTGGCGTCGAGACGGGCGTAGATGAACGGCTTGAACAGCTCGAGCGCCATCTTCTTGGGCAGGCCGCACTGGTGCAGCTTGAGCTCCGGCCCGGTCACGATGACCGAACGGCCCGAATAGTCGACGCGCTTGCCGAGCAGGTTCTGACGGAAGCGGCCCTGCTTGCCCTTGAGCATGTCGGACAGCGACTTCAGCGGACGCTTGTTGGCGCCCGTGATCGTGCGGCCGCGGCGGCCGTTGTCGAACAGCGCGTCGACGGCTTCCTGCAGCATGCGCTTTTCGTTGCGGACGATGATGTCCGGCGCACGCAGCTCCATCAGGCGCTTCAGGCGGTTGTTACGGTTGATCACGCGGCGGTACAGATCGTTCAGGTCCGACGTCGCGAAGCGGCCACCGTCGAGCGGCACCAGCGGGCGCAGTTCGGGCGGGATGACCGGCACGACCTCGAGGATCATCCACTCTGGGCGGTTGCCCGATTCGAGGAAGCTCTCGACGACCTTCAGGCGCTTGATGATCTTCTTGGGCTTCAGCTCCGACTTGGTCGTCGCCAGCTCTTCGAGGAGCTGCTGCTTCTCGCCCTCGAGATCGAGGCTTTCGAGCATGATGCGCACGGCCTCGGCGCCGATGCCGGCGGAGAAGGCGTCCTCGCCATATTCGTCCTGCGCCTCGAGGAGCTCGTCCTCGGTGAGGAGCTGATACTTCTCCAGCGGGGTGAGGCCCGGCTCGATCACGATATACGCTTCGAAGTACAGCACGCGCTCGAGCTGCTTCAGCTGCATGTCGAGCAGCAGGCCGATGCGTGACGGCAGCGACTTCAGGAACCAGATGTGCGCGACCGGGGCGGCGAGCTCGATGTGGCCCATGCGCTCGCGGCGGACCTTCGAAACGGTGACCTCGACGCCGCACTTCTCGCAGACGATGCCCTTGTACTTCATGCGCTTGTACTTGCCGCACAGGCATTCATAGTCCTTGATCGGACCGAAGATGCGCGCGCAGAACAGGCCGTCACGCTCGGGCTTGAACGTGCGATAGTTGATCGTTTCCGGCTTCTTGATCTCGCCGAACGACCAGGAGCGGATGCGGTCCGGAGACGCGATGCCGATCTGGATCTGGTCGAAGGTCTCCGGCTTGGCGACCGGGTTCGCGAAATTGGTAAGTTCGTTCATTTTTCTACCTCTTCCCCCTCCCGCGCGGGCGGGAGGGGCTAGGGGAGGGATGGTCGATCGTCGGAGCGGTGCGGTTACTCGGCCGCCTCGGCCAGATCACCGTCGTCCGCGTCTTCCATGCTCTTCAGCTCGACGTTGAGGCCCAGCGAACGCATTTCCTTGACGAGCACGTTGAAGCTCTCCGGAATGCCGGCCTCGAACGTGTCGTCACCCTTGACGATCGCCTCATAGACCTTGGTACGGCCGACCACGTCGTCGGACTTTACCGTCAGCATCTCCTGGAGCGTGTACGCAGCACCATAAGCCTGCAGCGCCCACACCTCCATTTCGCCGAAGCGCTGGCCGCCGAACTGCGCCTTGCCGCCCAGCGGCTGCTGGGTGACTAGGCTGTACGGCCCGATCGAACGTGCGTGGATCTTGTCGTCGACGAGGTGGTGCAGCTTCAGCATGTAGATGATGCCGACGGTCACCTTGCGGTCGAACTGATCGCCGGTGCGCCCGTCGAACAGATCCGACTGACCCGACGGATCAAGACCCGCCAGTTCGAGCATGTTGGCGACGTCCTGCTCCACCGCACCGTCGAACACCGGAGTGCCCATCGGAACGCCGGGCTTCAGGTTGTTCGCCAGCTCGATGATGCCCTGCGCGTCACGTGCCTCGATCTCGTCGACATAATGTTCGCCGTAGATCGTCTTCAGCCGCTCCTTCACCGCCTCGGGCATGGCGCCCGGGGTGGCATCCGGATTGGCTTCACGCCATTCCTCCAGCTGCTGCGCGATCTGTTGGCCGAGGCCGCGGGCGGCCCAGCCAAGGTGCGTCTCGAAGATCTGGCCGACGTTCATGCGCGACGGCACGCCCAGCGGGTTCAGCACGAGATCGACCGGCGTACCGTCGGCGAGGAACGGCATGTCCTCCACCGGCAGGATGCGGCTGATGACGCCCTTGTTGCCGTGACGGCCGGCCATCTTGTCGCCCGGCTGCAGCTTGCGCTTCACCGCGACGAACACCTTGACCATCTTCAGCACGCCCGGCGGCAACTCGTCGCCACGCTCCAGCTTCTCGCGACGGTCCTCGAACTTCTCCTTAATGAGCTTCGCGGCCTCGTCGTACTGCGCCTTCACCGCTTCGAGATCCGACTGGACCTTGTCGTCGGCGACCGCGAACTTCCACCATTCGTGGCGGTCGACGCTGTCGAGCATGTCCTGATCGATCACGGCACCCTTCTTGGGGCCGCCCTTCGGCACCGCAGTCGCGGTCTGGCCGATCAGCATCTCGCGCAGGCGAGACCACGTGGCGCGGTTGAGGATCGTGCGCTCGTCGTCCGAGTCCTTCTTCAGGCGCTCGATCTCCTCGCGCTCGATCGCCATCGCGCGCTCGTCCTTGTCGATGCCGTGGCGGTTGAAGACGCGAACGTCGACGACCGTACCGGCAACGCCCGGCGGCAGGCGGAGCGAGGTGTCACGCACGTCGCTGGCCTTTTCACCGAAGATGGCGCGCAGCAGCTTCTCTTCCGGCGTCATCGGGCTTTCGCCCTTCGGCGTGATCTTGCCGACCAGGATGTCGCCCGGCTCGACCTCGGCACCGACGTACACGATGCCCGCCTCGTCGAGGTTGCGCAGCGCTTCCTCGCCGACGTTGGGGATGTCGCGCGTGATGTCCTCCGGCCCGAGCTTCGTGTCGCGGGCCATCACCTCGAACTCGTCGATGTGGATCGACGTGAACACGTCGTCCTTCACGATCCGCTCGGAGATGAGGATCGAGTCCTCGTAGTTGTAGCCGTTCCACGGCATGAACGCGACGAGCGCGTTACGGCCGAGCGCCAGCTCGCCGAACTCGGTCGACGGGCCGTCGGCGAGGATGTCGCCGGCGTTCACCACGTCGCCGACCTTCACCAGCGGGCGCTGGTTGATGCAGGTCGACTGGTTGGAACGCTGGAACTTCATCAGCGAGTAGATGTCGACGCCCGACTTGCCGGCATCGACCTCACCCGTGGCGCGGATCACGATACGGCTCGCGTCGACCTGGTCGACCACGCCGGCGCGGCGAGCCGCGATGGCAGCGCCCGAGTCGCGCGCAACCGTCTCTTCCATGCCGGTGCCGACGAAGGGCGCTTCCGCCTTCACCAGCGGCACGGCCTGACGCTGCATGTTCGAGCCCATCAGCGCGCGGTTCGCGTCGTCGTTCTCGAGGAACGGGATCAGCGAGGCGGCGACCGACACGAGCTGCTTGGGCGACACGTCCATCAGCGTGATCGTCTCGGGCAACGCCATGAGGAATTCGCCGGCCTGACGGGCGGAGATGAGATCCTCGGTGAAGCGGCCTTCGGCGTCGAGCTCGGCGTTCGCCTGCGCGACCGTGTGCTTCTGCTCCTCCATCGCGGAGAGGTACACGACCTCGCCGGTCACCTTGCCGTCCACCACGCGGCGGTACGGCGTCTCGATGAAGCCGTACTTGTTGACGCGCGCGAAGGTCGACAGCGAGTTGATGAGACCGATGTTCGGGCCTTCCGGCGTTTCGATCGGGCAGATACGGCCATAGTGCGTCGGGTGAACGTCGCGCACTTCGAAACCTGCGCGCTCACGCGTCAGACCGCCCGGCCCGAGGGCCGAGACGCGCCGCTTGTGCGTCACTTCGGACAGCGGGTTCGTCTGGTCCATGAACTGCGACAGCTGCGACGAGCCGAAGAATTCACGCACCGCGGCGACCGCCGGCTTCGCGTTGATGAGGTCGTTCGGCATGACGGTCGACACGTCGACCGAGCTCATGCGCTCCTTCACCGCGCGCTCCATGCGGAGCAGGCCGACGCGATACTGGTTCTCGAGCAGCTCGCCCACCGAACGCACGCGGCGGTTGCCGAGGTTGTCGATGTCGTCGATCTCGCCCTTGCCGTCCTTCAGGTCGACGAGGGTCTTCACGACCGCCAGGATGTCCTCGGTGCGCAGCGTCGTCACCGTGTCCTCGGCATCGAGGTCAAGGCGCATGTTGAGCTTCACGCGGCCGACGGCCGACAGGTCGTAGCGGTCCGGATCGAAGAACAGGCCGGCGAACAGCGCCTCGGCCGTTTCCAGCGTCGGCGGCTCGCCAGGGCGCATCACGCGGTAGATGTCTGACAGCGCCTGCTCGCGCTCCTCGGCCTTGTCGGCCTTCAGCGTGTTGCGGATCCACGGACCGGTCGTGACATGGTCGATGTCGAGCAGCTCGATCCGGTCGATGCCGGCGCGATCCAGCTTTTCGAGGTTGTCCGGGCCGATCTCATCGCCAGCCTCGACGTAGATCTCGCCGGTCTGCTCGTTGATGAGGTCATAGGCCGAATAGCGGCCGTAGATTTCCTCGGTCGGGATGAGGAGGTCGGTGAGGCCGTCCTTCGCTGCCTTGTTGGCCGCGCGCGGGGTGACCTTGGTGCCCATGGGGAACACCACTTCGCCCGAGTTGGCGTCGACGAGGTCGAACGTCGGCTTCACGCCGCGCCAGTTCTCGGCCGCGAACGGGATGCGCCAGCCACCCTCACCGCGCACATAAGTGACGCGGTTATAGAAGTGGTTGAGGATTTCCTCGCTGTTGAGGCCGAGCGCGTACAGCAGCGCGGTGACCGGCAGCTTGCGCTTACGGTCGATACGGACGTTAACGATGTCTTTCGCGTCGAACTCGAAGTCGAGCCACGAACCGCGATAGGGGATCACGCGCGCCGCGAAGAGATACTTGCCCGAGGCGTGGGTCTTGCCGCGGTCATGATCGAAGAGGACGCCCGGCGAGCGGTGCATCTGGCTGACGATCACGCGCTCCGTGCCGTTGATGAAGAACGTGCCGTTCTCCGTCATCAGCGGCATGTCGCCCATGTAGACGTCCTGCTCCTTGATATCGAGCACCGAGCGGGTCTCCGTTTCCGGATCCACCTCGAACACGATCAGGCGAAGCGTCACGCGCATCGGCGCGGCATAGGTGATGCCACGCTGGCGGCATTCCTCGACGTCGAACTTCGGCGGTTCGAGTTCGTAGTTCACGAAGTCGAGCTCTGCCGTGCCGGCAAAGTCGCGGATCGGGAACACGCTGCGCAGCGTCTTCTCGAGACCCGAGACATAGCCGATCGAGGGGTCGGACCGCAGGAACTGTTCGTAGCTCTCGCGCTGCACCTCGATGAGGTTCGGCATCTGCACCACTTCGTGGATGTTGCCGAACACCTTGCGGATGCGGCGCTTTGCGGTGCCGCCTTCGATCGCCTTGGTTGCCATGTAGCTGTCTGCCTTGGTCTAATTCGTCCGGGCGCAGGACAAGACGCCAAAAGGCCGCTCGTTCTGTGTCTTACGGACACAAACGGCAGCCTTGAAGCGTCTTATGAAACCACCGACTTCCATCCGTTCGACACGGTGCGCGAGGCCATGCCATTTCCCGAAGCTGTGGTGATGGAGCGGATATAGGAGCCGTGTTGGATCGCGTCAACCACGCATCCAACAGCGGCCCCATGCTGAGTCCGCGGAAAGGAAACGGGCAGCCGTAGGGGGAGCGCCGTGGCCGCCCGCACTGCACGACTGGAGGTGCATCGGCCGCTGCGCGGAGAAGATCGGCCTCGCGTGCCCGGGCGCCGGCCAGCGGACAAGTGCGAGAGGCGCAAGAGAAGTAGCCGGGGCGCCGGCGTGCAGTGGCCGGTTGATCCGCGAGCCCCGGCAGGATTATCGCCACTCACTTCAGCCGTGACTTCAGCGCGAGCCGGAGGCGGGATGCTCGACCGCGTGCTGCCGGCCTGAGCGTCGCCGATCATCCAGCCGGGTCCGACAGTCGGGGCGGCGTGGGAGATGCTGGAATGAAGAAACTGCTGCTGCTTGCCGGCGCCGCGCTGGCGCTTACCCCCGTTGCGGCGCAGCAGACGCCGCCGCCGTCCGGCGACGTTCCCAGCGGCTTCGCCTATCCGATCGATGCACGCGACTATATCCGCCGTGAAGTCATGATCCCGATGCGCGACGGCACCAAGCTGTTCACCGTTATCGTGATTCCCAAGGGTGCGGCGAACGCCCCGATCCTGCTGACCCGAACGCCCTACAATGCTGCCGGCCGGGCCAACCGGGTCGCCAACAGCTCGAACATGGCCTCCCTGCTGCCCCAGGGCGACGAGCCGTTCGTCCGGGCGGGGTACATCCGGGTGTTCCAGGACGTGCGCGGTAAATACGGTTCGGAGGGCGACTATGTGGTTACCCGTCCGGTCATCGGGCCGCTCAACACCACCAAGGTCGATCACGTCACCGATGCCTATGACACCATCGACTGGCTGGTGAACAAGGCGAACCTGCCGGAATCGAACGGACGCGTAGGGATGCTCGGCTCCTCCTATGAGGGGTTCACCGTCGTGATGGCCCTGCTGAACCCGCACCCGGCACTGAAGGTCGCCGCGCCGGAAAGCCCGATGATCGACGGCTGGATGGGCGACGACTGGTTCCACTATGGCGCGTTTCGGCTGGCCAATATTGCCTGGCTTGGTCGTCAGACCGGCTTCAAGGGTTCGGGATCGGAACCGGTGTCGGCGATCTATGACGATTACGAGCAGTTCCGGCGGATCGGATCGGCCGGTGCCTGGGCGGAAAAGTCCGGCTATGCCAAGCTGCCCTATTGGCAGCGCATGGTGTCCCATCCGGCCTATGACGGGTTCTGGCAGGGCCAGGCGCTCGACAAGCTGCTGGCCGCCAACCCTTCCAACGTGCCCACCATGTGGGAACAGGGGCTGTTCGATCAGGAGGACATGTATGGCGCCATCACCACCTGGGAGGCGCTGAAGGCCAAGGGCAAGGCCGGCAACAACTTCCTGGTGATGGGCCCGTGGCGTCACAGCCAGGCGAACTACGACGGTTCGTCGCTGGGCGACTTCAAGTGGAACGGCGACACGGCCACGGAGTGGCGCGAACAATATCTGTTCCCGTTCTTCGACCAATATCTGCGGGACGGCCGGCCCGCTTTCACGCCGCCGCAAGCGCTGATCTACAACACCGGCGACAATCGCTGGGACAAGCTGTCGCAATGGCCGCTCGCCTGCGACAGCGGATGCGACGCGCCGCTGACGCCGATCTATCTGGGCGCGGACGGCGCGCTAGGGTTCCAGAAGGGCGGGGCGGGCGGCGACAGCTATGTCTCCGACCCGGACAAGCCAGTGCCGCATCTGCCGCGCCCGGTGAACTTTGGTGACGGGCGCTGGGGCGCGTGGCTGGTATCCGACCAGCGATCGGTCGACGGCCGTACCGATGTGATGACGTACCAGACCGCGCCGCTGACCCAGGCGGTGCGTGTCTCCGGCGCGCCGATGGCGGATCTGTTCGCCAAGACCACCGGCACCGACGGCGACTTCGTCGTGAAGGTGATCGACGTCTACCCGGACGATTACCCGAACGAGCCGAAGAAGGGCGGCTATCAACTGCCGATCAGCCTGGACATCTTCCGCGGGCGTTATCGCGACAGTTTCGAAAAGCCGACGCCGATCCCCGCGGGCAAGGTCCAACGCTATCGATTCCGCCTGCCGACCGTGAACCATGTCTTCAAGCCGGGGCACCGCATCATGGTGCAGGTCCAATCGTCGCTGTTCCCGCTATACGATCGTAACCCGCAGAAGTACGTGCCCAACATCTTCCTTGCGAAAAAGGAGGATTATCAGAAGGCGACGGTCACGCTTTCGCGGGGCGGTGCGCAGGCAAGTGCGGTATGGCTGCCGGTTGTGGCCAGCGGCGAGACGCCGTCGCGGCCGTGAGTGGTTGTCCGGCGTTCAGGTTGGCGCGGTTAGCGCGATGAGCATGGCAGGGGTGACGAAGATGCGGTTGGCAGCCGGAGTGGCGGCGCTTTGCATGGCAGGCATGGCGAGCGCGCAAGTGCCGCCGACGACAGTGCCGGACGTGGGCAATTTCAGCCTGCCTGAATCGCCCCGACCTGCGCAGCAGAGCCCGCTGCTGAATCCGGCGCCGACGCCGTCTCCGACCCCCACCGAGGCGCTGCCGGTGATCGCGCCACCTGCGCCTACGCCGACCGCCACCCCGCGCGCCGCACCGGTACGCACGCCGAACCCGACACCCACTCGTGCGCCGGCACCGCGGGCGACGCCGACGCCAACCCCATCGCCCCGAGCCACGGCAGCCCCGAGCGCAGCAGCCACTCCGGCGGCAACACGGGAGGCCGTGCCGGCAGCGACGCCCGCTGCTCCACTGACGCCAGAGGTGCTGCCGGCTGAGCCATCAACCGCCGACACCCCCGCATTGCCAGTACCCGCCGCAGAACCGACAGCGGCTTCGGTCGAGCCGGCGACCGGTGGCAACGGCGGCAATTGGCTGTGGACAGTGCTGATCGGTGTCCTCGTGCTCGCCGCTGCCGGATTGTTCCTGTGGCGCCGTCGGTCAAGCCGGATGGATGCGCTGCCGGCGCCAATGGAGCCAGCCGAGGACTGGTCGGTCGCGGACGAGGTGGCCGAACCTGCGCCGGCTCCGGCCCCGTCGCCGGTTGTACTACCTGCGCCCGTTCAGCCCCCTGCATCGGCACCACAGGCTCCGGCACCCGTCACCGCCGCCCCGCGTTTTCTCGACCTGTCTGACAAGATGCCACCGGCCCGCATCGAAGTGGGCGAGCCAGTGGTGCGCCGCGCCGGCCTCAACATGATCACGGCAACGGCAGACCTGACGGTTGAGGTGCGCAACGTGTCGGACGTGCCGGCACGTGGCGTCACGCTGGACGTGCGGCTCGCCAGCGCCCAGCCCAATCAGGATGCGGCGATTGCGGCGATGTTTGCCGGGCCGGTACCCCGGCCGGCAGCGCCGCCCTTTGACCTCGCACCGGGGGAAAGCCGCCGGGTCCGTACGCTGGTGACGATGGCGCGCGACTCGATCACGGTGCTTCAGGCTGGCGGGCGGCCGATGTTCGTGCCGGTGGTGGCGATCCGCGCCATTCACGCCGGCGGGCAGACGGTGACCGTTCATGCGCTGGGCATCGAGCGGCCGGGGCAGGCGAAGCTGGGGCCGTTCTGGCTCGACCAGCCCGGGCGGATGTTCGACACGGTCGGCGTGCGCCCGCACAGCGGCCAATGGTAAGGCATCGCGGTCTGCGGAGGTTCAGCGCTTCGTCCACAGGGTGACGGTACCCACGCGGCGTGCCGGCCGGTAGCCCTGCATTGCCCGCGCGAGTGGTGGGTGAGCAGCAATCCATCGCGGCCCCGGAACGTCATCAACCAGAATGATGTCGGGCCGATGACCTGTGATGTCGGCGGCCAGCAGCGCGGCATCGTCCTGCTCGGCGCGTTCATAGGCGCGGCGAGCGGTTGCCGGCAGCGCGGGATTTTCGAGTTGCTGCCAGGCGTTGCCAGTCACCCATTGGCTGCCGCGTGTGCCGACCCACTCACCCCCAACCCAGCGGGTGAGTGGATGGCCGAGCGAGAAATCGAAGGAAATGCCGATCAGCCGCGGGTGCGCTGGACCAAGACGCTGCACCGCGTCGCTGAGGGCGCGGGGCTCCGGCACGCGGGCGTAGCTGTAGGTGGCGAACAGGGCGAGTATGGCGGCGCAGACGGCGCCGAACGCGCGGGCATGGCCGGGGCGCGAAAGATGCAGCGTGATCGCCAGAAGTGACGTCGCGACCGCGGGATAGCCGTGGTTGAGATAACCCTTGCCCTGAACCAGCCCGGCAGCGGCGAAGCCGGCGGCGGCGAGCAGCAGGACGACGACATCCTCCGTCGGACGCGCGCGGGCCAGCCACAGGGTAAGGATCGCAACGGTGACCGGGATGGTGACCATCGTGCCGGTCAGAAGATGGCCCCAGCTGTCCCGTCCCGGCAGGTACACGAGCCGAAGCAGCGGCAGCATGTGCGCGGTATAATCGGGAAAGACGAGCAGAACGATCAGCAGATAGCCAACCCCTGTCGCGGCCAGCGCGAGCCATTCCGGTGACTTCAACACGTCGAGGTTTCGCTGCCGCGCCGAGGACCAGAGCTGTGGAAGGGCAAGGGCGAGGATCAGGTGAGGCTTGATGGCCACCATGATACCGGCGCCGATCCCGGCCGCCCAAGCATCGCCGGCGCGAACGGGCAGGTTCCGGGTCCGCCTGACGATCACGGCCAGGCAGGGCAGGCCGGCGATCAGCGCAACATGCTCGCGCTGCGCAAACAGATCGGCGGGCAGAACCAGCAGGATGAAAGCGGCGGCAGCCCCCAGCGATGCCAAAGCGGCGGGCGGCACCGCGAGGATCCGGCCCACGTGGCGGAGCGACAGGATCGCCAGCATGCTCGCCAGAAGCACCGTCACTGCTTCCGGCGCGATCCCGAGCAGCCGGGCCGTGGCAACGGCCGGTATGTACAGCAGGACCGAGGCGGGCGGATTCACCTCCTCGATGTCACGGTACAGGCGGGCGCCGTCGAGCACCCGCTCGGCCGTGGTGATCAGCCAGGAAACGTCGCAGTTCAGCGAGGACAGCGCCTGCTGAACCAGCGCGGCCACGATCACGAGCATCGGCCACCCCGGTCGAAGTGCCGATGATGGCAGCCGGTAGGTGGGGAGCGCGCCGGTGATCACCGGCTGGGCGGTAGCGCCTGAGTGGTTGAAGCCGGGTTACCGCGGCGAACTGGCCCTCCGCAGCGGGCGGGCCTTCATCGTGTCAGATACGAAAAGGGCGGCACCCGCGAAGGTGCCGCCCTTTCTGTCGGCTGGTCCGTCCCGGGAGCTGATCCCATGACGTCAAACGTGCGCCTTGGCCCACGTCGGCCGGCCTTGTGCGAAGCGCGGGTTGCTACGCAGCCCGCGCCAGCACAGCGGCTTACTTGAGCTCGACGGTCGCGCCAGCTTCTTCCAGCTGCTTCTTGATCTTCTCGGCCTCGTCCTTGGACACGCCTTCCTTGATCGGCTTCGGCGCGCCTTCGACCAGGGTCTTCGCTTCGGTCAGGCCGAGGCCCGTGATCGCGCGGACTTCCTTGATGACGTTGATCTTCTTGCCACCGTCGCCGGTGAGGATCACGTCGAACTCGGTCTTCTCTTCAGCGGCCGGAGCAGCTGCGCCGCCACCAGCTGCCGGAGCTGCTGCAACCGCTGCTGCGGCCGAAACGCCCCACTTCTCTTCGAGGAGCTTCGAGAGCTCAGCCGCCTCGAGGACGGTCAGTTCGGACAGCTGGTCAACCAGCGCGTTCAGGTCTGCCATGATATACTTCCTTTGAAACGATCGAATGAAACGATGCTGCCTGACGGATCAGGCGGCTTCCTTTTCCGAGTAAGCTGCAAGCACGCGCGCGATCTGCGCGGCGGGCGCCTGGGTGATGGTCGCGATCTTGGTGGCCGGGGCCACGATGAGACCGACGATCTTCGCCCGGAGCTCGTCGAGCGACGGCATCGTCGCAAGCGCCTGAACGCCTGCCACGTCGAGCTTGGTCGCACCCATACCGCCACCGACGATCTCGAACTTGTCGGTCGTCTTGGCGAAATCCACGGCTACCTTGGCAGCCGCGACGGGATCGACCGAGGTCGCGAGACCGACCGGACCGGTGAGCATGTCGCCCAGCGAATCATAGTCGGTGCCATCGAGCGCGATCTTGGCAAGCTTGTTCTTCGAGACCTTGTAGACGGCACCGGCCTCGCGCATCTTCGTCCTCAGCTGCGTCGACTGTGCGACGGTGAGGCCGAGGTTGCGGGTGACGACCACCACGCCGACCTCGGAGAAGGTCTGCTTGAGTTCGGCGACGGCTGCGGCCTTTTGAGCACGATCCATGCCATTCTCCACACTATGACCGCATCCCGAAGGCTGCGGCCGGTTACGATCCGTCCGCACGAAACCGTGCGAACGGGTTGTCCAAGGGCACCCCGTCAAAGTGATACTTTGACAGGACCCGAGTGAAGGGGAATGGGAAGCAGTCGCGGGCCCAATGAGCCACGCGGCAGACCGGAGCGCCAGGACGCTCGCGGTGAAATCCTGTCCCCGTCTCGGCGGGGCATTAAGGGCCCTGTGGCCCACCCGCTGTCTCGGACGGCGCCGCACGCCCGAGGGGTACGGCAAGCGCAGCCCCATAGCGGAATGGCGCTGTGGGTCAAGTGTCTTTGAACCCACATCAAATCGCAACCGGAACGACATCGTCTCGCCACGGCGCCGTCATCCGCGCCCGGCACAGCCTGTCCAGACAAGCAGCCCCGGGGGGACCCATGACCGATTCGACCTTTCTTTACGATGACGGTGACATCGACACGAACCGAAGCGCGAACGGTCACCTCAACGACCTGATTGCGCAGCGCTATTCGCGGCGGCAGACGCTGCGCGGCGGGCTGAGCGCGATGACCACGGCAGTGTTCGGCGGCGTTCTGCTGGCTGGCTGCGACGACGAGACGATCACGAGCGAGCCGGTGAAGGTGAGTGCGGGCAGCGCCGTCGCTACCACCGCCGGCAAGACGGTGACGCTGCAAGGCACGGCAAACACGGGCGCCCAGTCGATCGGCTGGGTGCAGGTGAGCGGGCCTTCCGTAACGCTGAGCGGCACGAGTGGCACGACCGCGACCTTTATCGCTCCGGCGGTGAGCACTGCCACGCCGCTAGTGTTTCGCTTTACCGGCGTGGGGGCGGCTGGCGACAGCGCCACCGCGGACACCACCGTTACCGTTTCACCGGCGACCTTGGACTTCGCCGCCGTTGCCAAGAACCGCAACGACCTGGTGACCGTGCCGGCCGGCTATACCGTAACGGTGCTGTACCGGCTGGGCGATCCGATCAACGCCAGCACGCCTGCCTATGCCAATGACGGGACGGACACGAACTTCGCGGCGCGCGCGGGCGATCATCATGACGGAATGAGCTTCTTCGGTCTCGCCGCAACCGGCACCAGCCGGGATCCGGCGGGCAGCACGCGCGGGCTGCTGGTGCTCAATCACGAAAACATCACCGAGAGCTATTTGCACGCGCGGGGTCAGACGACCACGGGCGGTGTGCGGCCGGAAGCGGAAGCGATCAAGGAGATCGAGGCGCATGGCGTTTCGGTGATCGAGGTGACTCGAGGGGCTTCTGCCTGGAGCTACGTGCAGGCGTCCGCGCTCAACCGGCGGATCACCCCGAACACGCCGATGGCGTTCAACGGCCCGGCGCGCGGCCATGCGCTGCTGCGCACGCTGTATTCCAAGGACGGGACGCAAGGACGCGGCACGATCAACAATTGCGCCAACGGCACCATGCCCTGGGGCACCTACGCGACCGCGGAGGAAAACTGGGCCGGTTATTTCCGGCGCGATCGCGGCGATGCCGCGGTGCGCATTGCGGCTGGCCAGGCGAAGGAGAATGCCAGCCTGTCGCGCTACGGTATCAGCGAGGGTCGGGCGGGCAATTACGGCTGGACGACCGTGACACCATCGGATCCGTCCAGCACGGTCTTTCGCAAATGGAACGCCACCGCCGTGGCCGACGCGGTTGCAGACGGCACCGCCGATTTCCGCCACGAGCCGTTCCAGTACGGCTGGATCGTCGAGATCGACCCGTACAATCCGCAGTCGACGCCGCGTAAGCGAACCGCGCTCGGCCGCATGAACCACGAAGGCGTGGAGCCGAGCCGGATGGTCGCCGGCGTCAGGCCCGCCTTCTACATGGGCGACGACGCGCAGAACGAATATATCTACAAGTTCGTGTCGAGCACGCCCTGGTCGGCCAGTGACGCCAATGCCGCTGACCGGCTGGCGGTGGGCGACAAGTATCTGGATGCCGGCACGCTCTATGTCGCGAAGTTCAATGCGGACGGCAGTGGCCAGTGGCTGGCCCTGACGTTCGGATCGGGCCCGCTGACCAGTGGCAATGCGACCTGTCCGTTCGCGGATCAGGCCGACGTGTTGATCAACGCCCGCATCGCCGCCGACCTGTTGGGCGCGACGCCGATGGACCGGCCGGAATGGACCGCGGTCAACCCGGCGAACGGCGAGATGTATTGCACGCTCACCAACAATTCGTCGCGCAGCCCGGCGCGCACCGATGCTGCCAATCCGCGCTCCTATGTCGATCCGCGGACCGATGGCCGGAGCAACAGCGCGGGGAACGTCAACGGCCATGTCATTCGCCTGCGGGAGAATGGCGACACGACGGAGGCCGTGGCCTTCACCTGGGACGTCTATGCCTTCGGATCGGGCAGCGACCTCAACAAGGACAATATCAACCTGTCGGGGCTGGACGACAGCAACGATTTCTCCTCGCCCGACGGCCTGTGGTTCAGCCTGCCGACCAACGTCGCAGGGCAGGGGGCGAGCCCGGTGATGTGGCTGCAGACCGATGATGGCGCCTTCACCGATGTGACCAACAACCAAATGCTCGCCGCCATCCCGGGGCGCGTGGGTGACGGGGGCACGAAGACGGTGAACAATGCGACGCCGGCTGGGACCAGCACGGCGACGACGCGCGTCGGCAAGGCGCCGGGCGCGACGCTGAAGCGGTTCCTGGTCGGGCCAAAGGAATGCGAGATCACCGGCATCACGTCGACGCCTGACGGAAAGGCGCTGTTCGTCAACATCCAGCACCCCGGCGAAAATGGCGGCCCGGACAACATCACGTCGAACTGGCCGGCCTCCCAAGGGGGTACTGCGGCGTCGGGCACGCGCCCTCGGTCAGCGACGATCGTGATTACCCGCCAGGACGGCGGGCTGGTCGGCATTTGATGAGCTGAGCGCATCCCTGCCTGGAAGACAGGAGGCGCGCTCTCGAGTTCCGTCATCCCCGCGCAGGCGGGAATCCATACTGGCGAACGTTGCGGTTCCAGCCGCTGGTTCGGAGTTTATGGATCTCCGCCTGCGCGGGGATGACGCGTTTTGGCGAGGAGAGTGGGTTTACAGATCCGTGCGGATTGCGCCTGCCTCGCGCACCGCCTTCAGCGTCGGCCAGCCGTTGACCGCCATCAAGAGGTCCGCCTCGGCGAGGATGCACTTCAGCACGTGCGCGCAGCCCGCCGCGCCGCCCAGCGCCAGGCCATAGGAATAGGGCCGGCCGAGGCCCACAGCGTCAGCGCCGAGCGCGATTGCCTTCACCACGTCGGTGCCCGATCGGATGCCCGAATCGAACAGCACCGGCACGCGCCCTGCGACCGCCTCGGCCACCGCCGGCAGCATGTCGATCGCCGCGATGCCGCCATTCGCCTGCCGACCGCCGTGGTTGGAAACGTAGATGCCGTCAGCGCCGGTATCGATTGCGCGGCGCGCGTCATCGGGGTGGCAGATCCCCTTCAGCACGATCGGCAGCTTGGTGATCGACTTCAGCCACGCCATGTCGTCCCACGTCAGTACCTTGCCGAACGTCGCGCCCCAGGTGCCGATCGCGGTACGCAGATCCTCCTCGGGCGCCTTGCCGCCCAGCATCTGGCGAAAGCGCGGATCGACGAAGTAATTCTGCAGCACATGGCCACGCAGCTGCGGGAAGTTCGACGGGTTGAGATCACGCGGGCGCCAGCCGGTGACCCAGGTATCCAGCGTGACGACGATCGCCTTGTACCCCGCGGCCTCCGCGCGCCCGACCAGGCTCTCCGCCAGTTCCTTGTCGCGCGGCGTGTAGAGCTGGAAGAAGGCCGGTGTCTCGCCGCAGGCGGCCTTCACGTCCTCCAGCGGATCGTTCGACAGTGTCGAGGCGGTTAGCGGCACGCCGGTGGTCGCCGAGGCCTGCGCCGCTGCCACGTCGCCATGCTGATCCTGCGTCATCATCCCGGTGACGCCGATCGGCGCCATGAACAGCGGGGAGGGTAGCTTCAGCCCGAACAACTCGACCGACAGGTCGCGGTGCGTCGCATCGACCATCATCCGCGGCACCATCCCCCAATGGCGGAAGGCGCGGGCATTCTCGTCCTGCGTAAATTCGTCGCCGCAACCGCCCTGGACATAGGTCAGAACATGCGGCGGCAGCGCGGACTGGGCGCGCTTTTCCAGCGTCGCGAAATCGACCGGATAGGTGGGGACCACGCCGGTGAGGCCGGCGCCATAGATCTGGGTCTGCAAGTCGCCGTAATGCGGCATGGGGTACGCTCTCCTTTGCACGCATTGTCGCGGGCTGGAGAAGCCTTGTCACGCCATCGGCGGAGAAAATCGTTCAGCCGATAAGCTGTTGATATAGCCTGATGTAATCGTCTGCCATGCGTTCGACGCTGAACCGCTCCGCGACGCGCGCGCGGCAGGTGGCGCGGTCGATCTCCCCCACGCGCTCGATGGCGGCAACGGCCTCGTCCAGCGTGTCGACGAGGAAGCCGGTGACGCCATGCTCGATCAGCTCGGGCATCGAGCCGCGGTTGTAGGCGATGACGGGGGTGCCGCAGGCCATCGCCTCCACCACTGACAGGCCGAAGGGTTCGTCGAAGCCGATGAGGTGGAGGAGGGCGCTGGCCTGGCCCAAGGTGCGGATGCGGTCCGCGCCACCGACGACGCCGCGGAAGACGACGCGGTCGTTGTCGATGTGCGGCGCAACGTCGCGTTCGTGATAGCCGTGATCCTGCACGAGCCCCGCCATGACCAGCCGCCGTCCGGCCGCCTTTGCCGCGGCAATGGCGGCGTGCGGGCCTTTATCGGGATGGATCCGGCCGAAAAAGAGCAGGTCCTGACCACCAGCCGCGTCAAAGGGAAAATCATCCAGCGGGATGCCGTGATGGATGGTCGCGGCATAGCTGAGCGACGGGTGGCGATCGGCGTCGCTGATCGAGACGTAGTGAACATGATCGTCGTAGCGCTGGTACACCGGCACGATCCGTTCGGAAGAAAAGCCGTGGATCGTCGTCAGCATCGGCGTGTCGATCAGCCGCGACCAGGCGAGCGGCATGAAATCGGCCTGGTTGTGGATGAGGTCGAAGTCGCCGGCGCGTTCGATGCAATGCGCGATGTGCATCGCTTCCCACACCTTGGCATCGAGGTGCGGCGGCTCCGAATAGCCGCGCGGGGCGACACCCTCCAGCTTGCCGGCGGTGCGGGAATTCTGCGTGGCGAAGAGTGTGACGTCGACACCGCGGGCGACCAGCGCCTCGGTCAGCATGCTCGTCACCAATTCCCAAGGGCCATAGCCGGTCGGCGGCGTCGGCCAGGAGATCGACGACAACATGGCAATGCGCATCAGGTCAGCAGCTCCACGACATATCCTTCATCCGCATCGACCGTGCCGTCGAATGTGGCCCGCGTGCCAGTGGCGACGATGATCCGGCCGGGGCGGGTGGCATCGGGCAGCGTCACGTCGCGCGCGGTGCTGCCGAGATTGAGGACCACCAGCAGTCGTTCCTCACCTAGACGACGCTCATAGGCGAGCACGTCGGCCGACGCGTCGTGCAGCGTCATGGCGCCGAGCGACAATGCATCGCTGGCGCGACGCGCGGCGAGAAGGCGGCGGTAGAGCCACAGCATTGAGGCGGGGTCGGCGTCCTCAGCGGCGACATTGCGGGCGCGCCAGTCGGGGTGGAGCGGCAGCCATGGCTCGGCGGTCGAGAAGCCGGCATTGGGTGAGGCATCCCATGCCATCGGGGTACGCGAGCGATCGCGGCCGAGCCCCATGCCGGGCTGGCGCAAATCCTGCGGATCGCGAATCCGGTCGGGCGGGATGTCGACGGTGCCGATGCCGATCTCGTCGCCCTGATACAAAGTCGGGGTGCCGCGCAGCGTGAGGAGCAGCATGGCGGCGACGCGGGCCTGGCGCTCACCGACGCGGGCGGCGATGCGGGCTGCGTCGTGGCTGCCGATCACCCAATTGGGCCAGCCGTGTTCGGGGATCGCGGCGTCATAGTCGGCGATGAGGCGGGCGAGCGTGTCGCGATCCCAAGGGTTCTCGATCAGCTCGAAATTGAAGGGCAAATGGACGCCCGGCTCGGCCGCGCTGCCGTACCAGCGCATCAGGCGGTCACGCGGCAGGAAGATCTCGCCCACCAGCAAGGTCTCGCCATAGCTGTCGGCCAGTTCGCGGAAGCCGCGGGTGAAGGCGTGCGCCTCCGGCTGGTCGGTGGAATGCTGCTGAATGACGCGCAGCTTTTCCGCCATGCCAGCGCGCCAGCCGGGATTGCCCGGATTGTCGGGCAATCCTTCCGCCTTCACGATGTGCCACAGCACGTCGATGCGAAAGCCGTCGACGCCGCGATCGAGCCAGAAGCGCAGCACGTCGGTCATCGCCGCCGCGACCTCCGGGTTGCGCCAGTTGAGGTCCGCCTGCTCCTTCAGGAAGGTGTGGAGGTAATATTGGCCGGTCGCCGGATCGAGCTCCCACGCCGGGCCGCCCATGTCGCTGATCCAGTTGTTGGGCGGGCCACCGTCCGGCGCCGGATCGCGCCAGATGTACCAGTCACGCTTCGGATTGTCGCGGCTGGCGCGGCTTTCGATGAACCACGGGTGCTGCGTCGAGGAATGGTTGGGGACGAAATCGAGCAGCAGCTTCAGCCCGCGCGCATGGACCGCGGCGAGCAGGCGGTCGAAAGCGGCAAGGTCGCCGAACATCGGCTCAACGCCGGTATAATCGGCCACGTCATAGCCGAAGTCGGCCATGGGCGAGGGGAAGATTGGCGAAAGCCAGATCGCGTCGACGCCGAGCGAGGCGATATGATCGAGATGCGCCTCTATACCTGCAAGGTCGCCGATACCGTCGCCATCGCTGTCCGCGAAGGAGCGCGGATAGACCTGATAGATGACGCCGCGCTTCCACCAGGGCGCAGCGGGGGTGCCCTCGCTCATGCGGTTCGTAACGCCTCGGCAACGGAAGGGTTCACGCGGGCGATGACGCCGGCGGCAGCGGGCAACAAAAAAGGCCGGGGTTGCCCCCGGCCTTTTTCGTTACGCTAACTGGAAAGCCCGGATCAGGCCGAGGCGACTTCCGCCACGTCGACCTTGATGCCCGCACCCATGGTGCTGGAGATCGCGACCTTGCGGACGTACTTGCCCTTGGCGCCGGCCGGCTTGGCCTTGACCACCGCATCGACCAGCGCGTCGAAGTTCGCGCGCAGGTCCTCGGCCGGGAAGCTCGCCTTGCCGATGCCGGAGTGGATGATACCGGCCTTTTCGACGCGATACTCGACCTGGCCACCCTTGGCCGCCTTCACTGCCTCGGCGACGTTCATCGTCACGGTGCCGAGCTTCGGGTTCGGCATCAGGCCCTTCGGACCCAGGACCTTACCGAGACGGCCGACGATACCCATCATGTCCGGGGTCGCGATGCAGCGATCGAAGTCGATCTTGCCGCCCTGGATGGTTTCCATCAGGTCTTCCGCACCGACGACGTCGGCGCCGGCCTCGCGGGCCTCGTCAGCCTTCGCGCCGCGGGCGAACACGCCGACGCGAACGGTCTTGCCGGTGCCCTTGGGCAGCGTGACGACGCCGCGGACCATCTGGTCAGCGTGACGCGGATCGACGCCGAGGTTCAGCGCGACTTCGATCGTCTCATCGAACTTGGAGGTCGCACCCGACTTAGCGAGCTGGATCGCCTCGTCGACGCCGTGCAGCTTCTCGCGGTCGATCGTGATCGCCTTCTGCTTCTTCGTGAGCTTCGCCATGTCCTCAGCCCTCCACAACCTGGAGGCCCATCGCGCGAGCGGAGCCTTCGATGATCTTCGTTGCTGCGTCGATGTCGTTCGCGTTCAGGTCCTTCATCTTGACCTGGGCGATTTCCGACAGCTGCGAGCGCTTGATGGTTCCCGCGCTGGTCTTGCCCGGCTCCTTCGAGCCCGACTTCAGGTTCAGCGCCTTCTTGATGAGGAAGGTCGCCGGCGGCGTCTTCGTCTCGAAGCTGAACGAGCGGTCGGCGTAGACGGTGATGACGGTGGGGAGGGGCGAACCCTTTTCCATGTCAGCGGTCTGCGCGTTGAACGCCTTGCAGAATTCCATGATGTTCACGCCGCGCTGACCCAGCGCCGGGCCGATCGGCGGCGACGGGTTTGCAGCGCCGGCAGGCACCTGCAGCTTGATATAGCCTGTGATTTTCTTCGCCATGTCACTCTCTTTAAGTTTAGCGGTCGTCGCGGGCGCGTTGCCGCACCCTCCCGCAAGCGTTCCAGCGATTTACCTGGAAGAGCGCGCGCATAGCGGGGTCGCGGGGAAAAATCCAGTCCCGCGCGGACCCCGCCCTGCGCACCCCGCCATGTGTACGCGGGGGCGCGGTTTACGTCATCGCCATGAGGCTGGCGTTGCCGCCCGCCGCGGTGGTGTTGATCGAGGTGGAAACCTCCTCGACCAGCCATTCGAGGCGATAATCGTTCGCCTGGGTCAGCACGATCGGGCCGCCCAGTGCAGCGATTCGCTGTTGCAGGTCACGCACGCGGGCAGCGTCGCCCTCAATCAGCGCGCCCGCATAGGGGCCGTCGCTGGACCAGTCGCTGGTCCAGCGGACGCGCGCGGCGACCGGCGCGGGGAGATCGGTGCGCAGCGCCGAGTCCACCACCACGTCGTTGCCGGTGGCGAGCGCGGCGGCGAGCTGCGCCATCAGCCCGGCCGTGGTTGCCGGCAGCAGCAGGATGCGGCCACGCGGGTGTAGCGCGTACAGGTTGCGCTCACCCACCGGGCCGTCGAGCTCCGCCTCCAGGCCGAGCGGGGAGGCGACGGCAACCTCACGAACGCCGGCCGCGGCGGCCTGGTCCCCGCGCGCCTCCAGCCAGAGCGCGAGGTCGCGGGTGGCGGCGTCGGCCGTCGTCGACGTGCCCGCGGGCGCCTCGATCGCGCCTCGCACCAGGCGGCCGAGATAAAGCGGTCCGCCCGCCTTGGGCCCGGTGCCCGACAGACCGCGCCCACCAAAGGGCTGAACGCCGACGATCGCGCCGATGACGTTGCGGTTGATGTAGAGATTGCCTGCCTTCACCCGCGCGGTGACATGGGCGATCGTCTCGTCGAGGCGGGTGTGGAGGCCAAAGGTCAGGCCGTAGCCGGTGGCGTTGATGCGATCGATCAGCGCGTCGAGCCCGCTGCGCTTGTAGCGGACGACGTGGAGGACCGGGCCGAACACCTCGCGCTGAAGCTCGGCGATGTCGGGCAGCTCGATGATCGTCGGGGCGACGAAGGTGCCGTGCGTGGCCGCCTCGCCGAGCGGGAGCGAATCGACCTTGTGGCCGCGGTCGCGCATTGCGGCGATGTGGCGGGTGATGTTGCCTTGCGCCTCGGCGGTGATGACCGGGCCGATGTCGACCGCCAGCCGATCGGTACGGCCGATGCGCAGCTCCTGCAGCGCGCCGCGCAACATGGTGAGGATGCGGTCGGCGACCTCCTCCTGCAGGCACAGGATGCGCAGCGCCGAGCAGCGCTGGCCGGCGCTGTCGAAGGCGGAGGCGATAACGTCCGCCACCACCTGTTCGGCGAGTGCGGAGCTGTCGACGATCATCGCATTCTGGCCGCCGGTCTCAGCGATGAGCGGGATTGGCGCGCCATCGGCCGAGACGCGGGTGGCGAGTTCGCACTGGATCAGCCGGGCGACTTCGGTGGAGCCGGTGAACATCACCGCGGCGGTCTCCGGCGCGGCGACCAGCGCAGCGCCGATCGCGCCGTCGCCGGGGACGAGCTGAAGCGCGTCGGCGGGGATGCCGGCCGCGTGGAGGATGGCGACCGCCTGTGCGGCGATCAGCGGGGTTTCCTCGGCGGGCTTGGCCAGCACGGTGTTGCCGGCGACAAGCGCGGCGGAGACCTGCCCGGTGAAGATCGCCAGCGGGAAGTTCCACGGGCTGATGCAGGTGACGGTGCCGAGCGGCCGGTGCGCGGGGCCGAAGCTGCGGCGCGCCTGGTCGGCGTAATAGCGCAGGAAGTCGATCGCCTCGCGAACCTCGCCGATCGCGTTAAGGACCGACTTGCCCGCCTCGCGCACGGTCAGCCCGATCAGCTCGGCCATGCGCGCCTGCATCGTGTCGGCGGCGCGATCGAGGATGGCGGCACGGTCGGCGGGGGCGACGGCGGCCCATGCGGGGGCGGCGGCAGCGGCGGTGCGCGCGGCGGCGGCGGCCTGCGCGGGGCTTGCCTCGACGACGGTGCCCACGGTGTCGCGGTGGTCGGCGGGGTTCAGCACGGGGCGGGGCGTGCCCTGACCATCGGCGGGGGCGGCGCGCCAGTTGCCGTGCGCGCCGGCCTGCATCGTCTCGCCCAGCGAAGCGAGCGTGCGCTCGTCCGCGAGGTCGAGCCCGTCGGAGTTGCGGCGGCGGGGGTAGAGATCAGCCGGAAGGGCGATCGCGGCGTGCTTCTGCCCCGGCGTGTCGGTCGCGCGAACGATCGCGACGGGATCGGCGACGAGGTCGGCGATCGAAACCTCGGGATCGGCAATACGATTGACGAAGGAGCTGTTGGCGCCGTTTTCCAGCAGGCGGCGGACGAGATAGGCAAGCAACGTCTCGTGCGTGCCGACGGGCGCGTAGATGCGGCAGGGGCGGTTCAGCTTGTCCGCGCCAACCACCTCATCATACAGCGGCTCGCCCATGCCGTGGAGGCATTGGAACTCATAATCGCCGAGGGTGAAGTCGGGGCCCGCCATGGCGTGGACGGTCGCGAGCGTCTGCGCATTGTGGGTGGCGAATTGTGGGAACACCGCATCGCGGTTCGCCAGCAGGCGGCGGGCGCAGGCGAGATAGGACACGTCGGTGTGGATTTTGCGCGTGTAGACGGGGAAATCCGCCTGCCCATCGACCTGCGCGCGCTTGATCTCGGCATCCCAATAGGCGCCCTTGACCAAGCGGACCATGATGCGGCGGTCGGCGCGGCGGGCGAGGTCGACGATCCAGTCGATCACGAAGGGGCAACGCTTGCCATAGGCCTGGATGACGAAGCCGAGGCCGTGCCAGCCGGAGAGCGCGGGATCGAGCGCGAGGCTTTCGAGGAGGTCGAGCGAGAGTTCGAGGCGGTCGGCCTCCTCCGCGTCGATGTTGAAGCCGATGTCATAGCCGCGGGCGATCAGCGCGAGGGCGCGGACCCGGGGCAGCAGCTCGCCCATGACGCGGTCGGCCTGCGCTCGGGCGTAGCGGGGGTGGAGGGCGGAGAGCTTGATCGAGATTCCGGGGCCGGCGTAGATGCCGCGGCCAGCGGAGGCCTTGCCGATCGCGTGCACCGCGGTCTCATAGTCGCGATAATAGCGGTCGGCATCGGCGGCGGTGGTCGCCGCCTCGCCCAGCATGTCGTAGCTGTAGCCGAACCCGCGGGCCTCGAGCGGGCGGGCGCGTTTCAGCGCCTCTTCGATGGTCTCGCCGGTGACGAACTGTTCGCCCATCATCCGCATCGCCATGTCGACACCGCGGCGGATGACGGGTTCGCCGGCCCGGGCAATGAGGCGGGTGAGGGCGGCGGCCAATCCGCGGTCGTTGACGCTGTTCGTCAGCTTGCCCGTCACCACCAGGCCCCAGGTGGCGGCGTTGACGAAGAGGGAGCGGCCGTCGCCGATGTGGCTGCGCCAGTCGCCGCCAGCGATCTTGTCACGGATCAGCGCGTCGCGGGTGTCGTCGTCGGGGATGCGGAGGAGGGCTTCGGCGAGGCACATCAAGGCGACGCCTTCCTGGCTGGACAGGGCGTATTCCTGGACCAGACCCTCGACGCCGGTGCCCTTGTGCTTGGCCCTGAGCGCCGTGATCAGCGTCGTCGCGGTGGCGAGGGCCTGCGCCTTCACCGCATCGGGCAGCGTCGCCTCGTCGAGCAGCGGCGCCAGCGCCTCCGGTTCGGCGCGGCGCGTGGCGGCGGTGATCGCGGCGCGCAGCGGCGTCGCGGGGCGGATCGGCGGGGCGAAATCGGCGAACAGCGGTTCCATGACCGCAAATATAGCGATTTGCCCGCGGGCCATCCGACTTTTGATCGGCATTCCGACAGGCTATTTAGCCCATCAAGCGGATGTAGGACAGGCCAGATGGACGAGATCGACGCGTTTGATCGGAAAATCATCGCGGTGCTGGAAAAGGACGGGCGCCTTTCCGTGACCGAACTGGCCAAGCGGGTGGGCCTGTCCAAGACACCGTGCCAGACGCGGCTGAAGCGGCTGACCGACCGCGGCTATATCCGCGGGTTCAAGGCCGTGGTGGACCCGGAGAAACTGGGCCTTGGCCATGTCGCCTTCACCGAGGTGAAACTGTCCGACACGCGCGAGGCGGCGCTGGCGGAATTCCGCCGCGGCGTGCTGGCCATTCCGGAAGTGGAGGAATGCCACATGATCGCCAGCAGCTTCGACTATCTGCTGAAGATCCGCACCCGCGACATCCGCCAGTATCGCGACGTGCTGGGGGAGCGGATCTCAACGCTGCCGCATGTCGCCAGCACCTCCACCTTCGTGGTGATGGAGACGATCAGGGAAGGGGGCTTCTAGCCGGCCGCGGTCGTGACGCTGGCGACAGCGGCATCGCGCTGCGCCGCGGTTGCGGCCTCACGCTCGTGACGCTGGACGGCGACCCGCTCGGCGCGCTCGGCCATGGTTTCCCACGCACGCGCGGCGCGTTCGCAGCGATCGCGCACATTGGCGAGCGTCGCGCCCTGGGCATTGGCCATCTCGGTCGCGGCGCGGGCCCGGTACATGGTTGCATCATCGGCCATCGGGGGAAGCTCCTTGGTTCGAGGATCCGCGGGCCGGCACCATTGCCGGCCCACGTGCAACGGGAAGGTTATTCCGCGGCTTCGAGCGAGACCGCGCTGGTACGCCCGCGGCGATCATTCTCCAGCTCGTAGCTGACGCGCTGGTTCTGATTCAGCGTAACAAAACCGGCGCGCTCCACGGCCGAAATATGGACGAACGCATCCGCGCCGCCATTGTCGGGAGCAATAAAGCCAAAGCCCTTGTCAGCGTTGAAGAACTTGACGGTGCCAAGATTAGCCATGTGTATTTTCCTTCTTGTTTCGGACGGGGGCCGACGACCGGTACGCCCCGGTGCCGCGGCAGCAGGGAAAGAAGGAAGAAGGTGCCGCAAAGCGCCAAAGACCGTCGATTTGCGACTGAAGCTTGCCCTATGTAGGGGCGCTGACCCCAAATAGCGAATCGCGCGCCCGATTATCGCGTTGACGGAGCAAGATGCTGGCGAAAAACTGGTCGCGGCGCGCCCAAAGATCATGCGGCGAACGATCCGCAAAGCCGGGCGGCGCAGGGCCGACCGCATAAGCCTCAAGTGCCGTCAGGCTGCGGGCGTAATCCTCGCTGCCCGCCTCGCCCTCCTCCTCGCCGTCATAATCGTCCGGCGGAGGAAAGCGGGTGAGCCATTCGCCGCCGAGTGGATCCCACCAGACGAGCGGCGCGGCATCGGGATCGGCGGGATCGGCGAACATCGCGTCGCCGGAAAGGCCGGCTGCCTGCCAATGTTGAGAAAGTTGAGACGCTGGCGCGCCCTGCGCAACGGGCGCGTTCGTGGTGTCTGCGGCGGCGTGCGGATCGGTGGCGTCGTCCTCTGCCGTCGCGGGCGGCGCCGGCACGGCGAGGCGGAGCAGGCCGGCGGCCTCGGCGCGCGCCCATTGCTCCGCCGTCCAGCCCGCGCGCTGCGCCAGATCGAGATCGTCCACCGGCACCTCGCCCGCCGTGGCGACGCCGGTGCGCGCGAGGCGATCGGCAGCGGCGAGCGCAAAGATCGGGGCAAGATCGGCCAGAGCGGCGGCATCATCGTCGCCCAGCAAGCCGCCAGTCAGCGTGCCGCAGCGCCGCGCGAGAAACAGGCCGGCGCGCGCCGGGCCCTCATCGCGCGTGACAAGATCGAGATAAGCGTCGAACTCCTGTGCGACGAGCCGGGCGGCCTTCACATCCGCATCTGGCGCGGCCTCCACCTGGCGATCGAGCCGGGCGAGCAGCGACATGGCGAGGCGATTGTCGTGGCGGTGGCGCGTCACCTCGCTGCCGTCGGCGCGGATATAGGTGTCCACCTGGCCTTCGAGCGCGCGGACGAGCAGCGTTTCGGCGAGCGCCTCGCGTGCGACGAGCGAGGCGGCGCGCCAGCCGAGCGCAAAGGCGGCGCCCTTCGCGCTGCGGCGAAAGGCGTAGGCGGAGGCGGTGGACAGGCCGACGCAGCGGCAGGCGGCCTCGACGCCATGCCCCTCCGCAATGGCTTCGAGGAAGCGGCGCTGGTTGGCGGCGGACCAGCCGTCCTGCCGGCGCGAGACGCTGGCGGGGACGCCGTTTTCGGCGATTTCCTCATCGGGCAGGGGCACGAAGGTGGCCGAGGGAGGGCTTGGCGCCGGGGCGGCGGGCGGCGCGGCATCGAAGAGGGACTGGCGGGGGATCATGCGGGCCTCGCGGATTGCTTCCTGGTTCCCCGGCGGCGCGGCGGCGGGGGTGTCGGGCATGGGGCGGAGCGGCGCGGGCTACCAGCCGCGCTGGAGCCGCCGGCGGTCGCGGGCGATCTCGCGGAAGAGGCGATCGGTCGCGGCGAGATTGGCGGCGACATCGGGCGGGGTTTCGGTGCGCTTGCCGATGAGGCCGCGGTCGATCAGCGACTGCCAGTGGCGGACGGCCTCGGCGTGCGCATCGGTGATGGGACCATCGGTGAAGATGGGGAGGGGGAGCGGATGCGGCATCGGTTTCGTCCTCGCAAATGATTGCTGGACGGGGGAGTTATACCGAAAGGGGGGTTGTAGGACAGCGCGCGCGGCGAGAGCGTAGCAAAGCTACGCCCGAGCGCACTCGCGCGCGCCCGGCCAGCGGCGCTATAGCGCCGACTGACGACGCGGCTTTGCCGCGGCGGGGCTGTTCTCGTGCTATGTGATGTTCCCATTCACGCAGAGCCAGTAATTGATACGCGCTAGGCTTTGAGTGTCGGATGCGATCGGGGGCGAGGCGATCGAGGACGCAAGTGTCGCAGCTCAAGGGCGCATGCGCGGACGAAAGTTATAGCAGGAGAGAATGGTCACACAAAGTGATGCATTGACATCACGATCCTCATTTGTTCCTCTCAAGTTACTGTCGAAGAGTGAGGGGTCAAGGTGAGCGCCGAAATTGACGGAACGACAATCGCTGTCTCTGCAGTGGAGCAAACGCTCGAAAACTTTGATTGCCAGCCTGTACTCTTCATTGGGGCTGGCTTAGCCAGGCGCTACATAGGAGCCCCTGACTGGGAGGGTGCCCTGCGTCACGCCTTGTCGTGTATGGGCGAGGAGGGGCCAGATTATAGCTATTTGGTGCAAAAGCATAACGACGACAAAGTTGCGATTGGGACCGATATCGGCAATGCACTTTTCGAATGGGCCTGGGCGAAAGGAAGAGGAAACTTTGAGGAGGAACTGTATCAGTCGAAAGACAGGTACATCTTCTTAAAGACCGTGATTGCCGACCATCTCAGAAGTATCACGCCAAAGAAAATAGACGAGGATGATAAAGAAATTGTGCGAGAGCTTAAGGCGCTTGTTGCAATTAGGCCGCATGCAATAATAACAACAAACTATGACGACACTCTGGAGCGCATATTCACCGGATATGAGCCTATTGTTGGAACAGGAGTACTTAGGTACAATCTAGACTCTTTCGGAGAGATTTTTCATATTCATGGTTCTGTTTCAGACCCGTCCAGTCTAGTGATATCTGGGCCAGACTATGAAAGCTGGTCTGAGGATAGTCGATACTTCGCGGCTAAGTTGCTAACCTATTTTGTTGAGCATCCCGTGTTCATCTTCGGATATGGGCTAGGTGACCCAAACGTACAAACTGTTCTTCGTGATATTGGGCGTATAACAGCAGACGAGACAGGGTTGATCGGAAACGTTATTCAAATTGTTTGGCATTCCGATCCAGACAAGGCAAAGGGTGCGAGTGAGTTTGTCGTCGCGGGCGGGAGTACGCAGTATCGCCTGAAAGTTCTAAACGTTTCTTCTCTTGCTGACATATTTGAAGCTCTTGCCGCCCAACATGACCTCAAATACGTCAATCCTGCTCTCGTTCGAGCCCTCGCCGCTCGTGTTATGAAGCTTACTCGGAAGGACATCCCCAACGGTGAGGTTGAAGTAGACTTCACTACACTGGAGCGTCTTACGAGCAGCGACGACGAGGTCCCAAGAATGCTCGGGCTCACGATAACTGACACTGAAAACAAACTTCATCCATACACACTTGGGATGGTGGCCGAAGAACTCGGCTTGAAAAACTGGCAACAGGTCGACAAAATCCTTAAGAGGATTGAGGAAGATAAAGGCGTCAAATTTAGAGACACCGACAATCGATATCATTGCAAAATAAAGACTGGAAAAAAGGAGAACTCGGCAACCCGGAAGTGGTCACAAGAGGCTATCGATCTGATCAAGAAGGCAAGCGACGGTTTAGACTACCAGGTCGACCTGTAGTCGTAGAAGGGATCACTCCGCCGAAGCCGGCGGCTGCCTCAGCAATGGGGCGCGTAAAGCCGTTGTATAGTTTCGCTGTTGCGCCTTCACCGTTCACTCCGTCGCGCCCGCGGCAACACCTGCAACCGCGGCACGATGGATCCCGGCTCAAGGCCGGGATGACGAGCGGGCGGGGCAGGCGTCACGCACACCCAGCCCCTCCACCAGCTTCGCTGGTCCCCCTCCCCGAGCAAGCTCGGGGAGGATTTGCGGCTCACTCCGCCGCCACAGCCTCACGCTTCCCCAACAACGGCGCCAAATACTTCCCCGTAAAGCTCCGCGGTTCCGCCGCCACAACCTCCGGCGTGCCTTCGGCGACGATCTCGCCGCCCTTGACGCCGCCTTCGGGGCCCAAGTCCAGCACCCAGTCGGCGGTCTTGATGACATCGAGGTTGTGCTCGATCACCACCACGGTGTTGCCCTGTTCGACGAGGGCGTGGAGCACTTCGAGGAGCTTGCGCACGTCCTCGAAATGGAGGCCCGTGGTCGGCTCGTCGAGGATGTAGAGCGTGTTGCCGGTGGCGCGGCGGGAGAGTTCCTTGGCGAGCTTCACGCGCTGCGCCTCGCCGCCCGACAGCGTCGTCGCCTGCTGGCCGACCTTGACGTAGCCCAGCCCGACCTCGACCAGCATCGCCATCTTGTCGCGGATCGGGGGCACGGCCTTGAAGAATTCCGCCGCGTCCTCGACCGTCATGTCGAGCACGTCGGCAATCGAGTGGCCCTTGAACTTCACCT
Source organism: Sphingomonas sp. IC4-52 (assembly GCF_020707225.1). Taxonomy (NCBI): domain Bacteria; kingdom Pseudomonadati; phylum Pseudomonadota; class Alphaproteobacteria; order Sphingomonadales; family Sphingomonadaceae; genus Sphingomonas; species Sphingomonas sp. IC4-52. Next base: position 122,693 of record NZ_JAJFEU010000003.1, on the reverse strand, counting down.
CCAGCGTCTCGCGATTGTAGCGCGCGCCGTGGCACACGTCGCACGTGACGTAGACGTCGGGAAGGAAGTGCATCTCGATCTTGAGCACGCCATCGCCCTGGCACGCCTCGCACCGGCCGCCCTTGACGTTGAACGAGAAGCGGCCGGGCTTGTAGCCGCGCGCCTGCGCCTCGGGCAGGCCGGCGAACCAGTCGCGGATCTGGGTGAAGGCGCCGGTGTACGTCGCCGGGTTCGAGCGCGGGGTGCGGCCGATCGGCGACTGATCGATGTCGATCACCTTGTCGAGATGCTGCAGCCCGGTGACCTTGTCGTGCTTGCCGGCGAGGATGCGCGCGCCGTTCAGCTGGCGCGCGGCGGCGGCGTAGAGCGTGTCGATGGTGAAGCTCGACTTGCCCGAGCCGGAGACGCCGGTGATGCAGGTGAAGGTGCCGAGCGGGATCGAGGCGGTGACGCCGGTCAGGTTGTTGGCGGTGGCGTTATGCACCGTTAGCTTCTTGCCCGAGCCCTTGCGGCGCTTGGCCGGCACGGGGACCTCGCGCGTGCCGTTGAGGTAATCCGCGGTGACGCTGGTCTTCGATTTCAGGAGCTGCTTGACGGTGCCCTGCGCCACCACCTGGCCGCCGTGGACGCCGGCGCCCGGGCCCATGTCGATCACGTAATCGGCAGTGCGGATCGCATCCTCGTCATGCTCGACGACGAGCACGGTGTTGCCGAGATCGCGCAGGCGGCGGAGCGTGGCGAGCAGCATGTCGTTGTCGCGCTGATGGAGCCCGATCGAGGGCTCGTCGAGGACGTAGAGGACGCCAGAGAGGCCGCTGCCGATCTGCGAGGCGAGGCGGATGCGCTGGCTCTCGCCGCCGGAGAGGGTGCCCGAGGTGCGATCGAGGTTGAGATAATCGAGGCCGACGTTGTTGAGGAAGCCGAGCCGCTCGACGATCTCCTTCAGGATCCGCTCCGCGATGGCGCGCTGCTGGTCGTTGAGGTGGTTGGGCAGATCGGTGAAGAAGGCGAGCGCGTCGACCACCGAGAGGTGGGTGGCGTGGCTGATGTCCTGCATCGCCACCTTCACCGCCAGCGCCTCGGGCTTGAGGCGGGCGCCGTGGCAGACCTCGCAGGGCTGGGAGCTCTGGTACTTGCCGAGCTCCTCCTTCATCCAGGCGCTTTCCGTCTGCGCCATGCGGCGATTGAGGTTGCCGATGACCCCCTCGAACGGCTTGCTGACGTCGTAGCTCTTCTTGCCGTCGATGAAGGTGAGGGTGACCGCCTTGCCGCGGGTGCCGTGGAGGATGATGTTCTGCACCTCCTTCGGAAGCTCGGCCCAGGGGGTGTCGAGGCTGAAATCATAGGCGCGGGCGAGGGAGCCGAGCACCTGCATGTAATAAGGCGAGGGCGGGTTGGATTTCGCCCAGGGGACGACGGCGCCCTTCTTGATCGTGAGCGCGTGGTTGGGGACGACGAGATCCTCGTCGAAGATCAGCTTTTCGCCGAGGCCGTCGCACGCCGGGCAGGCGCCCTGGGGGGCGTTGAAGGAGAACAGGCGCGGCTCGATCTCGGCGATGGTGAAGCCGCTGACCGGGCAGGCGAACTTTTCGGAAAAGACGATGCGGTTGGCGGGCACACCGGCGTTCTTCATCGCGCCGCCGGACGCGGCCTCGTCCTCGCGCCCCGGCACGACGCCGTCGGCGAGGTCGACATAGGCGAGGCCATCGGCGAGCTTCAGCGCGGTCTCGAAACTGTCGGCGAGGCGGGTGGCGATGTCCGCGTTCACCGCGAGGCGATCGACCACGACCTCGATGTCATGCTTGTACTTCTTGTCGAGCGCGGGCGCGTCCTCGATCTCGTGGATCTCGCCGTCGATCCGCACGCGGGTGAAGCCGGCCTTCTGCCACTCGGCCAGCTCCTTGCGATACTCACCCTTGCGGCCCCGCACGACGGGGGCGAGCAGGTATAGCCGCGTGCCTTCAGGCAGCGCCATGACGCGGTCGACCATCTGGCTGACGGTCTGCGCCGCAATCGGCTCCCCGGTGACCGGCGAATAGGGGATGCCGACGCGCGCCCAGAGGAGGCGCATGTAATCGTAGATCTCCGTCACCGTCGCGACGGTCGAGCGCGGGTTGCGGCTGGTGGTCTTCTGCTCGATCGAGATGGCGGGCGAGAGCCCCTCGATATGATCGACGTCCGGCTTCTGCATCAGTTCGAGGAACTGGCGGGCGTAGGCGGACAGCGACTCGACGTAGCGGCGCTGCCCCTCGGCATAGATGGTGTCGAACGCGAGGCTCGACTTTCCCGAGCCGGAGAGGCCGGTGATCACCGTCAGCGTATCCCGCGGGATATCGACGCTTACGTCCTTCAGATTGTGCTCGCGCGCGCCGCGGACGGAGATGTGAGTCAGCATGCGTTTAGTTCTACTTCCGTTCCGGTCGGGGGGCTAGAGCGGAGATGTAGGAAGCGGGGGCGGGGCATGCCAGCCGGGGGACGGAATTGAGCGTTGTGCTGGCGTCGCGCGCCTGGCTCTGAACGACCTTCAGGCTGAGCGATGAGCGGCGGACTGACATGAAAAAAGGGGGCCGGCGTGGCCGACCCCCCAGAAGTTGCAATCTGATCGCTGGATCAGAAGCGTGCGCGGAAGCCCGCATAGAAGAAGCGGCCGCGGTTGTCGTAGATGCCCGAGCCGGTGGTGATGCCGGTCAGACCGTACGGCGGCTTCACATCGCCTACGTTGTTGACGCCGAAGTCGAGCGTGAAATCGTCTTCCACGTCGATGCCGAACCGGATGTCGTTGTACACGACCGACGGATACTTGCGGATCGTCGCATAGTCCGGGTTCTGCGGCGGCTGACCGTTCACGCCGTTATAGTCTTCGAACGTGTTCAGATACATGCCGTCGATCCAGCGGATCGTGTGGCCCAGCGTGAACTGACCGAAGCGAAGATCGGTGAACGCGATCACCTGATCCTTCGGGTAGCTGAGCTCACCGGTCAGCACGTTCTTGAAGTCCGGACGCGACGGATCGGTGAACTGGTCGAGCTGGATCAGGTGAGTCCAGACCGCCTTGAAGTTCGCCCGCATGAAGCCGAAGTCACGGTTATAGGCCAGCTGCGTGTCGATGCCGCGCGTCTTGAAGCGGGCATAGTTCTGCGGAAGATCCTGGAACGATCCCTCGATGATCCGGAACGCCTCTTCACCGTTCGGGCCACCGTTGGCACCCGCGCGGGTGAACTGATCGCAGAACTGGTTGTTGAGGTTCGGTGCGTCGTAGCACGCGTTCAAGGCCTGCTGGACCGACGGCGACGTGATCACGTTGTTGACCGTGATGTCATAATAGTCGACCGACAGCGACAGGCCCCGCACGAAGCGCGGCGTGAACACACCGCCCAGCGTCAGCGAGTTGGACGTTTCCGCCTCAAGCTGACGGTTGCCACCGCTCTGGATTTCCAGCGACGAGGTGTAGACGAAGTCATAGTCCGCCGGACGGCCAGCGGCCGCACAATTCGCCGCGCGCGTCGCCGAACCCGTGTTGATGTTGCGGGCCGAGCAAGGGTCGTTCGTCGGGTTGGGGGCGTAATTCTGACCGAGCGGCGAGTACAGCTCACCCAGATACGGCGAACGCACCGAACGCGAGTAACCGCCACGCAGCAGCAGGTCGTCGACCGGACGCCAGGTCGCGTTGCCGTTCCACGCCACGACGGTGCCGACCGAACCGGAGTAGTCCGCAACGCGGGCCGCACCCGAGATCGTCAGTTCCTTGATCAGGAACACGTCCTTCAGCAGAGGGATCGACAATTCGCCGAACGCTTCCTTCACTTCGAACGCCGGTGCGCGGAAGCTGGGGATTGCGTTGTAGAAGTTGTAGCCCGCTTGGGTCAGCGGATCGAGGTCATAGCTCAGCGTTTCGCGGCGATATTCGCCACCGACCGAGAAACCGACCGGGCCACCGGGCAGTTCGAACAGCTGGCTGGAATCACCCGCGACGAAGCCGTTGACGACGAGCTGCGTTGCCTTGCCCGAAGCTTCGGTCGGCGACAGGATGTAGTTGCGCGCAGCCTCGCTGACCGAGCCCTCGCCGAACGGGTTGAGCGGTACGCAGGCAGCGATATCGGCCGCGAGCTGTGCCGGATTGCCACCCAGGTCGCTGCCGGCATAGGCGCCGTCGACCTGCGCGCGGCAGACGATCTGACCAGCGGCGTTGCGCGTCGTGTCCAGCGCCAGCAGGTAGCGCTGGGTGTTCACGTTGCCGACGATCAGATTGTTTTCGCGGTGCTCACCGTAGTTCACCGAAACTTCGTAGTTCCAGTCGTCGTTGAAGTCGCCGCGGACACCACCGACGAAGCGGAAGGTATCGCGCTTGATCTGCTCGTCGCGGATACCGAGGTCCAGCCAGTTGCGACGCAGGCTGAAACGATAGGTGCCGGCGTCGACCTGGGCCAGCGCTGCTGCCTGGTTGGCGGCGGCAGACGCGCCGCTGAATGCGGCGCCCGTGTTCGGGTTCACGCCCGAAATGATCGAGTTGCGAAGCTGCCCAGCAATCGTCGCGCGGGCTGCCGCGTTGAGATACGGGTTGTCGAGGCGGATGCCTTCACGGTTGACGGAACCCGAACCAGCGTTCGAGTAGGAGCGGTCGGTGAACCCAGCGATCGCCACGCCATCGGAGAGCGTCTGGCCCTGCGAGAAGAACGGACCGCTCTGCGAGCCGCTTGCTTCGGTGCGAACGTACTTGGCCTCGAAGAAGGGGACGAAGCCCTCCGACACTTCGAAGTGGCCGAGCGCGTTGAAGACGTAACGCTTCACGTCGGGCGAGAGGGCGGTGAGGCGGCTTTCGCGGCTCGTCGTGCCATTGCCGCCGATGTAGTTGCCGTTCGGGCCCAGGCCGACCCGGTCGCCGGTCTGCGGCGTCAGGTTGCCGTTGCGATCGAACAGATAGCCGCAGGTGAAGGCCGCGCCGACTGCGTCAACGCCGCACCCCGGGTTGGCGCCCTGACGGAAGCCGAGCTGGCCACCCAGCGAAATCGTGGCGCTGCGCAGGTCGCGGAAGAACCTACGATCCGGCACATCGTCAAATGCAACACCGCTGTCGGTGTCGACGACGATGAAGGCGTCGTTCTGGCGCAGGTTCGGACGGCCAGACGCGTAATAGTCGCTCTGATGGGCGAATTCGGCGTTGAACGCGATGTTGCCGCGGCCGTCGGCGAAGTTCTTGCCGGCGACGAGCGAAAGATACTGGTTACCCGCATCGCCATAGTCGCTGATGCCGGTCTGACCGCGAAGCGCAATACCGTCATAGTCACGCTTCAGCTTGAAGTTGACCACGCCCGCGATCGCATCCGACCCGTAAACTGCCGACGACGCACCACCGGTGACGACTTCGATATTCTCGATCAGGTCGGTCGGCATCGCGTTGATGTCGACGGCGTTGCCGTTGTTGATGATGTCGGCCGACACATGGCGGCGGCCATTGACGAGCACCAGCGTACGGGCACGGCCCAGCGAGCGCAGGTCGAGGAAGTTCACACCGCGAACACCGAGGCCCGAGGTGGAGTTCTGCGAACCCAGCGACGAACGGAACTGCGGAAGCTGGTTCAAAGCGTCACCGACCGCGACGCGACCGGTGGAGAAAATCTGCTGTGAATCGAACGTCGTGATCGGCGTCGGCGCATCGTCGTTGGGACGACGGATACGCGTACCGGTGACCACAATCGTTTCGTTGGACGGATCAGCTTCCTGCTCGCCGGTAGCGGCACCAACAGTCGACGGTTCGCCGGACTGCGGCTCGCTCTGCGCCAGCGCAACCCCTGGCACCACGACGGCGGCGGTCGCCAGCGCAGTGGCCGACAACCAGTGGAAAGTACGCATTGACAAACACCTTTTCATTACCCTGAACGTGGGCCGACCCGCAGACCCGTTCTGGTGCTTGATCGCAACCGTGCGGTGCAGCAGAAAGTGACTTTTGAAACTTTCGTGACATAACTGTCACATCGCATGCGGATTGGTGATGTCTGCGGCGTTGACCGGGCAATTGCGTGATCAACCGGGAACGGACCACGCTGGCGCCTGCGGCCCAGGGTGCGTGCTACGCAAATGGTCGCTTCGGCGGCCGCTTTTTCTTTGTGCTTAGCCTTCGACGCCGTCGAGGCGCGCGAGCAGGCGACCCAGGCGACCGCGTTTGTAGGCGAACGCCTGGTAGACGTAGAGGCTTGCCTTGGCCCAGCGGGTGTAGAGCGCGGTGCGGTTCAGTCGTTTGGCCGCAAAGGCCATTCGGTGGCTCCAGCGGGCAATGCCGGCGCGCAGGCGATAGATGGCGCGGCGGCGCGGCGGATGGCCGGTTGCCCGCGGGGCAACGCGCTTGACGGGCGTTACGCGGCGCTTTTGCCAGGTGAGGCGATAGGCCAGCCCCTCACGACGCTGGCGAAAACCGGCGGCCTGGGTATTTGCGATGAAGTCCGCATCGACAGCCTTCAGGTCGAGGCGGCCGTCCGCGATCGCCGAGGAAATGCGGCCGGCAATGTCCGGCGAGCGAACGATCACCACGTTGGTGCCGCGGCCGTCGGAGGAGTAAGGCTCCACCCACGCATCCCCGAACGACACGTCGGCGCATTCCGCGACGACATCGTCGCATGCGTCGCAGGCAGAGTTCTGGAAGAAGCCGGCGCCCCAGTCACCATCGGCGAGGTGAAACCAGTCCTGCCAGCGCGCGGTGCCGTCGTTGAGGGTCAGGTGCGCGGTGTACCAATTGGCGGGGCGATCGGGATCTTTGCGGCGATATTCCACCGCGCGCACATCCTTGCGGTTCACATCGAGCTGCCAGGCGAAGCTGTCGACGAAGGCGGCGCTTTTCATATGACCGCAGAACAGGCCGAGCAGGTGGGTGATGCGTTCGTTCAGGATCGGATCCTGTTCGCGCAGCAGGCTGACCGCCTTGATGAAGCAGGGCACGCCGACGATAGCATAGCGGCCAGGCGTGGCGCGGATCTCGGCCAGCACCTCGGCGAGATCGACGGGATAATAGCGCGACCGGGCGCCTTCCAGGATCTGATCGGGGGTGCGCGAGATGCGGTAGTGGAACAGGCGCTCGCCCGTCGAGGGGATGACGTGCGCGACGCCGTCGATCTGACCGGATGCAAGCAGGTCTGCGGCGACCCAGCTGACCATGCCGCCGGAACTGCCGCGCTCGCGAAAAGGGGCTTGCTCGGCGTGGCCGACGTAATTCGCCTCGTAGCGGCCGAGGCGGGGATCGTGGTGAGAGGCTTTCGGGAAGCGGGCTGCGGCGAGTTGGTCCTCGTTGCGCGCCGCGGGGGAGAAGGGGCAGGTGGCGGCGAAGGCAGCGCCGCTCGGGGCGGGTTGGCTGGTTATCGTCGCCGAGGGAATGGCCCCTTCGGACAGCGCTGGCCGATCCTGGTCTCCGCTGTGCCGCCCGACGTGCGATCCGTGCGTTTGCGGATCGATGGTTGTCGGGACAGGGCCGATCGTACCGATTCGATAGTCTGAGAGTGTCGCGGCGCTTGGCTTGCGCTGACCATAGCGATCCCAGGCCATGCCCTTTGTCGCGCAACCCCCGCAGCCGATGCACAGGCCCGATTCCACGATGTCGGCGGGAGTGAGGGCGTTAAGCGAGGGCATGGTCGAGGAAGCGGGTGGAGGCGGCGCGGGCGGTCGCGAGGCGGTCGGCGAGGTCGGCCGGAAGGGCCGCGAGGCGATCGGCGAAGGCGGTGTCGCTCAGGCCCTCGGCGACGAGGTGATCCTGCAGCCCCAGGATACGGGTGAGATCCTGCACCTTGTTGCGGCGATAGGGCGAGGCGGCGCAGACGAACGGGCGATTGTGGCGGATCGCAAAGACGCAGCCGTGGAAGAAATTGGTCGCGACCGCGCACGCACCGGCGATCAATGAGGAGAAATCGGCCGCAGTGGCATCAATCCTGGCCTCGTCCGCGATTTGGCTGGGATAGCCGATCGTGACGAGGCGGGTGTTGGTGCGGTCCGCCCAGCGGCGAAGCTGAGCGGTAAACCAATCCGGGAAGCTGTGGCCGTACACCACGGCGTAACGCTTGCCGGCGGGTGTGGCTGCGTCGGGAATCACGTTCGGGAATTGCAGGCAGGGATCGAGGACGAGCGGGATCTCCCGCGCCAGGCCGGTGAGCAATGCGCGACTGTTCTCATCGCGCACGGAGATCGCATGGAAGCGGCGGAGGCGATCGAGCCAATGGTTGTCGATGCCGTCTGCCGCGTCGTGATTACCGACACTTGCCGCGTAGGAGACGAGGCGATCGGTGTTCAGCCCTTCGCCGAAGAAGATCGATGCGCCGGAATACCATGGATGGCGGAAGTTCCACACCTCGTCGCTGCCGACCACAACCGTGTCGTATCGCGGCGCGCGCGTCGGATCCTCGAGCGGGAAGGGCGGGGACAGCGGGAGCGCGTCGACGGCGGCGATCAGCGCGCGGGTCTTGCGGCCGAGCGCGGCGAAGTGGCGCGGATCGGTGCGGACGGGAAGCGTGGGCTGGAACGCATTGCGCGCTTCGCGCCATTCCACGCGGCGCGAGCGGTGATCGAGCAACTCGGCATCCAAACCCCGGGCGCGGAGCCCCTCCACCAGGCAGCGCGCCTGCCAATAAGAGCCGTAGTTGATTGAACGATGGAAGGTGAGGACGCCAATCTTTCGTGCTGCCATGCCGATCAGCGACCGTAGATGAGGTCAAGCACCTCTGCCGAGCGGGCGAAATGATCGGCGGCGGGATCGAAGCGCGGGCTTTGCGCAAGCTGCGTCGCCCAGGCGGCGGCGGCGCGGCCACCCCAATCGTCGGCACCGTCCGTCAAGCGGTGGGCCGAGGTGCCGGTGAAGTGGTCGGCAGTGAAATCGTAGAAGCTGCCGCCGACGTTGCGGAAGGCGGCGCCGCCGTTGGTGCCGTAGAAATCAGCCGCGATCACCGCATCCTGCCCGGCGTGAAGGCGCCAGGAGCAAGTGAGCCGGACGTTGGTGCCGCCGGCGGTGAAGCTGGCGCTGGCATAATCCTCGACAGAGCCGGGGTGGAGTGGCTGACCGCCCGCAAAGAGCGCGGCGTGCGCGTCGGTCGCCTTGGGAAAGCCGAGCGCCCAAAGCGCGAGGTCGACAAGGTGGACGCCGAGGTCGACCACGCAGCCGCCGCCCGACTGTACCGGATCGTAGAACCACGGCTTGTCCGGGCCGTAGGCGTTGTGAAAGGTGAGATCGATCGCAAAGATGTCACCCAGCGCGCCTTCGCCGATCAGGCTGGCGATCGCTTCCATACCGGCAGTGTGGCGATAGGACAGATCGACGCCGAGCAGCCGATCCGCCTCTCGCGCGGCAGCGATCACCGCATCCACCTCTGCCGCGGTGCGGCCGAGCGGCTTTTGGCAGAAGACCGCCTTGCCCGCCTGAAGCGCCTGGATCGACTGATCGGCGTGTAGCGCACTGGGCGTCGCGATCACCACGCCATCGATGTCGAGCGCGAGCATTGCGTCGAGCGAGTCGACGATGCGGATCGTCGGGGCGACATTAGCCGCCTCCGCGATACATTCCGGCGAGGGATCGCAGACGGCGACGGCTTCTACCGCCCCCGTTGCGACCATGGCAGCCATGCGATGCCGGCCGATCCAGCCAGTCCCCAGGAACCCGAGACGGGGCTTCATGCGTGTGTCTTTCAGGCCGAGGCGACGAGCTTGAGCGGTGCGGCCTGCGCGGGCGCATAGCGATCGATCATCTCGGCGCAGAAATCGGCAAACATCTGCGGATCGCGCGCCGGGCTGGTGTGATGCGGCTGTACGCCGAGATGCTCGGGCGTGAAGCAGAAGGTGACGGTGACCTCGAAATCGGCCAGCGCCTCCATCTGGCGATCGAACCAGTCGAGCGCGCCCGGGCGGAACCGATCGGCCCAGCTGAGGCCGGTGCGCAGCTTGCGCGTGCCGAGCCGCTTCAGCCAGCCGACTGCCTCGTCAAGCCGCGGATCCTCGAAATGGAACCATTGCATCAGCCCCATGTCGGCGGCGTGGCGCGCATAAACATCAAGCGCCGGCTTCGCCGTTCCGTCTTCGCGGATCAGGCCCATGTAGAAATGACGGTAATAGCTGGATCCCTCCGCCTCGCGGTGGCGGGTGGTGGCGCCCCAGGACTGCGGCAGATCGAACAGCGAATACCAATAGATGTTCGGCACGCGGCCGACGAGCAGCTCAGCCGTCTTCTCGACGCCGAATACTTGCACTTCCTCCGCGCCGAACGAGCCGACGCCCACTTCCGTCACCCAGACCGGCTTGTCGGGGACCACCGCCTCGATCTCCGCGATCTTCTTGGGCCAGTCGTGGATCGACCACAAATTCCAGTCGAGCGGGAAGCCATGCACGGCGACCACGTCCACCGCGTCGAGTGCGCCATGCGCCCGCATCCGGTTCACCCATTGCGGGTCGATCGGGGACATGCCGCCCAGCACGCGTGTGACCGACGGATTGATCGCCGCGATCGAATTCCCCGCGCGAATGACGTGATCGGCATAGGAGGACCAATCCGGGTCGATCTCAGGATCCCAATGCGATTTGTTGTTCGGCTCGTTCCAGATCATCGCCGCTTCGATCACGAACTTGTTCCCCCCTTGGCTGGATAGACTGCCGTTGGACCATATTGGCCGAACGGAACCGGTGCGACCCGGCAGAAATAGACGTCGCCGTCGGCCTGCGCCTCGACGGTGAAGCCGGCGGCGCGAAGCATCGCCTGGCTGGCGGCAGCGTTGGGCGCCCACCAGTTCGTCCAGTCGCCGGCGAACTTGCGTTCAATGAAATGCATCTTGGGATAGCCGGGCGCATCGAAATAGGCCGGCTGCCGATAGGTGCCGGGTTCGAAGAACGGATGATCCTCGGGCGCGTCGGCTACATCCTGCGAGCCCTGCTGAAGCGTTTGAAACAGCATGGCGTCGCCCGCGACATGCTCACGGATCAGGTCCAGCGCGAGCAAGGGGTGGCGCAGGTGATAGAGGACACCCATGAAGATCACGAGGTCGAACCTCTCGCCAAGCGCGGCGACGTCGTAGACCGATAGCTTGCGGAACTCGACGCCGGTGAAGCCGAGCGCGTCCGTGGCGAGCCGAGCCTGGGCGAGATAGCGATCGTCGCTGTCGATCCCCACGACCCGCTCGGCGCCGCGGCGCAGCGCCTCGACCGAGTAGAAGCCGGCGTTGCAGCCGATGTCGAGCACGCTCTTGCCGGTGAGGTCCGCGGGAAAGATCGGCGCAAAGCGGGCGAACTTGTCGCCGGGATAATTGCCAAGGAAATGATCGGGCGCGGTCTGCACGCCGTTCAGGTCGATGTTGTGAAACCACGGAGCGAGCGCGGCGATGCTACTACTTAGCTCGCGATCCCGCGTTTGGTCATTCGAACGTGCGGCTACCGGCATCGCGCCCCCTGGATGACGGCCCGCGACATGCGGCGCCCAAGATGATGGCCCCCGGCACGCGATGGCAGGGGGAACCTCGTTACGCCTAACGAACGTACTTCAAAGCTGTTCCCTGACCCGTTTCACCTGCGGCTTTCTCGTGGCTGCGGGGCAGGGGAGGGAACCTGCGACGCCTTCGCGACATTCAGCTTTGTTGATGGAGGAGGGCGCACTGAATTGGGTTTCAGCGATGCGGGCGGAGGATTACCCCCGCGCGTGGGCACTTTCTGCGCGCGATCTGGCGACGCGTGATCCCGCGACGCGCGACGATCCAAAGCTGCCCTATCACTTGCGCTGGGTATGGGATGGTCGCCCCTTCGACGGGCGGGACGTGCTGGTGCGGTGCTATCACGGACTGGGTGACACGATCCAGTTCGCGCGGTTTCTGCCCGCGCTGGCCGCCCGTGCCGCACGAGTAACGGTGGAGGCACCCGAACGGCTGCACCCGTTGCTCGCCAGCCTCGACGCTCCGTTGACCCTTGCGCCGTTCGACCATGCCCATCCGCTTCCGCCCGCAGATTGCGACCTCGAAATCACAGAGCTGCCCTTTGCGCTGCGGGCAAAGCCAGACGCGAGCGACTTTCCCTATCTGCGCGCGAGCCCGGCCGCATTGCCCGCAGGTACGATCGGCCTGTGTCATCAGGGCGGTGACTGGGATCCGGCGCGCTCCTTCGATCCAGTGCTGTTCGCGCCAATTGCTGCGGCCAAGCGCTGTATCACGCTGGTTGCCGAACCAACGACACTGCCGGTACTGAATCCGGCGGGCTGCCCCTTTGCCATGGATGCGACGGCAGCGCTGGTGGCCGCCTGCGATCTGGTCATCACGGTGGACACGATGATCGCACATCTGGCCGGCGCGCTCGGCCGCCCCACCTGGCTGCTGCTGAAGGCGGAGCCGGACTGGCGGTGGAACCCGGCGGCGACGAACACGCCGTGGTACCCGGACATGCGCCTTTATGTGCAGGAAACGCCCGGCGACTGGGCAGGCGTGATCGCCCGCGTCGTTCGCGACCTGACCAACCCGAACACCATTGTCACCAACCACGAAAGGTCGGCCCATGGCGAGTATCGCAGCACCGTCAGTTCCCGTGTCCTGGGGTGAATTGCTCGACAAGATCACCATCCTGGAGATCAAGCGCGAGCGGATCACGCGCGCCGAAGCGCGGGAGAATGTGCTGCGCGAATATCGCCTGTTGCGCTCCATCGGTGCGCAGGTGCTGAACCGGAGCGGCATCGCCCCGCTGGTCCGCGCGCTGAAGGCGGTGAACGAAGCACTGTGGGAGATCGAGGACGCCATTCGGGAGCAGGAGGCGGCGCGCGAGTTCGGCGCTGATTTCATCCGGCTGGCCCGCGCCGTCTATCAGCGCAATGATGAGCGGGCAGCGATCAAGCGCGAGATCAACCTGAAGCTGGAATCCGATCTGATCGAAGAAAAGAGCTACGCCAGCCGCGTAGCGGCCTGACTGTTCACGATTCCGCCGCTGGGCCTTGCAGCCCCGGGGGCGGCGCGGCCGTTCGATCGGGATCGCGTCCGTGCTGGCGATCCAGCAGGCGCATGGCCGGGGTGACCGTCAGCCCGTGAAGCAGGATCGAGAACAGCACGGTGATGCCGACGATCGCCCATAAGCGATCCGCCTCGGCCAGTTCCATCCGGTTGAGGGCATAAGCGAGATAGTAAAAGGAGCCGACGCCGCGAATCCCGAAAAAGGCGATGGTGAGCTTTTCCGACCGATCCGCCCGGAAGCCAGCGAGGCCGATCAGCCCGGTGACCGGACGAACGATCAGGATCATCAACGCCGCCGCCACGATATCGGTCCAGCGCAGCGCCGCCAGCAAGCCATCCACGAGTGCGCCGCCGAACAGGATCAGCAGCACCATCATGGCGATCCGCTCCACCTGTTCGGTGAGGGCGTGCATCTGATGGTTGAATTCATGATCGCGATGCGACCGGCGCAACGCCAGCGCGGTGACGAACACCGACAGGAAGCCGTAGGCGTGAACCACCTCTGTCAAACCATAGGATACGAAGGTGGCGGCCACCGCGATCAGGCCATCGCCGGTGGCCGCCAGCTTGGTTTCGGCGGGGACGTGGAAGGTGAGCCAGCCAAAGGCCTTGCCGATCAGCCAGCCGGCACCCACGCCCACAGCGACCTCCCACACCACATTTTCCAGAACCCAGGTCTTCGCCCAGGGCTGGCCAGTGGCGGCAAGGGTGCCGAGTACGATGGCGAGGTGCACGAATGGAAAGGCGAACCCGTCGTTAAGCCCGGCCTCTGACGTCAGGCCGAAACGGACCTCGTCTTCGTCATTCGATTTGGGCGGACCGACCTGGACATCGGCGGCAAGCACCGGATCGGTCGGCGCCAGGCAGGCACCCAGCAGCAGTGCCGCGATCCAGCCAAGGCCAAGCCACCAGGCACCCAGCAGGGTGATTGCGGCGATCCCCAAAGGCATGGTGATCGCGAGCAGCCGCCATGTCACGCCCCAGTGACGCCAACGGAAGATCCGGTCCAGCTTCAGGCCCGCCCCCATCAGCGCGATGATCACGACGAACTCGGTCAGCCGCTCCGTCACGTCCGGATAATCGAACGGCATCGGTTGCCATCGCACGGCGGGGAGCGAGAATATCGCCGCACCGATGCCGATGCAGATGATCGGCAAAGACAGCGGCAGCTTGCGCAGCGCCATCGGCAACCATGCGACAAGAGCGATCAGCACCCCCGCCCCGGTAAGCCACAGGATGTACGGATCGGGGGTGGAGAATGAGGGCATCCGCGGTGTAACGCCTCAACACCGGATTGTTGCGGTGCGACGGCGTGCCCGGGGGGCGAGATGGACCCGCTTCGGTCATGGACGGCGGGCGTGCACTCCTGTCGTGAGCGCCAAGTCAGGGAAGGGCGGGCTTTGCGGACGAAACTGAGTTCCTGCCGCCGCAAGCTGCGCTTTGCCGAGGAAGCGAACGCGCTTGCCGCCGCGCAGAAGGCGGCCATCACGCTGCGCATCTATCGCTGCGATCGCTGCGGCCAGTTTCACCTGACGAGCCGGACCAAGGGGAAGTGGACGCCGCGACAGCCGGGGTGACTGCGGCCGTCAACCGCAGCGAACGGACGGTTACGCCGCCCCTTCTACCGGCGCAGCGCCATGGGCGACGAGAATGCCGTCACATCCGGCAATCGCGCCGGTGCCCCGCCGTGTCCGCTTTGCCACGTAAAGCGCTTCGTCCGCGGCCTTCATCAGCGAGGGCCGGTCAGCATGAGCCGCATCGCGGACGCAGGCACCGATTGTTGCCGACACTGTGATCCCGGCGTGGGGATCGGCGCCTTCGCCATAGACAGTGTGGCGAAGGTCGGTGAGCAACTGCTCGATCCCCTCCGCCAGCCGTTCGGCCGCGTGGCTGCCGCGGAGCATCACCACGAATTCGTCGCCGCCAAGGCGAGCGGCCAGATAGTCACCGAGATAATCGGCAGCGCTGAGCTTGGCGGCCATGGCGCGAAGCACCTCGTCGCCAGTGGGATGGCCGAGACGATCGTTCACTTCCTTGAAGCGGTCGAGATCGATGATGGCGACGGCAAGGGCGGAGCCACAGGCAGGGGTAGTGACGAGTGCCTCGTCCAGCGTTCCGTTGAAGGCGCGGCGGCTGGCGAGGCCGGTCAACTCGTCAGTGAGCGCGAATTCCCGCAGCCTTCGCTCCACCTTGTAGCGTTCGGTGATGTCCTGCATCACGCCGATGATCGCCACTACGCGACGGTCGCGAACTTCGGCTTCGCCCATCAGCCGGATGCGACGAAGCATGCCCTTGGCATTGATGAGGTCGACCTCCAGATCCCAGGGCTGACCATTCACGGCGCAGGCAGCCAGCGCCTCCTGCACCCGCGCCCGGTCGGCCGGCGGATAATGGAGCAGTGCCTTCTCCAGCTCCGGCCTGCCGACGGGCGGCAGTTGATGGATCGCATAGGTCTGGGCCGACCAGTGCGTATCGTTGTTCGCGAGGTCGAGACGCCAGGAGCCGACACGCGCCATGCGTTCCGCCTGTTGCAGCAAGCGGTGGGCACGTTCGCTCTCGATCAGCGCCTGTTGCCGCGACAGGGCGAGCTTCAGGCTCTCGATCCGTTCACGGCGTGCTTCCAGAGTGCTTTCGATGACGCCGGCAAGACCCTGCAGCAGCGCAAGCTTTTCGGGGGTGAACGTCAGCAGGCGATCATCCGCGACGCACAGAGTGCCGATGGGCAGCTTGCGCGCATCAGGCGACGTGCCCTGGCGCAGCGGGACACCGGCGTAGGAGCGGATGTGCGGGGGGCCGGTGACCACCACGCTCGACACGAAGCGCGGATCCGCGAGCATGTCGGGAATGACGAGCATGTCGTCGGTCGCGACGACATATTGGCAGATCGAGAATTCGCGCGGTGTTTCAGGTTCATCCAGGCCGCAGCGTGCCTTGAACCACTGGCGGTCCGCATCGACCAGCGACACAAAGGCCATGCGGGAGTCGAAGATGTGACGAGCCGCCTGGACGATCGCCTCAAACTCGGGCTCCGACGGCGTATCCAGCACCTCCAGCGAACGCAGCGCCGCGAGGCGTTCCTCTTCGTAAACCGGGAACATGGCCGCTACTTAACCGGCCATGCATTAGATCCAGGTTAACACGGTCCGTCGTGCCTCAACGCAGCGGCTTTTTTTCCAGCTTCCGCGCAAGGGTGCGGCGGTGCATGCCGAGACGGCGGGCAGTTTCCGAGATGTTGAATCCGGTTTCGGCCAGCGTTTCGTTAATCCGTTCCCACTCCAGCGTTTTGATGGAGGTGCTGCGCCCTTCGATCGGCACATCGGCATTCCCCTCCGCCGCCTTGCTGAACGCGGCCTCGATGTCATCGGTATTGGAAGGCTTGGCCAGGTAGTGACAGGCGCCAAGCTTGATCGCCTCCACCGCCGTGGCGATGCTGGCGAAGCCGGTCAGCACCACGATCAGCATGGCGGGATCGAAGCCATGCAGCCTTTCGACACAAGCGAGGCCCGACGCGTTGCCGAGCTTCAGATCGACGACCGCGAAGCCCGGCCGGGCCTCTTCCAGCACCGCCTCCATCTCAGCGGGACCATGCGCCAGCCAGACCCTATAGCCGCGTCGTTCAAACGACCGCTGAAGCGTGCGCGCGAACGTTTCGTCGTCCTCGACGATCAGGATCCGGCGTTCGGTGCTCATCGCTGTCTCCGGCAGGCTGTTGCGGTGAACCCTAGCGCCTTGATTTCGCCAGGGGGAGGACCAGCCGCACATCGGCACCCCCGCCAGGACGGTTCATCGCCTCCAGCCGCCCGCCCAGGCGGCGGGCGACGTTGCTGGCAAGGAACAGGCCGACACCGTGGCC
Source organism: Sphingomonas sp. IC4-52 (assembly GCF_020707225.1). Classification (NCBI taxonomy): domain Bacteria; kingdom Pseudomonadati; phylum Pseudomonadota; class Alphaproteobacteria; order Sphingomonadales; family Sphingomonadaceae; genus Sphingomonas; species Sphingomonas sp. IC4-52. Next base: position 105,905 of record NZ_JAJFEU010000003.1, on the reverse strand, counting down.
AGCGCCCTTGCCCGAATGATAGAGCTTGCCGACCGACGCGAGCTGGCTTTCGGTGAACCCGCGCCCCCGATCGATCACCGAGATGGTGAGTTCGTCGGCATCGCAGGTGGCGACCAATGCCGCGCTGCCGGGCGACGCCTCGGTGGCGTTGTCGAGGAGGTTCCACACGGCCTGGCGCAGCGAGGGGCCGGCAACAACCGCCGCATCGCCCAAACCGTTCAGGTCGACGTCGAGAGGGCCACTGGCAAGCGTAGTGCGCCACTCCTCCACGATGTCATGAAGAAAGGCGCGAGCAGCGACGCTTTGCATCGCCTCGCCGCGTGGCTCGCCGGCGGAATGGAGAATGTCCGTGACGATCGCCTTGCAGCGCTCCACCTCCGCCTGCATCTCCGCCAACTCACCGGCGAGTTCGGGATCCTGTGCGATTTTGGGCAAGCGCCGCCAATCGCTGAGGATCACCGCCAAGGAGGCGAGCGGCGTGCCGAGTTCATGCGCCGCGCCACTGGCAAACAGGCCGATGCGCACGATCCCATCCTCTTCCGCCGCGCGCTGCCGCAGATCGGCTAGAAAGGCGTCGCGCGCGCGCAGGTTGCGGCTGATCCGGGTGACGAACATCGCCAGCAGCGTGCCGCTGAGCACGAAGCTGAGCCATGCGCCGAGCGCGTTGAGATCGCCAATGAGCGGCTCGATACTGGGGGGAAAATCCAGCGGACGGCTGTCGGCGGCGAGCCCGGCGTAACAAACGGTGGTGAGGACGACGAGCACCCAGACCGACCAGGTTTCCAGCAGGATCGCGCCAAGCACCACCTGGATCAGGTACAGCGACACGAACGGGTTGGTGGCACCGCCGCTAAGCGACAATTGCGCCGTGAGGGAGCCGACGTCGAACAGGAGGCCGAGCATTAATTCGACGTTGGTGACGCGATCCCGGCTGAGCAGCACGAAGCTTACGACGTTTGCGAAGACCTGAAGCGCGATCACCACCAGCATGGGGAACAGCGGCAGCTTCACCCCGAGAAGAAAGTGAACCACCAGGATCGTGATCAACTGGCCAGCGACCGCCATCCAGCGCAGCTGAAGCAGCTGGCGCATGTTTTCGGCGGCGGTGGAATCGCGCGATGAACCGGCCTGCGCCACGGATCGACGCGTGAGCGCGAGAAGGGGCGAATCCATCATCGCCCTTTGCGGCCCGAGCGCATCACCATCACGCTGGCTCCAACGCTGAGCAGTGCCAGCGCGAACCATGTAATGGCGTAGGACAGGTGATTGTTGCGGAACGCGATCACGGTCAGCCCCCCAATCGGGAAACCACCGGGGTTAGCCGTGCTGTCGGCATCGATGAAGAACGGCACGATCGGGCCAAGGTCGCGCGCCCGGGCGATGGCGGCAACGTCGCGGGAGAACCAGCGATCCGCAGCCGGATCGTTGCTGCGCAGAAAGGCGCCGCCCGGCTCCGACTTGCGCAGCAGGCCGGTGATGGTGACCCGCCTGGCGGGTTGGGCAGCGCTTCGGCTGGCGGGATCGCGGCGCTCATTGGGTACGAAGCCCCGGTTGACCAGGATCAGCGGGTGGCCTGTCGCGCGCCGGAAGGCCGGTTCCGGATCCGACAGGCGCATGGGGGTCAACACCCACCAGCCCGCCCCGTGCACGGTGACAGCCTGAACCAGCGTCTCACGATCGTGAAGAAAGCGGCCGGTGATACGCACCCGCCGGTACGCCAGATCACCGCCCCATTGGGACGGCGGGGGCAGGGGAGACGGGGCGGCGTGAACCCGCGTCTCCACCTTTTCAATCAGATCGAGCTTCCAGGCACGGCGCTCGACCTGCCAGAACCCAAGTGCCGTGAACAGCGCCGCCAGCGTCAGGCAGACGCCGACGAACGCATAACGCCGCATCACATGCCCATGCCGTCCATCGGCATCATGTTGCTGTTCAGGTGGAACATGATCCACAGCGAACCCGCAATCACGATCGCGATGATGATCACGGTGAAGATGAAGGCGAGCAACGTCCAGCCGCCCTCCGCACGCGGATTGAGATGCAGGAAGAAGAAGGTGTGGACGATGATCTGCACGAAGGCGAGGGCGACGACGATAATGGCGGTCGCCTGCACGCTGGCCAGCGCGCCCGTCATCACCAGCCAGAACGGCACTGCCGTCAGCACCGCCGACAGCAGAAAGCCGATAACATAGCCGCGTCGCAAGCCGTGGCCGTGGCCGCCATCAGCCGGCGGCGCGTCATGGCCGTGGTGGTCGTGACCGTGATGGCCGTGATCGTGCGTATTGGCGCGGGGGTGGGAGGCGCTCATCGCAGGACTCCGAGCAGGTAAACGAAGGTGAAGACGCCGATCCAGACGACGTCGAGCAAGTGCCAGAACATGCTGAGGCACATCAGGCGGCGGCGGTTTTCCATGATCAGACCGCGCTGGCTCAGCTGGAACAGCATCACCACGATCCAGATCAGGCCGCTGAACACGTGGAGGCCGTGCGTGCCGACCAAGGTGAAGAAGCCGGACAGGAAGGCGCTGCGCATGGGCGTGGCGCCTTCGTGGATCAGCTCGGCAAACTCGTAGAGTTCGATGCCGATGAACGCGGCGCCGAACAGGCCGGTGATGGCAAGCCACAACTGAGTGCCACGGACGTTGCCTTGCTCCATCGCGATCATCGCCATGCCGCAGGTGATCGAGGAGATCAGCAGCATCGCCGTGTTCAGCGCGACCAGCGACAGATCGAAAATCTGTGCCGGGGCAGGGCCGCCAGCATAGCTGGTGCTGAGCACGCCGTACGTGGCGAACAGCGTGGCGAAGATGAGCGCGTCGCTCATCAGGTAGATCCAGAAGCCCAGCATCGTACCGCCGGAGCTGTGATCGTGATGATCAGCCTCCGTCTGGTAGAAGATGGGCGGGGCGGCATCCGCCCCGGCCGTCCGGTTCGCTTCCTCCACGGTGGGGGAATGGGTCGTCATGTCAGGCTCCCGCCAGCGCGTGCTTGCGTTCGTTCTCGGCCACTTCCTCGGCCGGGATGTGATAATCGCGGTTGTAGTTGAAGGTGTGCGCGATGCCGTAGCCGATCATGGCGACAAAGCTCACCGCCGCCAGCCACCACATGTACCAGACCATGGCGAAGCCGAGCACGGTGGCGAGCGCGGACAGGATCACGCCTGCACCGGTGTTGCGCGGCATGTGGATCGGCATGAAGCCGCTCTTCGGGCGCTGGTGGCCACGCTCCTTCATGTCGTGCCACGCATCGAGATCGTGCACGACGGGCGTGAAGGCGAAGTTGTACGCCGGCGGGGGCGAGCTGGTCGCCCATTCCAGGGTACGGCCGTTCCACGGATCGTCACCGACGCGCAGCTTGTCACGGTTGATGATGCTGACCGCGATCTGGATGACGAAGGCAGCAATACCGATCGCGATGATCGCGACGCCGATCGCGGCGATGACGAACAACGGCTGCAAGGTCGCGTCGTCGAGGTGACGCAGGCGCCGCGTCACGCCCATCAGGCCAGCGACGTACATCGGCGTCCAGGCGACCCAATAGCCGATGACCCAGCCCCAGAAGTGGATCTTGCCCCAGAACGGATCGAGCTTGAACCCGAAGGCCTTGGGCCACCAGTAATCGATGCCGGCGAACAGGCCGAACACGACGCCGCCGATGATCACGTTATGGAAGTGCGCGACCAGGAACAGCGAGTTGTGCAGCACGAAGTCGGCCGGCGGGATCGCGAGCATCACGCCGGTCATGCCGCCCACCACGAAGGTGAGCATGAACGCGACGACCCACTGCATCGGCAGCTCGAACCGGATCTGGCCACGGTACATGGTGAACAGCCAGTTGAAGATCTTCGCACCCGTCGGGATGGAGATGACCATCGTCGCGATGCCGAAGAAGCTGTTGACGCTGGCGCCCGAGCCCATGGTGAAGAAGTGGTGCAACCACACCAGGTAGCTCAGGATCGTGATGACGACCGTGGCATAGACCATCGACGAATAGCCGAAGAGCCGCTTGCCCGTGAAGGTCGAGGTGACTTCCGAATAGATGCCGAAGATCGGCAGGATGAGGACGTACACCTCCGGGTGGCCCCAGATCCACACCAAGTTCCAATACATCATCGGGTTGCCGCCGAGATCATTGGTGAAGAAGTTGGTGCCGACGTAGCGATCCAGCATCAGCATCGCGAAGGCGGCGGTGAGGACCGGGAAGATGGCGATAACCAGCACGTTGCTGCACAGCGCCGTCCAGCAGAACACCGGAAGCTTCATCATCGTCATGCCGGGGGCACGCATCTTGATGATCGTGACCACCATGTTGATGCCCGAGAGGGTGGTACCGATGCCGGCGATCTGTAGCGCCCAGAGATAATAATCCGGCCCGGTATCCGGGCTGTTCTGGAGGTTGGCGACCGGCACGTAATTCAGCCAGCCGCCGCGGCTGAACTCACCGACGAACAGCGACACCATGACGAGCGCTGCGCCCGCCGCCGTCAGCCAGAAGCTGAAGTTGTTGAGGAACGGAAAGGCGACGTCGCGGGCGCCGATCTGCAACGGCATCACATAGTTGATGATGCCCACCACCAGCGGGATCGCGACGAAAAAGATCATGATCGTACCGTGGGCGGTGAAGATCTGATCATAATGATGCGCGTTCAGATAGCCTTCGTTCGCGCCGAACGACATGGCTTGCTGCAGGCGCATCATGATGGCGTCGGCAAAGCCGCGCAGCAGCATGATGATGCCCAGGATCATGTACATGATCCCGATCTTCTTGTGGTCCACGCTGGTGAACCACTCGGTCCACAGATAGCCCCACAGCTTGTACTTGGTCACCGCACCGACGATGCCGAGGCCAAGCAGGACGACGACACCGAAGGTCACGAGCAGAATTGGCTCATGGATCGGGAAGGATTCTAGACTGAGACGACCGAATATCGTCTTCAGGACGGATTCGTTGAACATCGAGGGGCTCCGGCGGCTCAGCCGCGCGCCGCGCGGGCATGACCCGTCGCGGATGGCAGGGAGAGGAAGGTGAGGTCGCGGTTACGCGGCGAGTCAGGGTCGGTCGTGCCTGGCGTACCGGGCTGGCGCGGCTTGGAGTTGTGCGGCACGGGCGTGATCTCGTCCGTGTCCTTCATCAGCCCGCCCTCCGGCTTTTCGCGCGGCAGCGACTGGCGGCCGGACGGCATGCCTTCGCCGGCCTTCATCGGATGCGGCTTGCCGCCGCCACCCGCCGCATGGTCGCGGGCCATGATCTCGCTCATGCATGGCGTGCCCGGGGTGACGCAGCGCTCATACGCGCGCTGGAAGAGGCTCGGATCGACACTGGCGAAGTGCATGACCGGCACCTTCTCGCTGGGCTTTTCCAGCTTCAGATAGCTGGCGGTATCCAGAGTCGCGCCGCGGCCCTTCACCTCGCCCACCCAGCGCGCGAAGCCGGCATCGTCCAGCCCGCGCAGACGGAAGCGCATGTAGGAGAAGCCGGCGCCGCTGTAATTGGCGGACATGCCTTCGAAATCGCCAGGACGGTTGAGCACGGCGTGCAGCGTGCTGCGCATCCCGGGCATGGTGTAGATCATGCCCGCCAGCGTCGGCGCGTAAAAGGTGTTCATCATGTTGCTGGACGTCATGTCGAAGCGGACCTGCCGATCGACCGGGAGCGCCAGCTCGTTCACCGTCGCGATGCCGAGTTCGGGATAGATGAACAGCCACTTCCAATCGAGCGACACCACCTGGACCAGCAGCGGCTTCTGCTTCGGATCGACCGGCTTCGTCGCGGAAATGCGATTCAGCGGGCGGAACGGATCGAGCAGGTGCGTGCTCGACCAGGTCAGCGCGCCAAGCGCGATGATGATCAGCAGCGGCGCGGACCAGATGACGAGTTCCAGCGATGTCGAGTGATCAAAGTGCGGATCGTAGGTCGCATCCTTGTTGCCCGCGCGATACCGCCAGGCAAACACGACCGTCAGGATCATCACCGGAACGATGATGAGCAGCATCAGCGCCACAGACGCGTAGATCAGGTTGCGCTGCTGAAGTGCGATATCGCCTGCCGGATCGAGCACGGCGCCCTGGCAACCGGCAACGAGCAGCAGGAGCGGAATCAAAGCCGCACGGGCAAGCCGTGCCAGCGGGGCGGGATGGTCGGGCATATGATGCGCTCCTAGGCCGAGTCCGCGGGGCGCTACATTGGACAATTTGTCCAATCCCGTCACTAGCGTGCCTCCGGCACAGGCGTGTATTGATGAACCCCGACGCGGGCCAACCATTATTGCACGGCGGATTGCCGCGGGAGCATGACGAATGACTGCATCAACCACTGCGGCGGACTCGACGCCCCTGGAGCGTGACGCACGGCTGGTGAATGCGCGCCACAAGGAAATCGCCCCCGGTGAGATCGCGATCGGCGTGATCATCGGCCGCACCAGCGAGTTCTTCGACTTCTTCGTCTATGCGATCGCGTCGGTCCTCGTGTTTCCGAAGCTGGTGTTCCCTTACGTGGATGCCGTGACGGGGACGCTGTATTCGTTCGCGATCTTCGCGCTCGCCTTCCTGGCCCGGCCGTTCGGCACCTTGCTGTTCATGTGGATCGACCGCGTTCACGGGCGTGGCACCAAGCTGACCATGGCGCTGTTCCTGCTGGGCGGATCGACCATGGCGCTGGCGCTGCTGCCCAGCTACGCCCAGGTGGGAACGCTCTCGGCGCTGCTGCTGGCGCTGTTTCGCATCGGCCAGGGCGTGGCGCTGGGTGGCGCATGGGACGGGCTGCCGTCGCTTTTGTCGCTGAACGCACCAGAGGAAAAGCGCGGCTGGTATGCGATGATCCCGCAGCTTGGCGCGCCGTTGGGCTTGCTGGTGGCATCGTGCCTGTTTGCCTATTTCCTGGCGATCCTGACGCCGGCGGACTTCCTGAGCTGGGGTTGGCGCTATCCGTTCTTCGTGGTGCTGGCGATCAACGTGGTGGCCCTGTTCGCGCGACTGCGACTCGTTGCCACCCCGGAGTTCGAGCGCCTGTTCGAAAGCCGGGAGCTTCAGCCGTCGCCCGCTTTCGCCACCATGTTCCGCGAACGGCGTACGATCGTGCTGGGCGCGCTTGCTCCGCTTGCCAGCTTCGCGTTGTTCCATCTCGTCACGGTGTTCCCGCTGTCCTGGGTGATCCTGTACGCCGGGGAGGAGCCGGTGCGGTTCCTGGGCATCGAGGCGCTGGGCGCAGTGATCGGCCTGTTGGCGATCCTCGCCTCCGGCGTGATCGCGGACCGCGTCGGCCGGCGCGCCGTTCTGGGTGTCTCCGCAGCGCTGATCGCGGTGTACAGCGGCTTTGCGCCTCGCCTGCTCGGCGCTGGTGAGGTCGGCGAAGCGATTTACATGCTGGGGGGCTTTGCGCTGCTGGGCCTCGCGTTCGGCCAGTCCTCGGGTGCGGTGAACAGCAACTTCCCGCCGGAGAGCCGCTATACCGGCGCAGCGATCGTCGCCAATGCCGCCTGGGTGATCGGTGCCGGCTTCGCCCCGTTGGTCGCTCTGTTCCTCGCCAGCCGTTTCGGCCTGTGGTCGGTCGGCCTGTACCTCTTGTCCGGCGCGGTCTGCACGCTGGCGGCGCTGGCGATCAACAAGGAGTTCGGCCGCCGCGCCGCCTGAGGCGCGGGGTCGCTACCCGCCGCTCAAGCGCCGTGTTCGGTGCGTGAGCGGCGACTGGCTTGTGTATCAGAATGGGGATCGCGCCTGATCGGGAGCGATTTCTTTTTATGCTGTGCGGCTGGTAGCCGGTCCACGAAGCTGCCCAACACGCATCCAGGCTGGCACGGTCTTAGCCCGTTGAGAACGCTTGCTTTCGCCGCGCCAGCGGCTCGGGCTAGCGCGTGGATCAGTCGGCCGCCGGGTCGTCCTGCTCGTCGATCATGCGCGCGCCGATGTGGCGGACGCCGCGCGCGCGGGCGAGCGTTTCCTGACGGTGGCGCTCGGCAAAGCGGCGGCGCTGCTCGTCGTCATGCTCGGCGTGGCAGGCGGGGCAGCTGACGCCCTCCACATAGAGACCGGATTGGCGGTCCTGCGGGCCGACCGGGCGACGGCAGGCGCGGCACAGAACATGGCTGCCCGGCGCCAGATCAGGCGTCACCGCGACGCGTTCGTCAAACACGAAGCATTCGCCGGCCCAGCGGCTCTCGTCCGCGGGTACTTTCTCCAGATAGTTCAGGATGCCGCCTTCGAGGTGGTAGACCTCGTCAACGCCCTCCGCCTTCAGAAAGGCCGTCGCCTTTTCGCAGCGAATCCCACCGGTGCAGAACATCGCGACCTTGGTCCCGTCAGCGATTAGCTGCTCGCGATTGGCGCGAAACCATTCGGGAAAGTCACGGAAGGTACGGGTGCGCGGGTCGATGGCGCCGGGAAAGGTGCCAATCGCAACCTCATAATCGTTGCGCGTGTCGATCACGATCGTGTCGGGCCGCTCGATGAGCGCGTTCCAGTGCTCCGGAGCCACATAGGTGCCAGCGTCGCGCGCCGGATCCAGTCCGGGCTGGCCCATGGAGACAATCTCCTTCTTCAGCCGGACCTTCATCCGGTGAAAAGGCATCTCCGGCGCCCAGGCATATTTGACGACGAGCCCCTCGCAGCCCGGCAATGTGCGAAGGTGGGCGATGACCACTTCCAGCCCGTCGGCAGGGCCGGCGATCGTGCCGTTCAGCCCCTCGCTCGCCAGCAGCAGCGTGCCGGCAATGCCATTGGCTCGGCAAACTGCCTCGATCGGAGCGCGCAAGGCGACCGGATCGTCAAAGCGAGTGAACTGATAAAGGGCCGCGGTGCGGAAAGGCTGGGTCATAGGTTGCCGGCAGGAGAACGGGAGGGGCGCTCCGAAGAGCGTTGGTAGCCCCCGCCGTTCATCAATGGTGCGGTCGAGAAGACTCGAACTTCCACGTCCTTTCGGACACAACGACCTCAACGTTGCGCGTCTACCAATTCCGCCACGACCGCACGTGATGTCCGCCGGGTTAGGCCGGCGGCTGGCAGGAGCGCGCCCCTAGCAAGGGTTCCAGGGGCTGGCAATGGGGCTTTGGTGGTTCTGCGCGAAAAGATTGCGATTTCGCATGTTGGCGCCCGCTTTTTGTCCACCCCGGCCGCCAGACGCTCATTCGGCCGGGCGCCCCTTAATTGCCGTCTTCCCCGACGAAGCTCAATTCCAGCTTCTTGGAACTGGCGGGTACATCCAGCTTGGCCGAATTGAAGTCGATCGCGCTCTTGGGCGCCAGCGTGCGCTGCTGCGGAATGATCGTCCAGGTGAAGACGATCCGGTTCTGCGCGTCACGCAGGTCTGCGCGGATATCGGGTACCCGCTGGCGCTCGTTCGACGGGTTCAGCACCTTGCCGCTGACCGCAAACAATTCGCTGCCGTTGCTGATCTCCCGCCGCTCGATCGGATTGTCGATCAGGCGAAGCGGTGATTCCTGCGGCCCGAACGACAGGCCGAGCTGCGTCGCGAGGCCGGGAGCGCTGGTCCACAGGATCGCGCCGACGGCGACCAGCATCAGCAATGCCGCCAGGACCGCCGCAATGGTCCAGCGCCGCGCGGGATTGACGCGGGCGCGCTTGCGAGGCGCGGGGGCGGCGCTCTCCGCGGGAATCGCTGCGGCGGGCGTGGTCGGCCAGGGAAATGGGTTGGCGCTCGTACCTGCCGTGCCGGGGGGCGCAGCGTTGACGAACGACGGAACCGGGGGCGTCCCCGCTTCGGCAGGGCGCGCCGCGTCGGAAGTAGCGGACGCCGCGCGCTCCACCGCCGCTGATGCGGCTGCGTGATCGGCTGCCGCCGACGGGGGAGGCTGGTCAGACGCGTACCCGGCGGGCGCGGCGGGCGGCGCCATCTCCGATGCGGCGGCGGTGATCGCCTCCACCGCTCGGGCGTCGGGCTCCTGATGCCAGCTGTGCCGGCACTGGGCGCAACGAACCGTCCGCCCTTCCGCGCTGATCGCGGTATCGGGCACCAGATATCGGGTGCGGCATTCGGGACATTGCAGGATCATCGCGGGGCGCTACCGGCGGGTGAACGGAAGGGCTGAAGCCATCGCGAATCTAAACACGGCCCTTGCGCTGCATGCAAGGGAAGGTTGAAGCATCCAGGTGCATCGTGCGATGGCGCGTGCGGGGCATCAGTGGGTAAAGGACGAACGGCGCCGCAATGGCGAATATCGTGCAGTTCGAAAATGTGGGGCTGCGCTACGGCAACGGGCCGGAAACGCTGTCCGACATCAGCTTCGCGCTGGCGCCGGGATCCTTCTATTTCCTGACGGGAGCGAGCGGGGCGGGGAAAACGTCTTTGCTGCGCCTGCTGTACCTCGCGCAGCGCCCTAGCCGCGGGATCATCCGGCTGTTCGGCGAAGATGCCGTCACCATGCCGCGCGGCCGCCTGCCGGGATTTCGCCGGCGCATCGGCGTGGTCTTTCAGGACTTCCGGCTGGTCCCGCACCTGTCAGCGGCAGACAATGTCGCACTGCCGCTGCGCATTGCCGGGATGCCGGAGGCGGAGATCGCGGAGCCGGTGAGCGAAATGCTGGCATGGGTTGGGCTTGCCGACCAGGCCGATGCGCGGCCGGAGACGCTGTCGGGTGGTGAGCAGCAGCGCGTGGCAATCGCCCGCGCGGTGATTGCACGCCCGGAGATGCTGGTGGCGGACGAGCCGACCGGCAACGTCGATCCCGAAATGGCCGAGCGACTGCTGCTGCTGTTCGATTCGCTGAACCGGCTTGGGACAACGGTCGTAGTGGCGACCCACGACATCCATTTGATGCAACGCGTGTCCGGTGCGCAGATGATGCGGCTGGTGAAGGGACGCCTGCAGGATCCGACCGGTACCCTGCGGCACCCGCCGGCTCGGGAGCCGGCATGAACCGCGTCGTGATGACCCGGGCAGAGCGTACGCGCCGCGTGCTGGACGAAGCGCGCGGAGTGCGGGCGATGGTGTGGATCATCGCGATCATGCTGTTCCTGACCGTGCTGGGCGCGGCGCTGGGGCTGGGGACCCGCAATGCGGCCGATGCGCTGGAAAACCAGCTGGTTGGCCGCGCAACGGTGCAAGTGGTGGCGAGCGATCCCAAACGCCAGGAAGCGGAGGCGGCGCGAGCGCTGGCAGCGATGCGCGGGCTCCCGGAGGTTCGCAGCGCCGAGCCGGTGGATCGCGAGGAGCTGGCAGCGTTGCTGCGGCCATGGCTGGGCGACGACAGCGCCGATGCCGACCTGCCCGTGCCGGCCATGATCGATCTTGAGCTGGCGACGGAGGGACCGGCCGCATTGTCGCGGGTTCGCGCCGCGCTGAACCGGGTTGCACCCGCAGCCCGCGTTGACGCACAGGAAGCGTGGATGGCCCCTGTTGCCGACTTCCTCGATCTAGTGGTGCTGATCGCGCTGGTGCTGGTGGTCCTTCTGGCCACCGCCACGGCTGCGGTTGTCGTGCTCGCGGCGCGAGCAGGCTTGGATGCCCATCGGCACACCATCGAAGTGATGCACATGCTTGGTTCAACCGATGTGCAGGTCGCGCGCCTGTTCCAGCGGAGGATCGCCCGCGACGCCGGCGTCGGGGCCGCGATCGGCAGCCTTGCGGCTATCGCGATGCTGTTGCTGGTCAGTGCGCAGGCGACGGAGCTTGGATCGGAGTTGCTGGGGCAGGCGAGCCTTGGACCATCGGGCTGGGCGATGTTGGGGATGCTGCCGATCGCTTTCGTGCTGCTCGCGGCGCTGGCAGCACGCTTCACCATCACCCGCGCGCTGGAATCCGTGCTGTGATCGCGCGGCTGATCGGACTGGTCGCCGTTGCCTGGAGCCTGGGCTTTGCCGCTTTCATGCTGACGCTGGCCCAGCCTGCTGATCCGCAGCTGACCACCGACGCCATCGTGGTGCCCACCGGCGGGCCCGGCCGGATCCCGCGCGGGCTGGCGCTGATCGAGGGCAAGCGAGCGAAGCGGATGCTGGTTACGGGCGTCGCCACCGGATTGCGCAAGGCGGATCTGGCAGCGGCAAACGGCCATGAAGCGGCGATCGCTTGCTGCGTCGATTTGGGGCGCGAGGCGGTGGATACCCGCTCCAACGCCGAAGAGACCGCGCGCTGGATGCGCGAGCATGGGTACAAATCCGTGCGCCTGGTGACATCCGACTGGCACATGGCCCGCGCGCGCATGGAACTGGGCGCGACTCTGGACAGCGACGTCCGCATTTATCGCGACGGCGTTCCAGCGGAGCAGCGTCTAGGACGGCTGGTGAACGAGTATAACAAGCTGATCCTCCGCCGGATCGCGTTGTGGGCGGGAATTGGCTGATGTTGAACTGGCTGAGATCGATCATCTACCAGATCGTCTTCTACACCGGATCGGTGCCTATCGTATTGGGCGTTGCACCGGCCGCGCTCTTCGGTGAGCGGACGGTTATCCATCACGCGCATCGCTGGGCGCGTTTCCAGCGCTGGGCCGCGCGCCACATCCTTGGCATCACGACCCGAGTGGAAGGAACGGTGCCCGAGGGGCAGTTCCTGTTCGTGGCCAAGCACCAGGCGATGTACGAAACCACTGAGCTGCAGCTGATCCTGGGCGGGCCGGCAATGGTGCTCAAGCGTGAGCTGGCGCAGATCCCGGTGTGGGGCTGGGCGACGCGCAAGTACGGATCCATGGCGGTTGATCGCGAAGCGTCTGCCAAGGCCTTGCGCCAGTTGATGGCCGAAGGCGCCGCGCTACGTGCAAGGGGGCGTTCGGTGATCGTTTATCCCGAGGGAACTCGCGTTGCGCCCGGGGAAACGCCGCCACTGCGATCAGGCTTTGCCGGGCTGTACAAGGCGCTGAACCTGCCTGTGGTGCCAATCGCGCTGGACAGCGGGCGTTTCCTGCCCCGCAAGGGGGCGAAGCGGCCTGGCGTGGTCACGATGCGGATCGGCGAACCCATCCCGCCGGGGCTGCCGCGTCGCGAAGTCGAGCAGCGGGTTTGGGAAGCGATCAACGCGCTGGAGCTGGAACGCGCGCGCTGATCGTCCGGTATGGCGATGCGGTCGTAGAGAGAGCCGCAGACGGAAAGGCGATCAGTCGTGCTTGCGGCCGAAGTCCGCCGCCGCATCGTCCTGCCCCTGATCGACGATCGAGCGACGGATCGTGCGGGTACGGGAAAACAGATCAAACAACGTGTCGCCATCATCCCAGCGGATCGCCCGCTGAAGGTGCGAAAGGTCTTCGCTGAAGCGCTGAAGCATTTCCAGCACGGCTTCCTTGTTGGCGAGGAACACGTCGCGCCACATCGTCGGATCTGAAGCCGCAATACGCGTGAAATCGCGAAAGCCGCCGGCGGAAAACTTGATCACTTCGGACTGGGTGACCTCGGCGAGGTCGTTCGCCGTGCCGACGATGGTATAGGCAATGAGGTGCGGCAGGTGGCTGGTCACGGCCAGCACGCGATCGTGATGATCGGGCGCCATGATTTCCACCATGCTGCCCAGCCGTCGCCAGAATTCGGCAACCCGCTCCGTTGCGACGGGGTCACCGTCCGCGACGGGGGTGACGATGCACCAGCGGCGATGGAACAGGCTGGCGAACCCGGCCTCCGGCCCGCTCTGCTCAGTGCCTGCAACGGGGTGCGCCGGAACGATGGTCCTGCCCGGCAGAGCCGACGTCAGCGCCCTGACGACCTCGGCCTTGCAGCTGCCGACATCGCTGACGATCGCATCGGCGGGCAGGTCAGCGGCCATCTCGATCGCGACGGCCCCCATTGCGCCGACCGGAACGCACAGGATCACCAGTTCCGCATCGGTCACGGCGGCGCCGACCGTGTCGGTCACATCGTCGACGATCCCCAGGCCGTCCGCACGAGCGCGCACGTCGGCGTCCGCATCATGGCCCGTCAAGCGAACGGTCGGCATGTGCTGCCGCACCGCACGCGCAACGGAGGAGCCGATCAGGCCAAGGCCGACGATGGTGACGCGGGCGAAAGGAAGCATGTCGATTTGTGCCTAGTGCCTGTGTGCCGTCGCGCTTCGGGAAGCGCGACGGCCGATCACGCCGCGCCCGTCATCTGGCGAAGGGCGGCAATGACGCCCTTGGTTTCATCTTCGGTGCCGATGGTGATGCGCAGCCCGTGCGGCAGACCCTGGCCCGGCAGCCACCGGACGATATAGCCCGCATCCATCAGGCCCTTGTACGCTGCCTCTGCCGTCAGATCGCCTTCGAACACGACCAGGACGAAATTGGCCTGGCTGGGAATGGCCCGCAGGCCAGCGTTGCCCAGCTTGGCGATCTCATCCGAGAACCACGCCCGCCACTTGGCATTGTGTGCGGCCGTGTTGGCGACGAAATCGGTATCGCCCAGCGCCGCCACTGCGGCAGCGGTGCCGGCAATGGTGATCGAAAAGGGCAGGCGGATCCGGTGCATCGCCTCGATGATCGCGGGCGCCCCATAGCCCCAGCCGATCCGCTCCGCCGCAAGGCCGTACATCTTGGAAAATGTGCGGGTGACGAGCACGTTGGAAGCAGAAGCCGCCAAGGCCATTCCACCATCGTCGTCGCCGCCGTCGATATATTCGGCGTAGGCGTGATCGAGCACCAGCAGGATGTCGTCGCGAAGCCCGGCGTGCAGCCGCTCGATCTCAGCACGGGGCGCATAGGTGCCGGTGGGGTTGTTTGGATTGGCGACGAATACGACGCGCGTGCGATCTGTCACGGCGGCAAGAATGGCGTCGACATCCGTTGCATAGTCCGCGTCCGGCGCGATCACCGGGGTCGCACCGACACGGCGAATGGCGATCGGATACACTGCGAAGCCATATTTCACGTAAATCGCTTCGTCGCCCGGCCCGGCAAAGGCGCCGGCGGCGAGATGCAGCACCTCGTCCGAGCCATTGCCATAGATGATCCGGGTGGGATCGAGCCCGTGCTTGGCGGCAAGCGCGTCGCGCAGCTCATTCGCGCTGGCGTCCGGATAGCGTTCGAGGTTGTTCGCGGCAGCGGCGAATGCCGCGCGCGCCTTGGGGCTGGTGCCGAGCGGATTCTCGTTAGACGAAAGCTTGGCGACCTTTCGCCCGTCGTCAGTCGTCGACCGCCCAGGCACATAAGGGGCGATGTCCATGATCCATGGTTTGGGAACGGGTCCAGTCATGGAGCGGGCGCATAGCGGGGGGCGACAAGGGTTGGCAACGGCGCGGATTTGGCCGCGCGGGGTCAAAGCGGCGCCAAGTTGGGCGCCGCGAGCGGGCGGGAAGGCGCAGCGCGGCGCAGATGCACCGCTTCCCCCATCGGCAACACGATGCTAGCGCACACCCATGTCCGCCGACGACCAGCGTTTCGGTCTCCAGCGCCACGTTATCCTGCCAGGCCCGCTGCCGCTAGACGGCGGGGGGCGGCTTGCGCCGGTCGAGATCGCCTATGAAACCTATGGTACGCTTGCGCCCGATCGCAGCAATGCCGTTCTGATCTGCCACGCGCTGACCATGGATCAGCATGTCGCGGGCGCCAACCCGAGAACCGGAAAGCAGGGTTGGTGGACGCAGATGGTGGGACCGGGGCGACCTGTGGACACCGATCGGTTCTTCGTGGTCTGCGCCAACGTGATCGGCAGCTGCATGGGATCATCCGGCCCCGCGACCGTGAACCCCGTGACCGGCAAGCCTTTTGGCATGGGCTTTCCCGTGATCACCATTCGCGACATGGTGCGCGCGCAGGCGCTGTTACTCGATTATCTCGGCATCGAACGGCTGAAGGCGGTGATCGGCGGATCGATGGGCGGGATGCAAGCGCTGAGCTGGCCCGCGACCTTCCCGGAGCGGGTGGAGGCGGTCGTCGTCATCGCATCGGCCGCCCGCCATTCGGCCCAGAACATCGCTTTCCACGAGGTGGGGCGGCAAGCCGTCATGGCGGACCCCAACTGGCGCGGCGGGGATTATTACGGGCATGACGTGCCAGCGGCGGGCCTGGCAGTTGCGCGGATGGCGGCGCACATCACCTATCTTTCCGAAGCCGGCCTGACCGAAAAGTTCGGCCGCCGGCTGCAGGCGCGTGAGGCCAAGAGCTTCGGCTTCGACGCCGATTTCCAGGTCGAAAGCTATCTGCGATACCAAGGCATCGCCTTTGTCGATCGCTTCGACGCCAATTCCTATCTCTATATCACCCGCGCGATGGACTATTTCGATCTGGCAGAGGAGCATGGCGGCCTGCTCGCCAATGCCTTCCGCGAGACTCGCGCCCGCTTCGCGCTGATCAGCTTCGACACTGATTGGCTTTACCCCACCCGCGAGTCGCGCAGCATCGTGCAGGCGCTCAATGCTGCGGGCGCCCCGGTGAGCTTCGTGGAGCTGTCCAGCCCCTATGGCCACGACGCCTTCCTGCTCGATTCGCCGGAGATGAACCGAGTCGTCGCCGGCTTCATGGGAACCGCATCATGACCCTGCGCGCGGACCTCGCGATCATTGCCGATCATGTCGCGGCGGGCAGCCGCGTGCTTGACGTGGGCTGCGGCGACGGCGCGCTGATGGCGGCCCTGCGCGATTCCAAGCAGGCTGACGCGCGTGGACTGGAACTGGACCCCCGCAACGTTGCCGCGGCGGTCGGCCGCGGGCTCAGCGTGATCCAGGGCGATGCCGACACCGATCTCGCCGGCTATCCCGATGCCAGCTTCGATTACGCGATCCTCAGCCAGACCTTGCAGACTTGTCGCGCGCCCGACGCGGTGCTCGGCCAGTTGCTGAGGATCGGGCAGCGCGCTTTCGTCAGCTTTCCCAATTTCGCGCACTGGCGCGTGCGTTTGTCACTGTTGTGGGGTGGACGGATGCCGGTAACCCGGCTGTTGCCCGAACGCTGGTATGACACGCCCAACATTCACCACCTGACCGTGGACGATTTCCGCGCGCATCTGCGCGAGCGCGGCATTGCGGTGGAGGGGGCCTGGTTCCTTTCAGGCGACAAGCAGACCAGATCGGCCGCGGCCAATTTTCTCGCGGAACATGCAATTTTTCTGCTTCGTGGAACCGATAGGCCGCAATCAGTGTTGCACGGCAACATATCATGACCAAGACAGCCCTGATCATTGAAGACGAGATCTTCGTTGCGCTGGATCTCGAACGGATCCTTGTTGACGCCGGGTATGAAGTGGCGGGCATTGCCGCCGACAGCGACCAAGCCATCGCCGCGGCGCCAGGGTGCTCATTCGCCTTCGTGGACATCAATCTTCGTGATGGGGCGACGGGGCCCAAGATCGCGGAGCGGATCGCGCGCGATTATGGCGTGAAGGTCGTCTTTGTCACCGCCAATCCGTCGCAGATCGGCATTCCGTCCGACGCGCTGGGGTATGTTCGCAAACCGTTCAGCGATCGGGCAATCCTGGCGGCGGCTGCGCTAGCCAGTGGCGATCAGGATGTGGCCCCGGACGAAGATGTCATCAGGATCGGTGCGCACGGCTGAACGAAGCCGTTGGAACCTCCAGCAACAATTCCAGCCCTTCGACCGGCCAATTGCGGCTGATCGTGCCGCCAAGCTGCCGAACGGCGCTCAACTCGATCAGCTGACTACCAAACCCTTCCGGTTTTGCTTCAGCATCAACGCGCGGGCCGCCGCGCTCCTGCCAGCGAATATGCGATTGTGTGCCCCGCGTATCGATATCGATGATGACCTGGCCCTCGGGGGTCGACAGTGCACCATATTTGCTCGCGTTGGTGGCGAGCTCATGGAACAACAGCGCCAATGGAGTGGCGGCTCGGTCGTCGACGTGCACGTCCGCGCCGGTGATCGTCACCCGCTCCCCGGGCCGTGACTGGTAGGGCGCCAGCAGCTCGTCCAGCAGGCCACGCAGGCTATCCTGATGCACAGAGGGGCGGGATCTCGGGCTGTGCGGGCGAACGAAATCATGCGCCCTGCCAAGCGCGGCAATGCGTTGCCGAAGATCGGAGGCGAGCGGCGCAAGCGACGGGTGCGCCCGCGCCGCGACCTGGATCAAGCCCCCGATCACTGCAAAGATGTTCTTGATACGGTGTGACAGTTCCTGGCTGATGATCTCGCGCTCTTCGAGCGCCAGCTTCTGCTCGTGAATGTCTGTGCAGGTGCCGAACCAGCGCGTGATCTGCCCCGCATCATCACGGATCGGCAAGGCGCGGCCAAGCACCCAGCGGTAAGTGCCGTCGAAATGGCGAAGGCGATATTCGATCTGGTATGGCTCGCCAGTCGACAGGCTCTGCCGCCAGACCTGCCAGGCCCGTTCCTGATCCTCCGGATGGAACATGTTGTTCCAGCCAGCGCCGTCGGTGGTGCCGGAGGGAACGCCAGTGAACTCATACCAGCGTGCATTGTAATAATCGTGAAAACCGTCAGGCAGCGTCGACCAGACCATCTGAGGCATGGTGTCTGCCAAGGTGCGAAAGCGCATTTCGCTATCCGCCAGCGCCGCCCGTGCCCGCGCCGCCGACTTGCGTTGCTCTCGCTGCTCACGCGCAGCGCGGCGCGTCTCAAGACGTGCCATTGCCGTTGTCGCGAGGATTTCGAGGCCACGCGTCTGAAAGGGCGTCAGGCCGTCGCGAGGCGCCGCATCCAGAACGCAGATCGCCCCCAGCGGGATGCCCTCGCGCGTGGTGAGGGGCGCGCCGGCGTAGAAGCGAATGTGCGGCGTGCCGGTGACAAGCGGGTTATCCGCGAAGCGCGCGTCTTGGGTCGCGTCCGGCACCTCCATTGTGCGCGCGCCCTGCATTGCATGCGCGCAGAAGGACTGGGAACGCGGTGTTCCTTCCAGATCGGTGCCAGTGCGCGACAGGAAGACCTGCGCCTCGGTCTCCACCACGCTGACCACCGCCGTTGGCGTGGCGCAAAGTTCCGCGGCGAATGTGACGAGATCGTCGAGCAGCCCCTCGTCTCTAGCGCCGGCGAGATCGTACAGCGCCATCACTCGTTCACGAGCGCCCTCGTTGAAGAGGGAGTGGTTGGAGAGGGGCGCGGAAGAAGGAGTCACGTTTCCCGTCGGGTTGATCCATCACCGGCCGGACGACCGGTGAGGGTAAATTGAGTCGCGTCCGGGGGCGCGGGGCGATGGACGGGCGCCCCCTTCGTCAAGGAAGGTGCGGCGTCCTCGTCCAGCAGTCCGGCCCTTGCCCTATCGTGCGGCGCGATTGTTCCCCAAGAGGAACCCGGCATCAACCGCCGACCCGGTGATTTCGATCCTAGAACGGGACGTCGTCGTCAAGATCGTCCGCGAAGCCACCGCGCGACTGGCCAAAGCCGCCGCCCTTGTTGCCGCCGCCGCGGCTGCCGCCACCACCGCCGCCAAAGCCGCCACCGAAATCATCACCGCCGCCGAAATCGTCGCGCCCACCGAAGTCGCGACCACCGCCGCCACCACCACCAGCAGCACCGCCGCCGGGCCCATCAAGCATGGTCAGGACGCTGTTGAAGCCTTGCAGGACGACCTCGGTCGAATACCGGTCCTGGCCGTTCTGATCCTGCCATTTGCGGGTCTGCAGCTGCCCTTCGATGTAGACCTTGGAGCCCTTGCGCAGGAAGCGCTCAGCGACGTTTGCCAGGCCTTCGTTGAAGATGGCGACCGAATGCCATTCGGTCTTTTCCTTGCGCTCGCCGGAGTTGCGATCCTTCCACGTTTCGCTGGTCGCGATGCGCAGGTTCACGACCTTGCCGCCGTTCTGGAACGAGCGCGATTCGGGATCGCGCCCGAGATTGCCGACGAGAATAACCTTGTTAACGCTGCCTGCCATTGGGGCCCCTCAGAGGCCCGCGGCAACCGCGAGCCAGTATGTGATTCCGGCCATGATGTAAGCGGCGCCGAACAGATAGCCAACCATGAAGAGCGGCCACTTCCACCCGTTGGTCTCGCGTCTGGCGACGGCGATCGTGGAAATGCATTGCGGCGCGAAAACGAACCACATCAGGAAGGCGAGCGCCGTGGGCAGTGACCAGCGGTGCTGCAGGTTTTCGATAATCGTCCGCTCGCCCGCGGCATCCTCCGCATCGTCCACCGCATAGACCGTACCGATCGCCGAAACCGCCACTTCGCGCGCGGCCATCGCGGGGAGCAGTGCAAGCGCGATGTCGTGGTTGAAGCCGATCGGCCGAACGACAACCTCGATCCCGCTGGCGATGCGACCGGCGATGGAATGATCGACCTGGCTTTGTCCCTCCGGGGCGCGCGGGAAGCTGAGCAACGCCCAAAGCACGATGGTGGTGAGCGCGATAATGGTGCCTGCCCGCTTCACGAACAGCCAGGCACGGCTCCACAGGCCGATCGCGATGTCGCTGAGGCGCGGCATCTGGTAGCGCGGCATTTCCATCATGAAGCCCGATGAATCGCCCTTCGTGACCGTGCGACGCAGCACCAGCGCGGCGATGAAGGCGCCGGCGATCCCCGCCAGATAAAGGCCGAGCAGCACCAGCCCCTGCAAGCCGACGCCGGGAAGCACGTTGCGGTCCGGGATGAACGCGCCGATGATGATGGTGTATACCGGCAGGCGCGCCGAGCATGTCATCAGTGGCGCGATCAGGATCGTGGTCAGCCGGTCCTTTTCATCGCTGATCGTGCGGGTCGCCATGATCCCGGGGACCGCGCAGGCAAAGCTGGACAATAGCGGGATGAAGGCTCGGCCAGACAGGCCCACGCCCGCCATCATGCGATCCATCAGAAAGGCCGCGCGCACCATATATCCCGATGCCTCGAGCACCAGGATAAAGGTGAACAGGATGAGGATCTGAGGCAGGAAGACCAGCACGGCGCCAACGCCGGCGATCAATCCGTCCGTTATCATGGAGCGCAGCAGGCCGTCCGGCATGATGCCGCGGATGGCTTCGTCCAGCGCCACAAAGCCGCCCTCGATCCAGCCGATCGGCGCTTCGGACCAGCTGAACACGGCCTGGAACATGACGAACATAAGCGCCACCAGCACGATCGGCCCGACCACAGGGTGCAAGGCGATCGTGTCGAGCGCGTTGTTCCAGCGCCGGGTTGGCGTTTCGGAAACAATCGCTGCACGGGCGATTTCCCGCGCCCGGCGCTGAAGCTGACTCATCGGCTCCGCGTCGCCCGCAGCAGGAATCTCCGCCTGTTGCCCGCTTCCCTCAACCGCGGTGGTAAGGGCAGCGCGCAGCACGTCGAGCCCGCGCTTGCGCACCGCGACGGTTGGCACCACCGGCACGCCGAGCTTTTGAGAAAGGGCCTCCGCAGACAGGGTTAGGCCGTCCCGCTCGGCTAGGTCGACCATGTTGAGCGCGACCACCACCGGCAGGCCAAGCGCGATCAATTGGAGAGCGAAACGAAGGTGAAGATCGAGATTGGCGGCATCCACGACGACCACCAGCGCGTCTGGCCGGCGCTCGCCCACCTGACGGCCGAACAGAACGTCGCGCGTGACTTGCTCGTCAGGAGAAGAGGGATCCAGGCTGTAGGTGCCGGGGAGGTCGACGAGTTCAACCGGGCGACCATCGTCTAGCGCCAAGCGGCCCGAATGGCGTTCCACCGTGACGCCGGGGTAGTTGCCCACTTTCTGGCGGGCGCCGGTCAAGGCGTTGAACAAAGCGGATTTGCCGGCATTCGGATTGCCGACGAGCGCGACCAGCGGGAGGATGCTCATGTCAGTCGGTCGTCACCGTGATCGCCGCCGCAACATTGCGGCGCAGCGCCACCGTCATGCGCCCGATCCGGCAGGCGACCGGCCCGCGGAACAGAGTGGCGCGGTGCAGAAGCTCCACCGACACCCCTTCCTCAAAGCCGAACTCGCGCAGGCGGCGAGCCTCTGGCGTGGCGAGCCGATCCCACGCGATGGCGGAAACCGTCGCCCGGCGACGCAGCGGGAGCGATTCGAGCGGGAGGGGAGCAGGAGCAAGCACGCAAGCACCTTAACGGCATTGCGAATGGTTATCAATTCACACGCGCTCAAATGCGTGAGCGCGAGCAGCGCGATCAAACCACCGGATAGCGCAGGCGGCCCACGAAGCGGGTAAGGCTTGGCCGGTGCTGGGCGCGCCGCGTGATCCCCGCCTTTGCCTTTTCGAACCGCATGATCCCGTCGATGCGCCGTGCCAGGAAGGCCCGGGTATCGGCGTGGCCCTCGCTCTCGTCATCAAGGAAGACGGTGACCGTGGCACCGTAGACGGCGAACAGCATCGCCCGTTTCGTATAATGATTATAGTCGGTCGCCGTGTCCCCGGCGGCGCGCCACATGGCATCGACGCTGCGCCAGCCGAGCCGCGCGGCCGTGCCGACGTTCTGAGGCATGGCAAGGATCGCGAGCGCCCGACGGAGTGCCTCACGGTGCGGGGCCGTGGCCATCAGCCGTGCCTCAACAAGTGCGGTGATCCGCTGCCGGATCTTCATTGTCGCGAGTTGCTGTGGCGGGAGCAACTCCGTCATGGCCGCATCGATGCTGGCGAACCAGGCATCGATCATATCAACCGGCCCACCCTGAAAAGCGAGGGCTGCCACATCACGATCAACGCCGTTCATGTCCGCCGCCATGTCTCGCGCAGCCGATGCCCAGCCGTCAAACGCAGCATTTTCCGCGATGGAAGGCGCAAGGAGGACGCGAATCTCGTCGAGCGTGAGGTCTGCGGTATCGGTCATGAACAGCATATAGGCGCGTCGGTGGCGCAATTGCCACCTTGTGCCTTCTTCCCTGTTGCTGAAACCCGGGCGGAGAGCCGCGAGTGCCGCTTCAGTCCGAGATAGCCGCGCGACGTTCGGGCGCGATGCGCACCAGCACCAGCGCGATGGCGACGAGCAGGGCTCCGACGAAATCGGCTGTGCCGAGCGCTTCGCCATAAGCAAGCCAGCCAACCGTTGCCGCCACCACCGGCTGCGTCAGCAGCGCGAGGCCGATCACAAGAGGGCTGAACCGGCCCAGGGCATAGATCATCAAGCCTTGGCCGATCACCTGGCTGCACACGGCGAGGCCGATCAGCGGCCCCCAATGCTGCGGCCAGATGCGCTCTCCAAGCAGCACCGCGGCGAAGAGGAGTGGCAGGACCGTTGCCGCTGACGACAGGCCAAGGGCGGGCAGGGGCGCCATGCTGGCCCGTGCCCGCGCCATCAGGATGAAATATCCAGCGTAGAGGATCCCCGCGACCAGGCAGAGCAGGTCGCCGACGAAGTTCTGCGGATCAAGCTGATAGGAGCGCCCCATCAGCAATGCCGCACCAACCGCAGCCAGCCCAAGCGCCAGCCCCTGCATCCGTGTCGGCCAGGCGCGCGCCACGAGAAAGCCGTAGAGCGGAAACACGAAGGTGGCAGCATTGCCAAACAAAGTGGCGTTGGCGAGCTTCGTCTGATGAATCCCGACGTGCCAGCTGGCGAGATCGCCAGCGAACAGGAGCCCGGAGCCGGCAAGCACCCAGCCAAGCCCGCGGGCGCTTGCGATCGGACGACCGCCGGTAAGAGAGGCGAGTCCCAGCAGGAGTGGAGTCGCAAGGCCGATCCGCCAGAACCCCGCCGCTACTGGGCCCACATCCGTCAGGCGGACAAACCAGGGCCCGAAGGCAAGCGCGACGTTGCCGCCGATCAAAGCGGCAAAGGCCAGCGCTCCGCCGCTTGGGCGTGATGTAGCTTTTCTTGGGGCGGGTCCCTCGTGCATGCTGCCCCGTAACCACCTAAGTCGGGCAAGTCCCGTAGCAAAGTGAAACGGAAGGGGAGTTTGAAATGCCAAGCCTATTCGATCCCATCGAACTGGGCGCCATTCGGGCCGCAAACCGCGTGCTGATGGCGCCGCTGACCCGTACCCGGGCCGACGACAATCACGTGCCGACCGAAATGATGGTCGAATATTACCGCCAGCGCGCCGGCGCCGGCCTGATCATCTCCGAGGCGACCGGCATCAGCCGCCAGGGGTTGGGCTGGCCCAACGCGCCGGGCATCTGGAACGAAGCGCAGACGGAAGCCTGGAAGCCAGTCACCGAGGCGGTACACCAAGCCGGTGGCAAGATCATTGCGCAGTTGTGGCACCAGGGCCGGCTGGCGCGGCCGGATGTGAACAAGCTGCAGCCGCTGTCGGCTTCCGCCACCCGCGCGCCCTATCCGAACCCGGCCAAGAATCCCTATGGTGAGGCGCGCGCCGCGACGTTGGATGAGATCAAGGAAGCTATCGAACAATATGCCCAGGCTGCTCGCAACGCACTGGCCGCCGGTTTCGATGGGGTGCAACTGCATGGCGCCAATGGGTATCTGATCGACCAGTTCCTGCGCGACAACACGAACCTTCGCGACGATGATTACGGCGGCTCGCCGGACAATCGCATCCGCTTCATGAAGGAAGCGGTGGAAGCGGTGATTGCGGTAGCCGGCGCCGAGCGTACCTCCATCCGCCTGTCGCCCAATGGCGAGACCCAGGGCGCCGACGACAGCAATCCCGAAGCCGTGTTCATTCCGGCCGCCAAGGTGCTGGACGAGCTTGGCATTTCCTTCCTTGAGCTGCGTGAGCAGGCGCCCGACGGCACGTTCGGGGCGACCACGGTGCCCAAGCTGAGTCCGCAGATCCGCAAGGTGTTCACGCGCCCGCTGGTGCTGAACCAGGATTACACGCTGGAGAAGGCCCAGGCCGATCTGGACTCCGGGCTCGCCGACGCCATCGCCTTCGGTCGCCCGTTCATCGGCAATCCGGACCTGGTCGAACGCCTGCGTGCCGGCGCCCCGCTGGCGCAGGACAATCCCAAGACCTGGTATTCCAAGGGACCGGAAGGCTACATCGACTATCCGTCCTACGAGGAGCAGGCCGCGGCCTGAGCCTAGTGGGTGGCTGCCCCGTCATAGCGGCGGGGCAGCATTTGGTGCCCGCTATCTCGCTGTGCGAACGGCGATGAATGGCGTCCCGCACGGCCTCAGGCCTGCGCAGTTTCCTTTCCGCTGACGCCGAGCACCTCCATCAGCCGCTCCAGCGAATACGGCTTTCGCAGCAGCGGGAAACCATGGTTTCCTTCCTCCGCCAGCACATGGCTATAGCCACTGGTCAGCACGACGCGGCAATTCGGCCAGCGACGTTCCACTTCCTTGGCGAGCTCGACCCCGCTCATCCCGGGCATCACCACGTCGGTGAACACCAAGTCGAAGGCGCCGTTCTGCGACTCCATCGTCCTCAGCGCGGATTCGGCGTTGGTGGCCCAAACCGTCGACTGGCCGAGTTCCTCCAGCAGCGCGAGGGCGAAGCGGCCGACCACCTCATTGTCCTCCACCATCAACACCCGCTGCGTTGGCAGCTCGTCGCGTAGTTGCGCCGGCGTTGACCCGGCCCGATCAGGCGCAGCGCGCGCGGTGGCACGAGGGAGATAGATGGTGAACGTGCTACCCTCGCCAAAACGGCTTTGTACGCTGATTTCACCGCCTGACTGTTTGGCGAAGCCATAAGCCTGGCTAAGGCCAAGCCCGGTGCCCTTGCCCACTTCCTTTGTGGTGAAGAAGGGTTCGAAGATGCGCCCCTGGGTTTCAGCATCCATCCCGGTGCCGTTGTCGGTGATGTCCACCGCGACGAACTCGCCCTCGATCGCCGCGTGCCGGCGAACGGACGGAACATGGCGCACGTTGCGTGCCGATATCCGCAACTCCCCACCTTGCGGCATGGCGTCCCTTGCGTTGATGGCCATGTTGAGGATCGCGGATTCGAACTGGTTCGGATCGGCGGTGACGGAACCTACAGCCTCCTCGATCTCGATCTTCACGGAGACCGGCGAACCAACGGTGGTGATGATCAGCCGTTCAAGACCGCGAACGCGCTCACCGACGCAGAAAGTCTCCGGCTCCAGTGGCTGACGGCGCGCGAAGGCCAGCAACTGGCCGGTAAGCTGCGCCGCGCGATCGGCCGTTTCAGCAATCGCCGAGATGTATCGCTGTCGCTTCTCTTCGGTCTGGTTCGGCAACTGCAGAAGGTCTGCCGATGAGCGAATAACCGTCAGGAGGTTGTTGAAATCATGGGCCACGCCACCCGTCAGGCGGCCGATGGCTTCCATCTTCTGACTGTGCGCCAATGCCTCGCGTGCGGTTTCCAGCTCCTCCTGGGCACGACGCCGCTCGGTGACGTCACGGGTGATCTTCGTAAAGCCAGTCAGCACGCCCGCGTCGTCGTGGATTGGATCAATCACCACGTGCGCCCAGAAGGTTGTCCCGTCCTTGCGAACGCGCAGTGCCTCCTTTTCGAACGTGCCCTGGAGAAGGGCGGTGCGAAGCGCCTTGGCAGGTTCGCCGGTTTCCCTGTCTCCCTCGGTATAGAAGCGGGAGAAGTGGTGCCCGACGATCTCCTCGGCGCGATATCCCTTGATTGCTTCCGCCCCTGCGTTCCAGCTGGACACGTTTCCATCGGGATCGAGCATGTAGATGGCGTAGTCACGCACGCCTTGGACGAGCAGGCGGAACTGCTGCTCGCTGCGGAACAGTGCGCGTTCCGCTTCCTTCTTTTGGCTGATGTCACGAGTGACTTTGGCGTAGCCGATCAAAGCGCCGGTTTCGTCCTTGACGGGATCAATGACGACATTGGCCCAGAAGCGTTGTCCGTCCTTGCGAACTCGCCAACCCTCAGCTTCGAACTTGCCCTCCAAAGCCGCAGTTTGCAGCGCGCGGAGGGGAAGACCGATCGCGCGGTCCTCCGGCGTGTAGAAACGGGAAAAATGCTCGCCAATGATCTCGGAGGCGGAATAGCCCTTGAAGCGTTGCGCCCCCGCATTCCAGCTGACGACGAAACCATCCGCGTCTAGCAAGTAGATTGCGTAATCCTTCACCGCATCCAGCAGGAGCTGAAAACGACGCTCGTTTTCCATCGCGAGCAGGTGCTGGTTGCGGGTCGCACTCATTGGAACCCGGCCTATGGGTGTGGCAACAATTCCGCAATAAAAATGGCGGGTTACTGATTAATAAACCGCGCTTTTCCGCGGAACCGTTCAACCGCGGACCAAGCAGCTGCCGCAGCTGCAAGATCCCGGATTTGCGAACCCAAAACCGCTATTCGTTCTTCGTCAGCGACGTTTTGCGCTCCACGGTCTGTTCGTTCTTCCGCCCTTTGTCGAGCGTTTCGGACGGCCGCATCGCATCGCCATCCTTCTGGTGCTCGGTCGACAGGTTCGGGCGCTTCGTTTCGGTGGTGCCGTGCTTGTCCATGGCCGCTCTCCTTATTCAGCGGCAACCGACAGCAGCGGCATTCGATCCGTCTGACGCAGTTCCTCCGCAAACCATGCGCAGGTCCGAGACAGGCCATCTTCAAGTGGAACGAGCGGAGCCCAGCCGAGCAATTGCTTTGCGCGGGTAATATCGGGCTTGCGACGGCGCGGGTCGTCCACGGGAAGCGGCTGATAATCGATCCGCCCCTTCGTGCCGGTCATGGCGACGATGCGCGTGACCAGATCGCCCACCGTCAACTCGTTGGGATTGCCCAGGTTCACCGGTTCCGATCCGACGGTGTCACTGTCCATCAGGCGGATCAGCCCGTCCACAAGATCGCTGACGTAGCAGAAGCTCCGCGTCTGGCTGCCGTCCCCATAAACGGTCAGCGTGTCGCCCGAGAGCGCCTGACAGATGAAGTTCGATACCACACGTCCGTCATCCGGGTGCATCCGCGGACCGTAGGTGTTGAAGATGCGCGCGATGCGGACGTCAGCACGATTAAGTCGCGCAAAATCGAGCGCCATCGCCTCGGCAGCGCGCTTCCCTTCGTCGTAACAGGCTCGCGGGCCGGTGCAGCTGACGGCGCCGCGATAATCCTCGCGCTGCGGGTGCACTTCTGGATCGCCGTACACCTCGCTGGTGGAGGTAAGGAGGAAGCGGGCGCCGGACTGTTCCGCCAAGCGCAGCAGGTGATCGGTGCCCAGGACGCACGTCAGCATCGTATGCTCCGGGTCCGCCTGATAATGAGGCGGCGAGGCCGCGCAGGCCAGATTGTAGACGCGCGTGATCCGGTCCGTCAGGTCCGTCACCGTCGCCGGCAGCTTGTCGATCACGTCGGCCTTGATGAAGCTGAAGCGTGGGTGATCGATGAGATCATCCAGATTCGACGGGCGCGATGTCTGCAGGTTGTCGAGGCAAAGGACCCTCTCGCCGCGGTCAAGAAGCGCCTGACACAGATGCGATCCGATGAAGCCCGCGCCACCGGCAACAAGGGTGATCGGACCGGTGGTGTCGCGGGTCTCCGAACGATCCATGCTGGGCTTGCTCCTGTTGGGGCGGGGCCTCGCGGCCTCCGTGAGATAGGTTTCGAGTTCGGCAGCGCGGTGCTGCGCGGTATGAGCGGCGAGCACGCGGGCACGGGCGGCCTCGCCGAGCGCGGCGGCATCCTGATCGAGCGCGGCGAGCGCCTGTTCGGTTGTGTCTGCCAGCATGATTTCGGTGCCCGGCTTGAACAGGTCGTCGATGCCGTCCCAGCGATCGGACAGGATCGGCGTGCCGCAAGCGCCAGCCTCGAACAGGCGCACTGAGGGGGACCAGCCGGCAGCAATCATGTCGGCTCGGGTCACGTTCAGCGTCAAACGCGATTCGCTGTAAAAGGCCGGGTGATCGGCCGGCGGCAGGTGATCGATCCGGGTGACATTGGCCGGCCAGTCGATGTCGTCGGGATATTGCGGCCCGGCGACGGCGAACTGCAGGTCCGGGCGGCGGCGCGCCGGCTCGATCAGCAGCTTTTCCAGTGTCGGCTGGCGATCCGGGCTGTAGGTGCCGAGATAGGACAGCGCCCAACGCTTGGAGGTGTCGAGCGGCTGGTACCGCTGCGCATCCACCGTGCAGTAGAGTGCGCGAGCCGCCTTGGCGCCATACTGCCTTTCGATCCGGTCCAACGTCGGGCCGCCGGTGAAGGACAGATACAGGTCGAAGTCGGGGATCACCTCGGGCGAGAGATACTCGTAATCTCCGCGTTCCAGCTTCGCGAGCGTAACCGGGGTGTCGATGTCGTAAAAACCGGTGACACCTGTTGCGGTGCCTTGCACGAACTTCGCGACCGCTACGCCGTCTGGCACGTAAGAGCCGACGAGGACCGCATCCGCCTCGGCAATGGTGTCGCGCCAGTTCTCGAGATCGGCGAGATCGGCATAGTAATCGAGCCGGCAGAAATCGGGATCGACCAGGTCGCGGCGATCGCCGGCGTACCAGGGAACGGTTCGCTCGAGGAACTGGATATCATGGCCGCAGGCGGCGAAGCCCGACAGGAGCGCTCGCCAGGTGGTGGCATGGCCATTGCCCCAGGAGGAGCCTAGGCTGAGGCCAAGGACGACGAGCTTCATGCAGCCACCTTCGCCTGTTCGACATGGGCGCGCAGGAGTTCGTCCACTTGGCGCGCGCGCAGAGCATAGGTGTGCTCGGCCAGGACGCGGCGGCGAGCCGCATCGCCGATGGCGCGGGCGCGTTCGGTGGTGAGATCGGCGAGGAGATCGGCGACATCCTGCCCAGTGTGCGCGACAAGCACTTCTTCCCCGGGGATCAGGAACTGCTCGATGCCCTCCCAGTAATCGGTGATGAGGCAGGCACCGGCACCGGCAGCCTCGAACACGCGGGTGGCGGGCGAATAGCCCACCGCCGCCATCGAATCGCGAGCGATGTTCAGCACCGCCCGCGGCGTGCAGTTGAAGGCATTGTGATCCGCTGTGCCGACATGCCCGAGATGGCGGACGTTGGACGGCATATGCTTGTCGTGCCAGCCGCTGCCACCAATTAGGAAGCTCTGCTCAGGCAGCGCCGCCGCGGCAGCGAGGAAGAATTGCTCTACGCGTGCCTCGCGGTCGGGCAAGCGATTGCCGAGAAAGGCAAGGTCGCAGGCGAAGCGATCGTCGGGCGCAACGGGGTGGTGCGTGTCGGGATCGACCGCATTGTACACCGGGATGCAACGTGCCGCGCCAAGCGCCTCATAGGCAGAGACGACGGGCGGGCCGCCACCATAGGTTAGCACCATGTCGAGCTGCGGCAGAGCGGCGCGGACGGGATGTTCGGGATCGGCGCGGATCTCGTCCAGGGTGGCGGCGGCGTCGACATCCCAGAAGATCTTGAGCGCATCGGGGCGCGCATGCTCGACGATGCCGGCGATCAACTCCGCATCGAACACGCCGACGCCGCTCGCCTTCACCACCACATCGGCATGGCGCGCCTCTGCGAGAACCGAGCGAAGGCCTTCCTCAGTCGCGGGATAGACGATCGACGTCGCATATTCGGGCGGCTCGATGTCGCGATTGGCCTGGCGGTCGAATGCGTCGGGTTCGTAGAAGGTGATCTGATGACCGTGCGCCGCCAGTGCCTTCAGGATGCCGCGGTAATAGGTGGCGGCACCGTTCCAATAGGAGGACAGCAGGCTCGATCCGTAGAAGGCGATCTTCATGCGGCATCCTTTGTCTGTTCGGGCGTGCGCAGGCTGGCAACGATAGCGAGCAGCTGATCCACACGATGCGCGCAGCTGTGGCGCGCCTTGATAGTGGCGAGGCCGTGCTGGACGAGCGAGCGGCGCAAGCCGGCATCGTCACGCAGGGCGGTGAGATGGCGGGTCATTTCCGCGCCGTCGCGGGCGACCAGATAATCCTGCCAGGGGCTGAACAGGCCTTCCGCATCATCCCATGGTGCCGATACCAGGGGAATGCCGCAGGCCAGCGCCTCGAACACGCGGATGGTCGGAATGCCGGGTAGGATGGTGGAATAATAGCGGCGCGGCACGTGCACGGTGGCCAGATGTTGCGCGAAGATGTTCGGCGCCGCGGCGTTGGGCGCCCAGCCATGGTAACGAACGCCATAGCGGTCGAGCGTCTCCAGGGCCTCGGCCGGATAGCGGACGCCGTAGATGTCGAGCCGTAGGTTTGCCTGCTGCGCGGGTGCGAAGAGGAATTGCTCCAGTTCCTCGGTCCGCTCGCCATCGCCCCAATTGCCAATCCAGACGAGGCCGCTCCGCTCCCCCTCGATCTCGGGCGGATGGAAGCGGCGCAGATCGGCCGCCTCATGCCACGTCCAGACGCGCTTGCCCCAGCCCCAGCCCCGGTAGATTTCGCTCAGCGTCTCGCCGAACGCCAGCACGCCATCATAGCCGGTGAGGTCATAAGCCCGCATCGCATCGGGCTCACTCACCGCGCGGTGATGCGTGTCGTGAAACAGAAGCGTGTGGCGCGCGCCCCGCTTGCGCTGCTCCCCTAGCGCGGCGACGAGCGCATGATCGTTCCACTCATGCACGATGACGAGATCGGCGCCATCGGTCAGCTGGTCGACCGGCGTCGCCGGATCGTAGGTGGAGGCGGTCAGCTCCGGATAGCTGCTGCGCCAGGCCGCCAGCCCTGCCTCGCCATGGTCGGCGAGAAGGTTGGCAAGACTCCATGCACCTTCGGGCTCATAGGCGACGATGTCATGTCCCCGCGCCACCAGTTCACTGAGTACGCCGCGCAGGAAATGGGCATTGCCGTGGTTCCAGCAGGAGGCCAAGCTGTGGGTAAAATAGATGATCTTCATGCCGCGACCCTCTCCTTGGTGCTGGCCGGGGACTTGCCGACGGCGGCTGCCGCTTCGGCGTAGAGCGTGCGCATCGCTTTCGCCGTGGCGCTGACGGTGAAATGCGAGCCGCGTGCGATAGCGACATCAGCGAGACGGGCGCGTTCGGTATCGTCACTCATCACCTGCGCGATGGCGTCTGCCCAGGCGGCGGGATCATCGCCGGCGACGAAGCGCGCGGCGCCGTCCCACAGCTCCCGGAAGGTGTCGATATCGGACAGGATGAGGGGGCAGCCCGCCTGAGCTGCCTCCAGCACCGCCAGGCCGAACGGCTCGAACGATGCGGCAGAGACGAAGACTGGCTGTGCGGCCAGCATGGCGGCCATGCCGTCCGGCGTCAGCTCCCCCAGAAGGTGGAGATGTTCCACCGGAACCGAGGCGCCATGTGGCGCACGGGTTGCGCCAGCAGCATAAAGCGGCGCGGCGAGGCGCCCGGCAGCGGCATCGAGGAGCGGCGTGCGCTTTACCTCGTCCCAGAGACGGCCGGCGGTGAAGGCGATGTGGCGCATGGGCGCCGCCGTGAGCGGCGCTGGCGCCCGGCCGTTGTGCACGACGATCGGCTGCACCGGCAGACCATAATAACGAGCGACCGTCCTCGCGTAGCTTTCGCTGGGCGCCACTACGCAGGTCGCGCGGCGAAGCCCTTCGGCGACGAGCGCACGATGCCAGACAAAGCCCGGATCGAGCGGTGTTCGCGGTCGTGCGGCTTCCCACCAGGTGGAGACACAACCATGTGCTACGACCACCACGGGAAGATCGCCCGTCAGCCCGGCGGCAAGCGCTGGCTGGTTCACGTGGATCAGATCAGCGCGGTGGCGGATGGCGAGGGCCGCGACGGTGGCGGCGGCATGCCGCACGGCGACGGCATCATCGGTGAGCCAGTCGAGCGGTTCGCCTGTTTCCACCAGCGTCACCCGGCGCAAGGCCGCCACTTCCGCGCGCTGAACGTCGGATGGGGTGGGGCCAAGCACCGCCAGCACCGTTTCAATGCCAGACTCTGCCAACGACCCCGCCAGATCAACGGCGTAGCGCCAGACGCCGCCCACCGCATCAACCGTCATCAGAATTCGGCGTAAGCGGTGCGTCACACCGCCACCTTCAGGGTGGGCTGCGGCGCCGCGCCGAGCGGCAGGTTGCGCTCGGCCGAGAGCCAAGTGGCAAGGCGACGCAGGCCGCTTCGCCAATCGGCCGGCTTGGCAAGGCCAAGCGCCGCGTCGGCCGAGCGCCGATCCGCGACGAAATAGCGCTGGTCGCCCGCGCGCCAATCACCGAACCGCAGATCGATCGGGTGACCAACGATTGCCTCGATCTCCGCCAGCACGGTACGCAGACTGACGGCATTGTTCGGTCCACCGCCCAAATTGAAGACGTGCCCGCTGTAGCGATCGATCTGCCGCCACAGCGCAAGATAGGTGTCCACGGCATCGCTCACTTCGAGAATGTCGCGAACCTGATGACCGTCGCCGTAGATGTCGATCGTACGACCTTCGAGCGCTCGGATGAGGAAGTGGGCGACCCAGCCCTGATCCTCGGTACCCATCTGGCGCTCACCGTAGATGCAGCTCATCCGCAGCACCGCCCCGGGCACGCCGTAGCTGCGCGCATAGTCGAGTACGTACTGATCTGCCGCCCCCTTGGAGCAGCCGTAAGGCGTGTGGAAGTCGAGCGGACGGGCCTCGCCAATGCCATACGCCTTCACGAGCGGATCAACCGGTTGGTAGCCGTTTGCCGTCTCGTCAAAGGCGAGGTCGGCGAGATCGCCGTACACCTTGTTGGTGGAGGCGAAGATAACCGCTGGCGGCTGCGGCGATAAGCGGGCGGCCTCCAGCACGTTGAGCGTGCCGGCGATGTTGATCGCGAAATCGTCGCGCGGATCGACGAGGCTGGTCGTTACGGCGACCTGTGCCGCCATGTGGAACACCGCCTGCGACGCCTGGACCGCATCGGTCATCGCGGCCTCGTTGCGAATGTCGGCGATCCGCACGTCGATCTTGTCGCCGTGGCTCGACTTCAACCATTCGAGGTTCCGCCTAACGCCCTCGCGAACGAGCGCGTCATAGACGATGACATTGTGCCCTTCGCGCGCCAGCCGATGCGCGATGTTGCTGCCGATGAAGCCGGCCCCGCCAGTGACGAGGATCGGGCGACCGTCGCGGGCGTGAGGGTCGGTGGTCATGCGACCAGACCGCGCTTTTCGAGTTCAGCCCGCGCCTGGCTAACGCGATCCTCGGCGGTCTGCTGCGCAACCCAATCGGCCAGCACGGCAAGCTCGGTCTCGAAATCGGCGGTGGCGCGGAAGCCCAGCTGCTGCTCCGCCAATGAAGTATCGCAGAAGCAGTGGCGGATGTCGCCGACGCGCGCCTTGCCGACGATCTCGGGCGTCGCATCATTCTGGCCCATAGCGCGGCCGAGTGCCTCGGCCACCTCGGTGACCGAGCGGTCCTTGCCCGAGCCGACGTTGAACGTGCCGCCAACTGCCTCGGGCAGGAACAGCGCCTCGGCAAAGGCGCGAGCGACGTCACCGACATGGACGAAATCGCGGCGCTGCTCGCCATCCTCGAACACCATCGGGCGCTGTTTGTTCAGGAGGCGCGAGGCAAAGATCGCAAGCACGCCGGTATAGGGATTGGAGAGCGCCTGGCCGGGGCCATAGACGTTGAACAGCCGCAGGCAGACGCTTTCGATACCGTAGGGCGCGCCCATGATGTGCGTTGTGCGCTCCTGCACATATTTGTTGAGCGCATAGATCGAGGAGAGCGCCGGGCGCTTGGTCTCCGGCGTGGCGACGGGGACGAGCGGGCGACCTTGCGCGTCGGTCGGATCCCACTGCCGCTGGCCATCGCGGATCATCCCGCGCGCGGCATCCTCCACCAGATTGCCGTCGGCGTCGCGGTACAGACCTTCGCCATAGATGCTCATGGAGGAGGCAGTGACGACCCGGCGGACAGGTTTGTCGATCAGCCGCTCGAACAGCACGGCCGTTCCGACGTCGTTGACGGAGGTGTAGCGTTCAACCTCGTACATCGACTGTCCGACGCCGACCTCAGCGGCGAGGTGGACGACGCTGTCGATCCCGTTCAGCGCTTTGGCAACGGCATCCCCATCGCGCACGTCGGCGACGATCAGCTCCGCCTCTGGCGCAAGGTTCCCCGGGCGGGCACCACTGTCGCCGTGGACTTGCGGGAGGAGATTGTCGAGGATACGCACGCGGTGGCCGCGGCGAAGCAATTCTTCAGTGACAAAGCGGCCGATGAATCCGGCGCCGCCCGTGATCAGAATATGTTCGCTCATCAGTCCCCGCTTCGTGTTTGTTCTGGTTTTCCGCCCGCTTAGGAGCGGCCCCACGGAAGCAGGAACATCTTCATCTACCCTTTGTTCCCGAAGCGATACGATTTGCGGGCGGCCTGCGTGCAGGCTTAGGTGGAACGAGGAAGCGCGCCGCCCGTTCAGGCGGCATCTTCAACAAAGATGCGGTGGGGGGCTGGTTGACCACGATTATCCATCTCGTGCGGCACGGCGCGCATGCTGATGCCGGACGGGTGCTTACCGGGCGTGGCGGTGATGATGGACTGGCCTCAATCGGCAGGGCCCAGGCAGCATGGGCAGCCGAGCGGCTCGGATCACAGAAGGTGGTGCATGTGGAGAGCAGCCCGCAGCGGCGCACCCGCGAAACGGCGGGGGTAATTGCGGCAGTGTGCGGCACAGAGCCTGAGATCGTCGAGGCGCTCGATGAACTCGACTTTGGCGACTGGACCGGCCGGGTGATCGCCGATCTGGACGGAGATCCCGACTGGACTCGTTGGAACAGCGCCCGTTCGCAGGCCCAGACACCCGGCGGCGAGCGGATGACGGACGCGGTGAGCCGCGCGGTCGCGCACCTCAACGCGCTGGGACGGCAATCATGGTCCGGGAGCGTGGTCTGCGTGTCACACGCCGACATCATCCGCGGCGTGGTGGCGCATTACCTCGGGCTCTCGCTGGACCGGATGCTGTTTTTCGATGTCGATCCGGGCTCGATCACCAGCCTGGTTGTCGGCGAGTGGGGCGGACGACTGTTGTCGCTCAATGTTCAAGCGGCGTGATGGCAGGTCAACCGGTGCCTTTTTCCTCAAGAACGTCGAGCACTTGTTCGGGTGAAACGTCGCGCTTGATTTCCTCTATTTCCGGATCGCTGCCGACGCCCATCTTGTCGGCAATCCGTTCGATCATGCCCGCCAGGCGGGTCAGTTCATGTTCGGCCAGCAGCGAGATATGAAGATCGAGATCACCCCGCCGGTCCGCCGCCGCAGACATCCGGTTCTGAGAAATCAGTACAAAGGTGGAGAGGAAAATGGCCTCCACCGAGGCTTCCATCGCAAGCACCACAAAGGTCGGATCAAAGGGCTTGAGCCCCGGGATCCAGCCCAAATTCCAGACGATCCAGCCACCGAAGAGCAGCGCGTGCAGCACCACGAAGCGCATCGAGCCTGCAAAGCGCGTGATCGCGTCTGCGATCCGATCGCCGGCCGGCGCGTGCTTCGCCTGACGCTCGGCGCGCGCGCTCAAACGTTCGATGTTGTCGCGCAGCGTGCGCGTCATCTGAGCGTCGGTCATCGTGGCATCATCCCGGCGTACATGCCCGCGGCAACGCGCAGAGCGCCAAGATCGATCATTCATCATTGTGCGAAAGGCGGAAAAACGTGACCGAATTCATGCAGGCGGCAGTACTCCAGGGGCCGAGCGCCATCAGCGTCGACCAGGTTCCCGTGCCGCAACCCGGCCCTGGAGAAGTGCGGGTCCGCATCGAAGGATGCGGCGTCTGCGCGTCCAATGTCGAGCCGTGGGAGGGACAGCCGTGGTCAAGCTGGCCGGGCGCGCCGGGCGGGCTGGGGCACGAAGCATGGGGGGTTGTGGACGCGGTCGGGCAGGACGCCGATCTGGCGGTCGGCACGCGGGTCGCGATGCTGTCCGAACGCGCCTTCGCTGGCTACGACGTGGCGCCGGTCGAGAAGGTCGTGCCGCTTCCGGCGGCGTTGGAAGGCCAGCCCTTCCCGGGGGAGCCAATCGCCTGTGCGGTCAACATTTTTCGTCGTGCCCAGGTTGAGGCGGGGCAGTGGGTGGCGATCATCGGCATCGGCTTTCTTGGCGCAATCCTGACGCGTCTGGCGAGCGAGGCGGGCGCGCGGGTCATCGCCATTTCCCGGCGCGACGAATCGCTGGAGCTGGCCCGTCAGTTCGGCGCGGAGGTGACGATCCCGATGATCGATCATTACAAGATCATCGGCGAGGTCGGGCAACTGACCGGCGGTAGCTTCTGCCCGCGGGTGATCGAAGCAGTCGGCAAGCAATGGCCGCTCGACCTCGCGGGTGAGCTGATCGGGTTCGGCGGGCGTCTCGTGATCGCCGGCTATCATCAGGACGGCCCGCGGCAGGTGAACGTCCAGAACTGGAACTGGAAGGGGATCGACGTCGTCAATGCTCATGAGCGCGACCCGGCGGTGCAGATGCGCGGCCTGCGCGAGGCGGTCGATCTCGTTGCCAGCGGGCGGCTTGATCCGACGCCGCTCTACACCGGCAGATACCCGCTCGACCGACTCGGGGAGGCTCTGACCGCCACCCGGGACAAGCCCGGCGGATTCGTTAAAGCGCTGGTTACCATGGCCTGAAAACTGGCGGTGCACGGCGCTTCAATAGCTTAGCTCGATAGGGCCGCTGCGGGCCCTTGCGGGTCGCCTGAAGCGCCGCGTAGCGCCCGATCAAGAATCCTAGGATCATCCGCGATTCGCGCCGCCCGCAACGTAGGTCGGGTCGCGTTTTAACCAGCCCATTCAGTACCTTATCACTTTTTTTGACGGATTTGCGCGGCCGGGATCGAGTCAAGGCGGTATATTTCGGAAATGTGGCAGGGGCCGGACTTGATCGACTCACGGCCCTGTTCCTAAACCTCGGGCAGTCGCCACGGCACGTTCTGCCTGAGGCGCTCAAACGAACCATCGTCGTAGCCGACCGTGGCGGGGGCCACATCGGGGGACAGTTTTGCATTGTTGATCTGTGGTCGCGACGTGCGTCGTGGCCCTAGGAAAGGTGTGCGTGCCGTTGTCACAGTTTGTGGTGCCAGATGATGGGGACGATTTGGCACGGGCATGGGCACGGGTGCGGACCAACCTGCGCGAGTCCGCCGGTGCGCGGCTGTTCGATCAGTGGCTGAAGCCGATGCAGTTGGGCGACAGCGGTGATCATGACCGCGTCAGCCTGACCCTGCCGTCGGCATTCATGACGAACTGGGTCCGCAGCCATTACGCCGACCGTCTCTTCCATGAATTTCGCGCGGTCCTGCCGCACGTTCGCGCCGTAACCATCGAGACCGCCCCGGCCCGTGAGGCCCCGGCCGTGATCACGATGACGCCAGCTGCGGCTCCCGCGCCAGTAGTAGCGGCTCCTGCCGCTTCAGGCGGCGGAGCGGCAGGAGCTCATATCGGCGGTTCGGACGTTGAGCGCCCGGCATTGGAGGCGCGCTACACCTTTGAGCGCTTCGTCGTGGATGCATCGAACCGAGTGGCGTTCAATGCGGCCAAGGCGCTGGCGGAGCCCGGCCCGGTGCGGTTCAGCCCGCTGTTCCTCCATTCGGGGACAGGCCAGGGCAAGACCCATCTCATGCATGCGATCGGCCATTCCTTCATGGCCGCGGTGCCTGGTGCCCGTGTGATCGCAATGTCGGCCGAACGCTTCATGTTCGACTTCGTGGCCGCGTTGCGCGCCCGCGATACCTTTGCGTTCAAGGCACGGCTTCGCTCGGCGGATCTCCTGCTGATCGACGATCTGCAGTTCATCGCGGGCAAGGACGCGACCCAGGAAGAGTTCTTCCACACCGTCAACGAAATCATGACAGCAGGAAAGCGGCTGGTGATCTCCGCTGATCGCTGCCCCCAGGCACTGGATGGTATCGAGCAGCGCATCATCGGGCGCATGGCGATCGGCCTGGTCGCCGATATAAAGGCGCCCTCGCTCGAGCTGCGCCGCACGATCCTGGATCGCAAGATGGCGGACCTGACCGACACGACGGTGCCGTGCGATGTCCTCGACATGCTCGCGGCCCGAATCACCGGCAACATCCGTGAGCTGGAAGGCGCGCTGAACCGGGTCGTCGCTTATGCGCAGCTGACCGGAGAGACGATCGACCTGGACTTTGCACTCACGACGCTCGGCGACGTGCTGCGCGGTAGCCAACGGCGGGTAACGATCGACGAAATCCAGAAGCTGGTCTCCACCCATTTCGATCTGAAGCCGATGGACCTGATCTCCGCACGCCGGGCGCGTGCGGTGGCACGGCCGCGGCAGATCGCCATGTACCTTTCCAAGCGGCTGACCACGCGCTCGCTTCCGGAGATTGGCCGGAAGTTCGGCGGGCGCGACCATTCCACCGTGATCCATGCCGTGCGCCGGATCGAGGAGCTGCGGGACAGTGACCGCGAAGTCGACGGCGCGGTGCGCACGTTGATGCGCGAACTCGAGGGCTGAGGCTTTCGCGTTCTCCGGGGGAGTGGCAGGCGAACCGCCGAGGCGGAGCTTGCCGGATTGCGGGTCAGCTCGCGAGAAATAGCCCGCCCGGAAGAGCCACTATCGCGTCGTAAAGCAGGCGATCGAGGGCGTTATAGGCATCGATCGCCTCAACGTCCTCAGCGCTAAACATGGGGTCGGCTCCCCGGGCGACATTGATCTGCGGAACGCCGCCAATATCCGGTAGATCGATCAACCGACCGAATTGCGCCAGATGATCGTCGAGCCGCTCCTGAATGCCGACAAACACGAAGTCGCGTTTGATGATCGCGAGGGCAGCAGCGACCTTTGACTCATCATGGTCCGGCATCACGTCCGGCGCGGCGGCGAGCTCATCGCAGCCGCGGCGCCACAAGGCCGAGGGAAGGCCGAACCCTGCGTAGCGCGGAAAGCGGCCGTCGATCGCTGGCCAGCGAACCGGCTCTGGCGGTGCGCCGAGGATTCTGGCCAGCATGAGATTGCCGGGAATGATCCCCTTGCGCAGCAACTGCGCGGTCGACCAGTTGGCGAATGGCGTGTCCCGCAAGGGCGCATTCGGCGGAGCGATCAAGAAGCGGTGGTGGGAGCGAACCCGATCCCGCGGTGCGCGCAGAATGGTGGCATAACGACAAGGCCAGCCGATCGCCTCGCCAAATCCATGGCTGACGTGAGATATCAGTATCTCTGCATCGCGTAGCAGCGGGGCGAGGCGGGCCGCCGTTGCAGGGTCGCCAGCCTGACCTTCCACCACGGCGCGCGCGCCGATGCTGACGACGGCGCGATCAGGAAGTGCTCGCTCGAGCACCCGGCGCACAGCAGTCCCCGCAGTCTTGGGAATATGGATAAAGGTGATCCTGGGCGCTGCCATCTGGCGGTATCGCCGTGCGGCGGATCTTGCACCGGGGGCGCGACGTGCAACCATGGTGAGGGGCGCGCCGCGACGAGCTTCGTGCGCAACGGTCGCCGCCCAGCGGTTCGCGAGCGCTGTTTCCAGATGGCGTCCTTCAAAGAGCGCGAGATCGTGGAGAAAGCGCGCGTGATCGCTCTCGCTGCGCAAGCGCCCTCGCGAAGCGCTTTCCTTGTGAAGCAATTCGGCGGTCGGCGTGCAGACCGAGCGAAGGCCGAGCTCCTCCTTCACACGCATGCAGAAATCCACATCGTTGAAGCCGAGCGGGAAGCATTCTGAGAAGCCGCCTATCGCCTCGAACACTGATCGACGCACGGCGAGGCACGCGCCGGTTACGGCTGGCTGCGTGCGAAGCGACCGGAGGTAGAACGGCGCGGTGCCCCGCGGCGCTGCGCGAAACGGGTGAAGCGGGCTGCCGCGGGAAGAGAAGACGACTCCCACATGTTGCATGGTCCCGTCGGGGAACCACAGGGTAGGGCCGGCCACCCCCACTTCGGGTTGGCTGGCGAGTCCGACCAGTTCGGCCAACCAGCGTTCCGACGTGACCTCAATATCGTTGTTGAGAAAGCAGAGGATTTCCGCGTCCGTCATCGCCGCCGCACGATTGTTCAGGCGAGACCAGTTGAAGGGGCCGTCATCGCGCAACACGCGGGCCAACCCCTCAGCCTGGAGCCACCGCAGATAATCGAGCGTCGCTTGCTCCTCCGAACCATTGTCGACGACGATCAGCTCGAAGGATGGATAGGCAGTCCGATCAAGGACCGAGCTGATACAGGAAGCGATCAGATCAAGCCGGTCACGGGTGGGGATGATCAGCGCGACCCTGGGCGCTGGATCGGGAACGCGGGCATGAACGGCATAGCCCGGAGTGTCGTGCATCTTCGTGCGGCGCCAGTGCCCGCGCACGGATCCCTGCTGCTGCTCGTAAAACGCTGGTACCGCGCGCCGGTGGAACAGCACTTCGGGAACATGCGCGATCACTGCTTCCGATAGATCGGTCAGCAGGCGAACGCCGCAATCCGGATCCTTCAGGGATGTGCCGGCGGTCGCAAAGGCGCTTGGCCGGGCCGCCACAAGGGTAGCCATCTCAGGTTGTGCCCGGGCGAAAAATGGATCGGGACCCGGAAGGAAGACGCGGCTGTGACGCCCGGTTTCGTCGATGTGGTCGAAATCCGCATAGACGCAGGCGAGCGCTGGATTGCGCACGAAAGCGCCAGCCAGGAAGATCAACGCGTGATCGGCGAGGCGCCCGGTTCGGGGATCCCAGTGTAAGATGAGGTCTGTAGGCGGGGCCGACGCATCAACATCGGGCGTGAAGAGGTGCCAAGCCGGGTAGGGCTGGGACATCAGCCAGCTGTAGGCGTCCTCAGCGACGTCGGTGGGCGTATCGTTCGGCAGCAGCACGCCGACGCTGGGGTGGAGTGGCCAGTCGTGAAGACCAGTGGCGGCAGCGCAATCAGCGGCGTCGGTAAAGGTGTCGCAATGCAACGCCCAATCCCGATAGGCCGTCCGCGTCGCCAGTTCGTCGGCACAATTGGCCTCGTCACGAAGCTGGCGTTCGACGGCTTTGTCGAGCAGCTCGGCATCGGCAATGGAAACGGGGATCGGCGGACTCTGGCAGTGATCAGGGCCCAGTCGTGTGCCGAGGCCAATCAGTTCGGCAGTAACATCGACCCGATAGTCGCCGGGTTCGATCGGGGCCGTCGCGTCGAGCGCCACCATGCACGAGTTGCCGGGCTCCAGCGGGTAGGGCAGCAGAACGGTTACGGCATCGCGGATCGGAACGGTCGTGGGCGGGATCCGGCGCCAGCGCGCGCGCAGGCGAATGCCGCCGGGATCTGCGGCTTCGATTCGGGTGGCTCCCTTGTTCTCGACCGTGGCGAGCAGGGTGATGGCCGACCCAGGCAGATAGGCGCCCGGTGGAGGCGCTAGCGTGATGCGGCACTGAGCCGTGGACGAGGCGGGATCCGTCGCTTCGTGTGGGGCAATGCGGATGCTGCCTCGCGCCGGCTTGAACGTGCGCCCGCGCGTGAATGGGAGTGAGGGGGCCAGGATGAGCGAACAGAGCAGGGAATGTTCGCCGGGGGTCTGTGGGACGTCGATCTCAATGTCGAAGGTTCGCTCGGCGCCCGGTGGTACGGTTTCCGGCAGGGGAACTCGTTTGATGTGGCCGCCCAGATCTATCCGCAAGGTCACTTCGCCCGTCCATGCGTACGGGGAATCGTTGCGAACGGTGATCGGCAAAACTTCGGAGAGGCCGGCGCGAAACGGGTGCGGCATATCGCCGAACAGGATAGAACCGGCCGCAAACGCGGCGAGATCGGCCGCCAGTGCGGGTACGTCGGCCAAGCCCTGACAATCGTCACCGTCTAGGACCAACCGAATGGCATGCAGGCCCGGTGGAGGTGCGGGAAGCCGCTTGCGGACAATCGGAGGGGGCACCCGCGCCTCCCCGGCGGTAAATTCGTGTGTGCCGACGAGGACCTGAGTGCCGTCCTCACTCACATACGAAATGATCAGCGTGCAGGGCCGGGCGGTCCCTCGAAGGAGTTCCTGGAACGCCGGCGGAAGAGAGAGGTCGAGAACGCGGTCATGATCGCGCGGAACGATGATCGGCCCGTCCATCCCGCCCCAAACTCCATCCCTGCCGCAAGGGCCGCCCATCACCGCCTGCTAAGGTGTTGGCGCCCGCACGTCCATGACGTGGTGCAGCTGCGCAGTTTCGAGGAAAGATCCGATTCCAAGCGGTTCCCAGGAGCGCGAATTGCAAAGTCCTGAGAATCGGCGCTAGTCACCGCTCGTCTGCTCGCACTGGGTGGGTAGGGAATGGCTCCGGGGAGCAGCGACGCATCCGATGCGTAAAACAATTGTCCTGCATATTGGCGCGTCGAAGGCGGGATCATCGTCCATCCAGGCCTTCATTCGCCGCAACCGGTTCGTGCTTGCGCGTCTTGGTTACGCCGTCCCGGACGTGTCGCTCGCGACGGGAGACCGCATCACTGGCGATCATGTTTTCGCCCTGGAGGCGCTTGCCAAGGATCGCGACGCCAGCGGGTTACGCGATCGGATCGATGCGGTCTTCGATGGGGCGCGTCCGAATACGCGGGCGGTGCTACTGTCTGCGGAGAACCTCTCGAATCTGGGAAACAGCGCGCTCATCGAAGGGCTCGCCGCCCATTATGATCTGCGCATCGTCATCTATTTGCGGCGTCAGGATGAGTTGCTGACTTCCGCCTGGCAGCAGTGGGCGTCCAAGGTGGAAACCGACTTTCACGCCTGGTTGATCCTGGCGCTCAAGCAGTTCGGCCATTGGGACAAGGTGCTCGCGGAATGGGAGGCGCAAGCCGGTCCCGCGGCGATGGTGGTCAGAGTATTCGATCGCGAAAGCTTCGTCGGAGGTGATCTGCTGCGCGATTTTGTCGATGCGATGGGGCTAGGCGAGCATACCGATGCCTTCGACTATCAGCAGTCGGATTCCAACAAATCGGTCAGTGATGCGGTCACGATGATGGTCGCTGGCAATCGCAATATTTTTGCCGATGTCCATGACAACAAATTCTACGCCGGACTTAACGACCTGACTGGCGATGCGCTGGTCGAGAAAAAGAAGCTGTCATTGCTGACCAAGGCGCAACGCGACAAGATCATCGAGTTCTATCGCCCGGTCAATGAGGCGGTCTGCCGGAAATACTTCCGTGGACGCTCCAGGCTTTTTCCTCACGTTGACCACGAAAAGTACCGATATCTTTCGGGCGACCAGCTGTTCGACGAAAAGCTTCGCGTGGTCATGACCATCGTCGCCGCCCTCGTCAAAGATCGGCGCCGCTGAGCGTTCGCCGTCGCGTATGCTATGATGGCGAGGTCGGAGGGAACGGCCTCATCAGAGGCGTGAACAGCTTGGGGATTGATCCGTCGGGGAATTCGGCCGTCCGGAGCCGATGATCCGCGTCATCTAGCGCCCGCATGACCGATGTAATCGCAAGTTTTTCGAACGACTGAACCCGGTTCGCCAAGCGCCGCGCATCGGCCCGACCAGAAGCGCGGAGACGATCGCGCCGGCGCAGTCATGCGCGGTTCGAAGCGGGCCCGCAGATCCACGATCCGTAGCCACGGTCGCGGCACATCAGTGCTGCGGGACAGCAATAAGCGGGACAGGTCGGGTTGACCTTTGCGGGGTGCGCGGGGATGAGCGCTATGGGGTCGTCCGGCGGGGGAGATGCGTATTCGTGGACGAAAATGCGCCTATCCAGATCGTGAAGGCTGACGCACGTCAGTGGATCGTCGAGCAGTTTGATTCCGCGTTCTACCGCAAGCAATTGCGGGAAGCGGGGGTTCATCCGCTGCCGCAGCGCGCCCTGCGCCACTATCTGGAGGAAGGGTGGATCGCGGGCTTTGATCCGTCGCCGCGATTCTCAACGGAACTATATCTCGCGCTGCACGAGGATGCTCGGGCGGCTGGATGCGCGCCGCTGGAGTATCACGCCTCGATAGGCCGCTTTCGCGGTGCCGAGATCCCGCCGTCGGACCGAAGCGTTGGTGCTGGCATCGCCTCCGTAGAGACGATGATGTCGCAGCTGCGCGAGCTCTTCGACGAAGAATATTACCGCGAACAGCTGCCGCTGCCATTCGACGGCGATTTGCTGGAACATTACCTGCAGAGCGGCTGGCGACAGGGGCTTAACCCGTCGCCGTCATTCGAAACCGAATATTATCTCGGCGCCAATCCTGATGTGGCAGAGAGCGGCATCAACCCGCTGCTACACTTTGTCCGGCATGGCCGCGCCGAGGGGAGGCGCACGGCTTGCCCGCCCAGCGAGGAAGCCAACAAGGAGGATCCTGGCGACGCAGCCGTCAGCCAGCAGGAGCCGATATCTCAATCGTTGCCGGAGGGCGATCCCGCAGCAGCCCTG
Source organism: Sphingomonas sp. IC4-52 (assembly GCF_020707225.1). NCBI lineage: Bacteria > Pseudomonadati > Pseudomonadota > Alphaproteobacteria > Sphingomonadales > Sphingomonadaceae > Sphingomonas > Sphingomonas sp. IC4-52. The sequence continues at coordinate 61,177 of NZ_JAJFEU010000003.1, read as the reverse complement.
TTCGACCCGGCATATTACGCTGCCCAGCTTGAATCGGTGCCGGATGGCGTCTCGCTGTACCGCCACTTCATGGACAGCGGCTGGCGCCAGCGGCTGGATCCGTCACCGGATTTCAGCACGTCCTATTATTTGGAAACCAACCCTGAAGTCGCGGCGGCGGGAATCAATCCGTTTCTTCACTGGGTAAATTATGGGCGGTACGAAAAGCGCCCGGCGGTACCGTATCACCGTCAGCCCGACTTCTCACCGCTCGTGTCGGTGATCGTCCCGAATTACAATCATGCCCGCTTCCTGGAGCAGCGGCTCCAATCGATCTTCGGCCAGACTTACCGCAATATCGAACTGATCGTGCTTGACGATGCCTCGACCGACGACAGTCGGGAGGTGATCGCCCGATTGCTGGAACAGTGCCCGTTCCCGTGTCGAACTGCGTTCAACGACCGTGGGACCGGCAGTCCATTTCGCCAATGGCAGCGCGGTCTGGCGATGGCCCAGGGCGAGCTCATCTGGATCTGCGAAAGTGACGATTTCGCGGACAGTCGGTTCCTTGAACATCTGGTGCCGGGCTTTGCTGATCTGTCGGTCAAGATCGCGCTTGGTCGTATTGAGTTCTGCCGCGCGGATGGCACGCCGACGGCCGGAATGGCTGGCTTTCGCGATGGTGCGGAGCCAGGCATCTGGGACAAGGAAGTGGTCCGCCCGGCTGCCCAATGGTTTCGCTCAACCTTCGCCAAGCGCAACATCGTCACGAATGTGGGTGGCTGTGTCTTTCGCAACCAGCAGGTCGATGACGAGATCTGGGATCGAGCCGCGCAGTTCCGGATCGCGGGGGACTGGTTTCTCTATATTCACCTGCTCGGTGGCGGGAAGCTCGCCTATCATCCCGAGGCCATCAGCTACTTCCGCCAGCATGAGGCGAACACGTCCGCGCGCAACTTCGACAAGCTTTATTACTATGAAGAGTGCTGGGCCGTTCAGCAGGAGATCCGCCGTTTCTGGCGTGTGGATGAAGCGGCCGGCGCCCGGTTCGTCGAAGATCTGGCGCACCAGTACAAGCATTTCACCGTGGACCGGGAGCATGGCCGTTTCGAGGATCGCTATAGCACCGCTTCGCTGATGCCGACCGGCAAGCGGGCGCCGCACATCGCGATCGGCTTCCTGGGCTTTGAGACCGGAGGAGGGGAGTTGTTCCCGCTTCTTCTCGCCAATGAATTTGCACGGCAGGGCTTGATGGTATCGCTGATCGCGGCGAACCTGACCGATCGCAATGACGACATGGTGGCGCGGCTCGATCCAAGGGTGGCAGTCTATTCACGCGACGACATGTTTCCGGCCGGGCCGGCGGCTCTGCTCGACCGCGCCGGCTTTGATGTTATCCATTCGCACAGCGTGCTGATCGAGAACCTGTTCTTCGAACGGGGCGGGGTGCTTAATAGCCCCTATGTCGTTTCCATGCACGGATCGCACAACCTTCCCGGCGGTGCGCTTGACCGACTGTTGTTCCGTTCGCTGCGGAACGTCGATTACTGGGTATATACCGCCGAGAAGAACCTTGATGTCTTCGCCGGTATTCCGCTTGATCGAACCCGTTTCATCAAGATGGCGAACGGCATGCCGCGCGACCTGCGGGAGGTGCCATTCACGCGAGCGAGCCTGGGCATCGGCGAAGATGCGACGGTGTTCACCTTCGTTGCCCGGGGGATTCAGCGGAAAGGCTGGCGCGCGTCGGTCGAGGCGTTCCAGATGCTCAAGGCGCGCCATCCCGATCGCGAAATGCACCTGCTGATGATCGGAGAAGGACGGTTTGCCGATCGCTCGCGGGAAATTGCCGCCGGCGATCCTGCTATCCACTATCTCGGTTACCAATCCTGCATCAACGGCATTTACCGCATGAGCGATTGCGCGCTCGTGCCCACCCGGTTCGAAGGAGAATCGTTCCCGTTGTGCGTCATCCAGGCGCTACAGGAAGGTTGCCCGGTGCTGGGCAATGACGTGGGTGAGATCCGCAGCATGTTGACGTCCGACAAGGGCGTTGCGGGTGCCGTCACGAACAACATGCGCGACACCGCTGGCTTTATTCACCTTGTCGCCGAAACCATGGAGCAGTTCCTAGACCCTGATTTTCGCGCGTCCGCCCGCGAGCTGACGGCGGAGGTGGCTGGCCGCTTCAGCATGGAAGCCTGTGCTGCCGCTTATCGCGCCTTGTACGATCAAGCGATCGCGATGCGCCCATGAATGTCGCCGGGCGCGGCGCGGTTGTTGTCGGCGGCGGCTTTATCGGTAGTGCTGCCGCGCGGGCCCTTAGCGTTGACGGCTGGGCGGTAACGCAGATTACCCGGGCGGGTTCGGCACCGGCCTTGCCGAACGTGGACCGAGTGCTGATCGATCATCGCTCGCGGGCGGTGCTGAACCATCTCGCGGGCGCCAAGGTGGTCGTTCATGCGACGGGCGAGATGTTGCCCGCCTATGTCCCGGACGATTTCGCCGCCGCCTATGTCGAGCAGGTGGCGCCGATCATCACGCTGGCGGAGCGTGCGCATCAGGTTGGCGTCGGGAAGATGCTGTTCATTTCCTCGGGTGGAACCGTCTACGGGCCCAAGGCCGCCGTGCCGGCACATGAGGAGAGCCCAACCGAGCCGAACAATGCCTACGGCTTTCTGAAGCTTCAGACCGAGCATGCGCTTCGTTTTGTCACGGCATGCACCGGCATGCCGACGCTGTCGCTGCGGGTGGCCAATCCCTACGGTCCCGGTCAGCGCACGGACCGTGCGTTCGGCTTTGTCAGCACCGTGTTCGAGCGCGCGTTACGAGACGAAGAGGTGGTGATCTGGGGCGACGGGGAAACGACGCGCGACTTCTTGTTTATCGAGGATCTCGGCCGCGCGATTGCCGCTGCTGCGGCCGCACCCCCGGCCAGCCCGGTGGTGAACATCGGATCCGGCAACGAAGTCTCGCTAAATCATATATGTTCGCTGGTTGAGCAGGTGACTGGCCGCCGAGTTCGGCGCATCTATCAACCTCCTCGCTCCGTGGACGTACCACGCAGTGCATTGGCCATCGAACGGGCGCGGGCGGAGCTTTCGTGGAAGCCGCAGGTCACGCTGGAAGATGGCTTGCGGCGCATGCTGGAGGCGCGGTGATGAGAGCCGAACGGCGAGCGATCGTCCATATCGGTCACCGGAAGACCGGGACGACGTTCATCCAGAATCACTTCCACGCGAATCGCGCGGCGTTGTTGAATGCAGGGGTGCTCTACCCCTTCGAAGAGGCAAATCATTCCTTTGGCTTGTCCGGTATTTTCCGCCAGGATCATGCAGAACAAGCCCCGACACCGCGCGATCGATATGCTTCGGATCCGGAGCGTGCCCGCACGGAGCTGGACCGGGAACTCCATGCCTCGGAATGGCACACGTTGGTGCTGTCCGGCGAAGTGCTGACCGGCTTCTCCCGGCGTGAGCTGGAGGCGTTCTCGGATTGGCTGGATCGGCATGTTGCGCACGTGCGGATCGTCTTTGTGGTTCGCGACCCCGTCGAATGGGCGGTCAGTGCAGCGCAGCAGCATCTAAAAACCCGCGGCGATATCGATGCCGTGTTCGACAGGCCAGAAGCTGCACACTGGGCCAACATCATCAAACGCTATCGTGCAGCCTTTGGTCGGCGCGCCGTGGCGGTGCTGGAATATGAAGCGCTGGCCGCGGTGCGCGAACGCTTTGCCGCTCAATTTGCGCTCTCGGCCGGGCTGGGCGCCGACATTGCCGCCATCGTTCAAGGCGATGGAACGACGGTGAACGAGTCGCTTTCAATGGAGGCCGCGCTGATGCTCGGGCGCTACAATGTGCGCGTGCCCGAACTTCAGGATGGTCGGCGCAATCCGGCGCGCAGCGGAACTGAATCACGGGCGTTCGCGGGACTTCCCGGTCACAAATTCGACCTGCCGCAAACAACACGTCTGAAGGCCCATGCGCAGAGCAGGCAAGACGTGGCCTTTCTCGCACGTGAGTTCGGGATCACCCGGTATTCCTATCCCGCAAGTGACGTCCCGCCGAGCCGCTACACGGAAGAAGTGTCGGTTGAGTTCCTTGATGCCCTGACGGACCGGCTGGTGAGCCTTCAGGCGGACGCGTTGGCGACTCGCCTCCTTCTGGATCGGCAGCGACTGCGCAACAAGGGTGACAGGGCCGGGGCGGCGGCTGCACTCGAGGCGGTGGCAACCCGGTTTCCCACTGATGAACGCGTGATCCGCGCCGTCGCCGCTCGGGAGGCGGCGAAGGAGCGGCAAGGCTGACGCTACCCCGGCGTGAGCTTGGTCGGCAGCTGCCGCCGCCGACCTCTGGGGTTCGATCAGACGTTGAAGCGGAACAGCATCACGTCGCCGTCGTGGACGACATATTCCTTGCCTTCCTGCCGCAGCTTGCCCGCCTCGCGCGCACCAGCTTCCCCGCCGAGAGCCACGTAATCGTCATAGGCGATGGTTTCGGCCCGGATGAAACCGCGCTCAAAGTCGGTGTGGATTTCACCCGCCGCCTGAGGTGCCTTTGATCCCGCAGGTACGGTCCACGCCCGTGCTTCCTTCGGGCCCACCGTGAAGAAGGTGAGCAGGTTCAGCAGCTTGTAGCCCGCGCGGATGACCCGGGCGAGGCCGGTTTCCTCAAGGCCCAGTTCGCCCAGGAACATGGCGCGGTCCTCGGCCGGCATGGTTGCGATCTCGGCTTCGATGGCGGCTGACACCACCACTGCTTCGGCCCCTTCGGCGGCGGCCTTTTCAAAGACGCGGGCGCTGTGGGCGTTGCCAGTGGCGGCATTCGCTTCTTCGACGTTGCACACGTAAAGCACCGGCTTGGCAGTGATCAGCTGCGCCTGGGCGAAGACACGCGCTTCTTCCACGTCCTTGGGCTGGGTAAGCCGCGCCGGCTTGCCTTCTCGCAGGAGCTCAAGCGTTTGCCCGAGCACGCTGGCGCCGATCTTCGCTTCCTTGTCGCCCTGCTGACCCTTTTTCACCAGGTTCGGTACGCGCTTCTCAAGGCTTTCCAGATCAGAAAGCATGAGCTCGGTTTCGACGGTCTCCGCGTCGGCGATCGGATCCACCTTGCCCTCGACGTGGGTGACATCGCCATCCTCGAAGCACCGCAGAACGTGGACGATCGCATCCACCTCCCGAATGTTGCCGAGGAACTGATTGCCCAGACCCTCACCCTTGGATGCGCCGCGCACCAGGCCGGCAATGTCCACGAAGGCGAGCTGAGTTTCGATGATCTTGGCAGACTTGGCGACCTCGGCGAGCTTCTGGAGCCGCGGATCGGGAACGCCAACATTGCCGACGTTCGGTTCGATCGTACAGAAGGGGTAATTGGCAGCCTGCGCCGCCGCCGTCTCCGTCAGCGCGTTGAAGAGGGTGGACTTGCCCACATTCGGCAGGCCCACGATGCCGCAGCGGAAACCCATGATCGATCCTTGGTAAAGCTTTGGGGGTAGATAATGTGCTGCGCCCTACCGCGCGACGGGCTGCCGCGCCACCCTGTGCCGTTGCCCTGTAACGGCTGTGCGGGCGTGCTGGGGCGGCGGAAAGGGGCTGCTTCCTCCGCTACCAGCGATAGTTGAAGCTGACGCTTATCCGATCGCTCTTGGCCGTGCTTGGCATGACTTCGTGCCGCAGCCAGCTTTCCCAAAGGAAAATTGTCCCCGGCGCAGGCACCGCATGGACGAAGGTGTCGTCACGTGGCGGGGCCGCCATCATCAGGCCGAGCCTCGGGTCTTCGAGCCGGAGCGCTCCCGACCCGGGCGGCACAGTGACATAGGCAGTGCCCGACACGACGCTATGTGGGTGGATGTGGCCGCTGTGCGCGCCGCCGGGTTTCAGGAGGTTCACCCACAGGCTGTCGAGCTTGAGCTTGCGACCGCCGAGTTGAAATCCGGTTGCCTCGGCAAAGCGCGTCACGTGCCGGTCGAGATGGCGCTTCAGGTCAGCGAACGCCGGGTCGCGTTGCGGCAGGTCGTTGAGCGAGGCGTAGGAGGTATAGCCGCGATAGCCATGCTCCTTCGACCAGCGGCGGCCGGCGGTGTCGTCTGCCGCAAGCGACCTAACCGAATCCTCCAGTTCCTCCAGCAAGGCGGCATCGCCGAGATCGCCTTCGTAGAAATGGGTGGGGAATAGCGCGCGGACGGTCATGACCGGGCGGGTAGGGGCAGTGGCACGTGTTGCCAAGCGCCGCCGCTACCCAGGACGCCGGTGCGGAGGCGCGGGTGGCTCAGACGGGCGACCATTCGACCGGCTCCTCGCCTTCATCGTCGTCACCGACAGTCGCGTGATCCGGGCCGATCGCCTCCAGCAGCTTGTCGAGCACCCAATCGACGCCAGTTCCGCTGGCCCCCGACAGCGGGATCACCTCCGCGCCGCTCGCCTCCTCCAGTTCCGCCGAAAGCGCCGCGATGAGTTCGTCGTCGAGCGTGTCGATCTTGTTCAGCGCGATGACAACCGGCTTCTCGTCGAGCCCGGCGCCATAAGCCTCGAGTTCTTCGCGTACGATGCGGTAGCTCTCGCCCACGTCCGTATCATTGGCGTCGATGAGGTGGAGCAGGACCCGGCATCGTTCGATATGGCCGAGGAAGCGATCGCCAATTCCCGCGCCCTCGGCCGCGCCGGCGATCAGGCCGGGAATATCGGCGATGACGAATTCCTGGCTTTTATGACGCACCACGCCCAACTGCGGCCGGGTGGTGGTGAAGGCATAAGCGCCGACCTTCGCCTGCGCGTTGGTCACCGCATTGATGAAGGTCGATTTTCCCGCATTGGGCAAGCCAACCAGCCCAGCATCGGCCAGCAGCTTCAGCCGCAACCAGACCCAGGCCTCCTCATTCGGCCAGCCGGTGCCGTGCTGGCGCGGCGCGCGATTGGTGGAGGTCTTGTAGCTGGCATTGCCGCGGCCGCCATCGCCGCCGCGCAGAAACACCTCGCGCTGTCCCACGCGGGTCAGATCCAGAAGAACCGTCCGCTCTTCGTCGTCGGCCAGCACCTGTGTGCCGACCGGCACCTTGATGACCAGATCCTCGCCGCCAGCTCCCGTGCGATTCGAGCCAGAGCCGCCATGGCCGCGCTCGGCCCGGAAATGCTGGGTGTAGCGGAAATCGATCAGGGTATTCAGTCCGGCAACCGCTTCAAAAATGACGTCGCCGCCCTTGCCGCCGTTCCCGCCATCCGGACCGCCATATTCGATGAACTTTTCACGCCGGAAGCTGACCGCTCCGGGACCACCGGCGCCCGAGCGGACGAAGATCTTTGCTTGATCAAGGAAGTGCATGGCCGCCGCTTAGCGCTTTAGCGCCGGTAAAGCGACATCGCCGCGCATCGCGAGCGCGCCCTGGTGGAAGCGGGTAAGAAAAACGTGTCATGCGGGGCCATGTTCGACGCCGTCCTGCTTGCCGTGCTGCTGATCAACATCGCCGCCGTGTTCGCCTTCTGGTCGGACAAGCGGCGGGCCATCGCTGGCGAGCGGCGCATTTCCGAGGCCACGTTGCTGAAACTGGCGCTGCTGGGCGGATCACCGGGGGCGCTCGTCGCCCGGCAGGTCTTTCGGCACAAGACCCGCAAGGAGCCGTTCTCCACCCGGCTGCTGCTGATCGTGGCAGTGCAGGCTGGTGTCGGAATCGGCCTGCTCGTCCTGTAGCGACTATTTGCGCCGATCGGCCAGCAACATGCCGCGGGCAAGCTGGCGCGCGGTGTCGCGGGAGAGGCCGAGCGCCTTGGCCATTGGAGCGCCGAGCAGCGCATCCCCCAGGGCCATCAGGACGAGCTGGAGCGTTTCCTCCCGGATCGGAGCGCCGCTATGGTGATCCTGCGCGAGATCTTCGACCAGGTCGTGAATGGCGGTGAGAATCGGATCGAGCGCGTTTTCGTTGCCGGTCAGGATCATCCAGCTCGCAAGCGCGCCGGCACCGTTCCGCCCGAAAGCGTCAAAGGTCAGATCCACCACCTCGGCAGGATCCTCCGCTTCACGCGAGCGAAGGACCGCGGCCTTGATGGTGCCGACGATCCGCGCCGCGAGATCCTCGATCAACGCCTTCTGAAGACCCTCGGCCGAACCGAAATGGTGAAGGAGGTTGGCATGCGTCCGCCCGATCCGCGCGCCGACTGCCTTGAGAGTGACCGCCTGCGGACCGACTTCCACCAGGAGTTCGCGCGCCGCGGAGAGTGCGGCGCTGCGCGATTCCTCGGGGCTCATGCGACGGCGAAGCGGGGACACGGACATCACGATGGCTGTCGGCGCATCGGCAATGTTTTGCAATGCTTTGGTTTGTTGGCCGGGGCAGGGGAAAGGGGCGCATTGGCACGGGCGAGCGCCGTGCCGTTCCATTGTCCGAGGAACGGCACGGGTCGCCAGTGCGTGCGAGGAGGGGAGGGCAGTCGTTCAGGCGGCGATCGCCATTCGGACCGGCGATTCATCCTCCTGGGCCAGATCAAGCGCGAGAACTGCGCTTTCGACGTCACGCCCTTGCGCCAGCGAATAGCTGGGCTCGCGACGTATCTCGCGAAAGCCGAGCTTCTCGAGAACCCGGCGCGAGGGGAGATTGTCGAGGTGATGGCGTGCCTCGATCCGGCGCACCGGCAACGCGTGCCGGGCCATGTCGACCACCGCGCGGGCTGCTTCAGTGGCATAGCCGCGTCCCCACGCCGAGGGCGTGAGCCAATAGCCAAGCTCCACCACGCCGCTGCCCTGATCGGTCAGCCCGATGCCGCCGACCAGCCGGGGATAGTCGCCCTCGTGTGTCAGGACGACGAAGCGCGCATCGGTGGCGCTGCGCGGGATTGCCAGGAACGCCTCGGCATCGCCCCGAGTGTAAGGCCAGGGCAGCCGGGCAAGCTTCATCGCCACATCCTCATGGGCAATGGCCTCCAGGAGGCTCGCCGCCTCTTCCGGCCATCCCGGCCGCAACGTTAGTCTCTTCGTCCGCGCGAACATCTGCGCCCTCCTCGCCTGACGCGCCGCTAGCCGGGCCCGATGACGAGCCGGCGACAGCACAGTGAATTGAGGGAGCAATAAAAAAGGGAGCCTGGGCGGACCCGGCTCCCTTGTCTGGTGGCTGGCCTCCTTAGCGGAGGCTCCGGATCGCCCTGGTGGGCAACCCGGATGGTCGCCCGATGTTATTCTGCCGCCTCGGCAATCATATCGACCGAACAGAATTTGCGGCCGAGCTTGCCCTCGTGGAACACCACGCGGCCGTCGACGAGCGCAAAAAGAGTGTGGTCCTTGCCGATGCCGACGTTACGGCCCGGGTAGAACTTGGTCCCGCGCTGACGCACGAGAATGTTGCCAGCGATCGCTTCCTGACCGCCGAACTTCTTCACGCCAAGACGACGACCGGCCGAATCACGACCGTTACGCGACGAGCCGCCTGCTTTCTTATGTGCCATTGTGCTTGCTCCTTACGCTTCGCGTTATGCCTGCGCGCCGATCGACACGATCTTCAGGATCGTGTGGTTCTGGCGGTGGCCGTTGCGGCGGCGATAATTGTGACGGCGACGCTTCTTGAAGACGATGACCTTCTCACCCTTCGCCTGCGCGATGATCTCGGCAGCGACGGTGAGTCCGTCGGTCGGCTTCAGCTCCGAACCTTCGCCGGCCAGCAGCACGTCGCTCAGCGTAACGGAGGCGCCGGCATCGCCCTCCAGCTTCTCGACGACGATCTTGTCTCCGGCGGCAACGCGATACTGCTTGCCGCCCGTGCGCACGACTGCGAACATGGCCTGACTCTATCCAAATGCTTGTGCCCGGACCGGACAACCGGGCCAGGAGGAACGGCGCAGCTAGTAGAATCGCTGCGCATTGTCAACGCGCGGGTGGCGCTTGAGCGCTTCTCTAGTGACGATGTTCGCGCTTCAGCAGGTAACGCCCGTCGCTGAAGCCATTGAACAAGCCGGCGATCGCCGGGTGGTCCACCGGCTCCTCGCTTTCATCATGAACGAGGTTCTGCTGGCTGACGTAAGCGACGTACGTCGATTCGGCGTTCTCCGCGAGCAAGTGGTAGAACGGCTGGTCCTTGCGCGGGCGAATGCTCTCCGGGATCGACTGGTACCATTCCTCGGTGTTGGCGAAGACAGGATCGACATCGAACACGACGCCGCGGAAATCGAGCATGCGATGCCGCACCACATCGCCAATAGAGAATCGCGCGTGTGCTACGGCCGGCGCATCAAGGACGCCGTCGATCAAGGTGTGGCTGGTGGCAGCTGACATGTCGTCAATCTAGTAGATGTTGCGCGCTGCACAAGCAGGCGCTTGCGTATCCCGAACAACCGCGTTAGAGGCGCCGCCTTCGATCGCCCGGTCCGCCCCTTGAAGCGCCGGAAGCCTCTGCGGAGAGGTGCCAGAGTGGTCGATTGGGACGGTCTCGAAAACCGTTGTGCCTTTACGGGTACCGTGGGTTCGAATCCCACCCTCTCCGCCACTAACTCCCCAGAAAACTGCCATTTACTGGAATCGCACCGTGCCTGAGTTGGCACGTTTGGCACCGTGAACGGAGACATTCCGTTGAGCGGACATTGCGGGATTTGCCTGTGAATTGTCCCCGTAGGTGGGAGCCGTGCCGAGGATTTCGACTCCTCCCGCGAGCGCTTGGGCAGACAGGTGCGAGTACCGTTTGGCGGTTATCGACACGTCGGAATGACCCGCCCACATTGATAAGCGCTGAAGCTCCATCTCTCCCAAAGCGAGCCGAGTGATGCAGGTATGCTGCAGAGTGTGTAGCCCCACATCGTCGATGTCTCCGCCCGCCGCCTTCACGTCGTGCCGGGTGTTGTCCCACATATACCAAGCGGTGCTGTCCATCGGGAACCACCGGCCCTCGACAGCCTGCGAGTTCAGCGCGGCGACGAAGAGCTTCTTCTCCTCGCTGAAGACTGAGCGGATCGGACGTAAAATCTACCGCACGCGCAAAATCTACCGCACGCGCAATCACGCGAAGGCAGATGTGTTCGACTACGTCGAGCGCTTCTACAATCCGACGCGTCGCCACTCGACCCTAGGCTTCCTCGGCCCCATAAACTTCGAGAGGCAGGCGCAGGTAGCTTAACCTCGTGTCCGCGGACCCGGCAGCAGCTCATAGCTGGCGAAGGGGAGGCTGTTCTGACGACCGTCAGCGACCGGGCTGCGTACAGCCCAGTCTCCGATTACGATCATTCCGCGGGTTCGAGCTCGCTGACGTCGAGTTCGCCGTCAGCGAGGCTGACCGCCGCGAACATCTTGGCGATGTCGCCCGAGGTGACGGGACGCTGGACCTCGCCCGGTGCCAGCGGGGCGGGGCCGCCGTAGGACACCGGCGCGGTGGAGACATGCGCGGCCTGCGCGCGAAGCGCGGCTGCGGTGCATTTCTCGCGCCCGCCCATCATGCCGAACGCATCGAAATTGTAGATGCGGAGCGCGTTCTGGTGAGTCACCTTGTCGATCTGCGCGCGCGTCAGCCCGTCGAACTGCGCCAGCAGCAGTTCCGCGGAATCGGGCCACACGCTGTCCGAATGCGGATAATCACATTCATAGGCGATATTGTCCTCGCCGATCTCGTCGAGGTTCTTCAGCCCGAAGCGATCGTCGATGAAGCAGGTGAGGAAATGTTCGCGGAACACCTCGCTCGGCTTCTTCCCGCCGAAATTGGAATGCGTCCAGGCGCGGTGATGCTCGTAGGTGAAGTCGGCGCGCTCGAGGAAATAGGGGATCCAGCCCACGCCCCCCTCGCTCAGCGCGATCCTGAGGTTCGGATAGCGCTGCAGCGCATCCAGCCACAGCCAGTCGGCGGCCGAGTTGACGATGGAGATCGGCATCGTGGTGATCCACGCGTCGATCGGCGAGGCCATGGAGGCATGCGGCGCGGCTGCGCCGGAACCGATATGGATGTTGATGACGACATTGTTGTCGGCGCAGACCTTCCACAGCGGTTCCCAATGTGCGTCATGGATCGACGGCTGACCGCGCAGCGCGGGATTGTCCGAGAAGGAAATGGCGTGGCAGCCCTTGGCGACGACGCGCTTCACTTCCTTCACCGTCTCGTTGATGTCCCAATAGGGCACCAGCGCATTGGGGATGTTGCGACCGGGATAGCTGCCGCACCATTCGTCGATGTGCCAATCGTTATAGGCGCGCAGCAGGATCAGCGCGTTCTGCTTGTCCTGGAACTGGTGGAACAGTTCCCCGTCGAACTTCACCACGCTGGGGAAGTTGAGCGAGGCCAGGATGCCGTTGGCGTTCATGTCCTCGATGCGGGCGTGAATGTCCCACGCACCCTTGCGCATCTGTTCGAACGAAATCGGCTCGCAGCCATATTCCTCGCGCATCCGCCCGACCACGGCATTGAGCCCGATGTTGCCGGCGCGACGGCCCTCGAACAGCCAGAAATCCGCGCCGTTCTTGTCCTTCAGCACGCGCGGCTTGATCGCCTTGTGCTGCACGCTGAGGTGCTGATCGAACATGGTGGGTGGCTCGACAATGTGATCGTCGACGCTCGCGATGATGAGATCCTCGATATTCATGGCCGCCTCTCCATTCGCCTAAAACTGACGACTCGTCGGTTATACGGAAAGTGGATCGGCGCGGCAACGACCAACATCGCTTGTCGGGAAGACGTATCTCACATAGTTACCTATGAAGCTGTGGGAGGATCGATGATGTCGGAAGCTGAGGTGTTGACCGAGGATGTGGACGGCGTTCGCATCATCACGCTGAACCGCCCGGATCGGCTGAACGCGCTTGCGGATGGCATCATGCATGAACTGGCCGCCGCCACCGCCGCTGCCGCACGCGACCCGGCGGTTGGCTGTGTGGTGGTGACGGGAGCAGGGCGCGGCTTCTGCTCGGGCGGGGATCTGAAGGGCGGCAGCGCCCGTGCGCAGGTGACGGTGGACGCGGCGAGCGGGACGCGGGTGGAGCAGGGGTTCGCGCGGCTGCGCGGGCATATGGAAACGTCCCGCCTGCTGCACGAAATGGGCAAGCCGACGATCGCAATGGTCAACGGCCCGGTCGCCGGCGCCGGGATCGGCATTGCGGGGGCATGCGACCTTCGGTTCGCGGGCGAAGCGGCGACCTTCCTTGCCGCATTCGATCGGATCGGCGGCAGCGGCGATTTCGGTGCCAGCTGGTTCTGGACGAAGATCCTTGGATCAGGCGCGGCGCGCGAACTGATGCTGCTGGGCGAGAAGCTGGATGCCGCGACGGCGCACGCCAAGGGCATCTATACCAAGTTGTTCCCCGACGCCGATCTGCGCGAGCAGACGCTGGCGGTGGCACGGCGGCTGGCGAATGGCCCGCGCATGGGCTTTCGCTACATGAAGGCGAACCTGAACATGGCCGAGGATGCGCAGTTCGAAACGGCGCTCGACCAGGAAGCGCTGTTCATGAACCTCTCCACCACCGCCACCGCCGCGATCTACAAGGCGACGCGCGCGGCCGATCGGGACGAAGGCGGCGCTGCGCATGGCTGAGGGAACGGGCACGCTGCGCGGCAAGGTGGCGATCGTCACTGGCGGCTCGCGCGGCATGGGGCGGCATTTCGTCGATGCGCTGGTGGGCGAGGGCGCAAGCGTCGCGGTGCTGGCGCGCGCGTCGGACGAGCTGGCGGCCGTGGCCGCTGGCCGGCAGGATGCGGTGCTGCCGATCGCTTGCGACGTCGGTGCGCCGGCGCAGGTGGCGGCGGCGGTTGCGGAAACGGTGGCGCGGTTCGGCCGGCTGGACGTGCTGGTGAACAATGCCGCCGTCTTCGCGCCCTTCCTGATCGAGCAGGCGAGCGACGCCGAAGTGGAGCGGCACGTGCGGGCGAACTTGCTGGGACCGATCTGGTGCATCCGCGCCGCTATTCCGCATCTTCGCGATACGGGCGGCCAGATCGTCAGCATCACCAGCGAATCCGTGCGGATGCCCTTCCCCTACCTGACGGTCTATGCCGCGACCAAGGCGGCGGTGGAGACGCTGTCACAGGGCCTGCGGGACGAGCTGCGCGACGAGGGGATCCGCGTGTCGGTGCTGCGCTCCGGCTCCGTCGCGGGCGGATCGGGCGGGCGTGACTGGGACGCGGACATCGCGGGCGCGTTTTTCCAGAAGATCACCCGGACGGGCCATGCCGCCTTCGCGGGCGCCGCAGTTGCGCCAGAGACGATGGCGCGGACGCTGGTGGCGATGCTCGCGCTGCCCCGGGATGTGAACCTCGATCTGGTCGAGGCGCGCGCCGCGCTGCCGCTTGTCGCCGGTTAGACGCCGGCCGTGAGCGGGAAGGGCGCGGATCCCTCCGCTGCCTCCGCCGCTTCATCCTCCAGGTCCACCGCGGCGGCGGTGCGGGCGGGCAGCGCGAAGGCGAGCAGCGTGGCGCATAGCGTCAGCAGTGCGACGAAGCCGATCGCGAGGCGAAAGGCGGCCGGCGTCGGGTAGCTGGCGCCGCCGGCGCCCTGGCTCACCGTATCCAGCGCCAGGATGAGCGAAACGAGCTGTGCGCCGACACCCATCGCGGCGCCGCGCACGACCGAGGACATGCCCGCCGCCTCGCTCGTCCGATCGGGGGGGACGACGCTGGCGAGGATCGTCGGCAGCACGGTGACGAGCATCGCGGTGCCGAACGAGATCAGGATCAGCACGCCGCCGACCATCACCACGCCGCCGTTCAGAACGGTCGCGCTGGCCCAGCCGCCGGCGGTGAGGAGCCCGCCGAGCAGGATGGCATTGCGCGCGCCATGGCGTGCCGTCACCCAGCCGGCGAACGGCCCGGCGAAGAGCGCCCCGAGGTTCGAGGGGAGCTTCACCAGCCCTGCCACCGTCGCGCTGACGCCGAGGCCGATCGCGGTCCAGGTCGGCGCCTGGAGCAGGAGCGAGAAGACGAGGGTGATCTGCAGCGCGCTGAGCGAGAGGATCACGCCGATGAGGTTCGCGACGAGCACGCGCCGGTCCGCGAAGAGCCGCACGTCGAGCAGCGGGTTGCGCGAGCGCAGGCTGTTGCGGACCCACAAGGCGCCGAGCAGCAACCCGCCCAGCAGACAGATCGGGGTGCGCGGATCGGACCAGCCCCAGCGCGGCCCGTTGCTGATCGCCAGCAGCACGCCGACCAGCGCGGGCACGAAGAGGAGGCCGCCGAGCCATCCCACGCTGCGCACCGAGCCAGCGGGTTTCGACGGGGGAACGAGCGCGACGGTAGCGACAAAGGCGATCGCGGCGCTGACGGCGCTGGCGATGAACACGCCGTGCCAGGAGAATTGGTCGACGATCACGCCGCCGATGACGAGGCCCGCCGCGGTGCCGGCCGCCGCGCCCGAGACGAGCAGGCCGATCGCTGGCGGCACCTGTCGCGGCGGCAGATTCTCGCGCACAATACCAAGGCACAGGGGCAGGATCGCACCGGTCAGCCCCTGGACGCAGCGGCCCGCGAGCAGCATGCCGTAGCCGGGCGCGAAGGCGCTCATCAGCGAGCCTACCGCGGCGACGACCAGCATGATGAGGAGCAGCCGGCGGCGGCCCATCAGGTCCCCCAGCCGCCCGGCGATCGCGGCGGAACCGGCGCCGATCAGGAGATAGGAAGTGATGAGCCAGCCGACCCGCACGGGATCGCCAAGCTCGTCGGTCAGCGCGCGCTGCGCGGCATAGACCATCGCGGTCTCGAAGGCGGCGACGATCTCCGACGCCCAGAGCGCGATGATGAGGCCCCAGGCGGAACGCGGCAGCATCAGTCGCGCGCCACCAGCAGGCAGCCGGCGAGCGGGCCGCCGCCCATCGCCACCGTGGCAAGGCGCGCGTCCTTCACCTGCCGGTCGCCGGCCTCACCCCAAAGCTGGGTGCAGGCTTCGTGCAGATGGCCGAAGCCGTGCAGCCGCCCGGCAGACAACTGGCCGCCGCCCGTATTTAGCGGGAACCTGCCGTCCAGCCGGGTATTCCCGTCGGCGATGAAGCCGGGCACCTCGCCATGGCCGCAGAAGCCCAGCGCCTCGAGCCACATGGCGGTGAGGATCGAGAAGCCGTCGTACAGCGCGAGCACGTCGACATCGTCCGGCTTGTAATCGGTGCGCGTCCACAGATCGCGTCCAGCGTCATGCGCCGCCATCTGTGTGACGTCGGGCTGCTGGTCCCACGTCTCGACCGGACCCATGGCGGCGCCCATGGCCTCGATGCGCAGCGGCGTCTTGCGCGTGTCGCGCGCGGCATCGGGGGCCGAGACGATGATGCAGGCCGCTCCGTCGACCGGCACGTCGCAATCGAACAGGCACAGCGGCGAGGAGATCATGCGCGCGGCGAGATAGTCCTCCATGCTGAGCGGCTTGCCGTGCATCAGCGCGCGCGGATTGAGCTGCGCATTGGCGCGCTGGTTGACCGCGAGGGTGCCCAGATGCTCGCGCGTCAGCCCGAACTCGTGAAAGTAGCGGGCAGCGACCAGCGCCGTCCAGTTGGCCGCCGACATCGCCTGCATCGGCAGCAGCCAGCTTGGCCAGCCGTCGATCCGTGCACCCCCGGCGGTCGGCACGCTGGCGCGGCGATCGGCGGTCTGTGACGAGCTTTCGGTGAGTGCGCGAAAGCACAGGACGTGGCGCGCCTGACCGGTGGCGACAGCCATGGCGGCGACCATGATCGCGGAGGCCTGCGCGGGCCCTTCCGGCGTCGAGGAATGCCAGCGGGTGGAGAGGCCGAGCCCGTTGCGCACATCGCCGACGCCGAGCGGCGACATGCCGGGCGACCCGCCGCTCATCTTGCCGGGATAAGTGGCGATGCCGTCGATGTCCGCGCGGGTCAGTCCGGCGTCCGCCATCGCCTCGAGGGCAGCGTCGGCGAGCAGGTGAATTGCCGGTCGATGCTGGCTTCGCGCCACCTTCGACATGCCGATGCCGGTAATCGTCGCCTTCATCAGATCCGCTTTGCCCTTGTCGTGAGTGTTCCTGCCATAGTCCCGCGGCAGACAGGGGAGAGGCGCGTATTCCGCGCCCCCCCACCCGGCCGCGGAGCCCGCCCCCTTTTAACGGGCGCCGAACTTGACGGTGGCAGATAGACCGTAAGTTGCCGGATCGTTGCGCTGCGCCACGGCCACATTGAGCGGTGCGTCAAACAAGAGGCCGGTGCCCAGAACGCGCCGGTTGAGGATGTTGCGGCCGAACACCGCCACCTCGACCGCTTCGTCGTTGAAGGTCACCGCCAGACGGGCGTTCATCTCGCCGCCCGCAGGACGCGTGAGCGCGGTCATGATGTCACGCGAGATAGTGTCGGCGAGTGGGTCGCCAGTTGGCGCAGTGCGCAACGCGTAAAGCGCAATGTCGTCCACCCATGCATAATCGAGGTGTGCCCTTACCCCGGCTGACCCAATCTGGGTTTCGTAGTCAGCGGCCAGACTGAACGTCCACTCGGGGATGCCGGGGAAGCTCTCGCTCCGCCGATCACCGGTGAGGTCTGCATAATCGAGGTACTTCGGCCTGGTAAGTGAGGCGTTGCCGGCAAGCGTAAGGCCGGTGACCGGCGCCACCGTCAGCTCGGCTTCGCCACCATAGAATCGCGCCTTGCCGGCGTTGCCCACGATGGTCGTCGGCGAAGGGATGCCGTTGATCGGCGCGGACACAAGGGTGGAGCGCTGAATGCCGCTAACCTCATTGTAGAACGCCGCGAGATTGAAGCGGACGCGGCGATCGAACAGCTCGCTTTTGAAGCCGATCTCATGCTCGCGCGCGATTTCGGGGCCGAACGGCACGAACACCGCGTTTGCTGCGCCGCTGGCGCGCAGGTTCTGCCCACCCGAACGGAAGCCCTTGCTCGTCTTCACATAGGCGAGAATATCGGGCGTAATCTGATAGTTGAGGCCGAAGGTGTAGGAGATACCGTCGAAACCGGCCTTGCGCTCGGCGCGACAGGTGCCCGGCTCCGCACCCGTGATCAGGCAGGACAGCAGCGCGCCAGTATCTGCATCGCGGGTCTGGTTGAAGGATACCAGATTCTTGTCTTCGACCGAATAGCGGCCGCCGGCAACGATCGAGAAGCGATCGTTCACATGGAAGGTGCCTTGGGCATATGCGCCCATGCTGCGATTGCTGACATCGCCGATATAAAATGTCTGCGACAATATGCCGCCGCCCGAAATGCGGCTGAGGTTCGCGAGAGCAATGGAGGTGGATTCGTCGCGCCCATTCTCATGAAAGGCGAAGATGCCGGCGGCGAAATCGACGACGTCGTCGAACATCTGGCCGGTGGCCTGAAGCTCGCCCGAATAGGATTGCAGATCCTGCTGCCCGAAGGTGCGGATGATCCGCGCCGGCGAGCCATCCAGATCGACATTTGAATCCGCCTTGATCTTGCGATAGCCCCCGATGAACTTCACCGCCCCGAAGAACGTCTCGAGCGTCGCGGTGCCGGTATAGGTTTGCGTCTCGGCGAAGCTTACCGGATCTTCGTTCAGCGAGACCGTGTTCGTGCCGCGCGTGCGGCCAATGTAATCGTTGAGATAGCCCGCGCCGATGCCGAGTAACTGGATCTGGCCCGGTAAGCCTGCGCCGAGCAACGCCGCGTTCGCGGGATTGGCGGTAAGCGCGCCTTCGATATTGGCGGGCGAGGTGGGAGCGACATAGAGCAGGCCGTAGGGACGGCTAAGTGACTCGGTGCGGAAATACTCGGCCGAGAATAGCAAGGTGAGATTATCGGCCGGATCGATGCGCAGCTTGCCGCGCGCCGTGACGCCGTCGCGTTCACCCAATTTCTTGCCGCTCGCCTCGTTGCGGAAGAAGCCGTCGCGCGTTGTGTAGTTCACCGCCGCGCGCAGGGCGATCTTGTCGCCCACCAACGGCAGATTGAGGACGGCCGTGCCGATCACTTCATTATAGCGCCCGTACGTACCGGACACGAGGCCCGAAAAGCCGCGATAATGCGGGTCGTTGGTCTGGATCAGCATTGCGCCGCCAGTCGTGTTGCGGCCGAACAGCGTACCCTGCGGGCCGCGCAGCACTTGCGCATTCTGGATGTCGAGCAGGTCAGCATTAAGACCATAAGCGCGCGACCAGTAGAACCCATCGACATAGGTGCCCACGGACGGGTCGAGCGTCGCCAGAATATCGGTCTGTACCTGGCCGCGGATGTTGATCGTGATGGCGGTGCCAGACGAGGTCGCCGATCCGATCAGAATCCCGGGGGTCAGCCGTGCAATGTCCGGAACGCGCACCGCGGACTGCGCCTGAAGTGCTTCTGCCGTCTGAACCGTCACCGCGACGGGTACGCTTTGAAGATTTTCGGCCACGCGCCGTGCCGTCACGACAATGTCGCTGAGCCCTGCCGGAGTCGGCGTGGCCGTCTGAGTCGCCAGCGCAGCCTCGGGCTGGCGCGGCTCTGCCGTGATGTTCGGGCTTTCCGGGCCGCGAACCTCCTGTGCCAGCGTTGGCGGGGCGATCGCCGCCGCCAGTGCAGCAAGCGACGCCTTCGTGAACCAAGCGCGCGTCATCATCCTCTCCCCGCATTATTATGCGGCTAGGTTCCTCACATCTATACCTATGTCAACTGGGTTTAATACGAGTTCAATGTCTGAGCGTTTGGGCAATGATGAAAGCGGCGCTTTCGGCGACGTGCCCGGGGCTTGATCCGCCGCTGCGCTGATTCAGCCGGTGAACGCTGGCGAGCCGCTCCAGCATCGCCAGCAACGCGCCGGCGGTTGCAAGAGGCAGGAGGTTTGAGGGCAGGGTTCCAGCACGCTGCGCCGCGTCAACCTGTCGCTCCAGCGCCTGTAGCAGGGGGAGCATGGACTTGAGGCGCGCGTTGACGAATCGCTGGTCGCCCTCTTCGGCCGCAAGGTTGCGTACCCGGAAGAGGGCATGATGCTGATCCCAGTAAGAGAGATAGGCGCGGACCAGCCGCTGCGCGGTTTCCAGTGCCGCGTCACCCTGCCAATCGCCGGAGGCGAGCGCGACGATGTCGGACGTATCGCGCGCCGCTTCCTCGATTGCGGCGAGCACCACGTCGGCCACATCCTCAAAATAGAGGTAGAAGGTGCCGGGTGCGATTTCCGCGGCGCGAGCGATATCCGCTATGCGTAGTTCGCGCAGCCGCCGAGTTTCGAGCTGCGCGATCGTTTCCGCAATCAGGCGCTGCCGCGTGCGCCGGCCCTTCGGCCCAATCGTCTGGCCGCTTTGGTTCCTTGGCGCGCTGGGAATGGGACCGGCGGGAGCGGGGTTTTGAACCATAAGGCCTTGTCCCGATGGCGGGGCACCAAGGCAAGTGCCTTGAAAAGTACGCCTGAGACGGTAGACTTCGCCAACTTATATAGATAAGTAGCAAAGCGGAACACGCTGCGGGGTCAAAGCGGCAGTCGCGATCTGGAGGGAGAGAAGGATGCAAGACGCCAGAAATGGGCGCGGCGACAAGTGCAGGCCGCTGCTGTGACGATCCTTCTTCATCCCGGCAAGCTTTACATCGGTGGCGAGTGGCTGGCGTCCGGCCAGCGCGAGGCGATCATCAATCCGGCGACCGAGCAGGTGATCGGCGAGGCGCCGGTCGGCGGCGCCGCGCATGTCGATGCCGCCATCGCCGCCGCGCATGATGCGTTTCACAAGGGTCCGTGGCCGCGGCTGGCGCAGCGTGAGCGGCAAGCGACCGTCAGTGCCTTCCTCGACGCGGTCGAGCGGCGGGCAGGCGAGATCGTCCAGCTGATCGTGGCGGAGGCGGGCTCGACCCAGATGCTCGCGCAGTTCCTTCATTACGGCATCTCGATGCAGCATGCGCGCGCCGCCGTGGAGCAATCCGGCCGCCCGGCGATCACGCCGCTGCCGGTGGAGACGACGCCCAATGCGCAAGGCGGGCTGACGCTTGGCGCCGGCGTGATGGCGCGCGAGCCGGTTGGCGTGGTCGCGGCGATCACCCCCTATAACTTCCCCTTCTTCCTCAACCTGGGGAAGATCGTGCCCGCGATGCTGACCGGTTGCACCGTGGTGCTGAAGCCATCGCCCTACACGCCCTTCGAGGCGCTGATCCTGGGCGAGATGGCGGAGGAAGCCGGAATCCCCGCGGGCGTGCTCAACATCGTGACGGGCGGCGTCGGGGTCGGCGAGGCGCTGACCACCGACAAGCGAGTCGATCTGGTCAGCTTCACCGGTTCCGACAAGGTCGGCGCGCTGATCCAGGCGCAGTCGGCGCCGACGTTGAAGCGCGTCGTGATGGAGCTTGGCGGCAAGTCCGCGCTGATCGTGCGGCCGGATGCCGACCTGATCCAGGCGGCGGCGAGCGGCGTCGGCGGGTTCACAGTGCATTGCGGCCAGGGCTGCGCGCTGCTGACGCGCCATCTCGTCCACAATTCGGTGAAGGACCAATATGTCGCGACGGTGAAGGCGATGGTCGAGCAAATGAAGGTCGGCGATCCCGCCGATCCGACCGTCGCCATGGGGCCGCTGATCCGCGAGGTCGCGCGCAAGCGGACGCAGGATTATGTCGACGTCGCGCTCGCCGAGGGGGCGACGTTGGTCACCGGCGGCCGGCGGCCCGACGGGCTGGATCGCGGCTTCTTCTACGCGCCGACCTTGTTCGCCGACGTCAAGAACCATCACCGCATCGCGCAGGAGGAAGTGTTCGGGCCGATCGGCGTCGTCATCGGATATGACAGCGACGAGGAGGCGATCGCGATCGCCAACGACACCGAGTTCGGCCTGTCGGGTGGCATCTTCTCTGCCGACGTCGGCCGCGCCTATGACATGGCGCTTCAGCTTCGCACCGGCGGTGTCTCGATCAACGGGGGCGGGGGCCGGATGTCCAGCCATGCGCCGTTCGGCGGCATCAAGCGCTCCGGCTACGGCCGTGAGTACGGCGTCGAGGGGCTGAACGAGTTCACCTACATCAAGACGATCAGCTTCAAGGGCGGCTGATCATGCCGGCTGTCGACGCTTTGGCCTGGGGAGGGGCGCAATGACCGACCTGATGACCATCATGATGAGCCCGCCGGCTGAAGGCCCCGCGGTGCTCGACCTGCCGGCACCGCCGCACGTCCCGCGGGAGCTGATCCGTGACGTGCGCCGGTACATGGGGCAGGCGCCGACCACGGTCGCCGAGCCCTATGAGCATACCGAATATCTCCTGTCGGACGAGGTGCCGCCGGTCATGTGGTCCCCGTTTCCGGCGTTTTTCGCGCCAGGCATGTGGATCTTCACCCGGTACCAGGATTGCGCCAAACTCTATCAGGACAGCGCGACCTTCGGCTCGCACGGCCAGGCAGACTTCCAGCAGCTGATCGGCGAGACCTTCAAGTGCATCCCGCTGTCGTTCGACGGCGACCAGCACCGCGTCTATCGCCGCTTCCTCAACCCTTGGTTCACGCCCAAGGCGGTCGGCGCGATGGAGCCCGCCATCCGGGCCTTGTGCGACCGGATGGTGGACGAGTTCCTGGAACAGGGCGGCGGCGATTTCGCCCATGATTTCGCCCGCATCTTCCCGGTACGCGTGTTCTTCGACCTCATGGGCTTTCCGCACGAGGTGCTGGAGCAGTTCCTGGTGTGGGAGAACGAGATTCTCCACACCCGCGATCCGCAGCGGATGGCGGCGGCGCTGACCGACACGCTCGCCTGGCTGCGCGGCTTCATCGCCGAAAAGGAGGCGAACCCCGACGGCGGGCTGACCTCGAAGATCGTCAATGGCGAGGTCGCCGGGCGCCCGCTCACCGCCGACGAGAAGATCGGCACGATCTTCTTCCTGTGGCTCGGCGGGCTGGACACGGTGGCCTCGACGCTGGGGCAGATGTTCCGGCGCCTTGCCATGGACGAGGCGCTTCAGCAGCGGATGCGCGACGATCTCTCGCTCATCCCCTCCGCGATCGAGGAATTCCTGCGCACCCAGCCGCTCGTCTTCTCGTTCCGCCAGCTTCGCACGGACCTGACGCTGCATGGCGTGGAGATGAAGGCGGGGGACTGGTGCAGCGCGCTGACGTCGGTGGCCAATTTCGATCCGGCCGCCTTCCAGTGCCCGCGATCGTTCGATCCGGCGCGCAAGGCCAATCGCCACTTCACGCTCGCCAGCGGCGCGCACCTGTGCCTCGGCGCGCACCTCGCGCGGCTGGAAATGGGGATCGCGCTGGAACGCTGGCTGACGCGCGTGCCGCCGTTCCGGCTGGCCGACGACGATAAGCGGGAGGTGTTCCCGAGCCTGATGTCGGTCAGCCATCTCAAGCTTACATGGTAATTCAGGGGGACGGGATGCGCTTTACGGACAAGGTGGCGGTAGTCACCGGCGCTGGTCAGGGGATCGGCGAAACCTATGCCAAGCGGCTTGCGGCCGAAGGCGCGAAGGTGGTGGTGGCCGAACTGAACGAGGAACAGGGCCGCCGCGTGGCTGGCGAGATCGGCGAGGACGCAGTGTTCGTGCGCGTCGACGTTGCCGATCCCACATCGTGCGAGGCGCTGGCGGCGGCGGCGAAGGACGCGTTCGGCGGGGTCGACTATCTCGTCAACAACGCCGCGATCTTTGCCGGCATGACTTATTCGCCGCTGATGGCGCTGGATCTCGATTATTATGCGCGGTTCATGGCGGTGAACCTGCACGGCGCCTTCTACATGACGCGCGCGATCGTGCCGCTGATGGAGGCGCGCGGCGGCGGGGCTATCGTCAACCAGTCCTCGACGGCGGCCTACACGTCCGGCGGGATGGCGGCGCATTACAGCATCTCGAAACTGGGCACGAACGGGCTGACGGTGAACCTCGCCGCCGAGCTTGGGCCCAAGAACATCCGCGTGAACGGCGTCGCGCCCGGGCCGACGATGACCGACGCGATGCGCGAAGTGGACGAGACGATCATCAAGGGCATCGTCGCCACCATGCCGCTGGGCCGGCTGGGCACCACTGACGATCAGGCGGAGGCGGTGCTGTTCCTCCTGTCAGATGCGGCGGCGTTCATCACCGGGCAGACCCTTTGTGTCGACGGCGGCATGGTGCGCCGGGCCTGAGCAGGGATCGGCCTGATGGAGAAGACGGCATGACGCCGATGAGGAGAGGAACCGCGCGATGACCCGGGTAATGGAGGGCGTGCGCGTCCTGGAAGTGGCGCAATTCACCTTTGTTCCCGCCGCCGGCGCGGTGCTGGCGGACTGGGGGGCGGACGTGCTGAAGGTGGAGCACCCGGTGCGCGGCGATGCCCAGCGCGGCATCCAGATGCTGCAGCGGCTCGCCGTCAATCCCCAGCGTTCGGCACTGATGCAGCATCCCAATCGCGGCAAACGATCGATCGGTATCGACGTGTCGAGCGAAGAAGGGCAGGCGCTGATCTACGAACTCGCCAAGCAGTGCGACGTGTTCCTGACCAATTACCTGCCGTCGCAGCGGCAGAAGCTGAAGATCGACGTGGAGCATATCCGCGCCGCCAATCCCAACATCATCTATTGTCGCGGCTCCGCCTTTGGCGACAAGGGCCCGGAGCGGGACAAGGGCGGGTTCGATTCCACCGCTTTCTGGGCGCGCGGGGGGTCGGCGACATTGGTCGCGCCCAAAGAGATCGGCGGGCCGCTGCTCCAGCCGGGGCCCGCTTATGGCGACACCATCGGCGGCATGTTCATCGCCGGCGGGATCAGCGCGGCGCTTTACCATCGCGAGAAGACGGGCGAGGCGACTGAAGTCGACGTGTCGCTGCTGGCGGCGGGCGTGTGGGCGACCGCCTGCAGCATCGACGTGGCGATGGAGCTTGGCGGCAACCCGTTCCAGGCGGTGATGCCGGGCAGCAGCAGCGTCGGCAGCAATCCGTTCATCGGCCTGTTCAAAACGTCCGACGACGGCTTCATCAACCTGACGGTGCTGAAGCCCGGCCCGTATCTGCGCGATACGTTCGAGCATCTTGGCTTGGGTGAATATGCCGACGATCCGCGCTTTTCGACCGATGTCGCGCTCATGGAAAATGCCGCCGCCGCTTACGATCTGGTGGTGAAGGCGTTCGCGCAGCATCCGTTCGCTTATTGGCTGGATCGGCTGAAGACGATGAAGGGGCAATGGTCGCCCTACCAGTCCGTCTATGACGTGGCGTGCGACGAACAGGTGCTGGCGAACGACCTCATCTTCGAGGTCGAGCCAGCAGATGGCGGCAAGCCGCTGCGGCTCGTCGCCAACCCGGTGCAGTTCGATCATGGCAAGGTGGAAACGACCCGCGCGCCCGAGCCATCGGAACATACCGAGCTGGTTCTCATGGAAATGGGCGTCGATTGGGATCGGATCGAGGCGCTGAAAGCCAGCGGCGCGATCGCATAAGGAGAGGCAAGTGCAGGTAAAGCCGGGTTCGCGCTGGAAGAGCGTGGTGTGCACGTCCGAAGTCGTGGTGGTGCGCCCGCCGAAGGGTGAGGTGACGATCGCTTGCGGCGGTGCGCCGATGGTGCCGCTGGGCGATGCCGTGCCCGACGGCGGCGCGCTTTCCGTCGACTGGTCTGGGGGGACCGTGGTGGGCAAGCGCTATGTCGATGACGAGAGCGGGATCGAACTGCTGGGCAGCAAGGCGGGGGCGGGATCGCTTGCGGTGGATGGCCGCGCGCTGCGGCTGAAGGAAGCCAAGCCGCTTCCGGCCTCGGACTGAGGCGGCGGGAATGAACATCGGTCTGCTGCTGGAAATGGCCGGGGATGCCGCGGCGGGGCGCCGCCTGCTGGGGCAAGGCGGCGTGGAGTGCCCCGGCGGGGGCGAGGGGCTGGACGGCCCCGCGCTGCTCGCCCGCGCGCGCGCCGGCGCGGCATGGCTGCGCGGCCAGGCGGGCGACAAGCTGGTGTTCCTGGGGCTGAACGGGCCGGACCTGCCGATTGCGCTGTTCGCGGCGGCTTTTGCCGGGCGGCCCTTCGTGCCGGTGAACTATCGGCTGGCGGATGCGGATCTGCGCCGCATCGTCGCGCGCACCGCGCCGTCGCTGGTGGTCGCCGATGCGGACATGGCATCGCGCATCGCCGGCATCGACGGGGTGGAGATCGTGGCGCGCGCGGATTTCGCCGCCGCCTGCGCCGGGCCGGCGGGCGACGTGACAACCGACGAGGATCAGGAGATCGCCGTCCTGCTGTTCACCAGCGGCACGACGGGTGAGCCGAAGGCGGCGGTGCTGCGGCACGCGAACCTCAGTTCCTATGTGATTTCAACCGTCGACTTCCTCGGCGCCGAGGAAGATGAGGCTGCGCTGGTCAGCGTGCCGCCTTATCATATCGCCGGTATTTCTGCGATCCTGACCGGCCTCTACGGCGGGCGGCGGCTGGTGTATCTAGAGGCGTTCAGCCCGGACGCCTGGGTCGATCTGGCCGCCGCCGAACGGGTGAGCCACGCGATGGTCGTGCCCACCATGCTGGACCGTATCCTCGACGTACTCGAAGCGCGGGGCGAGCGCCTGCCCGCGCTGCGCGCACTGTCCTACGGTGGTGGCCGGATGCCCGCGGCGGTGATCGAGCGGGCGATGCGGCTGTTGCCGAACGTCGATTTCGTCAACGCCTATGGCCTGACGGAAACCAGCTCGACGATCGCCGTGCTCGGCCCGGAGGAACATCGCGTGGCGATCGCATCCGATGATCCCGCCGTGCGTCGCCGGCTGGGGTCGGTCGGCCGGCCGCTGCCCACGCTGGAACTCGAGGTGCGCGCGCCCGATGGCAGTTGCTGCCCGCCGGGGGTGAGCGGTGAGGTGCATGTGCGCGGCGACCAGGTCGCCGGCGAATATCTGCACCGCAAGATGCTGTCCGACGACGGCTGGTTCGCGACCAACGATGCGGGGTTCCTCGACGAGGAAGGCTATCTGTTCGTCGAGGGGCGGCTGGACGACGTGATCGTCCGCGGCGGCGAGAATATCTCGCCCGGCGAGGTGGAGGACGTGCTCCGCCAACATCCGGGGGTGGCGGACGTCGCGGTGCTCGGGTTGCCCGACGATCGCTGGGGCGAGCGGGTGGCGGCGGTGGTGGTGCCGCGCGCCGCGGCGCCCGCGGCGGAGGAACTGGCCGCCTTCGTGCGCGCGCGGCTGCGCTCCACCAAGACGCCCGAGACATGGGAGTTTCGCGCGGAGTTGCCGTATAACGACACCGGCAAGCTCTTGCGGCGCATCTTGCAGGCCGAGCTCGCCGGGATGGGCGTCGCGGCTTGATCGTGCCGGACGCCCTTGAAGCCGAGGGATATTCGGCGCTGGGCGATCGGCCGCTGCTGATGCTCGACGCGCGCGCCGGGGGCTTGGCGGAGGCGGTGCGGGGCACGCGCGCGATCCTGATTGCGCTCGATGCCGATGGCCTCCTGCCCGCGATCGACCCTGCAGCGTTCGACGTTCTGCTGACCATCGCGCCCGATCCACCAGCGCCCTGGGTCCATGTTCCGGCGCGGCACTGGGCGGATCATCTGGCGCGGCTGGAGGCGGTGGTGCGACGCTGCCCGGTCGCCGCACAGACCGCGATGCGCACGCTTCGCATCGCGGAGGCACTGCCGTTCGACCTTGCGCTGGAGGCCGAGAGCCACGCTTATTCGATGCTTCTGGCAGGCGCGGAATTCCGGCGCTGGCGCGCCGACCGGAAAAGGGGGAGCGCCCCGTACGATCCCCATGAGCCGCGGCTGCGTGTGACGCGCAATGTGGACCAGATGACGATCACGCTCGATCACCCGGCCAGCCGCAATGCCCTTGCCGCGCCGATGCGCGACCAGTTGTTCGAGGCGCTGGCAGCGGTGCTCGACGATCCGAGCGCGCCGAGCCTGCTGCTGGAAGGGGCGGGGCCGTGCTTTTCGGTCGGCGGTGACCGCGACGAGCTTGGCGCCGCGCAGGACGTGGCTGCGGCCCATGTCATCCGCACCGAGCGAAGCTGCGCGCGACTGATGCACCGGCTCGGTACGCGCGCGACGGTACGGGTGCACGGCGCGTGCATCGGCTCCGGCCTGGAGATTGCGGCGGCGGCATCGCGGCGGATCGCGGCGCCGGGCGCGTGGTTCCAGCTGCCGGAGCTGTCGATGGGGCTGATCCCTGGTGCTGGCGGCACCGTCTCCGTGGCGCAGGCAATCGGCCGGCATCGCACCGCGTGGATGGTGCTCTCCGGTAAGCGTCTATCAGCCGCAACCGCGCTGCACTGGGGGTTGGTGACCGGATTGGACACGGGGCTGGTGGCGTGATCGAGCCGCTGGCGGCACGGCTCGCTGATGCACGACGCGCGCTTGGCGTGGTGGCCACGCTGACCGCCGATGTGCTGCAGCGGGATCGGCCGCTCGGCATACCCGGCGCTGTGTCGCCGAACGGAAGCTGCCGGATGGTGCGGACCGCGGACGGCTGGATAGCCGTGAACCTGCCGCGTTCGTGTGACGCCGAACTGGTGCCCGCATGGCTGGAGCAGGACATTGGAGACGGCGATCCCTGGCCGGCGATCGTCGCAGCCGCGCGGCGCCTGGGGTGCAGTGAGCTCGAGGCGCGGGCGGAACTGTTGGGGCTGGCGGGCGGCACGGTCGGGAGCATCGCGCCGACCGGTGTTCGATCGGTGCGGATGGGACCGACCGGCAACTGTCGCCGGCAAGTGATTGATCTTTCCGCCTTATGGGCCGGGCCGTTGTGCGCCGGTCTGCTCGCCCAATCAGGCTTTGCGGTGACGAAGGTGGCGTGCGTGAACCGGCCGGATCCCATCGCCCGAAGTACGCCAGAGCATGATCGGCGACTGAACGGGAGGAAGCAACGCATCGCGTTCGACTTCGCCGACCGCGCGCGGCTGCACGCGCTGGTGGCGCAGGCGGACATCGTCGTTTTCTCGGCTCGGCCGCGGGCGTTGGCGGGGCTCGGGATCGATCTGTCGCACTGGTTCAGGGCGCGAGCAGGGCGCATCTGGGTTTCGGTCACGGCTTATGGCTGGAGCGGCGCGGGAAGCGACCGGATCGGCTTTGGCGACGATGCGGCCGCCGCCGGCGGACTGGTCGACTGGGTGGGGGGCGCGCCGCGCTTTGCCGGAGATGCGCTGGCCGATCCGCTGACCGGCATCGCCGCCGCGGCGGCCGCGCTGGAGGCGGTGCGGCAAGGCGGCGGCGTGCTGATCGACGCGGCGCTGGCCCGGGTGGCCGCGCAGGTCCAGCAGCAGCGGGTGACCCGATGCGCGGCCTGACGATCCGCGATGCCGAGGTGCGCGGGCAGCGGGTGGATGTGCGCATCCGCGACGGCGTGATCGAGGCGATCGGCACGGATCTGGCCGGCGATGGCGCGGTGATCGAGGCACGTGGCGGCGCGCTGATTCCGGGGCTTGCGGATCATCATTGCCACGTGATGGCAATAGCGGCGCGGCGATCGTCGGTATCGCTGGCGGGCGCGGTGACGCTGCCGGAAGTGGAGCGGCGGATCAGGGCGGCGGCGCAGAGGGTATCGGGCTGGATCCGCGCGACGGAGCTGGACGAGACGCGCGTCGGCCTGCCGGATGCGGACGTGCTGGAGGCGGTGTGCCCGGGCCGGCCGCTCCGGGTGCAGGACCGGACGGGCGCGCTGTGGCTGTTCAACCGGACGGGGCTGGCGGCGCTCGGTGAGCCGGCGGACGCGCTGGAGCGTGGACAAAAAGGGCAACTGACCGGGCGACTCTGGCGCGGCGATGGTTGGTTACGGCAGCGGCTGGGCGGCGATGTGCCCGATCTGAGCACGATTGGTATCGCGTTGAACGCGATGGGCGTGACGCATGTGACCGACGCCACCGCGACCAACGATGCGGCGAGCGGCGCGATATTTTCGGCGGTGCGGAGAAGCGGCGCGCTGACCCAGCATCTGACGCTGATGAGTGCCGGGGAATTGGAGGCGCCGAGGGACGGCAGCTGGCGGGTCGGGCCGGTGAAGCTGCTGCTCGACGAACGCGACCTGCCGCCGCTCGACGATCTGGTCGCGCGGATCGCGGCGGCGCGCGCGCAGGGCAGGGCGGTAGCGGCGCATTGCGCGACGGATGGCGAGCTGGCGCTGATGGTCGCCGCGCTTGGCGAGATCGGCGCGTGGTCGGGCGACCGGATCGAACATGGCAGCATGATCGACGCGGCGATGATCCCGATGCTGGCGGCGCTGGGCGTGACGGTGGTGACGCAGCCGGCGTTCGTCCATGATCGCGGCGATCGCTATCGCGCGACGATCCCCGCCGACCAGCACGACGATCTTTACCGGATTGCGAGCCTGGACAAGGCGGGCGTGCCCGTCGCGGCGAGTTCCGACGCGCCTTATGCCACGCTTGATCCCTGGGCCGGGATGCGCGCGGCGGTCGATCGCACCACGGCACGCGGCGCGCCGCTGGGGCAGGGCGAGCGCGTGACGGCGGCGCGCGCGCTGTCGCTGTATCTTGGCGATCCCGACGATCCCGGGCGCCGGACGCGCCGGGTGGCGGTGGGCGAGCCTGCCGACCTGTGCCTGCTCCACACGCCGCTGGAGGAAGCGCTGCGCGTCCTCGACGCGAGCCTCGTCGCCGCGACGATCATCGGTGGGATGATCCCGGACGGAACGGCGCGCCTCGCCTGACCCAGGCACATCAGATCACACGGACAACATGAAGAATTTGGGGAGGATCCAGCACGATGACCAGCGACACACAGGCGCCGCGGAACCTGGTGTTCCTTCCGGAGGACGACCAGTATCACAAGCTGTCCGACGATCCGTACGAGACGGAAACCAACTGGTGGTCGTTCAACATCCCGGAGCGCAAGATCGGCTGCTGGATCCACACGCCTTATCACCCGAACCGCAACACGGTGACGTGGCGGATCTTCGTTTGGGACGCAGACGGCATGGATCCGGGCCGGCTGGCCTATTACCGCAAGGTCGAGGAAGCGCCGATGCCGCCCGAGCCGGACCTTCGCGACATCACCTTTCCCAAGGGTGGCTACAGCCTGAAGATGCTGGAGCCGGGGATGAAATATCACCTGTCCTATGAAGATCCGGCGCGCGACTTCGCGCTGGATTTCATCCACACCGGCGTCCACCGGCCGCACCGTTTCCGGCCCGGCGAGCCGCCGTTCATCCAGACGCCGCATTTCGACCAGCTGGGCCATGTCGTCGGCACGATGCGGCTGCGTGGGGAAACGATCCCGATCGACGGGGTGGGCGTGCGCGATCGGACCTGGGGGCCGCGCGGCGGCCCGTACATGACCAGCCGCAAGAAGCACGCCGCCGACAGCCAGCGAGTGAAATTTCCGGGCGGGCCGTTGTGGCGGCAGATCGAGCGCGAGCGGGGCCGCGGGAGGATCGAATATATCTATGGCCACAGCCTGGACTTCCAGACCGGCTTCCTCGGCTTCGTGCGAATGCAGGAGGGGACGGCCGACGGCTGGGCGCCAATGAACACCGGCTGGCTGCTGAAGGACGGCAAGTTCGGGGAGATCGACAAGGAGCGATCGCGGATGCTGAACTTCCGCGATCCCGTTGGCGGGTGGAACAGCCACATGCTGGTGGACCTGGCCGACGAGGACGGCCGCACGCTGCAGGCGGAGGGCCAGTCGGTCAGCCGGATGAGCGAGCATGGCTATGGCCTGAACCAGCTGATGCGCTGGGAATTCGACGGACGCGTCGGCTGGGGCGAGGATCAGGATGTCTGGATAGGGGACCATTTCCCCCGGATGCTGGATGCGCTGAGGCGGACGCGATGAGCGGCGGCGGCAAGGATCTGCTGCCGGCGGGGCTCGGCGATGCAGTGGAACGGGCGACGGGCGCCACCATCGCCGGCGTGAAGCCGCGCGGCGGGGGCGGCGCATCGCGGCAGGGCGCGGAGCTGCTGCTGGCGGGGCCGGATGGCACCCGCACCGAAGCCTATATGAATTACGACGTTCACCGCGCCGGGGCGGGGGACGATCAGGCGTTCCTGCGCGAGGCGGCGATCCTGGAGGCGCTGTCCGGCCCGATCGCCGGGCGCGGCGTGCGTACCGCGCGGTTCATTGCCGCGCTGCCCGATCAGCGCGCGCTGATCATGGGCAAGGTGGCGGGAGAGGCCAATTTCAACCTGGTGCGCGATCCCGCAGAACGGCTGCACCTGTCGCGTGACCTGATGGCGCAGGTGGCGGCGCTGCATGCGATCGATGCGGATTCGGTGCCGGCGCTGGGTGGCGCAGGCAGCGTGACGGAGCAGATCCGCGGGCGGATCGCCGCGGCGCGGGCACGCGATGCGCGCGCCGGGGGCGACCCGCTGGTGCACCTGGCGCTGGACTGGCTGGAGACGCATGTGCCGCCGGAGCCGCAGCGGCGCGTGATCGTGCATGGCGACGTGGGCGCGGGCAATTTCCTGTTCGATGGCGGCGAGGTGACGGCGCTGCTCGACTGGGAGCTGGTGCATGTCGGCGATCCGATGGCGGATCTGGCGATGCTGTGCCTGCGCGACCTGTTCATGCCGATGGTGCCGCTGCCGCAGCTGTTCGCCGCGTATGAAGCGGCGGGCGGCGCTGCGGTGGATGTGGATCGCGTGCGTTTCTGGCGGCTGTTGTTCCAGACCGGCTTCGTCGCGGGCGCACGCACGCTTGATCCCAATGCACCGCCGCCGCCGAACCTGGGCATGAACATGGTGTTCGGCATGGTCCATCGCCGCGTGCTGGCCGAGGCGCTGGCCGAGGCGGGCGGCGTGCCATTGCCGCCGGTGCCGCTGCCGGAGGTGCCGCCGGGCGCGCTAGACCGCTCGTTCGCCATCGCACTGGACGATCTGCGCGATGTGATCGTGCCACGGCTGACCGATCAGCAGGCGGCGGTGAAGGCGAAGGGCCTCGCCCGGCTGGTGAAATGGTGGCAGGCGCACGCGCGCTATGGCGCGACCTATGCCGCCGCGGAGCTGCGCGAGCTGAACGACGCGCTGGGCGAACAGCATCATGACGTGGAGGCGGCGCGGGCCGAGGTGCACCGCCGCGTGGTGGACGGCAGCATGGCGCCCGAACAGGCGATCCCGCTGGTCTATGCCCGGGTGACGCGGGAGACCGCACTGATGGCGGGCGCGATGGGATCGTTCGCGGACACGCGCTTCTCGCCACTGACCGCCGCCGACGCGGCCTGATTGACCAAGGAGAGAGACGTGTCGGCAATGACCGAGCGGCTGCGCGCAACGATGGGGATCGCGCCCGACGACGTGCAGATCGAGCATGAGGGCAAGAGTTATAGCCGCGGGCAGGTGGCGGCAGTGGCGGCAGGGATCGAGCGGCTGCTGGCAGAGCTTTCGCTGCCGGCCGAGGCACGCGTCGGCGTGCTGCTGCGCAACCGGCCGGCGCATGTCGCCGCGATCGGCGCGGTGCTGGGGAGCGACCGCTGCCTGGTGACGGTGAACCCGATCCTGCCCGCCGAAACACTGCTGGCGGAAATCGCGCGCGCGGCGCTGCCGGTGATGATCGCGGAGGAGGAGGACATCGCGCGGCCGGGCGTGATGGAGGCGGCGATGCGCGCGGGAACGGCGGTGATCGCGCTCGCGCCCGGCCTGGCGGGCGCGCGGCTGCTGATCGCCCCGCCGCGTGAAGCCAAGGCGGATGACGTGCGGCCAGGCGTGGCGGTGGAAATGCTGACCAGCGGCACGACGGGCACGCCCAAGCGGGTGCCGCTGACACGCGCCGCGTTCGAGGCGAGCTTTGCCGGGATCGCGCCTTATGAGCGACGCGGCGCTTCTGCCCAGAACGCGAAGCGGCGACCGGCATCGGGCATCGCGATCGTCAGCAATCCGCTGACGCACATCGGCGGGCTGTATGGCGTGATCGGCGCGTTGATGGCCGGCCGGGCGATGGTGCTGCTGGAGAAGTTTTCCGTCGACAGCTGGGTGGAGACGATCCGGCGCCATCGGCCCAAGGTGGCGGGCGCGGTGCCCGCTGCGGTGCGCATGTTGCTGGAAGCGGAAATCGACCCAGCGGATCTGTCGAGCCTCAGCGCGGTGATCTGCGGCACTGCGCCGATCGCGCCCGAGCTGATCGACGCATTCCACGACAAGTACGGCATTCCGATCCTGTGCAATTATGGCGCGACGGAGTTCGCCGGCGGCGTCGCGGGCTGGTCGCTTCCCGATTTCCGGGCGCGTTGGCGCGAGAAGTTCGGATCGGTCGGGCGGATCCACGGCAATGTCGACGCGCGGATCGTCGATCCCGATACGGGCGCCCCGCTGGCCGCGGGCAAGGAAGGGCTGCTCGAGCTGCGCGGCGACCAGCTGGGGCCGCGCTACCGGCGCGGCGAGGGTGAGTGGCTGCGCACCACCGATCGCGCCATGCTGGATGTAGACGGGTTCCTCTTCATCCGCGGGCGAGCGGACAATGCGATCATCCGCGGCGGCTTCAAGGTGCATCCCGATGACGTGATCGCCGCGCTTCACCAGCATCCGGCGGTGCGCGAGGCGGCGGTGGTGGGCGTCGAGGACGCACGTCTTGGCGCGGTGCCGGCGGCGGCGGTGATCGTGAAGGCGGGCGCGGCGGCGCCGTCCGAGGACGAATTGCGGCAATGGCTGCGCGAGCGGCTGATCGCTTATCAGGTGCCCGCGCACATCCGCTTCGTCGACGATTTTCCCCGGACGCCATCGCTGAAGCCAGCCGCGGCGGGCGTCCGCGCCTTGTTCGAAAACGCCGTCGCAGCGCATTGACCGACGCGCTGACGCAGTACATAGAACACCTAGTTATATATCTGCGACAAAGCGGGGAGAGGGCCGGTGGCGAGCATTCTTGAGAGCGACGAATGGCAGAAGGCCGTCGCCTATGAGATCAAGGACGAGGATATCGAGCGTTCGCGCAAGCTGATCGGCTATGAGCAGCCGTCCGCCGCGCGCGAATGGATCCAGACCGCGACCGAGGACGCGATCCGCAACTGGGCGCACGCCTGCGGCGACGACAATCCGCTTTACTGCAATCCCGATTATGCGCGCGGCACCCGTTGGGGCGGGGTGATCGCGCCGGGCATGATGGTTGGCCATCTCAACTCGCCGATGAAGGGCGATCCGGTGCCCGACGAAGTGAAGGCGCTGCGCAAGAGCCTGTTCAAGGGCATCCATGTCTTCGTGTCGGGATCGGGCTGGGACTTCTACCGCCCGGTGCGCCCCGGCGACACGATCTACAGCTTCGGCGGCGAAGAGACGTGCGAGGTCAAGCAGAGCGAATTCGCCGGCCGATCCGTGATCCTCACATCCCGCCAGGTGAAGGTGAACCAGCGTGCCGAGGTGGTCGCCGTCTATCGCGTGCTGCGCGTGCTGACCGAGCGCAAGACCGCGGCGAAGAAGGGCAAGTACGCCGGGATCGAGCCGCAGCGTTACGAGGATGAGGACATCGCAAAGCTGGACGCGATCTACGAGGCCGAGCAGGTGCAGGGCGGCGCGAAGCGCTGGTTCGAGGATGTCGAGAAGGGCGACAGCCTGGGCACCATGGCGAAGGGTCCGCTGACCGTCACCGACGTGATCTGCTTCCATTCGGCGGGCTATGGCTTCGTGCCCTACGCCCCGTCGGTCGGGCGGCTGGCGCATCGCAATCGCAAGCGCATTCCCGCCTTCTACGTGAAAAACGAATATGGCGTGCCCGACGTCGCACAGCGGCTGCACTGGGACCCGTTGTGGGCGCAGGCGATCGGCAATCCGATGGCCTATGATTACGGCGTGATGCGCGAGAACTATCTGTTCCACTATCTGTCCGACTGGGCCGGGGACGATGCGATCATCACCCATGTCCATGACGAGATCCGCAAATTCAATTACATGGGCGATACCCAGGTGATCACGGGCGAAGTACTGGGCAAGCGGACCGGCGATGCCGGCGAGGCGCTGGTCGATGTGGCGGTGCGCTTCACCAACCAGCGCGGCGAGGAGACGGTGCGCGCCACCGCCACGATCGCGGTGCCGAGCCGCGCGCATGCGTTGCCGGTCTATCCCGAGGTGCCGCGTGAGCTGGCGGAAAAGGCCGCGGCGATGATGGCGCGCCATTGGGAATTGTCCCGCAAATAAGCGTCGCGCCTGTCCCTGCCGGTGCCGGCGGGGACGGGTGCGACCGGTGCGTGAGGTGCCCGTACCTAGGATGAAGGCCCGCCGATGAATTTCGACCTGTCCGACGAACAGAAGATGCTGGCCGAGCAGACGCGCGGGCTGCTGGCGGAGCGATCGACCCATGACCGGTTGCGTGGCCTGATCGAGAGCGGCGCCGAATGGGACGAGGCGCTGTGGGGCGCCATGGTGGAGCTTGGCTATCCCGGCCTGGCGATCCCGGAGCAATATGGCGGGCTCGGGCTCTCCGCGCTCGATCTTGGCGTGGTGTCGGAGGCGCTGGGCGGTGCCTGTGCGGCGGTGCCGTTCTTCTCCTCCAGCGTGCTGGCGGCCGATGCGATCCTGCTGGCGGGAAGCGAGGCGCAGCGGGAGCGGTGGCTGCCGGGGCTGGCGAGCGGCGAACGGATCGCGACCTTTGCCTATGCCGAGGATGGCGGCGGCTGGCCGCTTGGCGCGGGCGGCGTGACGCTGGCGGATGGCGTGCTCAACGGCGTAAAGACGCCGGTGGCAGATGCCGGGATCGCCAGCCTCGCGGTGGTGCTGGGGCAGGATATTGACGGGCCGGCCTTGGCGGTTGTCGAGCTCGATGCCGCCGGGGTTCGCCGCGAGAAGCTGGCCAGTTTCGATCAGCTGCGCGCGCATCATGCGCTGCATTTCGACGGCGCGGCGGCAGAGCGGCTGGAGGGCTCCAGCGCGGCGCTGATCGAGGCGCTGTTCGATCGCGCCGCGGTGCAGGCGGCGTTCGAGGCGGTCGGCGGCGCGGCGGCGTGCCTCGTCATGGCGCGCGATTATGTGATGGATCGCCAGATCTTCGGCCGCAGCCTCGGCAGCTACCAGGCGGTGAAGCACAGACTGGCCGACCTGGCGGTCGCGATCGAACTGGCACGTTCCAATGCCTATTACGGAGCCTGGGCGGTGGATGCCGCGCCTGGCGAGCTCGCCGGCGCGGCGGCGGGAGCGCGGCTGACCGCAGCGACCGCCTATGAAATGGGTGCGCGCGAGAACCTGCAGCTGCACGGTGGCATCGGTTACACGTTCGAGGCGAACTGCCACTTCTATTACCGTCGCGAACGCTTGCTCGCGATCGCCCTCGGCCCGCGCAGCTTCTGGGCGGATCGCCTGCTTGCCTCATTGCCGGACGCCGGAAGGACGCCATAGGCCATGGATTTCAACGATACGCCCGAAGAAGCCGCCTATCGCGCCCGTGCGCGCGCTTGGCTCGCCGATCATGCCCCCGCGCATGAGGTGCATGGCGCCGAAGGGCTGGACGATGCCGAACAGGTACGCCGCGGCCGCGCGTGGCAGCGCGCGCTGTACGATGGCGGCTTTGCGGGGATCACGCTGCCCAAGAAGCTCGGCGGGCAGGGCGGCACCGCGCTTCAGGCCGTGATCTTCGCCGAGGAGGAGGCGCGCTATGCGCTGCCCAAGGGGCCTTACATCGGCATCGGCCTTGGCATGGCGCTGCCCGTGATCGGGCGGCACGGCAACGACGAGCAGCGCGCCCGCTTCCTTGAGGCGACGCTGAAGGGCGAGATCACCTGGTGCCAGCTGTTTTCCGAGCCGTCGGCCGGATCGGACCTTGCGAACCTGCGCACCAAGGCGGTGCGGCAGGGCGGCGGCTATGTCGTCAACGGGCAGAAGGTGTGGTCGAGCTGGGCTCACCTGACCGACTGGGGCATCCTCGTCACCCGTACCGACCCGAGCGTGCCCAAGCACAAGGGGCTGACCTTCTTCGTCGTCGACATGCGCAGCCCCGGCATCGAGGTGCGGCCGATCCGGCAGATCTCGGGCGCAAGCGATTTCAACGAGACGTTCCTGACCGACGTGGTGATCCCCGACAGCGACCGGATCGGCGCCGAGGGCGAGGGCTGGGCCTGCTGCATGACGGTGCTGATGGGCGAGCGGATGGGCACCGGCGCAGCGCGCAACGGGCTGGAACAGCTGATCGCGCTCGCCCGGCAGACGCGCAGCGGTTCTTCGGCATCAGGGCTGGGCAATGCGCTGGATGATGGCGGCGCGCGGTTGGCGCTGGCGACCGCCTTAGCGGAGGAGCGCGGCGGCAAATATCTCGGCGCGCGGCTTCGCACGATGATGTCGCGCAACGAGGATCCAGGCGCGATGGCCGGCATGATCAAGCTGTCCTATGCCGGGCGACAGCAGCGCGCGCTTGGCCTCGCAATGGAGCTGCGCGGCTATGGCGCGATCGCGGCCGATGATGGCGATGCGGCGGTGAAGGCGCTGCAATATGACTATATCTGGTCCGCCGTGATGCGCATCGCCGGCGGCGCGGACGAGGTGCTGCGCAACCAGATCGCCGAGCGCGTGCTGAGCATGCCGAGCGAGATCCGCGCCGACAAGAACGTGCCCTTCGACCAGCTTTAGCCGGGGAGTGGCGACGGCCGCTCCGGGAACGATCGATGGCAGGGAGGGTCGGCGCTCTCCTGGGAACAGCGCCAGGGCCGACACCAGCGATAGCGGCGCGGCTCCTGGTCGTTTGATTGGTTGCTAACCGCCGCGATGCCGGGCTTCACATCTTCGGTTCGATCATCGTTCCGAAGCGTAACGCTGATCAAAGCGTTCGCGGCCGGCAGCCTGCGATGTGCCACCTGCCTGCTTCTGACCCCGTGTCGCGACCACGGAACAGTTGGCAACCAGACCGATCCGACCCGCCTCGCCCAAGCATGCTCCGGTGCTGTGGCCGTTATGTCGGTAATGACCGTACGGCCGTTACGCGCGTCGCTGGCGGCGTTCGTGGGCGGCTTCTTCCAGGGGCGCGCGCAGTTCGCGCTTCAGCACCTTGCCGTTCGGGTTGAGCGGCAGTTCATCGAAGAACCGGATGGTGCGGGGCACCTTGTTGTCGGCGAGATTGTCCCGGACATATTGCTGCAGATCCTCCGCGCCGACGCTCGCCCCCGGGCGAAGCGCGATGGCGGCGGCGATGTCCTCGCCCAGCACGTCATGCGGCACGCCGAGCACCGCGGCGCTCTGCACGGCGGGGTGCTGGTGGAGCACGTTCTCGATCTCGAGCGGCGTGATGTTGTAGCCGCCGCGGATGATCAGCTCCTTGGAGCGGCCGGCCATGATCAGATCGCCGTCATCGTCGATGTAGCCAAGATCGCCCGAGCGCGTCCAGCCGCCGGCAAAGGCCTGGGCGGTCGCCTCCTCGTCGCGCCAGTAGCGGCGGGGATTGGGTTGGTAGCCGTAGATCTCGCCGACCACGTGCGGCGTGGTGATGACGTCGCCATTCTCATCGCGCAGCTGCATGTGCGCGGGGAGCTTCCCGACGCAGCCGGGCTTCAGCACCTGTTCGCGCGTGCTGGTGCCGATGCCGACGCCGCCCTCCGACATGCCGTAGCTGTTGCGCATCCGCAGGTGCGGCCAGAGCTGCAGCGTACGCATGACGGAATCGTGCGGTAGTGGCGCCGTGCCGGTCATCAGATATTTGACGCCCGCCATGTCGTACTTCGCGGCATCGGGATGATCGAGCAGCAGGCGAAGCATCGATGGGACGAGATAGACCAGATCCGGCCGGAGGCGGCGGGTGAGCTCGAGGAACTCGCCAGCGTCGAACCGCGGCTGCGTATAGGCGGTCGCGCCGCCGCGCACCGGCAGCATGACGATGCCGAGGTTCCCGCCCGACCCCGTCAGCGGGAGCGCGTGCAGCGTGGAGCGCGAGCGATCCATGTTCGTGCCGGTGACGCCGCGGACGAGATCGGCGTGGCTGACGACCACGCCCTTGATCTTGCCCGTCGTGCCCGAGGTGGCGAGGATCTCGGCATCGGCAGCGGGATCGAGCGAGGCCTGATCGGGCAGCGCGGCAGCGTCGCGCGGCATGGCATCGACCGTCCACTGGCCGTCGAGCGGCAGGTTGTTGAGGATATCGGGCGTGTCCGTGATCGCGAAGCGCGGTTCGACCAGCGCTGCATAATCCGCCACTTCGCGCGCGTTGAAGCGCGTGTTGATCGGGCAGGCGATGCCGCCGGCGCGGAGCACCGCGAAGACCGCGACCATATGCTCCACCGCATGATGGTTGCTGATCGGCAGGAACACCCGCTCACCCGGGCGCAGGCCGGACGCGGCGAGGCCGCCGGCGACTTCGTCCACCTCCCGGTCGAGCTCGGCAAAGGTGATCGCGCGCCGTGTGTCGTCGTGCGCGATCTCGGTCGCCTGATGCACGCCCCTGATACGCAACGCG
The DNA here is from genome assembly GCF_020707225.1 of Sphingomonas sp. IC4-52. Classification (NCBI taxonomy): domain Bacteria; kingdom Pseudomonadati; phylum Pseudomonadota; class Alphaproteobacteria; order Sphingomonadales; family Sphingomonadaceae; genus Sphingomonas; species Sphingomonas sp. IC4-52. The sequence continues at coordinate 21,160 of NZ_JAJFEU010000003.1, read as the reverse complement.
TCGGTGATCCGACGAACCTGCATGCAAATGTCTCCGCCCCTTTTTCTTCATCCTGTGTGACCTAGTTATACATGACGATCAAGGGGGATTGCGGCGGCTCTGCTGCTTGGGCATGACATAGGTAGCGTTGTGGCGGTGGGTTCGGACGCCATGAGGACGGAGGGGCGGATGGAACAGGGAATGGCGCGGCAGGCGGCGTACCAGCCGGTGGTGGCGGCGCAATCGCTGGCCGAAGCGATGGCCGCGGCGGCAGCGCTCTATCCCGACACGGCCCTGATCGTCAGCGCGGGCGGGGCGACGCTCGCTCACCGGCTGGCGGATGTCCATGCCGCGGGCCTTGCCTTCGGATCGCGGCTGATGCGGCAGGGGATTGCAGCGGGGGAGCGGGTGGGGGTGCAACTGCCTGCCTCCGTCGAGTGGCTGATCGCGGCGATCGGCATCGCCCATGCCGGCGCGGTGCTGGTGCCGGTCGTCTCCATCTATGGCGCCAAGGAATTGCGCTTCATCCTGGCGCAAGCGGGCGTGCGGCTGATCGTGACGCCGCGCGACCATCGCGGGGTGGATTACCCGTCGGTCGTCGCCGCCGCCGCGGTGGAGGGCGCCCCATTGATACACGTGGTGGTGGGAGATCCCGCCGCCGGGACCGCGCCCGATGGGAGGACATTCCCGTGGCAGGAAATGATCGCGCCAGGACCGGCGATGCCGCGGGCCGGGCGCACGCCGGACGACCTGGCGATGCTGGTCTATACCTCGGGCACAGTGGCGGAGCCCAAGGGGGTGAAGCACAGCAGTCGCACGCTACTGGAGGAACTGGATGCCGGTGCCGCGGCGCGCGAGGAGATGGCGCAGGCGCTGTCGCTCAACCCCTGGCCCCCGGGCCATGTCGCGGGCGCGCTTGCCATGCTTCGCTACGCCGTGGTCGGCGCGCCGATGGTGGTGATGGACCAATGGGACGCGGCCGAAGCGGCGCGGCTGATCGAGCGGTACCGCGTCACCTCATCGTCTTTCACGCCGTTCCACCTCTCCGCGCTGATCGACGCGGTGGAGCGCGACGGGCGTGACATCTCCAGCCTGAAGAGCTGCCTGGTCGGGGCGGCGCCCGTCCCGCCCTCGCTGATCGACCGCTGCACGGCGCATGGGCTGCGCACCTTCCGCTGCTATGGTTCCAGCGAGCATCCGACGATCAGCATCGGCCACCCGGATGATCCGCTGGAAAAGCGGCTGACGACCGAGGGCCGGCTGATGCGTGGGATCGAGGTGCGCTTCGTCAACGATGACGGACGCGACGTGCCGGACGGTGAGGACGGCGAGATCGCCGTGCGCGGACCGGAGCAGTTCACCGGTTATTACGACAGCCGGCTGGACGATGCCGCCTTCCTGCCCGGCGGCTGGTTCCGCACCGGGGATGTGGGGCGGCTCGACGCCGACGGCTATCTCCTGGTCACCGACCGCAAGAAGGACGTGATCATCCGCGGCGGCGAGAACATCTCCAGCCGCGAGGTGGAGGAACTGCTATTCGGGCACCCGGACATTGCCGAGGCGGCGGTGGTGGCTGCGCCGGACGCGCGGATGGGGGAGGTGGTCTGCGCATTCGTCATTGCCAAGGTCGCACGCGAGGTGACGCTGGAGAGCGTGCGCGAACACTTCTCCGCCGCGGGCATCGCCCGGCAGAAGACGCCGGAGCGGCTGGTGACGGTGACCGAGATGCCCCGCAACGCGACGGGAAAGGTGCTGAAGGCGGTGCTTCGCCAGCAGGCACGTTCCCTCGCGTGACGGCGCCGCCAGCCGCCCGGCGCGACCAATCGCACCTCGATAACCATGTATCGGCTGGGCATGGCGCCGCGCGCTTGCACAGTGATCGGGGCGGACCTAAGCTTTCGCCGATGAGCCAAGCCTATGACTTCGACGCGGTGCCACCGCCCGCGAACGAGGACCGCACCGCCGCGACATTCCGGGTGCCCAAGACGGCCGAACTGGTAGCGGACCAGATCCGCGGACGGATCGTGCGTGGCGAGCTGCCGGAGGGCAGCTTCCTGCCGCCCGAGAGCCAGCTGCTCGAAACGATCGGCGTGTCTCGCCCGACGCTGCGGGAGGCGTTCCGCATCCTGGAGGCGGAGATGCTGATCACCGTCGCGCGCGGATCGCGCACCGGTGCGCGCGTCCATGCGCCGCGCGCGGACAGCGTCTCGCGCTACGCCGGCTTCGTCCTGCAATCGCAGGGCACGATGATGAGCGACATCTATCAGGCGCGGATCGCGATCGAACCGTTCAGCGTCCGCCAGCTTGCCGCCAAGCCCGATCCGGAGAAGATCGCCCGGCTGCGCGAGGAGATCGCGCGGCTGACGCAGATGGTGGACGAGACGCGCTTCACCGATTTCATGATCGGCATCGCCAAATTCCACCATCTGATCGTCGAGCTTGCCGGCAACCGCACCCTGCTGCTGATCACCAACGTGCTGCAGGACGTGGTCGCACGCTACCAGATCGAGCATCTGAAGCGCCGCCCGCGTGCGGACGAGGAACAGCGCGCGTCGCTGCTTCACGGCGTTCGGTCGTTCCACAAGCTCGTCGACCTGATCGAGCAGGGCGATGGTGAAAAGGCGGCGCGCCACTGGGAACTGCACCTGCGCAACGCGAACAAGGCGTGGCTGGGCCCCGACAACTACGATGCGCCGATCGACGTGCTGAGCTGATCGGCACTTTCTCAAGCAAGGATCACCGATGCGACCGTTGCCGCTGCTGACGCCCGAGAATACGCCGTTCTGGACCGGGGGCGAACGGGGCGAGCTGATGATCGTTCACTGCGACGCCTGCGATGCCGCGATCCATCCGCCGCAGGCGATCTGCCCGCGCTGCCTCGCTCGCGAGACGACGCCGCGTGCCGCCGCGGGGACCGGGACGATCCACAGCTACACGATCAACCACCAGGCCTGGGCGCCGGGCATGGCGGTGCCGTTCGGCCTCGCGCTGGTCGACCTCGACGGTGAGGAGGGCGTGCGGCTGACCGCGGAGATGGTGTGCGACGATCCCGACGCGGTGCAGATCGGGGACCGGGTGGCGGTGACGTTCCTGCCGGTCGCGGACGTCTGGATTCCGCAGGTTCGCCCAGCCTGATCACGTCACCGCCGGGCTTGCCGCGCCCGCCCGGGGCGGATAGGGAGCTACCTATATAACTAGGTAATTCTTGGGAGGGGCCGGTGGAATATGAGACGATCCTGCTGGACATCGCCGATCACGTCGCGACGATCACGATCAACCGGCCGGAGGCGATGAACAGCTTCACCCGCCGCATGATCGACGAGTTCGAGCATCTGTGGAAGCGGCTGGGCGAGGACGACGACGTTCATTGCTGCGTCCTGCGCGCCGCGCCTGGGCGCGCCTTCTGCACCGGGGCGGACGTGAAGCCGCCGCAGGACGGCAGCAAGCCGATCGTCGACCTTGTCAATATCTGGCATTGCGAGGATCCGGGAAAGTATCTCGGCCCCAAATCGATGAACCTGTGGAAGCCGGTGATCGGCGCGGTCCACGGCATGGCGGCGGGCGGCGCCTTCTACTGGCTGAACGAATGCGACATCGTCATCTGTTCGGAGGATGCGACCTTCTTCGACCCGCACGTCACCTACGGCATGACGAGCGCGCTCGAGCCGATCGGCATGACGTACAAGATGCCGCTGCAGGACGTGCTGCGCATGGTGCTGCTGGGCAATGACGAGCGCGTATCGGCGCAGACCGCGCTGCGCATCGGGATCGTCAGCGAGGTCGTGCCGCTGGCTGAACTGTGGCCGCGCGCCGCCAAGCTTGCCGCGATCATCGCCGCCAAGCCGCCAGCGGCCACCGCCGGCTCGCTCAAGGCGATCTGGCAGAGCCTGGACCTGCCGCGCTCGGTGGCGCTGATGCAGGGGCTGAAATATTGCCAGATCGGGAACCCCGTGGGCGTGCCGCAGGTGGACCGCGGCGCCGTGATGGGGGAGAAGGCAAAACGCTATATGGTGCGGTGAGGCCCGGCGCCGCCCGGTGAGGGCGACGCGCGCGGGCTCAAGCGGCGCCCTGGCCCATGCCGGCGGCGGACCAATCCGCAAGGTCTGCCGCGCGCCGGCGATGATCGGCCGGGCTCCCCAGCATCGCAGCATTGGCGATCGCCCGCCGCAGCCAGTAATGAAGCCCATAATCCCATGTGTAGCCGATGCCGCCATGCGCGGCGACGGCGGCACGGGCGCTGCGCGTGAAGACATCGCACAGATGCGCCTTGGCGATCGCCGCGGCACGTGATCCGTCCGGCAGCTGCGCGTCCCAGGCGTAAGCGGCATACCAGACCAGCGCGCGCGCCGGTTCCACCTCAAGTGCCATGTGCGCCAGTTGGTGCTTGAGGCCCTGGAAGCGCCCGATCGGCTGGCCGAACTGTTCGCGCTGCCGGGCATAGTCGACGCTCATCGTCGTGACCCGTGACGCCCCGCCGAGCGAGTCCGCCGCGATCAGGATCAGCGCCGCGTCGTGCAGCCGCGCCGCCATCGGATCGCCGGGCGGGAACAGGAGGTGGCCCTGCTGCGCCACGTCCGCGCGGGACAGCGGCCGGCTGCGATCGGTGGAGCGGACCGGCTGCGCGCTGATCCCGTCGCCGGCCTCCACCAGCCGGACACCCCGATCGTCGAGCAGCAGGAACAGCGCCGCGCTCGTGGCGGCCGCCGCCAGTCCGTCGGCACTGACGAGCGTCACTACCTTTTCGCCGCTGGCGATCGCCGGCAGCAGGGCGCACGCCTCCGGGTGGTCGCTCGCGGCGACGGCGATGGCGCCGAGCATCTGCGCCATGATCGGCCCCGGCGCGGCGGCTTCGCCGATGATTTCGGAGACAAGCGCAGCCTCGAGCAGGCCGAGCCCCGCACCGCCATCCGCTGCCGGCAGGGCAAGACCGCCGATGCCGAGCGCGGTGAGCGCGTCCCAGCTTTGCCGATCGAAGTCACCGCCGCCCTCTGCTAAGCTGTGCAGCCGATCGATCCCCCAGCAATCGGAAAGGGTGCGGCGTACCGCATCCTGGATGGCGTGCTGCTCCGCGGAGAGGTGGAACCTCATCTATCCATCTCCATGGCAAGGTCGCGCGGCAGGCCGAGCCCGCGCTCGCCGATGATGTTGCGCTGAATGTTGCTTGCCCCGCCCGCGATCGAATTGCCGAGCGAGCCCATGATCTGGTCGAGCCATTTCTGCGGGCCGCGGCCGCGCGATCCGGCGGGTGGCGGTTCGATCAGCGCAGCCGTCCCAAGCAGTTCCTGCGCGAGCAATGCCATGTCGTGCCCGATCTCCGTCAGGTACAATTTCATCATCAGCGCAACCGGCTCCGGATCCTCGCCCGCCGCCGCGCAGGAAAACAGACGGTAGCTGGTGTAGCGGTGCGACAGGACCGCGCCCTCGATCGTCACCAGCCGATCGCGCACCAGCGGATCGTCCAGCCGCCCCATCTCGCGCGCGAGTGCGACCAGCTTGTCGAACTGCCGCCCCAGCCCGTCGGCAGAACCGATCGAGGCCCGTTCGTGCTTCAGCGTCGTTCGGCTGACCTGCCAGCCGTGCCCGCGCGGCCCCACCGTCCACGCCAATGGCGTCTCGGCATCGTCGAAGAAGAACTCGTAAAAGCCTGATTCGCCGGTCATCTGTCGGATCGGCCGGCGTGTGATGCCGGGCTGATCGAGATCGACCAGCACGTATGTGATGCCTTCGTGCTTGGGTGCCGCGGGCTCGGTGCGCACGAGCATGAACATATGGGTCGCGATGGCGCCCTGGCTGGTCCAGATCTTCTGGCCGTTGATGACCCACCGGTCGCCATGAAGCTCGGCACGGGTGCGCACCGACGCCAGATCGCTGCCGGAGCCGGGCTCCGAATAGCCCTGGCCCCAGATGAAGTCGCCGCGCAGCGTGGGGCGGATGAAGCGCTCTCGCTGCTCGTCGGTGCCGCGTTCGAGCAGCGTCGGCACCAGCATGGTGGGGCCGACGCCGCCTACCTCCATCGGCGCGCGGGCGCGGGCGAATTCCTCGCGGATCACCTGGGCGAGGATGACGTCCACGGGCTGCTGCGACCCGCCGTAGCGCCGCGGGACCGAGCGGTAGAGGTAGCCGGCGTCGGTCGCGTACTGCCGGAAGGCGCGCACATATTCTTCCAACTCACCGTCTCGGCGCGCGCCCGGTTGCCATCCCGCCTTTAGAAAGGCTCGGAGTTCAGACCGAGCGGCGTCGGCGGCAGCACCATAGCTAAGATCCATTGTCCCTCACAATCGCCCGGGCAGCGTAAGTCATGTCGCTTGGCGCTTTGTACGGCCAAACGGCCTGGCCGCAAAAAGCGCACTAGTATAACTAAGCAATAGTGGTTGTAAGAGCTTCTGGCTCTGTAGCTAATCTAAGCAGCCCGGCCACAGCCGATAACCTCATCGCGCTCGTTGATGACCGAAATGGGGGGGGGAGCGGCCAGTCCGGTTTCGGGCGGTCGACCGCGGTAAGCTCCCGCTCATTCAGGAAGCGGCACAGACGGGCACGAACGCCAGTTGAGGGTGGATTGCAGACCGGCCGTTTTGAAGCGCCACATCAGCTAGAGCGGTCCTTCGTTCAGGCTCAGCGAGGCAAGCCACGCGCGTCCTTCTAGGCCGTTCAAACGGCTAATTCGGGGGTCACGAGAGTTGCAGTTCGTTTAGGCTGCCCAATGCCCGGCTCTTCAAGGGAATTGCCCGCCAGAACGAGGACCCGATAGTGGATTAGCTACAGGCTTGCCGATCCGCCCGCCGTTGGGACAGTTTCTCGGGTTGCAGCAACGTTCTCCCGAACGAAAATCAGCTTTGCCCACTCGACAGATCGCGGAGCGTCGCACAAGAAGATGCTGATCTAGGGGGAATTTTCATGGCTGGGATTATTGCGCCGCGTGGACGCCGGATGGGCCGCTATGGCCTGAGCGCGAGCGCCATCACGCTGGCAGTCGTTCTGGCCGGCCCCGCTACCGCGCAATGCACCCCCGATCCGACCATCTCCGGCGGGACTATCAACTGCACCGGCAGCGATGCCGACGGGCTGACCGTCGTGACCGACAAGACCACCGTTATCGTCGCGCGCGGGGCGAGCGTGCAGCCGCGCGCGGCGGCGGCGGCGATCACTACGCTGGGCCAAGGCAACACGCTGCGCGTTGCAGGGCTGGTCGATGGCGGCGCCGCCAAGGCGGGCGTGTTCGTGACGACGGGCGATCCGCGCACCGTGCCGTGCGATCCCTATGCCGGCGCTTCGCCGATCTATTGCGTCCCAGGCTCGACGCAGACGATCTATCCCTCGTCGAGCGCGGCAATCGACGTCGTGGCGGGCGGGACGATCTCGGGCGCGCAGGGCATCCTCGTGCGCCGCAGCCCCGCCAACACCGTCGGCTTCGTCAGCGCGACGATCACCAACGCCGGGACGATCGCGGGCACTGCGGGCGAGGCAATCCTCGCCGACCAGACCGGCTTCGGCGGCCTGTCGGTGTACAATCGCGCAGGCGGGCGTATCACCGGCGGGATCGCGGGTACCGTCTCCTACGTCGACAATGCCGGGACGATCGACGGCACGAGCCGAGCGGCGATCGCCTTGACGCAGGCGGGGCTCAACATCGTCAACACCGGCTCGATCGTGTCGAGCGGCACGCCCGCGACGGTCAGCGGCGGCGGCTTCGTCACGATCAGCAACGCGGCGGGCGCGACAATCGGCGGCAGTGCGACCGCGATCCGCACCACCGGCACCCTCAACCTCACCAACGCCGGCACCATCAACGGCTCGGTCGTCTCGACCGCGCCATCGGGGCAAGGCAGCACAATCGACACGCGCAGCGGCACGATCAACGGCAGCCTCACGCTCGGCGCGGGCGACGACACGCTGCGCGCGCGGTTCGACGCGGCGAGCGGGCGTGTCTCCTCGATCACCGGCGCGATCGACGGCGGCGCGGGCACCGACACGCTGGCGATTGGGATCGATGCCGACACGACGATCACGCGCACCGTACTGCCGACCAATTTCGAGCTGCTCGGGCTCGACCTGTCGAACAACGCCACCGCGACGCTCGCCACCGGCTTCACCACGGGCAACGGCGTCGCGCTGTCGGGCAGCGGTACCGTGGTCAACAACACCGCGCTGGTGACGGGCGGACCGGCGGTGACGACCAGCTTCGGTTCTGGCGGCTTCGGGCTCACCTTCGACAATCGAGGCACGATCACCGCGACCTTCGCCAACGCCGGCCCCGCGACGACCGGCCAGTTCGCGGTCGGATCGCCCGATACGGTGACGAACAGCGGCACGATCACGTCGCTCGGCGGCGCGGGCGTGCGTGCGTTCCGGCAGCTGACCAACAGCGGCAGCATCACCGCGAGCGGCACCGCGGCGTCGGTCGACAGCTTCGGCGCGTTCGTCAACAGCGGCACGATCCGCTCGACCGGCGGGATCGGCGCCAGCCTCTACGCCGGCGGCGCGACGGCCTCGACCAACAGCGGCACGATCGCGGGCGCGACCACCGGCGTCGCGCTGCTCGGCGGGCGGCTGACCAACAGCGGGACGATCACCGGCGGCACCACGGGCGTGACGCTGAGCGGCACGACGCTCAACAACGCGGCGGGCGGTCGGATCAGCGGCGGCACGCTGGCAATCGCCAGCAGCGGCAGTTCGGGCCGCATCGTCAACGCCGGCACGATCACCGGCAGCGTCGATCTCACCTCACCCTTCTTCTACGATTACGGCAACGACCTGTTCGTCGACGACGGCGGCAGCGTCGCCGGCGCGATCCGGCTGGGCGGCGGCAACGACGAACTGGTGGTGACGCTGGGCGGCGATCCCGCGCGTCCGCTTGCCGGGGCGACCGGCGGGGTCGATGCCGGTGACGGCTACGACACGCTGCGCACGCGCGTCACCGCCGATGGCAGCGCGACACTCGCGCTCACCGGCGGGTTCGAGGCGCTCGCCTACGAACTGTCGAACGATGCCGCGCTGACGCTGACCGCGCCGCAGCCGATCGCGACCTCGATCGGGCTCGCCGGCAACGGCAGCGTGACGCTGAACGGCGCGATCTCGACCGCCGATCGCACGCTCGTCGACGCGACGATCCTCACCGTCGCGCAGCTGACCGAGGGGCTCGCCGGGCCGGCGCGCGACCTCGCGATCGTCAACAACGGCAATCTTGCGCTGACGGTCGGATCGCAAAACTTTGCCTACAACCTCGCCGCGATCCTCGGCGACACCGCCGATCTCACGAACAACGGCACGATCAGCGTCATCAACACGCCGGGCAGCTATTATGCCGGCCGGGCGGTGTTCACCGGCGACAGTTTGGCCAATGCCGGCACGATCACGCTGACGGGCGGCGGCACTGCGGTAGACAGCGTGCGCGCGATGACCAACAGCGGCACGATCACGGCATTCGGCACCACATCGGGTGCCAATGCGTCGACCGCCATGGGCGTCGCCAACGTCACCACGCTGACCAACACCGGCACGATCCGCAGCGACGGCACCGCCGTGCAGAGCGGGTTCGGCAACAGCACGATCACCAACAGCGGCACGATCGAGAGCACGCGCGGCACCGCGATCGTCGGCGGCTATACCGGCACGATCGTCAACGAGGCGGGCGGGACGATCCGCGGCGTCACCGCGGTCCAGCTGGGTGGCGGCGCGCTGATCAACCGCGGCGCGATCGCAGGTAACGTATCGGCTTTTGCCTTCTCCTACGGTTCGGCGACGTACATCGCCGATGGCGGGACGATCGCCGGGAATCTCACGTTCGGTGAAGGCTGGGACACGGTCGTCGCGTTCGGCGAGACGACCGGCGTCAGCGGCACGGTCGACGGCGGGGCGGGGATCGACACGCTGATCCAGGCGCGCCGGACGAGCGGCACCGTCACGCTCGGCGCGCTTGCCGTCACCAATTTCGAGGTCGAGGGCGTGCGCGCGCTCGGCAGCGACACGGTGGTGACGATCGCCGCGCCGGCACCGTTCGCGCGCGACCTCGCGCTGTCGGGCGACGGCACGATCGTCAACACCGCGGCGATCACCGGCGCGGTGCTCGCCTATCCTACCTATGGCAGCGACCCGACGGTTGTCGGCCTCACCACGCCGATTGCGCTTGAGAACCAGGGCACGATCGACGGTGGCGTCGAGGGCCGGGTGCGGAGCCTTATCAATACGGGCACGATCGGCAGCGCGAGCCTCACCGGGCAGGCGGTGAACCTCGACACGATCGATACGCTCGCGTTCGACAATGGCGGCGCGATCGCCAACGATCGCGAACAGACCGCCGTCGTCCTGCAGGGCTATGGCGCCAGCGCGATCACCGCAGGCAACAGAGGCACGATCGACGGCGGGGTCTCGGTCGGGCTCCAGCAATATCAGAGCTTCCCGCCGGCCGAGACGCCGGCGTCGCTCACCGCCTCGCTCACCAACAGCGGTACGATCATCAACGGCGAGAGCGCGGTGGCGATCGCCGTCGACGTGTCGAACGGCGGCACGGGCAAGGCGACGCTCGCCAACAGCGGCACGATCACCGCGACCGGCGAAGCGGCGCTCGGCGCCTATATCCAGCTCTACGGCTATTCGGGCGCGGCCGGCAGCGGCACGATAGACGTCGCCAACACGGGCACGATCAGCGCCAACAGCGGCGGCACGGTCGACAGCTTCACCTTCCCCGACGGCGAGACGATCAGCTTCACCGATCCCGCCGCGGCGCTGTGGCTGAGCGGGCGCAACGCCGCGGGCGTCACCGCCAGTGTCGCCAACGACGGCACGATCGAGGCGACGGGCACGCGCTCGGTGGCGCTGATCGCGCTCGACGCCGCGCTCGACCTCACCAACACGGGCACGATCCGCGGCGGCGCGGGCACCGTCCTGGCGGCGGACGACCAGCTCGGCGCGCTCGCCGGCGCGCCCTATCTCGCCGGTGCGGTCCAGACGACCGGAACGGGCAGCGACCGCATCGTCAACACCGGCACGATCATCGGCTCGATCGCACTCGGCGCGGGCGACGACCGGATCGAGAACAGCGGCCGGATCGCGGGCGACGTGTTCCTCGGGCTGGGCGACGATACCTTCGTGCAGCGCGCCAGCGCAGGTCTGGAGGGCAGGGTCGACGCCGGGCTCGGCAGCGACAGCCTCGTCGTCGACGCGACCGGCGGCGGCGCGGTCAACGGTGACCAGTTCGTCAATTTCGAACGCTTCGCGCAGATCGGCGAGGGTAACGTCGCCTATTCGGGCAATTTCCGCTTCGACACGATCGGCGTGATGGGCGGAACGATCACCGTCGCCGCGGGGCAGACGCTGAGCAGCGCGGGGGCGATCACCGTCACCGGCAGTGACGCGGACGAGACGCTCGACAATCGCGGCACGATCACCGGCGGGGTCGATCTCGCCGGCGGCAACGACCGCGTCGACAATCGCGGGACGATCGGCGGCGCGGTGCTGCTGGGCAGCGGCAACGACCTGTTCGTCGACTATGCCGGCAGCAGCGCAGGCGCCGTCGACGGCGGCACGGGGAGCGACCTCTACCGCGTCGTGCTGTCGGGCGACCGCAGCGGGATCGGCCAGCGCAGCGGGTTCGAACAGCTGGCGGTGGAGGGCAACGGCATGCTGTCGCTCGCGCTCGACCAGTCGTTCGAGCAGATCGCGCTCGCCGGCAGCGGGCTCACCCTCGCGCTCGGCGGGTTCACCGTCGGCCAGGTGACCGGCAGCGACGCGCGCGAGACGCTGGCGGTCGACGGCGATCCCGCCGCGGTTTCGCTCGGTGGCGGTGACGACACGCTGGCGCTGGGCGCAACGCGTGCGGCCGGCAGCTACACCGGCGGCGCGGGCAGCGACACGCTGGCCTTTACCGCGAGCGGCCCGGTGCTGCTCGCCGGCACCGCGACCGGGTTCGAGCAGGTATCGCTCGCCGGCGGGGCGCTGACGATCGCGGGCACGCTGGGCAGCAATGGCGCGGGCCTTGCCTTTGGTGACGGCGCGCAGGCGCTCGTGGTCGCGCCGGGCGGCACGCTTGCCGGGACGATCGATCTCGGTGCGGGCGACGACAGCCTGCGGCTTGCGGCGGGCGGCATCCTCGCCGGCACCGTCGCGGGCGGCGCGGGCACCGACAGTGCGACGCTCGAACTCGCCGGCGATCGCACGCTCGCCGGCGGCACGCTGACCGGCTTCGAGCTACTCACGACCGAGGGCAGCGGCACGCTGACGCTCGCCGGGACGCAAGGCTATCAGCGCATCGTTGCGGGCACCGATCTCACCGTCGGCACCGGCGCGTCGCTCACTGCGGGCCAGGTCGCGTTCGGTGCGCGTGACGATCGCTTCACGATCGCAGGCAATTTCGCCGGCAATGCCGATGGCGGCGCGGGCAGCGACACGATCACCTTCGCCGATACCGCCCCCCTCACAATCGGCGTCACGATCGGCGGCGCGATCACCGGGTTCGAGCGGATCGCGCTCGCCGGTAACGCGCTAACGGTCACGGGCACGCTGGGCACGACGGGCACCACGCTCGCCTTTAGTGACGGCGCGCAGGCGCTGACGGTCGCATCGGGCGGCACGCTTGCTGGCACGATCGATCTCGGCAGCGGGGACGACACGCTGCGCCTCGCCGCGGGCAGCATCCTCAACGGCACCGTGCTTGGCGGTGCGGGCACCGACAGCGCGACGCTCGCGCTCGCCGGCAACCGCACGCTCGCGGGCGACCAACTCGCCGGCTTCGAACTACTCACGACCGAGGGCAGCGGCACGCTGACGCTTACGGGTACGCAGGCCTATCAGCGCGTCGTCGCGGGCACCGATCTCGCGGTCGATACCGGCGCATCGCTCACCGCGGGTCAGGTCCAGTTCGGCGCGCGCGACGATCGCTTCACGGTTGCGGGCCGCTTCGTCGGCAACGCCGATGGCGGCGCGGGCAGCGACACACTGGCGTTCACCGGCACCACTCCCGTCACGCTCGGCGGCATCGTCACCGGGTTCGAGCAGGTGGCGCTCGCGGGCGGCGCGCTGACGGTCACCGGCACGCTCGGCACGCCGGGCGCCGCGCTCGGCTTCGGCGACGGCGCGCAGGCGCTGACGATCGCCAATGGCGGCACGCTCGCCGGCGCGGTCGATCTCGGCGCGGGCGACGACAGCTTGCGGCTCGCGGCGGGCAGCACGCTCGCCGGCACCGTCGCTGGCGGCGCAGGCACCGACGCCGCGACGCTCGAACTCGCCGGCAACCGCACGCTCGCGAGCGGCACGCTCACTGGCTTCGAACTGCTCGCGACCGAGGGCAGCGGCATGCTGACGCTTGCCGGCACGCAGGCCTATCAGCGCATCGCCGCGGGCACCGATCTCGCGATCGATACCGGCGCGTCGCTCACCGCCGGCCAGGTCCAGTTCGGCGCGCGCGACGATCGCTTCACGATCGCCGGCAGCTTCGCCGGCAGCGTCGACGGCGGCGCGGGGACTGACACGATCGCGGTATCGGGCGGCAGCGCCACGGCGCCGGTTGCCTTCACCGGCATCGCCAACGTCGAACGCTACGTGCAGAGCGGCGGGTTCGCGACGCTGTCAGGCACCGCGGCGCTCGGCATTGTCGACATGTCGGGTGGTCGACTCGTCGGGCTCGCTGGCTCGACGCTCACCGCCAGCCAGATCACCGTCGCCCAAGGTGCGACCTTCGGCTCGGCAGGCACTGTCACCGGCAATCTCGCGGTCGCCGGCACGCTAAGTCCGGGTGCGACTGGCGTCGGTACGATGAGCGTCACCGGCAACGTCGCGCTCGGCGCGGGCTCGCTGTCGCTGTTTGAGGTCGCTTCCACGGGCGCGGACCGACTGCAGGTGACGGGCGCGGTGACGATCGCCTCGGGCGCGACGCTGCAGCTCGCCCCACTCGGCACGATCCGCCCCGGCACGTCGTACGACCTGGTGGTGGCAAGCGGCGGGATCACCGGCAGCTATACGACGGTGGTGAAGCCCGACAGCCTGTTCGGCTTCGTCGTCCAGCGCGCGGATCGCATCCAGCTGCTCGGCCAGTTCCTCGGCGGCGCGGGCTTCACCCCGCAGGTCGCACGCACGATCGCTTATGCGAACACGACGCTGCAGGCGCAGCCGGCGACGAGCACGCTTTTCGCCGCGCTGCCCGCGCTGCTCAACACCGACGGCACGTCGAACGCGCGCGCCTTCGCGCAGCTGACGCCCGAGCCCTATGCCTCGGCGACGCAGGCGGGGGTCGACAATGCGCTGACGCTCGCCAGCGCGGCGCGCGGCCCCGCCTTCGCCACGCTGCGCGAGGATCCGGGGCTGTTCACCTTCGGCCAGGGCGTCGGCCAGTGGCACACGCTCGGCGCCGACCAGGCGGAGGGCACGGCCAAGGCACGCACGCGCGGCTACGGCTTCCTCGGCGGGATCGGCTATGGCGACACGAGCTTCGCGGTCGGCGCGTTCGCCGGCTATCTCGACACGCGCCAGACGATCGGCGCGCTGGGGGCGGAGACGAAGAGCGACGGCTTCGTCGCGGGCGTGCACGCGCGCTACGCCGCGAACGGCATCGGGCTCACCGCCTCGGTGCTGTACGACGGCGGCGAGGCGCGCACCACGCGCGCGCTGCCGGGCACCGCGCGCGCGATCGGCAGCTACGATCTCCACAGCTGGGTCGCCGACCTTTCGGTCAGCTACGCGCTCGACATGGGCACCGAATGGTCGCTGCGGCCGCGCGCCGGGGTCACCTATCTGCGCACCACGCGCGATGGCGTGACCGAGACCGGCGGGGCGTTCGCGCTCAATGTCGCGCGCGACCGCCACGTCGCGGGCTTCGTCGACGGCGGCGTGATGCTGGCGCGCAGCGACGCTTCGAGTGCGCCGCTGCGGCCGTTCGTCGCGCTCGGCGCGCGCTACCAGATCGAGGGACGCCGCACCGACGCACTGGCGAGCTACGCCGGCGGCCCGCTCGGGCTCACCGCGATCGGCGCCGCCCGTGCGCGGCTCGTCGGCACCGCCTCGGCCGGGATCAGCTATCGCATGACCGGCGGGCTCGACCTGTTCAGCACCGCCTCCGCCCAGACCGGCCGCGACGACCACCAGGAGACGATCAGCACCGGCCTGCGACTGCGCTTTTGATCGGCGACCGTCACGTGCGATCAGACCGATCGCGCGTGATGGTCGTTCCATGTAGCGACACCAGCGTCTCGGCACTGCGCGCCGTCGGAAACTGCTCTGCGGAATGGTTAGGCGCGCGCGAGAAACGACTTAGTTGCTGATCTGATCCAAGCCAATGATCGATTGGCAAGGCCAATTGCGTAGGGTGATCGAAGCATCCAATCGCGATAAGTGAGCGGCCCTAGACACCATCTTTCTGAGCATCTTACGGATGGCCCAGTCGAGGCAACTGCGACATGAACAAGCGGCTGTTATTGGCAAGCTCAGCCGGCCCGCTGGATGATCACAATAGGGTTGTCGCTTCCCACAAAGCGGGGAGACGATCGACACCGACTTGCGGACCTCCACGGTTGAGGCGATGCTGCCGGAATACCCCGATCGGTAAGTATCGGCGGTTGGGAGAGATGCCGTGAAAGACTTGCGCGGGAAGACTGCTATCATAACAGGTGGCGCGAGCGGGCTGGGCGCCGCCATGGCTGACGCCTTCGGTAGCGAAGGCATGAATATCATGATCGCTGATATCGAGGCCGAGGTCGCGCGCACCAAGGTGGAAGAGCTGCGCGCTCGCAATGTCACGGCCGAATGGGTGCAGGTTGACGTCACCAGCCGCGAATCGGTGCGCAAAGGCGCGGCCGAGACCATCGCCAAGTTCGGAAAGGTGCATCTTGTCGCCAACAACGCAGGCATCGGTACCGGCGGTTCGCTGGGCAGCGTGCCCGAGGGCGATTGGGACTGGGTGATCGATGTCAACCTCAAGGGTGTGGTCTATGGCGTCGAGGTCTTCGTTCCCTTGATCGAGAGCCACGGAGAGGGCGGCCATGTCGTCAACACCGCCTCAATGGCCGGGCTCATCAGTCCGTCGGGAATGGAGCCGTACTGCGCTACAAAATTTGCCGTCGTGGCGATGAGCGAGGGTTGGCGCCAGCAACTGGCGCCGAGGAATATTGGCGTTTCCGTGCTGTGCCCCGGCCTGGTGAGCACCAACATCTACGCCGGACGGCGCAATCGCCAGAACGCGGTCTACGGCGAAAATGACAAGGGCTACGGCCAGGCTGATCTCGACCGGCAGCGCGAGTGGATGGCTGGAGGCATCGACCCGCTGGTCGTGGCGCGGCGCGTGGTGGAGGGCATCAAGGACAACGACCTGTACATCCTGAGCCATGTCGAATACGAGCATGTCGTGCGCGAGCGCTTCGAGCGGATAATGGCCGCGTTCGAGAAATCCAAGCAGAGTTCCGCGCTCGCCGCACTTTCAAAGGACCGCCGGCTGGATGCGGTGAGCATCGACGCCTGACCTGTCGCCCGCTCTCGGTATAGTAACTGCCAGATTGGAAGCGACCAATCGCTGCCTACCGTCTTTTGTGACTAATCCTTAGGTAAGCAGGCCATCTAGGGAGATGAACAAGCGTCCGCTTTCAGGATGTGAGAAACGGCCGCTGCATGACCGGAGCTGGGTCAGAGGCGCCTGACGGAGAAGTCGCGTGCAAGCGCAATGAAGGCTGTGAAGGCGGCCGACGAATTGCGTCTGTTGGAGTAGTAGAGGCACAGTGGCGAGAGCGGTGGCGTCCAATCCTCCAGAATCCGCACGAGTCGCCCCGCCGCGATATCCTCCCGCACGTCGGCTTCCATGAAATAGCCGATTCCGACGCCATTCATGGCCGCAATCCGCGTCAGCGAGGCCTCGTCGAGCGTGATCGGGCCGTCGACGTCGAGCAGCAGCTCCTCGCCGTCCTTGGCGAAGCGCCATCGGAGCGGGGCGCCATTGGGAAGCCGCCCGCGGATGCAGGGATAGGAAAGCAGCTCCTGCGGCACCTGAGGAATTGTCCTGCGCTCGAAAAATGCCGGCGACGCGGCGACCGCGATCCGTCGCTCGCGACCTAGCGGGATGGCGATCGCATCGCTCGGCACCAGGTCCATGGCGCGCACGCCAAGATCAAACCCTGCCGCGACGACATCGACGAGCCGACCTTCGGTGACGATGTCGATGTGCACCTGCGGATAGCGTTCGAGATAGGTTAGGACCAGCGGCGCCATGATCTCGCGCGCCGCTGTCGCAAAGGCGTTGATCCGCAGGGTACCCGATGGCGCCTCCTGTTGGGAGCGCGCCGTATCCATCGCCTTCTGGATGCCCTCGAACGCCGGCTTTACCTGCGCGACGAAGATGCGTCCGGCATAAGTGAGTGAGACGCTGCGGGTGGTGCGATTGAACAGCCGCACCGCCAGTTCTCGCTCCAGCTTCTGCACCGCGTTACTGATCGCTGTCGTGGACATGCCGAGGTCTAGCGCCGCGGCGCGAAATGAGCCGCATCGGACGATCGCCAAGACGGCCTCCAACTCGACCAATGAATGGCGCGTCATTGTCCCGATCTCCGCAATACTCCAGCGCGATTTGTCTCGATTATCGGGCAGAGGTGCAATCGCTAAATCTTCCTCGTCACAGTCGAGGAGACGATCATGTCACTGCATCTACCCAAACCAATTGCCGATTATATCGAGGCCAACCGGCGCCTCGATCTGGACGGGATGATGAAGCATTTCGCGCCGGACGCGGTCTTCATCGACAACGGCAAGGACTTCGTCGGCGAGGATGCGATTGCCAAGATGCTGAAGGACGAGGCGATCGCGGTGAGGGCAGTCTTCGAGCCGGATAGCTTCCGCGAGGAGGACGGCGTCTACGTGCTCGAAGGGCCGGCGCACGGCGACTTTCCGGGCAGCCCGCTCCGCTTCACTTATCGCTTCGCGATGAACGGCAACACCATCAGGACGCTGGAGACGATCGTATGGGCATGACCGCAGATCCGTACGAGTTCGCCGACAAGCGCGTGCTTGTCAGCGGCGGCACCAAGGGCCTCGGCCGTGCCACCGTCGAACGCTTCCTCGCCGGCGGCGCGCGCGTCATTACCGCCGCCCGCACGATCAAGGACAGGATCGAGGGCGTCGACTATGTCGAAGCGGACCTGACGATCGCGGCGGGGGGCGAGGCGCTGGCCAAGGCGGCGATCGAGCGGCTGGGCGGCATCGACATCCTCGCCCATGTCGTCGGCGGTTCATCCTCACCCGCGGGCGGCTTCGCCGCGCTGACCGACGAGCATTGGCTGGCTGAGCTCAACCTCAATCTCCTGGCCACCGTCCGGCTGGATCGGCTGCTGATCCCGCAGATGATCGCGCGCGGCACGGGTGTCGTCGTCCACGTCACGTCGATCCAGTCGATCCTGCCGCTACCCGAGTCCACCACCGGCTATGCCGCCGCCAAGGCTGCGCTGAGAACGTACAGCAAGTCGATCTCGAAGGAGATCGGGTCCAAGGGCGTTCGGGTAAACTCCGTGTCGCCGGGCTGGATCATGACGGAGGCCACCAGCGACTTTCTCGAGATTCTTCGGAAAACCAAGGGCGGCACGATCGAGAATGCGCGGCAATCGGTGCTCGATGCGCTGGGCGGGATCCCGATCGGTCGCGGAGCCGAGCCCGCGGAGGTCGCGGACCTCATCGCCTATCTCGCATCCGATCGCGCCACGGCGATCCACGGCGCCGAGTTCGTGATCGACGGCGGAACGGTCCGCACTGTTTGACCCGTCGGTCCGGGCGGCCGCTCACCCGGTGTATGGCGAACGCCGGACAGCGCGGGAAGGGAGATCGAGAGATGACGATGCCAAACTCTTTGTCCGCACGGCGCTGCCCCTGGGCCGATGGCGACCCGTTGATGCGCGAGTATCACGACGCCGAATGGGGCGTGCCGCAGCGCGACCCTAGGATGCTGTGGGAGATGCTGATGCTGGAGGGCTTCCAGGCGGGGCTCTCCTGGGTCACCATCCTGCGCAAGCGCGCCGCCTTCCGCGCTGCCTTCGCGGACTTCGATCCGGTGAAGGTCGCCGCGTTTGGCGCGCGCGATATCGACCGGCTTATGGCCGACCCCGGCATCGTGCGTGCGCGGGCGAAGATCGACGCCACGATCAGGGGCGCGCAGATCTACTGCGACATGCAGCAACGGGGCGAGGACTTCGCGGCCTTCTGCTGGTCCTTCACCGATGGCGCGCCGATCCTCGGCGACGGCAAGAGCTGGGTCGCGAGCACGGCCTTGTCGGAGATTATCTCGAAGGAATTTAAGCGGCGCGGCTTCAACTTCGTCGGGCCGACGATCACCTACGCATGGATGCAGGCCGTCGGCATCGTCAACGATCACTCGCTCGACTGCTTTCGGTGCCACTCAGCTTCCTGAAACTCCCGCAGGAAAGGGCGCGCGACGCGCACGCAAACCCGAACCCTCAAGCTTCGGACAGGAAGAACCATGTTTGCCGTCTACGTCAAGGAACCCAATCCGACTGACCCGACGGCCTCGCTCGTGTTGGGCGACATGCCGGAGCCGGTCATCGACGAGGGCTGGTTGCGCGTGAAAATCACGCACGCCAGCCTCAATCGCCACGACGTCTTCACCCGTGCGGACTCGTCGACGAGAAGCCGCTGCCCTATCCCATGATCCTCGGCAACGACGGCGCCGGCCTGCTCGGCGATGGCACGCCGGTCGTGATCTATGCGGTCTTGGGGTCGGAAGATTGGAAGGCAGACGAGACGATCGATCCCAACTGGCAGATCTTCAGCGAACTCGTGCCGGCCACGATGGCCGACTATGTCGCGGTCCCGAAATGCAACGCGCTGCCCATCCCGGAAGGCCTGTCGACGCTCCACGCTTCGCTGCTCGGTACTGCGTGGCTGACCGCCTACCGCTCGCTATTAACCAAGGCGCGGCTGATGCCGGGCTAGAGCGTGCTGGTGCAGGGCGCCGCGGGCGACATGTCTACCGCGATGATCCAACTGGCAGCGCCGCCAACATCCCTGGGCAAGCAGTCGCGCTAGGAGAGGAGCTAAAAGACGGGTATCATCGCTTAACCCGGATAAGGGTCAACGTAGACAATGTTGCTTCGCTGACCTGGCGGAAGCTGAGATGGATCTTGAAGGGTAAGGCGGCCGCTGCGGCTGCGACGCTGCGTGAAGCGTTTGTCACTGTTGCCGACCTACTTTGTTGCCGACCTACTTTTGACGCTAGTCGCCGTTTATTCGCCGGGCAGGGGCGGGCGCCGAGGGTGTAGCTCGGACGTCGTGCGCTCGCTGCTCATCGGCAATCCTAAGACCGCTCTTGTGGCGCGTACTTTCGAATGGCCGGGGCCGGCCACCCCGACCCACTTCTGCCGCCGTTTAACGCGATTACACCGCCTGGTGAACGCCCGCGTATGTTCTTCGAGGTCAAGTGGCGGCGCTTCATCGCGGGGCTGCCCGTCGATCGGAACGCGTCGCGCGGCGCGCGCCTACTCGTTGATGTATCAGACGTAATTCGAACCGTTCCGCTCGATCGTTCAATGGGTGTCGAGGACATCGGCGTGATCGGCCGCGCTAGGCGGAATACAGCAGCCTGAGCTTCTCCTGCTATCGCGTCATCTTTCCCAAAAATGCTGAGAAAAGGATGATCCACCGTGGGGGCATCTCTCAGCCACCCATCGGTACCGATTACAATAGGAAGACGTACGACGTTCTCCTTCGGCACGAATCGTGTTCGATCACGATCGCGGCGCCCTGAACCAGCACACCGAAAACGTGAGGACACGGCTGGGTTAGCCTACGCAACATACCGCGGCCGCGGCCCGTGCCAGCTTTCGTCGTGACGCAAAGCGCCCTGCGCAACGCAGGGAGCGCGTCCGCCAATCGCGACCTGGCTACCATAACGTTCCCTGCGGATCCTCGGCCGCGCTTGAATAGGCGACCGACCGGACCGAGCGATGATTCGCTACATGAGTGTGACTTGCTGGTGAGTTAAGGGTGGCGGGAATCCGTGGTTTTTTGTGGGCGGTGTAAGAAAGTTGCAAAAAGTGTTTGACGGTTGGGGGCGGTCCGCCTAGATGGGTGTCACCGCAGCGATGGCCGGCACGGTTGCTGAGGCGGTTAGCGAAAACAAGGCGCCATGGTCGCCCCGAGAAAAAGGGGTTAGCCGAGGCGTCGGTTTTTGTCGCTCTTTGACATTGTTGGTCAAGATGAAGGGACATGT
>NZ_JAJFEU010000002.1:0-541081 GCF_020707225.1 Sphingomonas sp. IC4-52 | reverse complement strand
CGGGTGGGGGCGGCGGCGGAGCGGCGACAGGCTCCGGTGCAGGAGCCGGCTTTGCCTCCACGTCCTTCGGAACGACCGGCGATGGGCGTGATTGCAAGCCAAGGCGATGCGCCTTGCCAATCACTGCATTGCGGCTGACCCCGCCCAGCGCCTCGGCAATCTGGCTGGCGGTCTGTCCGCCCTCCCACATCTTGCGCAGTGTTTCGATCCGTTCCTCGGTCCAGGACATGGGCCTTGTCGTTCCTTCACTTCTTACGCCGGTTGCAGCGAGCGGCGGCAGCGACTACGCGATCAAGCGATGAGCAGCCACCCCCCATTTGGCCAGCAATCCGGCGGCCAGGACAATTCCTTGGTCAGGAACGCGCCAGGCGTCCCGTCAATTCGGAACGTCAATTGGGGCGGCCTGAAGACCTTATATGTGAAGGAGGTGCGCCGCTTCTTCAAGGTCCAGCTGCAAACGATCTGGGCACCGGCGATCACCACGCTCCTTTACCTGGTCATCTTCACCGTCGCTCTGGGTGGCCGTGGAGAGGTTCATCTCGGCGGTTCAATGGTGGCTTTTGCCGACTTTGTCGCTCCGGGCCTCATCGTAATGGGCATGCTGAACAATGCCTTCGCAAACGCCAGCTTTTCGCTGCTGGTCGGCAAGATCCAGGGAACGATCGTCGACTATCTGATGCCGCCCCTCTCCACTGCGGAATTGCTGGCAGCGCTTACCGGCGGCGCCGTGACGCGCGCCTTTCTCGTCGGCCTGACGGTGTGGCTCGCAATGGCGCTTTGGCCTGGTGTGCATGTCGCACCTGCACACCCGATTGCTGTGCTTTGGTTCGGCCTGCTTGGCTCGATCTTCCTCGCTCTTGTGGGCGTACTCACGTCCATTTGGGCGGAGAAGTTTGATCACGCTGCGGCTGTTACCAATTTCGTGGTGGCGCCGCTGACGCTGCTGTCCGGGACCTTCTACTCCGTGGATCGGCTGTCGCCTGTTTTCCAGGCGATCAGCCACGCCAATCCGTTTTTCTATGTCATTTCCGGGTTCCGCTATGGCTTCTTGGGGATCGCGGACTCCCCGGTCGCGCTCGGCAGCGCAGTCGTGCTGGCGCTTGATATCGCCCTGGGCATCTTGTGCTACACGCTGTTGCGGCGCGGGTGGCGCTTGAAGAACTAAGCTAGAGGTTGCCCGACGGCGAAACTTAGAACCCGTCGGGCATGCTCACCGCACCGACGACTCGGACGTATTCGCGAATGGCGTAGCGATCGGTCATGCCTGCAATGTAATCCGCGATGTGCCGGCTGAAGCCGGGCTCACCATCCGGCACGCTCGCGCGCCATTCCTGCGGAAGGATGGCAGGATCCTGATGAAACGCTGCGAACAAGCCTGCGACGATCTGATGCGCTGACGCCGCCGCGTCGAGCTGCTTGGGATGATGATAGAGGTTGGCGTACATAAAGCGCTTCAAGTCGCGCTCTGCTATCCGCATCTCATCCGAAAAGGCGACCAAAGCCCGACCTGCGGCGCGAACGTCCGCTACAGACCCGACCTTTGAGTCCGCGATGCGGCGCCGGGTTTCCTCAAGCAAATCGTTGACCATCACGCCGATTTGGCTGCGCACCAACTCGCGACCCTGGCGCCGTTCGCTAACGTCGGGGAACAACGCCCGCACCCTTTCCCAACCACGGGCGACAAGTGGGACCGCCAGCAACTGATCGACGCACAGAAGCCCAGCGCGGAGCCCATCATCGATGTCGTGATTGTCGTAGGCAATGTCGTCGGCCAGCGCCGCTACCTGCGCTTCGAGGCTGGCGTAGGTACCAAGCTCCAGATCGGCTTCTTGGTCAGCCTCTGCCAGAGCCCAGCCGGGGTGACGCGCAGGGCCGTTATGCTTCGCCAGGCCCTCCAGCGTCTCCCAAGTCAGGTTCAGCCCATCGAAGCGCGGGTAAGCGCGCTCGATCCGCATCAGGGTTCGTAGGGTATGCCCGTTATGGTCGAAGCCGCCGGCCGCCGCCATCGCAGCCTTGAGGGCGTCCTCCCCAGCATGTCCGAAGGGAGGATGGCCAATGTCGTGAGCGAGGCACAGCGCCTCCGTCAGGTCCTCGTTCAGACCCAGCGTGCGTGCAATCGTCCGGCCGATCTGCGCCACTTCGAGGCTATGGGTCAGCCGAACGCGGAAATGGTCGCCATCCGGAGCCAGGAATACCTGCGTTTTGTGCCGCAGCCGCCGGAATGCGATCGAGTGGACGATCCGGTCGCGATCCCTTTGATAAGCGTCGCGAGGGCCACGTTCACCCTGTCCGCCGGACTTGCTTTGTTCTTCGTGAAGGCGGCCCCTGCTGTGCGCCGGGTTAGAAGCCCAGGGCGCAAGCATCGTCACTTGGCTGGCAACCTCGTCATCTTCTGACCTTCTTCGCTGGTAAACGGAAATGCGGAAATGCCCTGCTTGGACAAGGTGTTAACGAACTCGCGCGCTTCCTGCTCCGTCTTGAACGGGCCAGTCAGGACACGGTTGGTAAGCCGAAGCGGCGTCGTATAGGCCGATTTACCCTTCAGCGCAGCCGCCTTGTTCTGAGCAGCAGCCCATGCCTTGGGCAGATCATCCTTATTCGCGCCACCCGCAACCTGAACCCAGATGCGTGCTGGCTCCGCCTTCGCCGCCTTGGCAGCGTCTGCCGCTTTTTTGGCATCAGCCTGCTTTTTGGCGTCAGCCTGCTTTTTAGCCTCAGCTCGCTTCTTGGCGCTGGCAGTTAGGACGTCGGTTCCGGCCTGTTTTGCGTC
The DNA here is from genome assembly GCF_020707225.1 of Sphingomonas sp. IC4-52. Lineage (NCBI taxonomy): Bacteria > Pseudomonadati > Pseudomonadota > Alphaproteobacteria > Sphingomonadales > Sphingomonadaceae > Sphingomonas > Sphingomonas sp. IC4-52. Next base: position 538,311 of record NZ_JAJFEU010000002.1, on the reverse strand, counting down.
TGCAGCCGCCTTTTCCTTGGCGGTCGCGGCCTTTTCCTTGCTGCTAACGGCCTTGCCGCCCTGCCCGTTAGCCGCGGCGAGCTTAGAGTCGGCCGCCTTGACCGCGGAAGACGCCGGCTTCTCCGGGGCGGCGGCGCGGCGAGGAGCAACTGGCTCGGCTCTTTCCTGTTGCTCAGGCCGTTCCGTGCCGGTCAACTTGCCGGGCGCCTCCGCCGCAGCGCTGCCAGCCGGCGTGGCCGAGGACGTACCAGTCTGCGCTGAGGCCTGAACCGGCGGCGCGACTGATTCAGGTGGCCGCACCGGAGCAACACCCAGCTCAGAACCCGGGATGGAAATCCCCGCCATGATACGGGCGAGGACCGTATCTTCGCTGAGCGCCGGCCTTGTCGGTGCCGTGCGTGCAATGGCGGCGGCGGGCGGCGGTTCGGAAGTCACGGCGGCCGCCGAGCTGGCCGGCAGCGCAGCCGGCGTCGCCGGCGTGATCGAGCCGGGTCTGGTCGACGTTGCCGAACTCGCGCTCGCCAGCACTTGAGGCCGCGACGCGACCGCTGGCGCGGGGGACGCAGCGGCGCTCGTAGCACTTGGCGAGGCTGATCCACTCAGAGCGGCCAGAGTGCTGCTGACCGGTCGGCTTGGCACGGCTTGGGCCGGGGGCTGTGCAGTGCCACCGGTCGCGGCCAGGCTGCTGCCGGATGTGGAGGTTGCCGACACAGGAAGCGGGCCGGCCGATGCGGGAGCAGCAGGAGCGGCGCTGCTGGCAGGAGCCGGGACAGTCTGGACCACGGGCTTGGACGGCGCGAATGCCACCCCCGCATATCGTGGTGGCTGAAAAGCGGTGGGTTCGATCGTGGGCTGCCGCACGGCGGTTGCACTAGCGACGGCGACCGCCGGCCTGTCGCTGCGGCGATCACGCTGCGCCCGCTGCTCCGCGCGGACAGCCTCGCGGCGGCGCTTCGCCTCCTCCCGAGCACTGCGTCGATCGTTCCGCGATGCGGACGCGGACACAGGCGCAGCCGTTGCGACTGAGGCGACCTGTACTGGACGTGTAGCTTCTGGCGGCAGTGGCGGAAGCGCCGGAACGAGCCGCGCGTCCGCCAGGCGCTGAGGCGTGGCGCGCAGCTCTCCGAAATGAACGGCAAAGGCCCGGTCCGCCGACGAGAGTCCGCCGAGACGAGCGAAGAAAGGCGCCAGCGCCGCTCCCATTCCCGGCGGCATCATGGTGTTGGCGATTTTCTCGGCCCCCGGCACGTCACCGGTCATGGCGAGCACGAAGGCCCGCACGCGCCACGCGCTGCGATCGTTGCGGCGCAGCTGGTCCGCGATCGCATCCAGAGCCTCTTGCCGCCGCCCGGAGATGCCCAGCGACAGGGCGTAGCGGCGCTGAACTTCATCCGTGCCGCCGGATTTCAACGCCACCCGATAGTCGCGCTGTGCCCGCTCCTGTTCGCCGATTAGGTCGTAGGCCAGGCCGCGATCGCCAGCAAAGGTGCGCGGGTCGAGGCCGTAGCCAACGGCCTGGTCGAAGTATCGAAGTGCCTCGCCGGGGCGCTCCTGAGTAACGAGGATGCGCGCCATTCCTGCCTTCACCCGACCGTTCATCGGATCGACATTCTCGGCCCGCTTCAGCAGCGAAGCAGCGGCATTGACGTCACCCAGCTTGAGCGAAAGCTCGGCTGCCTCAATCAACGATGAAAGATCGCGCGGATTGGAGCCCAACCGCCGCATGGCGTTAGCGAGAGCGTCGGCATCAGGCGTTGGCCGCGGCACCGTTTGTACCTGCGGACCAGGATAGGCTTGGGCGAGTGCGCCCGGCGCGCCGGCGAGCGCAGCGGCGAGGATCAGTGGGCGAGCAATCGACATGGATAACTGCGTTAGGACGAGCGGCTATTAACGAGCAATGAGCCCGGCGCGTGGACGCGCCGAGCCGCACGGGGCGACCGACGAATGCCGATCGCCCTTGCCCACCCGTATCTTACTGGTTGTTCTGACGGTGAAGGAACCGCGGAATGTCGAGCGCATCCTTGCTCTCGTCATCTGCTCCCTTCTGCGTGCCGCGCGATGCATTCTGCATCCGCTCGAACAGCGTTCCGCCCAGCTTCACCCGCGGCTGCGGCGGCACGTCGGCCGAACCCTCGCCGCCCGACAGCCAACGCCGACGTGGCGCTTCCTGAGCATCATCGTCGCCGAACACGCGCGGCTCTTCCGCCTTGGCAGGTGCAGCAGAAGATGCGGCAGGCTGCGGCGTCGGCACCATCGTGTCACTACCGAGAAGCAGTTCGTCGCCGGCCGCTTCCTCAACGCCGCGCGCCGCGGCGGTCGGCTGAACACTCGGCGTGGCGCCAGGCGCTGGCACGCCAGCGGACATCGCGCCAGCCGCAGCACCACTGGGCTGAGGAGCCGGAGCAGCGGCAGGTGCCGCCGCCGGCGCCGCGGCGGCAGCAGGAGCCGCCGCTGCCGGAGCCGCTTCGACGCGGCGCGGCGCCGAGAAGCTGAAAGCGCGAGCCGGTTCGGCAGCCGGCGCTTCCGTCCGCTCGACAGCCTCTATGCCGGTGGCAACCACCGACACGCGAATCCGGCCTTCCAGTTCCGGATTGAAAGCTGAACCCCAGATGATGTTCGCTTCGGGATCCACGAGCTCGCGGATGTGGTTCGCAGCTTCATCAACCTCGAGCAGACGCATGTCTTCGCCGCCGGTAATCGAAATGATGACGCCCTTCGCGCCCTGCATGGAAACGCCATCCAGCAGCGGGTTGGCAATTGCCTTCTGCGCGGCGATCAGCGCACGATCGTCGCCATCGGCCTCGCCAGTGCCCATCATGGCCTTGCCCATCTCCTGCATCACCGAACGCACGTCGGCGAAGTCCAGATTGATGAGGCCCGGCATGACCATCAGGTCGGTAATGCCACGCACGCCCTGTTGCAAAACCTCGTCCGCAAGCTCGAAGGCCTGCTTGAAGGTAGTATTGGCGTTGGCGATGAGGAACAGGTTCTGGTTCGGGATGACGATCAGCGTATCGACGAACTTCTGCAGCTCCTCGATGCCCTGTTCAGCGGACTTGCCGCGCCGTGCACCTTCGAAGGCGAACGGCTTGGTCACCACACCGACGGTGAGGATGCCCATGTCCCGCGCGGCCTTGGCAATGACCGGAGCAGCACCAGTGCCGGTACCACCGCCCATGCCAGCAGCAATGAAGCACATGTGAGCACCTTCGAGCAGCTTTGCCACCTGCTCGATCGTCTCTTCGGCAGCAGCGCGGCCGATTTCCGGACGGCTGCCGGCACCCAGGCCCTGCGTAATCTTTGCGCCCAGCTGAATCTTCTGGGGCGCAATCGACTGCTTCAGCGCTTGCGCATCAGTATTTGCGACCAGAAAGTCGACGCCCTGGACATCCGCTCGCATCATGTTGGCAATCGCGTTGCCACCAGCGCCGCCGACGCCGATCACCGCGATCTTCGGGGTCAGTTCGTCTACGTCCGGTGCAATGAATTCGATGCCCATCGCCAATTTACTCCGTCATTTCGGGCACGAAACACTGGCCCGCCATCGCCATTAAACTTAGTGCAACATTGAAAGGCCCGGTGCCAGCCGAAAAGCAGCGTCGCGGGATCAATAATTTGCCTTCGCCGCCTGAAACAAACGCCTGAGCGCTGTTAGGCCCTTTTGCCGGACCACCATCTGCTGCTGCGGCACAAGCCCACGCAGATCGACAGGATCGGATGCGGCAAAAAACGCGAGGCCGGCCAGGGTTGCAAAGCCGGGGCCGCCATGTGCGTCAGGCAACCCGGTCAATCCGCGCGGGCGACCGACGCGAACCGAACGGCCGAGCACTTGCTGAGCATAGTCCGCAATGCCCTTCAGCTCGGCCCCGCCGCCGGTCAGCACGACCTGCCGCCCGACCGGCCCCTCGAACTTCAATTCCCTGAGCGCCACCTGCACTTCGTTCACGAGATGCTCGAGCCGGGTACGAATTACGCTGATCAATGCCGCTTTGGTGATCTGCAGCGGATCGGCGTCGTCATCTGCGCGGCCGGGACGGATTGCGATCATCTCATGATTGTCGCGCGGTGAGGCATTGGCCGAGCCGTGGAAGCACTTCATGCGCTCCGCCTGACCGCGGGTCGTGCCGAACGCCGAAGCGATGTCGTCGGTGATGTCGCATGACCCGATCGGTATCGACTTCAAACCCACCAGCATCCCACCGGCGAACAGCGAGACGTTGGTGATGCCGGCGCCGATCTCCACGAGCGCAACGCCAAGGTCGCGTTCCTCTTCGCTGAGGCAAGCCAGGCCCGTAGCCACCGGTGACGCGATGATCGACTTCACCTCGAGGTGAGCCGAGCGGACGGTCAGGTCCAGATTGCGGACCGGCGAACCGTCAGCCGCGATCACATGGATATGAACGCCAAGCCGGTCGGCGTGGAGACCAAGCGGCTTCTTCACGCCAGTCAGGCCGTCCAGCGTGTACAGCGCCGGCTGCGCGTGCAGGACCATCCGGCCCTGCGGATCAATCGCCTGCCGCCCCTCTTGCAACAAGGCGTCGATATCCTGTTGCTCGATGCGATGGCCGTTGAGCTCAACCTCGATGAAGGCCTCGTCACTGACCAGCCCGCCAGCGGAGAAGCCGGCCCAGACGTTCTCGATGTTGAATCCGGCGATACGCTCGGCCTGTGCCACAGCCTCGCGCACGGCAAGCTCGGTCAGCGCCATATCAGCGATATAGCCGCGCTTCACGCCCTTTGATTCGCGCTGTCCCGTGCCAAGCACGATCAGCTCTCCGCCATCGCCACGCTGCGCGATCATCGCCGACACCTTGGAGGTGCCGATATCCAGCGCAGTGATGATCCCTTCCGGTGCCGCCTTCGCCATGCCCCTGCTCCCCGTTCTGCCCCGTGCGCCGTCTTAGACTTCGTCGATCCGAGCGAAACGCGCGCTCTCGACTGCCGCGCCCGCTCCCGTTTCCGGAACCGCTTGCTCCATATCGGTTCCCGGCTTTCGCGCCACCAGCTTGGCAGGGTCGCGCATGTCGAACCGCAGCCATCCCTTGCCCAGCAGCGAACGCGCGCCGTCCAGCTCCGCGAACTTCACCAGGGCGCCCGCGGCATTGTCCTGCGGCAGCGCGAGCGTCTCGCCAGTGTCAAAGGTGATATCCCATCTGCGATTGCCGACCCATGTGGCCGCCTTCACCCGTGGCTTCAGTGCCGGTGCAGCCGCGAGAAGGCGCTGGTATGCCGCTTCCTGCCGATCGGCACCGGGTCCGATCACCAGCGGCAGATCCGGCATGCGGCTGGGGTCCACCGGCTCCAGGGGCACGCCCTTCGCATCAATGAGCGTGAGCGCGCCGCCATTCTGCCAGATTGCCGCCGGCTCACGCTCCACGATGTGGATGAGCAAACGGTCGGGGAGACGACGCGAGACATAGGCATCGGCGATCCAGCCGTACGCCAGCAGTCGCTGCCGGATCAGCTCGAGGTCGACCCGTAGCATCGCCTTTGGCTGTTCTTCCAACGCCACGGCGTACACGGTTTCGCGATTCATCCGCTTGATGCCGGTGATATCCACCTGCTCGACACGAAGCCCCATCTGACCGGTCGTGTCTGCCATCGCAGTGCCGATGGCCCCCGGCACGCCGAACCACGAGGCGGTCGCGATGGCCACTGCGCCGCCCAACCCGAGGATTGACCACGTAACGGCGCGACGGAGTGCCGCCTCACTCACCGGCAATGCTGTGATCAGGCGATCGCCCAGCGACTTCTTCGGCGGGGGCCGGCGAACGGTGGGGCGACGCTGCGGACCACCGCGAGTGATCGAGCGGCTCATGCTCCTTCCCTCAGCGCTTCATCAACGATGGCCTGCACCAGCGCCGGATAACTGATGCCTAGGTGCCGCGCCTGTTCCGGCACCAGGCTGAGCGGAGTCATGCCCGGCTGGGTGTTCACCTCCAGCAGGAACAGTCCGTCAGCGCCCTGAGAATCATCCCAGCGGAAATCGGCGCGGCTGCACCCCTTGCAACCCAGCAGTTGATGGGCGCGCAAGGCGATCGCCATGCAGGCCTCGGCGATCTCGTCAGGGATCGGCGCCGGGAAAATATGGTCGGTCAGACCGTCGGTATATTTCGCATCATAATCATACCAGCCTGACTTCGGCCGAAGCTCGGTTACCCCGAGCGCTCGATCGCCCAGCACGGCTGTCGTTAGTTCGCGACCGCGCACATAAGGCTCGGCGAGCAGATGATCGAATTCCTGCCACGGCCCCTTCGCATCGCGGTTGATCGGATTGCCGTAATTGCCCTCGTCCGTGATGATCGCGACACCGACCGAGGAGCCCTCATTGACGGGCTTCAACACATAGGGGCGGGACAGCGGATCGCCGGCGTACAGATCCTTTGTGGAGACGATCCGTCCGCCGGGCATCGGGACACCATGCGGCACCAGTGCCTGCTTTGTCAGCACCTTATCGATCGCGATCACGGAAGTGGCGAGACCACTGTGCGTATAGCGCAGCCCCATGATGTCCATCAGGCCCTGGATCGAACCGTCCTCTCCCGGCGAGCCGTGAAGCGCATTGAAGACGAGATCCGGCTTCGCCGCCGCAAGACGGGCGGCGACATCGCGATCCATGTCGATCCGAGTGACGCGGTGACCAAGGCTTTCGAGAGCATCGGCGATGCCGGCGCCGGAAGAGAGCGAGACCTCCCGCTCTGCCGACCAGCCACCCATCAGGACGGCGATATGGATCGGGGACACAGCCTCAGCCACGACCACCTGCCATGACGCTGGGCGCCAAACACCGGGACGCGTCCAGCGTGGCCGGGGCGATGAACATGCTTTCCGGTCCGTCACTGATCACGAGGGAACTCCCACCCGCTGAATTTCCCAATCGAGCGTCACCCCGCTCTTCTCCTTTACCCGCGCTCGCACATCCTCCCCCAGCGCCTCAATGTCGGCGCTGGTCGCGCCGCCGAGATTCAGCAGAAAGTTGGTGTGCTTCTCGCTGACCTGCGCGTCGCCGCGACGAAGCCCCCGGCAACCCGCCTCGTCCACCAACGCCCAGGCTTTGTGGCCCGGAGGATTCTTGAACGTCGACCCGCCGGTTCTGGAGCGGAGCGGCTGGGACGCTTCGCGGCTGGCGGCGATGCGGTCCATTTCGGCCTGGATTGCCGCAGTCTCCCCCGGCACGCCGCGGAACGTGCCACTCACCACGATGGCGCCCTCGGGAAGCTCCGAGTGTCGGTAGGTGTAACCTAGTGCCTCCACCGGAAGAGTTTGCCGCTCGCCGGTGCGAAGCACGACGTCGCACTCAACCAGCACGTCAGCGGTTTCGCGCCCATAAGCACCGCCGTTCATCCGAACGAACCCGCCGACCGTTCCCGGGATTGACCGCAGGAATTCGACACCAGCAATGCCTGCATCACGAGCCGTAGAGGACACCAGGATACCGCTCGCCCCGCCGCCACACCGGAGCGTCGTCATGTCGAGCCTTTCGACAGACGCAAACGGCTTGCCCAGCCGGACCACCACGCCCGGTACGCCGCCGTCACGCACGATCAGGTTCGAACCCAGACCAAGCGCCATCACCGGCACGGCGGGATCGAGATCAGCGAGGAACTGCGCGAGGTCTTCGACATCGGCCGGCTCAAACAACCATTGCGCCGAGCCGCCCGACTTGAACCAGACGAGCGGCGCGAGCGGCGCATCAGCGGTTAGCCGGCCGCGAACCCGGGGGAGGTCCTGGGTGTTCACCTGTGCGCCTCGATCGCGGGCGCAAGGGCAGCCGCCCACTTCGTGATGTCGCCGGCGCCCAGGCAGACAATCTGATCCTGTGAGCGCACCTCAGTCGCCAAAGTTGCGGCTAGTTCGTCGATGTTCGCCACCGATGCCACCGCACGATGGCCACGACGCTTCAGCCCTTCGACCAGCGCGGCTGCGTCGACGCCAGGGATCGGCGCTTCGCCGGCGGCATAGACCGGCGTCACATAGACCTGATCCGCGTCGTTGAAAGCTCCCTGAAAGTCATCCATCAGGTTGCTCAGCCGCGAATAGCGATGCGGCTGAACCACCGCGATCACCCGCCCCTGCGCCGATTCTCGCGCAGCGGCCAGAACCGCGCGGATCTCGACCGGATGATGACCATAGTCGTCGATCACGACGGCACCTGCCACTTCCCCAACCTTGGTGAAGCGCCGCTTGACTCCCCCGAACTTCTGGAAGCCATGCTGAATGGTAGCGTCGCCGATGCCGAGTTCCAGCGCGACCCCGATCGCAGCCAAAGCATTTTGAACATTGTGTCGGCCGGGCATCGGCAGCTCGATGTTCTCGATCGAACGAACGGTGCCGTCCCGGTGCCGGATCAACGCTTCGAAGCGGTTGCCGCCCGGATACGGAGCGACGTTGACGCCGCGAACATCAGCACTGGCCGCGAAGCCATAGGTGACAATCCGACGGTCACGCACGCGTGGGATCAGCGCCTGCACCTCGGGATGGTCCAAACAAAGCAAAGCAGCGCCGTAGAAGGGCACGTTCTCCACGAACTCGACGTAGGCATCCTTGGCCTTTTCAAAGCTGCCGTAGTGATCGAGATGTTCGGGGTCGATGTTCGTGACCACCGCGATCGTCCCGTCGAGGCGCAGGAAGCTTCCGTCGCTCTCGTCCGCCTCCACCACCATCCAGTCGCTGTCGCCAAGACGCGCGTTAGAGCCGTAGCTGTTGATGATTCCGCCGTTGATGACCGTGGGGTCAACGCCGCCAGCATCGAGGAGCGCAGCAATCATCGAGGTCGTAGTGGTCTTGCCGTGGGTGCCGGCGACCGCCACCGTCGACTTCAGCCGCATCAGTTCAGCAAGCATCTCGGCACGCCGGACAACAGGGATGCGCTGATTGAGCGCAGCCTCAACCTCCGGATTGCCGCGCTTCACGGCGGTGGAGATGACCACCACGGCAACACCGTCGACGTTCGCGGCATCATGCCCGATCGTCACCTTGATCCCGCGCGCACGCAGCCCTTCGATGACGTAACCTTCGGCCACGTCAGATCCCTGCACGCTATAGCCAAGGTTGTGCATCACCTCGGCGATACCGGACATGCCGATACCGCCGATGCCGACGAAGTGGATAGTCCCGATGTCGGTTGCGACGCCCTTCATGCGAAGGCCTCCTTCGGCTTTGCAGCACCGACCGGCAGCTTCGCGGTTGGCGCATCAAGGCTTTCTACGAGGTCGGCCAGGTCGCGTGCTGCCTCCGGCTTTCCGCACGCACGCGCGCGTCCAGCGGCGTTCTCAAGCGCTGCCGGATCAAGCCCCAGCTTCTGCATCTGCTTGGCAAGTTCGCTCGGCGTGAACGCATTCTGAGGAATGGTCCGAGCGCCGCCCGCCGCGGTGATCTCACGCGCGTTCGCCGTCTGGTGATCATCAGTGGCGCCCGGCAGCGGTACCAGGATTGCCGGACGCCCTGCAGCTGTAAGTTCGGAGATGGTGGAGGCCCCCGCCCGCGCGATCACCAAGTGCGCCCAACCGAGTTGCTCTGGCAGGTCGGGCAGATAGGTTGCGAGATCTGCAGCGATCTCAAGCTCCGCATATTTTGCGCGCGCGGCGTCGATGTCCTCGATCCGCGCTTGATGCGTCACTTGTAGCCGACGACGGAATGCGACCGGCAGCATCGCCAAGCCATCCGGAACCACTTTCGACAGAACGCTCGCACCCTGTGAGCCGCCAGTCACCAGAACCCGGAAAATACCGTCTTCCTCAAGCAGCGGATATGGCCGGGCGCGCAGGGCCAGCACGGCTTCGCGTACCGGGTTCCCGACGTGGTGCGCCTTGCCCTCGTACTTCTGCTTCAGTCGCTCCGTCTTCCCGTAGGATGTCGCGATTGCATCAACGCGCCCCGCAACCAGCCGATTCACCCGGCCGAGAACGGCGTTCTGTTCATGCACGGCCGTCGGGATCTTCTCCGCAAAGGCAGCAGCGAGCGCAGGAAACGCGGGATAACCGCCGAACCCGATCACCGCCGCCGGCCTGAAGGTGCGATACAGTTCGCGCGCCATGGCCCGGCCGCGCCACATCTCGCGCGCCGCCTTGGCCCAACCCACGGGCCCACCGGCAAGCCGGCCGGCGGGAAGGACATGGGTCTGCACGCCATCGAACAAGCCGGGAAAGCGGACGCCGCGCTCGTCGCTGACCAGAGCAACACGGTGCCCGCGCCGCATCAATTCTTCTGCCAGCGCAGCCGCCGGGACCATGTGGCCCCCAGTGCCGCCAGCCGCGAGTACAAAGTGTCGGGCACGGCTCATGCCGCGTTCCCCCAGCGGGCGACATAGGGGCTGCGCAACAGGAACGGGTTGCGACGCGTGAAGGTAAGCAACAGGCCCATGCCGATCGACAACGCGATCATTGATGAGCCACCATAACTGATGAACGGCAATGTCATCCCCTTGGACGGCGCGAGCCCGGTGTTCACAGCCATCGAAATCAGCGCCTGCAATCCGAATTGCGTCGCCAGACCCGACGCGGCCAGCAATTTGAAGCTATCCTGCTCGTCCAGCATCTTCACGAACACGCGAGCAACGATCGCCAGAAACAGCAGCGCGATCACCATACAGGCGATCAAGCCAAACTCCTCGCCGATTACCGAGAAAATGTAGTCGGTATGCGCCTCGGGCAAGCCGAACTTGGACGTGCCGGCGCCCGGCCCCGTTCCGGTCCAGCCCCCCGACGTGAGCGTGCGGTGCGCAGCGTCGGTCTGGAAGTGCGCGCCCTCCGCTTCGTTCGGATCACGAAACAGAAAGCTGTCGATGCGGGTGCGAGCGGTGCCGTAGAACATATAGGCGGCACCGACGCCCACCGGCGCCATCGCAAAAAAGGCCGCAAGCGTCTTTGTCGGCGTGCCCGCGATCACAAGCAGGGTTATCCAAACCAACCCGAAAACCATCGTCTGCCCGAAGTCCGGCTGAAGCATCAGCAACGCGCCGATCGCAGCCGTCATGCCGAAGGTAATGGCGGTGAGCGGCAGTCCCTCTTCCTTCGTGCGCAACGAGAGCAGCCACGCAACCGTGACGATGAAGCAGGGCTTCAGGAACTCGGACGGCTGGAACTGCGAGACGCCGACGCCCAGCCAGCGCTTTGCGCCGTTCACCTCGACGCCGACGCCCGGGATCAGCACCAGCAGGAGCATGAAGCTGAACACCATCGCGCCCACCACCGCAGCGCGGCGGGCGAGATGGACCGGCAACATCGAAATGCCGATCAGCACGGGCAAAGATACGGCCACCCACATCACCTGCCGCCAGAAATAGTGGAGCGGCTGGATCTTCAACTGCTCGCCCGAATAGCGCATCGCCGTTGCGGGAGACGCGGCGGCAACGGACAGCAGACCCACGGCGATCAACGCGAACGTCAGCAGCAGCAGCATGCGGTCCGTGTCCCAGAACCACGTACCCAGCGGCGAGCGATCGCCGCGGCCACCCCTTTCCTTGAGCCGCCCGCGTAGGCCGTTCGTGGTCGCGCGATCCGTCAAGACAGTCCCCCCACTGCTTCGCGAAATGCCTGGCCGCGGTGCTCATAGTCGCGGAACTGATCGAACGAGGCAGCTGCCGGCGAGAGCAGGACGACATCGCCGGGAACGGCCTGACTCGCCGCACTGGCAATTGCCGCCTCGAGAGTCCCTGCCTCCTCGACGGGCACCTTCCCCGTTAGCACTTGCGCGAATACCGGGGCGGCATCACCAATCGCATAAGCGCGCACGACATGATCAAGATGGGGCAGGCAGGCATCGAGATCCTCGCCCTTTGCCTTGCCGCCCACGATCCAGTGCACGCGACTGAACGCCGCCAGAGCAGGCGCGGCGCTTTCCGGATTGGTCGCCTTGCTGTCGTTGATGAAGGCGACGCCATTCACCTCTCGAACCTTTTCCATGCGGTGCGGCAGGCCCCGGAAGGTTTCGAGAGCACGATCAATGACGGCCTCTTCCGCACCAAGCGCCCGCGCGGCCGCGATCGCGGCCAGGGCGTTCTGCGCATTGTGAGGCCCTTGGAGCGAAGGCCAGCGAGACTGATCCATGCAGACGCCAGGCGCGATCTTGGTCAAATGCTCGCCCCGGCTAGACAAGCCACGGGCGATTTCCGCCGAGGGTGCATCACCGATGCCAATCACTGCATCGTGATCGGCGGATTGCATCGCGAAGAGACGGCCCTTCGAGGCGGCATAGGCGGCGAAACCGTTGTAGCGATCGAGATGATCGGGCGTGATGTTGAGGAGCACAGCGACGTCGCAGTCGAGCCGGTGGGTGAGATCAATCTGATAGCTCGACAGCTCAAGAACGTAGATCCCGCTGCCATTCTCATTGGGGGCAAGCGGATCCTGGCTGAGGATCGGCAGACCGATGTTTCCCGCCATCCGCACCGGGCGGCCGGCCGTTTCCAGGATATGAGCGACCAATGCGGTAGTCGTCGATTTGCCGTTGGTTCCCGTTATGCCAACCACCTTGTGCGGAGGCAGATGGGCTCTCGCCTGCGCGAACAACTCGATGTCGCCAATGATTGGTACCCCGGCTGCACGCGCTTGCGCGGCGATCGGATGCGTGTTCAGCGGGACACCCGGTGATACCACAAGGGCAGCGGCGCCCGTCAGGTCTAGCGTGGCGATGTCATGCACGATCACGCCGTCGATCTCTTGCGCCCGCTCGCGCGCGGCAGGATCACTGTCCCAAGCGACAACATACGCGCCAGCCGCGGCAAGAGCGCGCACTGCCGCCAGACCGGAACGCGCAAGCCCCAGCACCGCGTAGCGCTGGCCAGCCCAGGTCGGGGAGATGATCACCGGAGCTTCAACGTCGAAAGACCGGCGAGCGCCAGCACGAGGCTGATGATCCAGAAACGGATGACCACGGTCGGCTCGCTCCAGCCCATTTGTTCGAAATGGTGGTGGATCGGCGCCATGCGGAACACGCGCTTGCCAGTGCGCTTGTACCAGAAGACTTGAATGATGACGCTCATCGCCTCGACCACGAAGAGGCCGCCGATGATCCCAAGGACGATCTCGTGATGCGCGACGACCGCGATCGTGCCCAGTGCGCCGCCCAAAGCAAGGCTACCGGTATCCCCCATGAACACCGCCGCCGGCGGGGCATTGTACCACAGGAAGGCCAGACCCGCGCCGATCATCGCACCGCAGAAGATCGCCAAGTCGCCGGCCCGGCCAACATGGGGAATGCCAAGGTAGTCGGCGAACTTCACGTTACCGGCCAGATAGACGATCAGCATGAAGGCGACTGAGGCGATGATCACCGGCATGGTGGCGAGACCATCCAAACCATCGGTGAGGTTCACGGCATTGCCGAAGGCCACGATCGTGAAGGCTGCGAATACCGGGAAGAACCAGCCGAGTTCCAGATATACGCGATTGGTGAACGGCAAGTAGAGGCCAGTCCCGTTCTCGTAGCTGATGATCCAGGCAGCGATGCCCGCGATTGCAAATTCCAGCAGCAGACGCACACGCCCAGGGACGCCCGCGGTGCTCGCCTTACGAACCTTGTCATAATCGTCCAGGAAACCGATCGCGCCGAAACCGAGAGTGACGAACAGGCACGCCCAGACGAACGGATTGCGCAAGTCCATCCAGATCAGAATGGAAAGCGCAAGGCTCGTCAGGATCATGAGCCCGCCCATCGTGGGCGTTCCGCGCTTGGCGAGATGAGTCTGTGGTCCGTCCGCCCGGATCGGCTGTCCCTTGCCCTGCCGCACCCGAAGCCAGCCGATGAACTTTGGCCCGATGATCAGGCCGATGAACAACGCCGTTGCGATGGCGCCGCCGGTGCGGAACGACAGATAACGGATAAGATTGAGAATACCCGGGAAACCGAGCTGCTCGGCGATCCAGTACAACACTATGCCATGCCCCCGGCGAGTGCCGCGACGATCCGCGACAGCCCGACCCCGTTCGATCCCTTGACGAGTACCGCATCACCCGGCGCGAGTATTCCGGGAAGAACCTCCAGCGCCGCTGCGGCGGTGGGCACATGGACGAAATCTATCCGCCCCTCAAGCGCTTGTGCAAGCGGAGTCATCGCTTCGCCGACAAGCAGCGCCGCTTCGACGCGTGCTGCGGCCAGCGGCTCCGCCAGGTCCGCGTGATAGCTGGGCGATCCGGCGCCAAGCTCACGCATTTCGCCCAGCACCGCGACGTGGCGGCCCGGCTCGGCGCCGAGCACCGAAAGTGTCGCGGCCATCGAGGCAGGATTGGCGTTGTAGCTTTCGTCGATGACCAGCGCTTTCCCCTGCTTGATGCTTGCAAGGAAGCGCGCGCCGCGGCCCGGAAGCCCTCCAAGATCCGCGAGCGCGAGGCCCGCAAGCCCGAGGTCACCACCAACGGCATCCACCGCCGCCAGTACGGCCAACGAGTTGGATACCCAATGCGCGCCGGGCTGACCAACGGTGAAACTTAATTCACGCTCACCAACTTTCGCCGACACGAAAGTACCGCCAGTGCGGACCGGCATAGTCTCGAGGGGGCGCACGTCCGCTTCGCGTGAGGTACCAAATGTGACAATGCGCGCCGCATAGGGTGTTGCCGCCGCTATGAGACGGTCACGGTGCGGGCTGTCATACGGCACGATCGCTACGCCGCCCGGTTCCAGGCCGCGGAAGATCTCGCCTTTTGCGTCGGCAATGGCGCTCTCGTCGGGAAAGAATTCGGTGTGCGCTGGCGCGATGGCTGTCACGATCGCCACATGCGGACGAACCAACGTCGTCAGGTGGGCGAGTTCACCTGGATGGTTCATCCCCATTTCAAGCACACCGAAGCGCGTCGATGCGGGCATGCGCGCTAGGCTGAGCGGCACCCCGGTGTGGTTGTTGTAACTCTTGACTGAACGGTGCGTGGAGCCAGGCGAACCCCGATCGAGCGCGGCAAAAAGTGCCTCCTTGGTCGAGGTCTTGCCGACCGAGCCAGTGACGCCAATGACCTTCGCGTCGGTACGGGCGCGGGCTGCCCTGCCGAGGTCCTCGAGCGCGGCGAACGTATCGTCAACTCGCACGTGCGGGCCGGCAGAATCCGCTGAGACGATCGCGCCGGCGGCACCTTGGGCAAACGCTTGATCGAGGAAGCGATGCCCGTCCGTGGCCTCACCACGCAACGCTACGAACAGATCGCCTGGTCCGACTTCACGTGAATCGAAGGCGACGCCGCTGGCGACAAACGTGCCGGCGGCGTGGCCGCGGGTCGCAGCGGCGATATCAGCGGAGGTCCAGAGGTATTCCATGCGGCTCTATAGCACCAGGAACAGCGCGGTCGCGCGGCAATCGCGATGGGTGCTGCGCGCCCAGCGTTGGAGGGCGCCGGATCCCATCCGGGGGCGCCAACGCCAGTGTGCTGCAACAGGTGCTAACCTGGAGTCAGCCTGGTCGCACTGGCTCAACGCAGCCCGCTCACGGCGTCGCCAGTCACCAGTTCGAACCGCAGCCCTAGGGTGCGCCGCTCGCGCGGCGGCTTTTCCCCCTCGCTGACCACTGGCTTGGACGGCACAACGAACTTACGCTTCACCTGCAACCTCCCTGGCTACATTCACGTCATCAAATGGCAGGACCAGATCCCCCACGATCTGTCCCTGTTCGTGCCCCTTCCCGGCGATCAGCACGATATCGTCCGCGCTCGCCTGCTGAATGGCGAGCCGGATGGCTCCGCGGCGATCGCCGTGCTCGATCGCGTTGGGCGCACCCTTGAGGATGTCGGCGCGGATCGCCGCGGATTGTTCGCTGCGCGGATTGTCATCAGTGACAATCACCAGATCCGCACGGGCGGCGGCGATCTCGCCCATCGGCTCCCGCTTGCCCTGATCGCGGTCGCCGCCAGCCCCGAAGACGAGGATTAGCCGGCCGGTGACATGGGGTCGAAGGGCCGCAATCGCAGCGTCAAGCGCGTCAGGCGTATGCGCGTAATCGACGTAGACAGGCGCGCCGCTGGGAGCGATGACGGCGCGTTCCAGGCGCCCGCGAACGGGCTGAAGGCGGGCCAAGCCGCTGATCGTTGCTGCGGTGTCACCGCCGGTTGCGATCACCAGACCGGCCGCGATCAGCGCGTTCGCTGCTTGATATGCGCCGATCAACGGCAGGTTGACGCGGTGTTCCACGCCATCCGCCAGTATCACAAGCCCCTGGCCCAGCAGCGTCGGATCGCGGGAGATCAGGCGCAGGTCGTCGCCGTGCTCTCCCACGGTGAAAAGGCGATTGCGGCGGGCGCGAGCGAGGTCGACGACACGCTCTGAGTGCGGATCGTCGGCCCATACGACCGCCGTCCCTTCCGGCGCCAACACCTCCGCGAACAACCGAAGCTTGGCGGTGAAATAGGCCGCCATGTCGCCATGGTAGTCCAGGTGGTCTCGGCTGAGATTGGTGAACGCTGCCGCCGAAACGTGAAGCCCTTCCGTGCGATACTGCGTCAGGCCGTGGCTCGATGCCTCAAATGCCAGATGGCTCACGCCCTCGCGTGCAAGCCCGGCCACGTTCGACAGGAAGGTGACCACGTCCGGCGTGGTCAAACCGGTCGTGACCCGCTCGTCGGAGGTGGTGACGCCCAGTGTGCCGATCGAGGCAGCGGAATGGCCGGCCATTCTCCACAGCTGCCGTGTGAGCTCTACGGTCGACGTCTTGCCGTTCGTGCCGGTGGCGGCAACGCACGTTGCGGGAAATGGCGCGAAGAAGCGAGCAGCGAGTTCGGCAAAGCAGGCACGAGGATTGTCCGCCGCAATGTGCACCGCGCCCTCAACGAGCGCTTCATGACGGGCTACCACCGCGATCGCGCCGGCGGCTATGGCGGCAGGGATGAAGTCCTCGCCGTTTACCCGGGTTCCTTCGAAAGCGCCAAAGACGGTGCCCGGCGCAACCTTCCGGTGATCGATTGCGAAGCCCGTCACCGTTTCGGCCTGGTCACCACCGGTGAGCGCACCCAGCTTCATTCGGCCTCAACCTTTTTGTCGCCCGGCGCATGCCAGAGCAGCCCCTGCAATTCGCGAACATCAATGTCCCGTTGCGCGTCGGGGATCACGCCAAGCATCGCGCCCGTACGGCTGATGACGCGGCTGACGACCGGCGCCGCGGTATAAGCTGCCGTGGTCTGGAAGAGGTTAGCCTCCACTCGCTTTGGACTATCCATCATGGTGAGCACGACGTAGCGTGGGGCGTCCATCGGGAAGGCAGCGGCGAACGTCGACACGTTCCGGTTCCGCGCATAGCCGCCCTTCTCTGCCGCCTCCGCGGTACCGGTCTTTCCACCCACGCGGTAACCCGGCGCCTCGGCCTTGCGCCCCGTCCCGTCGGTAACAATCAATCGCAGCAACTGACGCATGCGAGCGCTGGTTGCCTCGCTGATCACGCGCCGGCCCTTGGCCGCGGCGCCCGGCTGCACTTTCAACAGCGTGGTCGGCCGCCAGACGCCGCCGTTCACCAGCGTCGCATAAGCATTGGCGAGGTGAAGCGGAGTGACCGCGATACCATGGCCGTAGGCGGTAGTCATGACGGTCGTGCGCGCCCAATAGTGCGGCCAGAGCGGACGGCCCTTTTCCACCAGTTCGATGTCCGGCTTGGTGTCAAAACCCAGCTTGCGGAACATGGTCTGCATACGCTGCGCACCAATCTCGTCCGCAATTCGCGCGGTGGCGATATTCGACGAGTGGATCAGGGTTTCCGGGATGTTGAGCCAGCGGTTCTGCGCGTGATCGTCCTTGATGCGGAATCGGCCCACCTGCAATGGCGCGGTCGCATCGAAGCGGCGCGACATGTCGGTGACGACGCCCGTGTCGATCGCCGTCGCCATCGCGATCGGCTTGAACGCTGATCCAAGCTCATACACGCTCTGGGTCACGGTGTTACGCAGCTGTTCGATGCCAGCCATGCCGACCCGGTTCGGGTTGAACAACGGCAGGGACACCATCGCAATGACCTCACCGGTATCGACATCGAGCACCACACCCGCAGCCGCGCGCGCCTGCATGCTCGCCATCGACTGACCGAGTTCGCTCTCCATCGCAGCCTGAACGCGGCTGTCGATCGACAGCACGACCGGCGTTCCGGACATGGCGGGGTTCAGCAACCGTTCGTCGAGGGCCCGCTCCATGCCAAGTCGGCCGTGAACGGTCGGATCCTTCTGCGTGGTTCCGATGTAGCCGAGCACGTGCGCCGCCAGCGTCGACTGGGGATACAGGCGCTGGGTTTCGCGATCAAAGACGATTCCCGGCTCACCAATGGCATTCACAGCCTGAACGAGCGCCGGAGATGCACGCCGGTTCAGATACGTGAAGTTCACGTCCCGGGTGATCAGGCGATAAAAGTGGTGCTGGTCGCCGACGTCCGGCATCAGATCGGCCAGCTTCTTTGCGATGTCGCTGCGGTCGCCAAGTAAGCGCCGAGGGTGGACGCCGATTGTCCATGCATCGATTGTCCGGGCTAGCTGCTGCCCATTGCGATCCACGATGTCGCCGCGCGGCGCGGTGCTGATGGCAGCCACTCGTTCCGGCCCGCCGTCGAAAGCCAGCATCGCCAGGCGCACGATCACGAGCAGAATTGCCGCTGCGAACAGCAGCAGCAGCACCATCAGGCGCATGTGCTGCGTCGCAAGCAGCGCCTGCCGCTGTTCGCTGACGCGCGCTGGGCGCGTCGCCCGGGCGACCATTGTCGTCAACGCAAGCGGCCTCGCTCGCTGCGAGCGCCGCTCATCAGGTCACCCAGGGTGGCATCGCTCAACAGCGACTTGTCCAGCATCGCAACGGCGTGCGCCTTGCGGATGGAAGCGGTCGGCGCGCCGCTGGTGGTCACCGCAGCCTTGATCACTGCCGGGCGGGCAGGCTCCGTCACCGCAGCCGCCACTTTGACCGAGGCGGAACGTGGTGCGGCAGGCTTGGCCGCCACCTGAACCAGAGTCGCTGGCGGCGCGGCGGGTACGTCCTCCATTACCGCGGGGGCGATTTCGGACGGGCGGGCGGGAACGATCAACTGGGCGGTCTGAACGTCACCCTGAGCGGCTCCGGGGAGCGGCGAGCCCGGACGGAAGCTGATGGCAGCAAGCTGCGCCTCGTCGCGCACGAACTGCGAAGCGGTAGGCGCGACAAGGGCAAGGGTGTCGCCATTCCAGCGCTCCAGCTGGGCGAGGTTCGACCGAACATCAAACTCGGTCTCCAGAGCGCGAATGTCGCGCTCCGCCGAACTGATCTTTGCATCGATCTGCGCCAGTCGCTTGCGCTCGGCCGCCACTTGCAGGCTGACAAGATAGAAGCTCAGCGAGACGATCACCACGCCGCCGAACCACCCAAGTCCCTTTAGTCGATACGCCGCCGTCATTTACTCGTCTCCACTCGCAGCCCGCCCCGCCACATCTGTTTTGAGCTCGCCCCATGCTGGCGCCGCAGTCCGCCGCGCCATCCGCAAGGTGGCGGATCGGGCGCGCGGGTTGCGCGCTACCTCCGCCGCAGTCGGGCGTACGGCACGCCCAACGATCTCGAATGTCGATTCCCGCGTATCGACCGCAGCCGGCCGATGCCGAGACCCTGCCGGCGTTCCGCCGCTACGCTCGCGAAGAAAGCGCTTGATCATGCGATCTTCCAGCGAGTGGAAGCTGACAACGGCCAGCCGCCCGCCCGGCGCGAGCACCCGCTCCGCCGCGGCCAGTCCCTCAGCCAGCTCGTCAAGCTCACGATTCACATGGATGCGAACGGCCTGAAAAGCGCGAGTCGCCGGATCCTTCTTGTCGTGCGGCCGATGGCCCAGTGCCTTGCGAACCACGCGGGCCAGATCGCCGGTGGTCTGCAGCGGCCGCGCGGCGACAATGGCACGAGCCACCCGGCGCGACTTGGGCTCTTCGCCATATCGCCACAGCACGTCAGCGATCTCCGCCTCGTCCGCATTGTTCAGGAAGTCGGCGGCGCTCTCCCCCTCCTGGCTCATGCGCATGTCGAGCGGGCCGTCCTGCTGGAAGGAGAAGCCACGCGCCGCCTGATCGAGGTGCATGGACGAAACGCCGATATCCATCGTCACGCCATCGACCGCCACGACGTCGCGAGCAGCAAGCTCCCTGTCCAGCCGTGAAAATTCCGCTGCGATGAGGGTGAGGCCGGACTCCGCCGCCGCCAGCTGTTGCCCAGCGGTGATCGCATCAGGATCACGATCAAAGGCGAAGACGCGCGCGCCGGTGGCCAGCAGGGCCCGCGTATAGCCGCCGGCCCCGAAGGTCGCGTCAACGATGGTCTCACCCGGCGCAGGAGAAAGCGCGGCAAGCACTTCATCAAGCAGGACGGGAATGTGCGGACCACCCGTCACAGCGTGATACCCTTGTCGCGACACATGATCGTTGCGTGGCGCTTCACCATCTCGTCCACGCCGTCATGCGCCACGAGCGCACGCGGATCCCAGATCATGAAGCTTTCATAGTCGCCAAGGAAGAAGGCGATGTCAGCGATTCCAGCAAGTTCGCGCTCGGCCGCGGGCAGGATGAAGCGGCCACTTCCGTCGAACGGCACTGGCTCGACCGAGGCACCGCGCATGCGCGGCGCATAATAAGCAGCGGAGCCGGTGTGCGTCCCGGCTTCGTTCTGGCGCTGGATCAGCTGATTCTTCGCGAACTCGATGTAGCCGCGATCATGAGCGATAAGGCACGGAAAATCGGGATGAACACCCACCAGCACGGTTCCGCCGTCCTTGCCGTCCGGCCGGGGAGCGTTCTGGGCAAGGGCGGCGCGAAGGGTGCTGGGAATGGCAACCCGGCCCTTGTCATCGACAAGGCCGACCCCCTTCCCAAGATAATCCACCCGTTCCGACACGCCCACCTCGCACAAGGCGCGCAAGAGACCCTGTTCCAAAAGTCGGCCCTCGCCGCCCTTTGGTTGTCGCTACCCGCAAACAACAGTGGTCCTGCCCCTCTGTCGCTAAACAATTATCAGCGACGGTCGGGGATGGGAAGGGAAAATCGGGGAGGATCGGGGAAACCGGCTCAACTCGACGGGAAACGGCCGCTCCTGAGCAAGGTGGCGCACGTGTGTTCGCGCTTGGTTCCTGGCGCAACGCTGACAAGAGTAGTGGTTCGGGCGCGCAACAGCGCCCGTTCCCCAGCTTTCCCCATTTTACCCAGAATCATTTGGGGGCGTTTTCCGGAGCCGGGCTCGCTTCGGCAGTGCTCGGCGCGACTCCGAGCTGGGCCAGCGGCTCATTGTCCGCATCCGCCGGGGAGGCAGTGTTGGCTGAGGTCATGTTCGCCACCTCCGCCGCGCTAGTCGCGGCAGTGACTGGCTGCTGGCGGTTCGCCGCGCTGAACAGAGCGCTGACAAGGCCGATCAGAAGGATCACAGCGGCCAGACCGACCATGCCGACCCGAACACGCTGCATCGCCTGGCTAGAGGATGCGCCTTGCTTCATCTTGTCGTGCGACTCTAACGCCGTGTCGCGCGCTTGTCGAATTCCGATGGTCAAGGCCGCGCCAGCGACAGCCCCTTCGATTCGCGCCAGGCAGGATTGTGAAGGGTCGACAGGTAGCGGAAGCCAGTGTCGCAAAGGATTGTTGCAATCCTTTTGCCAGGGCCAAGCGCCCTGGCCAGGCGCACCGCACCGGCAACATTGATGCCCGACGAAAGACCGAGACAAAGCCCCTCCTCCGCGAGCAGCCGATCCACCCACTCCAGCCCTTCGGCATCCGAGATGCGGAACTGCGTATCGATCGGCGCCCCCTCCAGATTGGCGGTGATCCGCCCCTGGCCAATGCCTTCGGCGACCGACGATCCCTCGCTCTTCAACTCGCCGTGAGCGTAGAATTCGTACAGGGCGGCGCCGTGCGGATCGCTGAGCGCAATGGTAATCCGCTCGTCCTTTTCCTTCAGTCCTAGGCCGACGCCTGCGATGGTTCCGCCTGTGCCGGCTGCGCACGTGAAGCCGTCGATGCGACCGTCCATCTGAGCCCAGAGCTCCTCGGCAGTGCCGACGATGTGAGCCCGGCGATTAGCGATATTGTCGAACTGGTTTGCCCAGACCGCCCCTGGCGTTTCCTCCGCGATGCGGCGGGACTGATGCACGAAATGGCACGGGCTGGAGTAAGGCGCCGCGGGCACGGTCACCAGCTCGGCACCGAGCGCGCGCAACGTGTCCATCTTCTCCTTGGATTGCGTGTCCGGCATCACGATGATGGTGCGATACCCCTTGGCGTTGGCGACCAGCGCCAGGCCAATGCCGGTGTTGCCGGCCGTGCCTTCCACGATCGTGCCGCCGGGCTGGAGCGCGCCACGCGCCTCCGCATCCTCCACGATGAACAATGCCGCGCGATCCTTCACGCTGGCGCCGGGGTTGGCGAATTCGCATTTGCCGAAGATGTCGCAACCGGTTGCTTCGCTGGGCCCCTTGAGACGAACAAGCGGGGTATGGCCGATAAGCGAAAGCGTGTCTGAAGCAGTGTGCATGATCGCCTAGATGGCGCGGCGGGCGCGACCCGGCAACCGCGGCTTAGTCTTTGGCCAGCGATAGCCCTGCTACTGGCGCGGCCAACCGAAGTTATTCAAGGACTTGAGCTCAGATCGGTGCTTTGCAAGTGGGCGTTAGAAGGCAGACGGATGTGACGGTAAAATCATCATTTCCACCCGTGGCGGCGCCGGATGCGCGCGTCCTTGTTCTCGGCAGCCTGCCCGGCGAGCGAAGCCTGGCGGAGCGCCGCTACTACGCGCATCCGCAGAACCAATTCTGGGAGTTGATGACGCCGATCGTCGGGCAGGACCTTCGCTCGCTCGGGTATCAGGAGCGGCTTGAGGCGTTGAAGGCGGCTCGGATCGCCCTGTGGGATGTCGTGGCGACCGCGCGGCGCGTCGGCAGCACGGACGCGACCATCCGTGACGCAGCAGCGAACGATTTGCCCACCTTGCTGGATCGACTGCCAGCGCTGCGGGCCGTCGCGTTCAACGGGGGCAAGGCGCTGTCGCTTGGCCGAACGCTGGTGGAGGGACGGAACCTTGCCGTTCTCGCCTTACCCTCCTCCAGCCCGCTTCACACCGTCGGGCGCACTGCCAAGCAGCCGGCGTGGGACGCCATTACTGCCTATCTGCGTTAACCTCGCGCCGGTATCGTCAGCCCCCGCTGAACCGCAGGGCGCTCCAGCGCCCGCTCCAGCCACTTGGCGACATGCCGGAATCCATCAAAGCCAGTAATTTCACGCGCTTCGTAAAAGGTGATGAGGTTTCGTACCCAGCCGATCATGGAAATGTCGGCGACCGTATATTCGTCCCCAAGGAACCAGCGCCTGCCCTCGAGCGCAGCGTCCATCACGCCCAGCAGCCGTTTGGATTCGTCGACGTAGCGCTGGAGCGGGCGCTTATCCTCCCATTCGCGACCAGCGAACTTATTGAAGAAACCAAGTTGCCCGAACATCGGCCCGAGGCCGCCCATCTGAAACATCAGCCATTGAACACTGTGCCAGCGATCACCGGCGGAAGTCGGGAGAAACTTTCCCGACTTCTCGGCCAAATACAGAAGGATAGCTCCGCTTTCGAATAAGCCGAGCGGGCTGCCATCGGGCCCGTGCGGATCGAGAATGGCGGGGATCTTTCCGTTTGGATTTAGCGACAGAAACTCTGGTGATTTTTGGTCATTGGTCGCGAAGTCGACCAGATGCACCTCATAGGGCAGGCCCGTCTCCTCAAGCATGATCGAGACCTTGACGCCATTTGGTGTGGGCAAGCCATAATATTGCAGAACATCGGGCCGCCGCGGTGGCCAACGCCGGGTGATCGGGAAGTCGGAGAGATCGGTCATGATGGCGCGCTCCTCTGGCAGGTAAGCGCTTCAGCTATAGCGTGAGTCTCGGGCGATTGCTCTGTTCATCCTTTGAACGGCTCGATCCGCCGAGAGTGGCTTGCACGGAACCGGTGTGCGGCGGCCTCGTTGCACTGTCGAACCAATAAAGAGGAGTAACCATGTACCGTTACGCACTCCTGCTGCTTGCCACCGCAACGCCGCTCGCCGCAAATGCGCAAGGCACCCAGGCTCCCGCTCCCGCCGCACCAGCAAGCCCGGCTGCGGCCCCGGCCGGTGCAGGTCCGGCGGTCGGCGGCACCGTTTATGATGCCCAGGGTGGCACGGTGGGCACAATCGCATCGACCGACGGCACCAATGCCGTGATCGACACTGGCACGGTCAAGGCATCCATCCCGCTCACCTCGCTCGGCACCGGGCCGAAGGGGCCAGTGCTCGGCATGACCAAGGCAGAACTTGAGACGGCGGCCGGACAGGGCGCGGCGCAGGCCGCGCAGAATTTCCAGTCGCAGTTGACCGCTGGCGCCACAGTTTACGGTGCCGGCGGAAACTCGCTCGGCACGATCAAGGCCGTGGAGGGCCAGTTCGTCACGTTGACCACCGCCAAGGGCGATGCGCGGCTGCCGATCGGATCGTTCGGGCCTGGTCCGAAGGGTGTGACGATCGGGATGACCGCCGAGCAGCTTGACGCGGCGATGGCCGGCAAGTGAGTGACTGGCCGCGGGGCTGGACCAGCGCCGCGGCCAAATACCCGGTCTCTTGCCGGAGGCGTGCGGGCCGGAAGCGGAGAAGATCGGCCTAGATGCTGGCCCGCGCGGCCTGTTCCCGGCCGCGGTCCGCAGATCGCCGGCCAGCAACATTGCTGAAGTGATTCGGGACGCCTTCGACCTGTCGGGCGGAGCAAAGCCGCGCGGCGATCCCAAGTCGGCTCGAGTTGCCCCGCCGCTTCCTGGCTCCGCCGCGACCCAGACGCGCGTACCTGAACCGACCAGCCGGTTGAGAAGTCCCAACGGCTGAACCGGATCCAGCAGTGCGGCAACCGTCCGGGTCAGGCCCGAACGGTGCCGAGCCTCAGGCGACCGCCTTCGCTTCTTAGAGTGCAGCGCGCACGGCAGCGAGCGCGTCGTCGGCCTTGTCGCCGTCCGGGCCGCCGCCCTGCGCCATGTCGGGCCGGCCACCGCCGCCTTGCCCGCCAACCGCAGCTACGGCGCGCTTCACCAGATCGACGGCATTGTAGGTTGCGACGAGATCGTCGGTGACGCCGACCGCCACCGTCGCGCGGCCGTCGTTGACCGCGACCAGCGCGGCAACGCCCGAGCCGATGCGTTTCTTGGCATCGTCCACCGCACCGCGCAGGCCCTTGGCCTCGAAGCCGTTCAGCACCTGACCGACGAAGGCGACGCCGCCGACGGTTTCGGGCCCGGCCGGCGCCGCGCCGCTGCCGCCGCCCATCGCCAGCGCCTTCTTCGCCTCCGCCAGTTCACGCTCCAGCCGGCGCTTTTCCTCCAGCAGCGAGGTGACGCGGCCGGGGACTTCGTCGGGGGTGGTGCGCAGCGCCGAGGCAGCCTCGCGCAGCTTCTCGTCGCGCGAGGAGAGATAGGCGCGCGCGGCCTCGCCGGTCAGCGCCTCGACACGGCGGACGCCCGAGGACACCGCGCCCTCGCCGATCACCTTGAACAGGCCGATGTCGCCCAGCGCGTTGACATGGGTGCCGCCGCACAGCTCGATCGAATAGGTCTCCCCGCCATCGTCGCTGCCCATCGAGACGACGCGGACCTCGTCGCCGTACTTTTCGCCGAACAGCGCCATCGCGCCCATCGCGATGGCATCGTCGGGCGTCATCAGCCGGGTGGTGACGGGCGTGTTCTGACGGATTTTGGCGTTCACCGCGGCCTCCGCATCGGCCAGTTCCTCGGCGGTCATAGCGCTGGAATGGCTGACGTCGAAGCGCAGCCGATCGGGCGCCACCAGCGAGCCCTTCTGCGCGACATGCGTGCCGAGCCGCTGGCGAAGCGCCTCGTGCAGCAGGTGGGTGGCGGAGTGGTTGGCGCGGATCGCGGCGCGGCGCGCGACGTCGATCGCAAGCTTCACTGTGTCGCCGACCTTGATCTCACCCGCGCCGACCGTGGCGTGATGGACCCACAATTTGCCGAGCTGCTTCGAAGTATCGGTGACCTCGGCGGCGAGGCCGGCCTCGCTGCTGATCGTGCCAGCATCGCCGACCTGACCGCCGCTTTCGGCGTAGAAGGGCGTCTGGTTGACGATCACGTCGACCTGATCGCCAGCCGCGGCCTTTTCGACCCGTACGCCATCCTTGACGAGCGCGAGCACGACGCCCTCGCCCACATCGCTGGAATAGCCGGTGAACTCTGTCGTGCCGACTTCCTCGGCGAGGTCGAACCACAATTCGTCCGACGCCTTGGCGCCCGAGCCCTTCCACGCGGCGCGCGCAGCGCGCTTCTGCTCCGCCATCGCGGCGTCGAACCCGGCACGGTCGACGCCGAACGACTGGGCGCGCAGCGCGTCCTCGGTCAGGTCATAGGGGAAGCCAAAGGTGTCGTAGAGCTTGAAGGCGGTCTCGCCCGGCAGCACGTCGCCCGGCTTCATCCCCGCGGTCGCCTCGTCGAGGAGCTTCAGCCCCTTGTCGAGCGTCTGGCGGAAGCGGGTTTCCTCCTGCGAAAGCGTCGCCTCGATCAGCGACTGCGCACGGACGAGTTCGGGGTAAGCGGCGCCCATTTCGGCGACCAGCGCCGGCACCAGCCGGTGCATCAACGGCTCCTTGGCGCCGAGCAGGTGCGCGTGGCGCATCGCACGGCGCATGATGCGGCGCAGGACATAGCCACGGCCTTCGTTGGACGGCAGCACGCCGTCGGCAACGAGGAAGCCGGCGCAGCGCAGGTGATCGGCGATGACGCGGTGGCTGGCCTGGTTGCCGCCGGTCGTGGCGGTGTGGGTCAGCGCGCCCGAGGCAGCGATCAGCGCCTTGAACGTGTCCGTATCGTAATTGTCGTGCACGCCCTGCATGACGGCGGCGATCCGCTCCAGCCCCATGCCGGTGTCGATCGACGGGCGCGGCAGATCGCCGATGATCGTGTCGGCTTCCTGCACGAACTGCATGAAGACGAGGTTCCACACCTCGACGAAGCGATCGCCGTCCTCGTCCGGCGAGCCGGGAGGGCCGCCGGGAATGTGATCGCCGTGATCGTAGAAGATCTCGCTGCACGGACCGCACGGACCATCCGAGCCCATCGCCCAGAAATTGTCCTTGGTCGGAATGCGGATGATGCGGTGGTCGGGGAGGCCGGCGATCTTCTTCCACAGATCGAACGCCTGATCGTCGGTGTGATAGACGGTCGCGGTCAGCTTGTCGGCGGGAAGGCCCCATTCCTTGGTCAGCAGGGTCCAGGCGTGGGTGATCGCCTGTTCCTTGAAATAATCGCCGAACGAGAAATTGCCGAGCATCTCGAAGAGGGTGTGATGCCGCGCGGTATAGCCGACATTGTCGAGATCATTGTGCTTGCCCCCGGCGCGCACGCACTTCTGCGATGAAGTAGCGGTGGAGTACGGCCGGGTTTCCAGGCCGGTGAACACGTTCTTGAACGGCACCATGCCCGCGTTGACGAACATCAGCGTCGGATCGTTCTGCGGCACCAACGGCGCGGAGGGCACGACGCTGTGCCCGGCCGAGCCGAAGTAGTCGAGGAAGCTGCGGCGGATGTCGTTCGTCGAGGTCATGGTGCGCGACTTAATAAAGGAGGCGCCCCATGACTAGCGGATTGCGTTACCATATCTTCCCGTTTCCGCCGTTTTGGCGGGGCGCACGGACGCTCTTCAGCCCTGCGTCGCGCCGCCGGCAATCGGGGGCAATGTCTGCTGATGCTGCACCACCCGCCAGACCTCATGATCCAGTCGTCGCATGGTAGTGGTGCAATAAGCGACGTAATCGTCGCCACCTTCGCGGCGCGCCGCCGCCTTGTAGGCGATGGTGATCAAGCCTTCCTGCGGGCGCATCACCTGTTGCTCGCTGAATTCCACGTCGGACCAGCGCGGCGTGTTGGCCACGGCTTCGATCGCCGCCTGGGCCTTGTACACGAAGGGCTGCGCCGGCAGCACCATGACGCATTCGTCGTCGACCAGTTCACGATACACTTCGGCACCGCCGGTCCACAGGCTCTTCTCGAAGCTCCAGATGCGTGCGTCTTCCATGGCGCTTGTTCTCCTCGTGTCCGAAGAGCGCAGCGGAACGGTGATCGTTCCCTGCTACACCTCGCCTCCGCCGCCGGACTGGCCGATGGCGCGGCCTTGCGGCAGAAGCCGGCTTCATGAGTGCATTTGCCTTCATCGGCGCGGCGGTGGCGGAGATCGCCGGCTGCTTCAGCTTCTGGGCATGGCTGAGGCTGGATCGATCGCCGTGGTGGATCGTGCCGGGCACCGCCTCGCTCTGCCTCTTCGCCTATCTCCTCACCCTGGTGGATGCCGATCACGCGGGCCGCGCCTATGCTGCTTATGGGGGGATCTATATCGCTACGGCATTGCTTTGGCTGTGGCTGGCCGAGGGCTCGCGGCCCGATCGGTGGGATCTGACGGGTGCCGGCGTGTGCCTGATCGGGGCAGCGATGATCCTCTGGGGCCCGCGCACCTAGCGAAAAGGCGGCTTTGCTCAGCGGAGCCGGCCTGATTCGGGCGCGCAGATCCGGTCAGTCTCCGCCCGATGGACGCGGGCCGCGCGCGGCTTCATTGGCTCGGCCGATGTGACGCGCGGGCTTGACCTAGCCCCGGCAATCCCCTTCACGGTGCAAAACGACCGTCGTTGTCCGCCGCATGCCTGCCGATAAGCCGCTTCCTTCACGCAAGGGGCGCCGACAGGGTGATTTCGAGGGACGCTGCGGTTCCACGATGACGGAGCATACATGGCCAAGCGGCTGACCTTGTATATCATGATCGGCCTGGCAGCGGGCATTGTTCTGGGCCTGTCGCTGAACGCACTGATTGACGACGGCTCCCCTGCCGCCGCCGCCCAGTTGAAGGACATCGCCGGGTATTTCTCGATCATCACTGCCGTATTCCTGCGGCTGATCAAGATGATCATCGCCCCGCTGGTGTTCGCAACCCTGGTGGCCGGCATTGCCCATATGGGCGACACCGCAGCGCTCGGCCGTATCGGCATCCGCTCGGTCGGCTGGTTCCTCTGCGCCAGCCTGGTGAGCCTCACGCTCGGGCTGATCCTCGTCAACCTGTTCCAGCCGGGCGTCGGGCTCAACTTCCCGCTGCCGCCGGTGAACGAGGCGAGCGGCGTGGAAAAGGCCGCCTTCAACCTGAAGGATTTCATTACCCACGTCTTCCCCGCCTCCGGCATCGAAGCGATGGCGAAGAACGAGATCCTGCAGATCGTGATCTTCTCGATCTTCATCGGCGTCGCCATCACCGCCGTGGGCGAAAAGGCAGCGCCGCTGGTGCGCGGGATCGAAGCACTCGTGCAGGTGATGCTGACGGTCACCAATTACGTGATGCGCTTCGCACCGGTCGCGGTGTTCGCCGCCGTCACCGGCACGCTGGCGGAACGCGGCCCGTCGATCATCGGCAACCTCGCCTATTTCATGGGCACCTTCTATCTTGGCATGATCCTGCTGTGGCTGCTGCTGATCGGGGTCTGCTACCTGATCGTCGGTCGCCGCACGACGCTGCTCGTGCGCTATGTGCGCGAGCCGCTGCTGCTCGCCTTTTCCACCGCCTCGTCCGAAGCGGCCTATCCGCGCACGTTGGAAGCGCTGGACAAGTTCGGCGTTCCGCCGCGCATTGCCAGCTTCGTGCTGCCGCTGGGCTACAGCTTCAATCTCGACGGCTCGATGATCTACATGACCTTCGCGACGATCTTCATCGCGCAAGCTTATGGCATCGATCTGACGCTGGGGCAGGAAATCACCATGCTGCTGGTGCTAATGATCACCAGCAAGGGCATCGCGGGCGTGCCGCGCGCCAGCCTGGTGGTGATCGCGGCGACGCTTGGCTTCTTTGACATTCCGGAGGCCGGCCTGCTGCTGATCCTCGGCATCGACCATTTCCTCGACATGGGTCGGTCCGCGACCAACGTGGTCGGCAACGCGGTGGCGAGTGCGGTGATCGCCAAGTGGGAAGGCAAGCTCGACCCGCTGGAGCCGGACGCGATCGACGGGCCGGCCGCGCCGAGCGGCCATGGCCCGGCGCATGCCACCGACAGTTTCCACGATACGCCATCGCTGGGCAGCGCCGACCGGCACGCCTGAGTTAGGGCAATCACCGCCGGAGCCGCGCGATCGTGGCTCCGGCGGAGAGCGGCTAGAGCGCTCGTCCGTCAGGCATAATCATAGGGTCCGCCCGCGCGCAGTGCCGCCTGATAGGCGGGCCGGGCATGGACCTTTTCCAACCAGGCGATGGTGGCGGGGCGTGCCGCATCAAGCCCCCCACGGCTGCGCGCCGCTTCCAGCGGGAAGCTCATCATCACATCCGCCGCCGTGAGCGAATCCCCCGCAAACCACGGGTGGGCGGCGAGGTGCGATTCCACAAAATCGAGGTGAGTTTCGATCCATGGCCGGATCCGCTTCTGCGCTGCCTTGCCGAACAAGGGCACGCGGCTGAGCACCAGGGTGACGAGCAGCGGCGGCATCAGCGAGCCCTCGGCGTAATGCAGCCAATAGCGGTAATCGAGCGCCGCCGCCCGGTTCGCCGGCGGGCCTAGCCGGCCATCCGCCTTGTCCACCAGATATTCGACGATGGCGCCCGTTTCGGCGACCACCCGCCTGCCATCGTCCGTATCCTCGATCACCGGCGATTTGCCGAGCGGGTGGATGCGGCGCAGCTCCGGCGGGGCGAGCATCGTCTTGCGATCCCGTTCATAGCGGCGCACCTCATAGGGCAGCCGCAGCTCCTCCAGCATCCACAGCACACGCTGCGATCGCGAATTTTCGAGATGGTGGACGATGATCATTGGCCCCTCCCCTGTGCACGTGCCGTGACGATCCAGGCTGCGGCGGGGAATTCGAGCACATCTCCCGCCACCTGCTCGGCGAGCACAACGCGCAACCGCTCCAGCAGTGCCGGGCGGTCCGCTTCGGACGCTTCGGCGATCGCGCGCGATACCGGTCCGATGCGGCGGAAGAAGTCGGCAGCATCCGCGGCGGGGTCCGTGCCCTCGCCGGCGCGATACGGATAGTCGGCTGGGGTGATGGAGATGTCGGCGAAGCCTGCGTCGCTCAGCAGCTGGTGCACCATTTCCCGATCGGCAAAGGCGAACGGGCCAGGCGCGTAGCCGGCCGGCGCATCCAGCCGCCCGCCGAGTGCGGCGATCGTGTGCGACGCCCAGGGGTTTTCCGCGCCGCTACGGAAGCAGGAGAAAACCAGCGGGGCGCCGGGACGAAGCGCAGCGGCAATGCCGCGAAAGGCAGCAACCGGATCATCGAAGAACATCACGCCGTGGCGCGAGACGGCCAGATCGAAGGGCGCATGCGGCGCGAGCGCCTGCGGCACCATTCCGGTGACGAAGCGGAGATTGTCGAGCCCATGCTGCGCAGCACGCTCCTGCGCGACGGCGACGAGGGCGGCGGAAAGGTCGACGCCCAGGATCTCCAGTCGCGGCCGGGCCGCGGCAAGTGCAAGGCTGGTCACCCCGGCGCCGCAGCCAAGATCAGCGGCACGACCCGCGTCAGGCGCCACGGCGAGGATGGCGGCATCGAGAAGCTGCGACAGCGCGGCGAAGCTGCGATCGGTGCGGCGCCATTCGGCGGCCCAGACGTCGCCGACACGGGTCTGCCATTCAGGAGCGGCGGTCATGGGCATAGTCCTTCATTATTGTGACAGCCGGTGTGAGGCCTGCGCCCGCAAAGGGAAAGGGCAACGGCCATGACGCGAATGTCACGATCGATGAGCATGGTGGGGATGGCTGGGCTCGAATGAGGCGGGACCGGGTGCGGGACCCTTCGAGCCGGCGCCGATAGGCTGCACTTTGCGCCCGGGCGCTCGCGCGGGGAGAAGTGGATAGCCGTCGCAAAAGCGCCATGGCGCGACTGGAACGTTTGGCTCGCCATCCGTCTGGCGCGGGAGCGTGAGAGAACGCACCCCGTCTGGCAGCGCTGGGGCTTGGCTGCTTCACCGCAGCCTGATCGAGCTGGGTCGGGCTGCGAGGCAAGTATCGTTGTGTGGCGCTGATTTGCCACGGACGACCCGGGAGCTGATCGAGGCGGCTGGTTGAAGGCGCGTTGGTGAAATGGTCGTCAGCGACGCGGTGGGTGGGTCGGAAACGGCAGCACTCGCAAGCATAACAAGATCAACGGGCGTGGGATGGAGCTGCCGCGCTGCCGGACGTGGCGCTGGCCTGCTGGTGCTCCGCCAAGCGCGACCGCCTCGTGCGAAGCTTACCAGCGCGCGCTCTCTTGCTTTTGCCGGGACGTCAGGCAGGCCTTAGACGAGCCGCACTCGGCGCTGCTCCCCGCTCTCGCCGTCGAGGCTAGGCTCAGCCCAGGTAGGCGGCCTCGGCTCAGCGAAGTTCGACCCTAGACCGAAACGACAAAGGGCCGGCAACCCTGAGGTGGCCAGCCCTGCGTTACATTGTTGTACCCGATGGATCAGATATCGTCTTCTTCGGACGGCCCGGCCATCAGTTCCTCGCCCAGGCCCTCCTGGCGCATGCGGATCGAACGCTCCAGACGCTGAGCCACCTCGGGGTTCTCGCGCAGGTAATTCTTCGCGTTCTCACGGCCCTGCCCGATGCGGATCGAGTCATAGCTGAACCAAGAGCCCGACTTCTCGACCAGGCCAGCCTTCACGCCGAGATCGATCACTTCGCCCAGCTTGGAGATGCCCTCGCCGAACATGATGTCGAACTCGACCTGCTTGAAGGGCGGTGCGACCTTGTTCTTCACCACCTTTACGCGGGTCTGGTTGCCAGTCGCTTCCTCACGATCCTTGACCGAGCCGATACGGCGCACGTCGAGGCGCACGGACGCGTAGAACTTCAGCGCGTTGCCGCCAGTCGTGGTTTCGGGCGAACCGTACATCACGCCGATCTTCATGCGGATCTGGTTGATGAAGATGACGAGACAGCGCGAGCGGCTGATCGTGCCGGTCAGCTTGCGCAGTGCCTGGCTCATCAGGCGAGCCTGAAGACCGACGTGGCTGTCGCCCATCTCGCCCTCGATTTCAGCGCGCGGCACCAGGGCAGCGACCGAGTCGACAACGAGAACGTCGATGGCATTGGAGCGCACCAGCGTATCGACGATCTCCAGCGCCTGCTCGCCCGTATCCGGCTGCGAGACGATCAGTTCATCGATGTCGACGCCCAGCTTCTTGGCGTAGCTGGGATCAAGCGCGTGTTCCGCGTCAACGAACGCCGCCAGACCGCCGGACTTTTGCGCCTCGGCAATGGCGTGCAGCGCGAGCGTGGTCTTACCCGACGATTCCGGGCCAAAGATCTCGACAATACGGCCGCGCGGCAGACCACCGACGCCGAGTGCGATGTCCAGCCCGAGGCTGCCGGTCGACACCACCTCGACCTTCATCGCCTCCTTCTGGCCGAGCTTCATTGCAGAGCCCTTGCCGAACGCGCGGTCAATTTGCGCGAGGGCGGCGTCGAGCGCCTTCTGACGATCCGAGTTCGCGCTTGCCATGTTGTTGGGGATCACCTTGAGATTGGCGGCCATTAATAAGCCCTTTCGCTAGAGCAAGCGCGCGAACCGTTCAACGCGTGAACGGCATGTATTGCGTTTGTTCCTCTGGAACAAGTAGCGAACGTTGGATTTTTACGTCCAAGCTCAGCACAGGCACCGCCTACCGCGGCGTCGCAAGTGCGCTCGAACCGGTCGGCGCGCGTCAACCTGGCAGGGGCAAGGAGCAATCGCGCGCCGCCGGCGAGCGGCGCTTGCTCAACCCTGGCTCCCCTCGCGGTCGCTTTATTGAGCGCTCGCGACCGTGGTGGTGGAGGCCGGCGACACAACAGCGTTTGCGGCGACGGTGTTTGCCGACGGACGGTTCGCAATGCGAATGGCAGGCTCACCCTTCATACCAGGAAAGCGCGGCCACATGCCCTGCGCGAGCGCAGCGCGGCTGACCGATTCCTTGCGGCCGGTCTGCCCCTCGTACATCCAGTAATTCCGCAGCACGGTGACGACATAGCCGCGCGTTTCCCAATAAGGGATGCTCTCGATGTAGAGCAGCGGATCGCCATTGTCGCGAACCAGCGCGTTCCACTCGCCAACCGGCTTGGGCCCCGCATTGTAGGCGGCGATCACCTTAGGCAGCAGACCCTGGGTCAGGCCCATGTCGCGCAGTTTCTCAAGATGCCGCTGGCCGATATCGATGTTGGTCGAAGGACGGGTCAGTGCCGACTTATCGACAGAAATCCCCCGCTCGCGCATGTAATCGGTGGCAGCCGCGGGCATGATCTGCATGAGGCCATAGGCGCCGGCGGGCGACACGACCTTGTTGCGGAAACCCGATTCCTGAAGCGTGTGGGCGTAGACAAGCGCCTTGTCGATCCGCCAGCCGGTGTCGGGCGTCCAGTTCGGAGTGGGGTAACGCGTCTCCGCGGTGGCGACGAAACCCTGCGGACAATTATGCGCCAGCCAGACGACGCTGGCCGGCAGGTTCATCTGCTCCGTCACCCGCATCAGGCTAGCAAATTCGCTGGACGGACCGATCTTTGCCTGTTGCCGGATCACCTGATCCGCAGCATCGGTTTCCCCGATCTCTACCAGAGCGGCGGCCACGCGCACGTTCGGGCGCCGTTCCAGGCTGGCCCAGTCACCCGTTACCTTCTGCGGCTTGAACACCGCAGTCTGCATCCCGAGCGCCTGGCGGGCCAGTTGGCCGTAGAAGGTCTCGCCATATTGCGCAGCGTTCTTGAGCCGGGCCTCAATACGATCAGGGCGGCCGCAGGTCATGTCGGCACGGCTTGCCCAATACAGGCCAGCGGCACGCATGTCGGTATCACCGGCACGCGCAGAAACGGATTGGAAGCCTTCACCCGCCGCCGCGCAATCATTCTGACGCCAGGCGGCGAGTGCCGAGGTCCAGCGGGCGTGGGTAGCCCAGTCGCCCTGCCCCTGCGCCGCCTTGTCGCCCATGCGCCGCGCGTCGCCGTCCAGCCCCTGAAGGAAGTAGATCCACGCCACCCGCGACTGCCATTCGGTGGTCGCCTCAGGAGTAAGCCCGCTGGTCGAGTCGAGCAGCGCCTCCGCCTCGCGGCCCATGTCGGCCTTCACATAGGGCTGCATGCGATCGGCGAGATCGGCTGCAATCGTATCGCTGCGGGTGGCCTTGGCGCGGATGCGGGTGGGTGCGCCATCCTGCCAGACGAGCCGCTGCTGGACGGGGAGTTGCGGAAGCTCCGCCGCGCCGCGCAGCTTGGCAAGCCGGGCGATCGCCTCCGCCTGAGGCAGTTCCGGCGCCTCGGTCAGGAGACGGACGAGCTGATCGAGTTCAACGCGGGGCGAGCCCTTGGCGGTATAGAGTTCGGCGCGGGCGTAGCTGTGCAAGGGGCCAGTCGCCATCCCGTCGAGGCCGATCTGCGCATCCTGCCAGCGCCCTTCACGGATCGAGGCGAACACCGCGCGGTATTGCGTGCGCTGGTCGGTGGAAAGCTGCGGTGGAAGCGACGGCGTGGCTGCACTTGCCACACCAGGCGGGGGTGCAGGCTCGGCAGCGGCCAGCGCTGGCGTCATCGCGGCGACAGACACGGCGGCTAGCAACACCCGGCTCACTTCAATCCCCCCATCAGCATCTGCAGATCTTTCCAAGCTTCAGCCTTCAGGACGGGCCTTTCCAACAGCATGCGCGGATGGAAGCTCGCCACGACCTCGCTCTGACTGTCTTTCTTATGGTTAAGTGCGTGCAAACGTCCGCGTGCCTGCATCACATTGGCCGACAGAATCGCACGGCTCGCCGCATCTCCCATCACGAGCAGCCGCTTTGGAGCCGCGAGCGCGACGTGATGACGCGCGATTTCCGCCAGTTGCGATTCCATTTCGCGCGGGAGTCGGCCGGCTGCGGGACGCGCCGCGCAAAGGCTGGCGAGATGAACGTCGTCGCGGCTTCGGCCAATCGCGGCGAGCATACGATCAAACAGCCGCCCCGCGGCGCCGCCCAGCAGCGAATCGGCCGAGTCCCGCTCCGGACAGTCGATGAGAATCATGATGTCGGCGTCCATCGGGCCCGTGGCCGGGACGAGCGGCACGCCCCAGCCCGCCTCAGGCGCCGCAGACCCCGTCCGCCATTCAAGGAGCTCGGCGATCGTCCCCGGCATCGCCACGCCGCCCGAAGCCGGCCCGGCCGTAGCGGCAGCAGGCGGGAGCGCGACTGGCGAAAGCGACGAAACCAGATCCGGCTGCTCAGGAGAAAGCCAGTCAAACGGTTCGTCGCCGACCAGCACATCCACGCCGGCATCGCGCCACCATTCCATTGCGCTTGCCGCGGCTTGCCGCCAATCGATGTTTGGATCTGCCCCCATGTGCACCCACTTAAGCCTGATGGTTGACGTGGCGGTCAATTCGCTCGACAGCCACGAAGGACGGAACGTTGCCGGCATGCGCCCGACTGCGGGGGCGACGGGCGGGTTGGCAGATGGAGAGAATAATGAGCGAACGCGAGTCGATGCCGTATGATGTTGTGATCGTGGGTGCGGGGCCGGCGGGCCTCAGCGCGGCGATCCGGCTCAAACAGCTCGCGGCAGAGAAAGACGCCGAAATTTCGGTCTGCGTGCTCGAAAAGGGCAGCGAAGTCGGTGCACACATCCTGTCGGGCGCGGTGATCGACCCGCGCAGCCTCGACGAACTGCTGCCGAACTGGCGCGAGGACGGCTGCCCGCTGGCCGAAGTGCCGGTCACGCAGAACATCCACTGGGTGCTGAGCCGCAAGGGCAAGTTCAACCTGCCGCACCTGTGGACCCCGCCGTTCCTGCACAACAAGGGTACCTATACCGGCAGCCTCGGCAACCTGTGCCGCTGGCTGGCGGGCAAGGCCGAGGAACTGGGCGTCGAGATTTTCCCGGGCTTCGCCGCGGCCGAGATCCTGTTCAACGAGGACGGCAGCGTGAAGGGCGTCGCGACGGGCGACATGGGCGTGGCGCGCGACGGCACGCGCAAGCCCGATTATCAGCCGGGCCTGGAACTGCATGCGAAATACACCTTCTTCTCCGAGGGGTGCCGTGGGCATCTGTCGAAGGAGCTGATGCGCATTTTCGACCTGCGCGCCGATTGCGATCCGCAGTCCTACGGGCTCGGCATCAAGGAATTGTGGGACATCGATCCCGCGCTGCACGAGCCGGGCAAGGTGATCCACACGCAGGGCTGGCCGCTCAGCGAGAGCGACACCAATGGCGGCGGCTGGATCTATCACCAGGCGAACGGGCAGGTTAGCCTCGGCCTCGTCACCTGGCTGAACTATTCCAACCCGCACGTCTTTCCGTTTGCCGAAATGCAGCGCTGGAAGACGCATCCGGAGATCGCCGCGCTGCTCAAGGGCGGCAAGCGCGTGAGCTATGGCGCGCGCGCAATCAGCGACGGCGGGCTGCAGTCGATCCCGAAGCTCGTCTTCCCGGGCGGCGCGCTGATCGGTGACAGCGCGGGCTTCCTCAACGTGCCGCGGATCAAGGGCACGCACACGTCGATGAAGAGCGGCATGATGGCCGCCGAGGCCGCGGCGGACGCGATCCTGTCGCAGCGGCAGAGCGACGAGCTGGCCGCCTACCCCGCCGCCTTCGAGGCATCGTGGGTGAAGAAGGAGCTGTCGATCGTCCGCAACGTCGCCCCCTTGGTGAAGAAGTTTGGTGACTTCATGGGATCGGGCATCGCCGGCATCGCGATGTGGATGGAGTATCTCGGCCTGAAGTGGCCGTTGACCATGAAGCAGCATGCCGATCACGACACGCTCTGGCGCAAGGACATGGCGAAGAAGATCGACTATCCGAAGCCGGATGGCGTGCTGACCTTTGACCGCCTGTCCTCGGTGTTCCTCTCGAACACCAATCACGAGGAAGATCAGCCGATCCACCTGACGCTGAAAGATCCGGACATTCCGGTTAAGTACGACCTGCCGCTCTATGACGAGCCGGCGCAGCGCTACTGTCCGGCGGGCGTGTACGAGATCGTCGGCGAGGAAACGGGCGATCCGAAGTTCGTGATCAACGCGCAGAATTGCGTCCACTGCAAGACGTGCGACATCAAGGACCCAACGCAGAACATCAACTGGGTGGTGCCCGAGGGCGGCGGTGGCCCGAACTATCCCAACATGTAAGCTGATGGTGCTGGCAGCCGGTGTGGCGCTGGGCGGGTTGTCGCTTCCCGTCCAGGCCGCCACGCCGGACCTGCTGGCCTATCTGCAGGCGCGTGCTGCCGATGGCGACGGGGCAGCGTGGATTGCCGCCAGCCGCTACGCCGATGCCCTGGCGGCAACGCCGGGCGACGTCGGCGTCGCCGCCTTTGCCTATCGTCAGGCGATCGCCGCGGGCGATCTGAAGCTCGCGCTCGAATCGGCTGCCGCGCTCGGCCAGGCTGCACCGGCCGATGCGGACCTGCTGATCCTCGCCAGCGCTGCCGCTCACGAGGATCTCGCCGCCGCCGGGGCCGCCATCGGGCGTCTTGGCAAGAGCCAGCTCGCCGTCCTGGCGCCGCCGCTTGCCGCGTGGCTGGCGTTCGCGAAAGGCGAAGATCCGTTGCCGCTTCTCGCCGCGCCGCACGATGACCCGGTGTCGCGCCGGTTCGCCAGCGAGGCACGCGCCCTGATCCTGGTTGCTAAGGGCCATACCGGTGAGGGGCTCGCCATCCTTCGCGCCGTTCTGGGCAATGCCCAGGCCAGTGAAGACATGAGGATCATCGCCGCGCGGCTGCTAATCGGCATGGGCAAGACTGCCGAGGCGCGGACCCTGCTGATGGGAGACTCGCCGGCCGTCGCGGCGCTGCGCGAACGCACTGGCACCGGAGCGAAGCCCTCGCTCGGCTTCGGCATGTCAGCATTGCTGACGCGGGTGGTGACCGATCTGATCGTCGGCCCGCCCGGCCCATTTCCGCTCACGATGGCACAGGCCGCTGTGGTCGCCGATCCGACCAATGATCGCGCACGGCTGCTGCTCGGCTATACGCTGGGCCGCGCGGGAGAGACAGATCGCGCCCTTGCGACGCTGGCGGCGATCGGCGCGCAGAGCCCCTATGCACAAGCAGCACTCGGCGGACGGATCCAGATCCTCGCGGGTGCCAACCGCACGAACGAAGCGCTCGCTGAGGCAGCCGCACTGGCGAAAAACGGTAACGCCCCTACCCTGCAACGCTATGCCGATCTGTTGATGAGCGCCGATCGGCCGGCCGAAGCAGCGCCGATCTACCGCCGGATCATCGATCAGGCGAAGGAGCGCGCGGACTGGTCCGTCTGGCTGCAATATGGCGCGGCGCTGGACGAAGCCGGGGACTGGCCGCGTGCCCGGCGCGCGCTGGCAGAGGCGGTGAGGCTTGCCCCGGAGGAGCCGCTGGCGCTCAATTATCTCGGTTATGCGCAGATCGTTCATGGGGAGCCGGTCGGCCCGGCCCAGGCGCTGCTGGAAAAAGCGAGCCGGCTGAAGCCCGAGGATGCCGCGATCACCGACTCACTCGGCTGGGCTTATTATCTGTCCGGGGAGCCGAAGCGCGCCCTGCCGCTGATCGAGCAAGCCGCCGCGGCCTCACCGACCGACCTGGAAGTGAACGAGCATCTGGGCGACGTTTACTGGGCAGTCGGCCGGCGCTTTGCCGCCCGTTATGCCTGGCGAGCAGCGCAATTGGCGGCGGACTCGGAAAGCGCAGCGCGCCTTTCCGCCAAGATCGAACACGGACCAACATCGCGCCCATGAATCAGATAACTGCGATCGTGGAGCCGGCACCGGCAAAGCTGAACCTTGCCCTGCACGTCCGCCGTCGGCGGCCGGATGGCTATCACGACATTGAAACGCTGTTCGCCTTTTGCCGTGACGGCGATCTGGTGACGCTTTCGGACGCAGCCGAGGATCGGTTCCGTATCACCGGGCCGTTCGCCAAAGCCCTGGCGGCAGGCGCGAGCGACAGCGCTCCTGCACCGGCGCTGGACGACAATCTCGTGATCCGCGCGCTCCATGCCTTCCGGGCCTGTTTCGGCATTGATGATCGGCACGACATCATGCTGGAAAAGAACCTGCCGGTCGCATCTGGCATCGGCGGCGGATCCGCCGATGCCGCCGCCACGCTTCGCGCGCTCGCGCGGCGGCACGACATTGCGGCCGACGACCCGCGCCTGATCGAGATGGCCGCAGGCCTCGGGGCGGACGTGCCGGCCTGCCTGTCCGGCCGGACTGCATTCGGTACCGGCAAGGGCGACGCATTGATCCCGGTCAATCAATGGCAGGACACACCGGTTCTCTTGGTGAACCCGGGCGTTGGCGTATCCACCGCGTCCGTCTTCGGCGGTTGGGATGGCGTGGATCGCGGTGCGCTTGATCCCAAGGCGCCGTGGGAAGGCCGCAATGATCTTGAGCCCCCTGCACGCGCGGTCGCTCCGGTGATCGCTGACGTCGTGGCACTGCTCCGCGCACAACCAGGCGTGACGCTGGCACGAATGTCGGGCTCCGGCGCCACCTGCTTTGCATTGTTCGAGCGGGGGGAGGATCGCGACCGGGCGTATGAGGGCATTGGCGCCGCCGCACCGGGATGGTGGCAGCTGGCGACGACCTTGTCATGATCAGCCTAGATCAGGACGCCGGGGTGGTCCGGCTGACGATGGATCGCCCGGAGCGGCGCAACGCCATGGGTACGGCGCATTGGCTGGCACTGGCGGACGCCGTCGGCTGCATCCCCGCCGATGCGGCGGTGGTGCTGCTTCGCTCGGCGGTGCCCGGCACCTTCTCGGCCGGGGCCGACCTCAGCGAAATAGCGCATTTGGCCGACTCGCCGGAGGGACGCGCGCCGTTCCGCCTCGCGCTGCGCGCCGCGGCCGATGCACTCGCGGCCTTGCCGATGCCGGTTGTCGCCGCGATCGAGGGCGGCTGTCATGGGGCGGGATTTGCCCTGGCGCTGGCTGCGGACCTGCGGGTTGCCAGCGAAGCCGCAAGTTTCGCTATTCCGCCAGCGCGGCTCGGGATCGGCTATCCCGCCGAAGATCTCGGCCGGTTGTCCGCGCTGATCGGCCCCGGCCAGGCGGCACGACTGTTGTTCACTGCCGAGACGATCGACGCTGCGGAAGCCGTGCGAATCGGATTGGTGGAAATGATCGGGAGCGGCGACGCCGTGACGAAGGCAATTGCCGGCAACGATCCGGGCGCGCTGGTGATGCTGAAGGCGATGCTACGCGATCCCGGGAACCCCGCACATGGCCGAGCCTTTGAGGACAGTTTCGGCAGCGCCCGGTTCCGCAGCGGAACGCAACGCTATCGTTGATCCGGCAGGCTACGCGCGCAATATCGCGGCCATGCCGATCGACCAGAGCCTGCCCTTCCTTCCGGTGCGCATTGCCGTGCTGACCGTTTCCGACACCCGCGGCCTGGCCGAGGATCGATCCGGCGACACGCTGGTCGCACGCCTTTCCGAGGCAGGTCACATTCTCGCCGGCCGCCAGATCCTGCGCGACGATGCGGACATGATCGTCGCCCAGCTGCATGCGTGGATCGAGGACGAGGCGATCGACTGCATCATCACCACCGGCGGGACGGGGGTAACTGGGCGCGACGTCACGCCCGAGGCCGTCGAGCGAGTCGCGGACAAGATGATCCCGGGCTTTGGCGAACTGTTCCGCTGGCTCTCGTACCAGACGATCGGAACCTCCACCGTCCAGTCGCGCGCCTGCGCCTGTGTGGCGCGCGGCACCTACATCTTCGCCCTGCCGGGATCGACGGGCGCGGTGAAGGACGGGTGGGACGGCATATTGCGCGACCAGCTCGATAGCCGGCACAGGCCATGCAACTTCGTGGAACTGATGCCGCGCCTGATGGAGCGGTAAGTCGCCAACCAACGCGTGTCGCGGGCCTGAGTGGGAGACCGCGAACGGGTGGGAATATGCGACCGTATTTGGGGAAGCCGGCCCGCTCTGGGGACTTGCCGGCTGTAATCTCTGGTCGGGGCGACAGGATTCGAACCTGCGACCCCCACACCCCCAGTGTGATGCGCTACCAGGCTGCGCTACGCCCCGACCGAGGGGGGCGCCTGTACGCGGCGCGCCCCCATTATGCAAGCGGCGATCAGATCAGCTTGCGCCAATGCTGCCCGTCCCACGCGTCAATGGACATCGCACTGGGCGAATGTTCGCGCAAAGCGCGCCCGAACGCCTTCTGATGATCGGCCTGGCCGTGGGCGGCGAGTGCTTCGGGGCTGGCCCAACGCTCGGCCACGCGCACCAGATCGGGATCGGCCGCATCGAAGGCAAAGCTATATTCCTCGCATCCTTCTTCGGTCCGTACCGTCGCGGCGTGGTCGGCCATCAGCTTCGCGGCCTTTGCCCCCTCGCCGGCGCCCAGCTTGATCGTGCCCATTACCAGGATCGTCATTCACCTCTCCTCTCGCCTGTGCCCTATCGCGGGCCAGCTGACCCCTCACGTACCTGCGCCGGCGAGTTGCGCCAAGGGCGCAGCAATGTTAGCGGCGCAGGCTTCCCGTGGGGCTCTTTCCGGGCGCCCCGACCCATGTGCACGCAAGGACGGCATGTTCATTTCCCCAGCTTACGCCCAAACGGCAGGCGGCGCCGGAGCAGAGGGCGGTTTGGCCGGCTTCATCAGCCTCGCGCCGCTCGTTCTCGTCTTCATCGTCTTCTATTTTCTGATGATCCGGCCGCAGCAGCGCCGGATGAAGGCGCTGCAAAGTGCTGTTGCCGCTGTGAAGAAGGGCGACACCGTCGTCACCGCAGGCGGCGTGGTCGGCAAGGTGACCAAAGTCGAAGAACAGTTCGTCGAGGTCGAGATCGCGCCGAACACCCGCATCAAGGTCGTCAAGGCGACCCTCGCCGAGGTGACGGCGCTCGGCTCCAAGCCGGCGAACGACTAAGAACTGGGCCGCCAACATGCTCGATTTCCCGCGCTGGAAGGTTGCCTCGATCTGGCTCACGATCGCCGTGCTGTGCGCGCTGGCGATTCCCAGTCTGATCCCGCAGCGCATCACCGATCAGTGGGGTATCAACCTGCCCCGCATCAACCTGGGGCTGGACCTCGCCGGCGGCAGCTACCTGCTGCTCGAG
This sequence comes from Sphingomonas sp. IC4-52, assembly GCF_020707225.1. NCBI lineage: Bacteria > Pseudomonadati > Pseudomonadota > Alphaproteobacteria > Sphingomonadales > Sphingomonadaceae > Sphingomonas > Sphingomonas sp. IC4-52. Next base: position 495,371 of record NZ_JAJFEU010000002.1, on the reverse strand, counting down.
GCCGACGTGAACGACGTCGCCTCCAACCGCCTGGAGGCGATGCGCGAGCAGGTGCAGACGGAAATGCGCCGGCAGGATCCGCGGATCGAGATCGGCGACATTTCGACGCGCGGCGGCCGCCTTTCCTTCCTGCTGCGTGACCCGTCGCAGGTCGACGCCGCACGCGAGCGCCTGCTGGCGATCACCGGCGGCGGCGTAGGCATGACCGGCCAGCGCGAGTGGGACATCCAGGTGGTCGATTCGAGCCGCCTGGTGCTGACCCCGACACCGGCCGGCCTGAACCAGGCCGTGGACACCGCCATGGGCGACGCCACCGAAGTGGTTCGCCGCCGTATCGACGAGCTTGGCACCCGCGAGCCGACGATCATCCGCCAGGGCTCGAACCGCATCGTCGTCCAGGTCCCCGGCCTGCAGAACCCCCAGGCGCTGAAGGACCTGCTGGGCAAGACCGCCAAGCTCGAATTCAAGCTGGTGGACGAGACGGCAACGCCGCAGCAGCTTGCCAGCAAGCAAGCTCCGGCCGGCAGCCAAGTGCTTGCCTACCCCACCAACCCCAGCGGCATCCCGCTGATCGCCGTGAAGCGCTCCGCAATCATCACGGGCGACCAGCTCAGCGATGCGCGTATGGAGTTCAGCCAGCAGACCAACGAGCCGCAGGTCGCGATCACCTTCGATAGCCAGGGCGGGCGCAAGTTCGCGCGGGTGACTCAGGAGAATGTGAACAAGCCGTTCGCGATCATCCTGGACAATCAGGTCATCTCGGCCCCCAACATCAACGAACCGATCACCGGCGGCCGCGCCCAGATCTCGGGCAGCTTCACCACCGAAAGCGCCAATGCGCTCGCCATCGCACTGCGTTCGGGCAAGCTGCCGGTGGCGCTGAAGGTCGTGGAGGAGTCGACTGTCGGTCCTGACCTCGGCGCCGAATCGATCAAGGCGGGTATCCTCGCGTCGGCAGTTGCCGTGGCGCTGGTCGTCGCCTTCATGCTGGTCACTTATGGCCGGTTCGGCGTTTACGCGAACCTCGCCGTCGTCATCAATGTGTTCGTCATTGTCGGCGTTCTGGCGCTGATCGGCGGTACGCTGACGCTGCCTGGCATTGCCGGCTTCGTGCTGACCATCGGCACCGCGGTGGACGCCAACGTGCTGATCAACGAGCGCATCCGCGAAGAGCGGCATCGCGGGCGGTCAGTGGTGCAGGCGGTTGAACTCGGCTATTCCGAAGCCAGCCGCACGATCTTCGAGGCGAACATGACGCACGCGATTTCGGGCATCATCATGTTCCTGCTCGGCTCTGGCCCGGTGAAGGGCTTTGCCGTGGTGCTGTTGATCGGCATTGCCACCAGCGTGTTCACGGCCGTGCTGTTCACCCGGATGCTGACGGCCGGCTGGCTGCGTCGGAACAAGCCGAAGACGATCAACATATGATCGCTGCGCCAACCGCCTCTATTATCCCTGCACTCGCGGGGATCCCTGTTTCCGGACGGCGGGGCCCTGATCAGGGCCTGACGCCTCCGGGTTCCCGCCGCGGCGGGAATGACGGAAGATTGCCATGCGCCTGCTGAAACTCGTCCCCGACCATACCAACATCGATTTCGTCCGCCTGCGCGGCTGGGCGTTCGGCCTGACGCTGATCCTGTCGGTGCTGGCCATCGGCATAACCTTCGCAAAGGGGCTGAACTTCGGCGTCGATTTCGAAGGTGGCCTGATGATCGAGGAGCGGTTCGTGACACCGCCCGATCTTGATCGCCTGCGCGAAGTCGTGGACGCCCAGGGGCTCGGCGAGGCATCGCTGCAGCAGTTCGGTGATCCGCGTACGCTCACCATCCGCCTGCCAATCCAGGAAGGCGCGGACGAAGGGGCGACGAACGCGGCCGTAAAGAAGGTCGAGACGGCAATTGCTCAGGCGTTTCCGGGCGCGACCTTCAATCGCTATTCCACCATCTCGGGCAAGGTCTCCGGCGAGCTGATCCGCAACGGCGTGCTCGCCGTGGTCCTCTCGATTCTGGGCATCGGCCTGTTCGCGATCGTGCGTTTCGAATGGCAGTTCGGCGTGTCGACCATCGCGGCGATCGTGCACGATCTTCTGATGACGTTGGGCTTCTTCGCGCTGACCCAGTTCGAGTTCGACCTCAACATCGTCGCCGCGGTGCTGACCATCGTCGGCTATTCGATCAACGACAAGATCGTCATCGACGACCGCATTCGCGAAAACATGCGCCGCTATCGCAAGATGGACATGCGCGAGATCGTGAACCTGTCGGTCAACGAAACGCTGCCGCGTACGGTGATGACCTCCGTCACCATCCTGCTGGCTCTGGGGGCGCTTCTGTTCCTGGGCGGTCACGTGCTGCGCGGGTTCACCGCAGCAATGATCCTGGGCATCGTGGTCGGCACTTATTCGTCGATCTACGTTTCATCCTCCCTGCTCATCACCCTGGGCCTGCGCGCCAATCCCGCGCCTGAAAAGGTGAACCGCGCCGGCATCGAGAATGCCGAGCGGATCGCGCCGCGCGGGGAGTGACACGGCCGTGAAGATCAACCGCGAACGAGACGCCGGGGGGCCGATCATTCGCGGTTTCACGCGCACCGGATTCCGCCTGGACGAGGCAACCGTGATGGACGCGGTGATGCTCACCGTGGCGGAGGCACAGCCCTGGGCTCCCCCGCCCCTGCAAACGCTGGATGAGGCGGCGCTGGCGCCCATCCTGGATCCAGCGCCCGAGTTCATCCTGATCGGAACCGGCCAGATGCTGGCCCACCCCCCTCGTGCACTCGTCCGGGCTCTGGAAGAGCGCGGCATCGGCGTGGAAGCCATGGACAGCCGGGCGGCTGCGAAGGCTTGGGGCGTGCTGCGTGGTGAAGGGCGGCAGATTGCCGCCGCGCTCTACCCTCTAGACGCCTGAGCTGCCTGGGCGGCGCTAGCGAGCGCCGCTTTCCACCAGCGCCGGGCCGTTGGCGCGATCTAGGCGCCCGGACGCGGGATAATGGCCCGGTCACGATCGTCGATGCGTTCGACGGGGATCTGAGCGCGGGCGGGCACGTCCGAGCCCGCGAACCTGCGGCCTCACCTGCTGCCGGCCTTTAAACCAGCCTGAAGCCTCTCAAACGATCTCACCCCGGAACTGGTTCGGCATTTCGCGCTCCTTCTTGCAACAGGAAGCGCGATGCCGGCCAGCGCCGGGGTGAAGATCAGATGGTCGTTTGGCGGACGAGCCTCTTCGAGGCTCGCCCTTCAGGCAGGCGGTGCTTAGGCGGGCACTGCCGGCCGGCGGGCGTAGATGCCAAAGCTGGCGATCACCGCATAGCAGATCACCGGCAGCGCAAGCGCGAGGGCAAGGCTGCCCGAGACATCCGCCAGAGTGCCATATAGCGGCGGAACCACGGCTCCGCCAACAATGGCGGTGGCGATGACGCCGGAGCCCTCAGCGGCGCGCTTCCCCAGCCCTTCGGACGCCAGGCTGAAGATGGTCGGGAACATGATCGAGTTCGCCAGACCAACCGCGATCAGGGCCCAGCCCGCAGCCGTGCCGCTCGCATTGGCGGAGAACAGCAGAAGCGCGATGGCAACGGAACCGGCGGTCGCGAGCACCTTGCCGGGCGAGATGACGCGCAGGATTGCGGAGCCGACGAAGCGACCCAGCAGCGCGCCACCCCAATAAAAGGGCACGTAGTTGCCGGCGGTTTCAAGCGGCACGTTCCACACCGTGGGCTGCGCCAGGTACACGACGAGGTTTGATCCGATCGCCACCTCTGCACCGACGTACAGGAAGATGCACGCGACGCCGAAGGCGAAGCGCGGACGCGAGAGCAACGTGAGCGCGTGGAAGATCGAGCCGGTCTGATCCTGCTCCTCCTGCAGCCGGTTCCGCCGCGTCCACACCACACCCGCAATCACCAGCAGCGCCACGGCGAGACCGATGTAGGTATGGACGATCGCGCGCGATGCTTCGACGCGATAAGCGTCGAGCGCCGGCCCGCTCAAGGTTGCGGCACTGACGCCGGCCAGGCTGCCGAGGATCAGCGTGGAGCCGACCCGCGGAAAGATCGTGGTGCCCAGCGAGTTAAATGCCTGAGCGAAGGTCAGACGGCTGTGGGCCGTACGAGGCGGTCCGAGCAGCGAAATCAGCGGGTTGGCAACGACCTGGACCACGGTGATGCCAGCGCCCAGCACGAAGAGCGCCAACAGGAACATACCGAAGGTGGCCGAGCTGGATGCCGGAATGAAGAGCAGGCAGCCGACGGTCATCAGAACCAGCCCGAGCGTCGCCGTGCGCATGTAACCGGCCCGGCGGACCACCGCGGCGGCGGGCAAGGAGAACAGCAGATACGCCAGGAAGAACGCCGAGTTGACGAGATTCGCCTGAGCATGGCTGAGCGTGAACAGCTCCTGCAGCTTTGGCATCACGATATCGTTCAGGCTGGTGATGCCGCCAAAGATGAAGAACAGCGCAAACACGAACCAGCGCAGATCCGGCGCATCGACATAGGTGCCGCCGGCTCCCTCCGTCTCCTGAGCCGCGCTGTTGGCGTTGGTCGCGCCCTGGGCAAATGCCATCGAATAAATCCCCTCCGAGAACGTGTAACCGTTTACCGCGAAAAATCCGCGGGGCAACGCGTCAGGCATAAGGCGCGTACCACCATTGCACGGTGGCGGGGAACGGGGTCCACACGCCCGTCCTGATCCCGGCGAAACGCAGTGCGTCGCCTATCCAGGTGTTGCAGGTATGGACTGCACTGTAGCGGCCATGTGCCTGATAAAAGGCGTCATTGCCGAAATAGCCGCGGTGACGCTCGCCACCGGGGACGAGCGACGCTTGAACATAGGCGACGAGACGTCGGTATTCTGCCGGCCTGACCACGAGACGGCGGACATCGGACCCACGCGGAGGCGCTGGCACATGATCCACGTGGACGAGCGTGCGATCACTGCCAAGTGCAGCGGCGAGCACCGTCTGCAGCTTCAGATCGGCCCAGGTGGGGGTCTGCAGATAGAAGTCCTGCTCGCCCCAGCCCACCGACATATGGTCGTGACCGCCAAAGCGCGGATCCGCCAAATCATCGATAGGAAAGAGGCGCCGTAAGTTAACCCCGGCGGCCTGCTTCGGCATGATGATACCAACGTGGACGCCGTTGGATTCCACGAAGAGCGTGATGCCATGCTGCGGCTCAGACCACGCAGCGTTCGCGGGGATCGCGCCAGCGATGAAGCCGCCCGCCGGATAGGCTGCAATCGCGACCAAGATGGTGGCGGAGATGATGCCGACGTTTGGGAGGCGCACTCCGGAAGCGTAGCACTCCGTCGCGCTGGCAGCCACTTTCCCGTCGTCTTCTTGACCTTGCGAGGTGCCCGAGATCGCGCCGCGGCACCAGCGAGGCCACGGCGAGCAGCGTCACGTTATCAACTGGGCTGCCCGGCGCTCAAGATTCCCTGGCTGACGATAGCGGCCTCACCGTGCGCCTCACGCTTCAATGCCGGCAATCACGCGAGACAGCAAAAAGGCCGCGCCATAAAGACGCGGCCTCATTGAAGCTCTGATGAGCGGATGGTCAGTTCGGACGGCCGATCCCGGAGATCGTCCGGTTGATCAGCGCGCGATCCGCTTCCGCGCCGTGGCGCTCCGCAATCAGCGTCGCGGCTGCGTTGGCAGCGGCAACCGCGGTCTTTGCACGAACCTCGTTGAGCGCGGCACGCTCCGCAGCGGCGATCTTGTCCTCGGCCATTTTGGCACGGCGCTGAACCAGTTCCTCCGCGTCCGACTTGGCCTTGGCGATGATGACTTCCGCTTCATGATTGGCCTGAGCGGCCATTTCACCGGCCGTCTTCTCTGCATCGGCAATCTTGCGCGCATACTCATCGCGCAGCGCCTCTGCCTCGGCCCGAAGTGCCTTGGCCTCGTCCAGCTGGCGACGGATGTCGGCGATCTGACGATCCAGCCCGCCCACAATCAGCGCCGGGACCTTCTTCCAGATCAGGATCGCGATCAGCACGATCATCGCCAGCGACACCCAGACGGTGCCGTTCAGGCCAAGCAGCGCCGGATCGACGTGATGGTCAGGGCCACCCTCGGCAATGCTGGTGCCCAGCGCCTCGGTACCCTCAGCGCTCATGCCCTCTGCCTCGGCGGCATGAGCGAGATTCTGCGCCACCTGGGCAGAGCCACCCGCGGCAGCACTCAGGATGATGAACTCAGCCATGTGCCATCGCCGCCTTTACGGCGCCCCTTGCTTCATCGGCCGACACCTGCACGCCGGAAACGCGCGCCACGATGTCCTGCGTGGCTTCCGCCGCAACCGCCTCGATCTCGTCGAGGGCGCGCTGGGTGGCCGCCTTGATATTCGCCTCAGCTGCTGCGATCCGCTGCGCCTGTTCCTGGCCGGCGGCGTTCAGCGTCTCTTCGCTTGCCTTGGCAGCACGCTGACGTGCCTCCGCGACGAGCGCTTGAGCCTTCTCGCGATTGGCTTGGTCGCGCACGCGCCAGTCCGCCTCGACCTTGTCGGCTTCGTCACGCGCAGCGGATGCCGCGGCGAGATCAGCAGCAATCGAATGATCGCGTGCGTCGATCGTCTTCTGCACCTTGGGCAGCATGCCACGGCCGACGACGAAGAACACAACACCGAACGTGACGACGAGCCAGAACAGCTGCGACGCCCAGGTTGCGGCAAGTTGGGAGATCTGAGGCATCTTGAACCCTTAACCTCCCGACCGTTCGCGCCCGCCCGCCCCAGCCGCCGCTCGGTGCCGAGCGGGACGGGTGAGAACCGCGCGAACGGCGGAGGATTGGTATCCTGTTAGGCGACGAAAACCAGGATCATCGCCACGACGAACGAGAGCAGACCGAGAAGCTCGGCACCGGCGAAGCCGATGAAGAGACGGCCCTGCTGTGCGTCCGCCGCACCCGGGTTGCGCAGCGCGCCTTCGAGGAACTTGCCGAACACGTTGCCCACGCCGAGCGAGGCAAGGCCCGCGCCCACAGCGGCAAGACCGGCGCCGAGCAGCTTTGCGGCTTCTGCGTCCATTTCAGTAACTCCCTATCAAAATCAAAAGGTTGGATTGAACAGTACGAGACTTAGTGCAGATTGACCGCGTCGTTCAGATACAGCGAGGTCAACAGCGCGAAGACGTAGGCCTGGATACCGGCAACCAGCAGTTCCAGGGCGGAAATGCCGACCATCAGGCCGAAGGACGGAATACCGACCAGCAGACCGATCCCAGCGCCGGCATTGCCAGCGTTGATCACGAAGCCCGCCAGCACCTTCAGCAGCACGTGGCCAGCCGTCATGGCGACGAACAGTCGCAGGCCAAGGCTGAACGGACGCACCATGAACGAGACAAACTCGATCAGGGGAATGACCGGCAGCAGCCACCACGGCGTGCCATGCGGCACAAAGAGGCTGAAGAAGTGCAGGCCATGGCGCCAGAAGCCGACCACCAGAACGATCGCGAAGCTCAAGATCGCGAGAATGCCGGTGATGGTGAAGTGGCTGGTGAAAGTGAACGGATGCACGCCGACCACGCCCAGCGGCATAAGGCCGAGCACGTTGGCAAACAGGATGAACATGAAAAGCGAGAAGACGTAAGGGACGTACCGCTTCCCTTCCGGCCCGATATTCGACGCCAGCATGTTGTCGATGAAGCGCACGACGCTTTCGACCATCACCTGGCCGCGCGTCGGGATCAGCTTGCCCTTGGTGCCGAGCGCCATGAAGGCAATCAGCCCCACCGCAGCCACCGCCATCCACATCGCCGAATTGGTAAAGGCGATGTTGTAGCCGGCAATCTGCCAGTCCTGGGTGCCGAACAACGGCTCAACCAGGAACTGGTGCATCGGATCGATCTTGCCGCCGCCTTCCGCCACGCCTGTTTCCCTTAACGAAAGCGCCCGAGCTTACTTCGGGCGCTGACTAGAAATCCGAATGATGTTTCTGAACGCAACGATCGTCCCGAGGGCGAGCATCACGAGCAGACCCCAGGGCTGCGTACCCGCGAATCGGTCGATTACCCAACCGATCAGCGCGCCGCCGACCATCCCACCAATCAGTTCGGCCAAAACGCGGTTTCCGAGGCGATAGCCGCCATCGGATTCCGCCTTGCCCGCCCCTGCTCGGTGCGCCTCGTCCGCCTGCGCCGCCTTCAACCGCTCATCAAGCGAGGAGAGACGTGCATCGGTGCCGAGGGTGTCTGGTCCGGGCTCGTTTTCTGCCATCCACGCGTCCCCCAAGTGTTTTTGGGCAGGCGCAAGGAAGCCAAGTGGCGAGCCCGCCAAGGCGCCGTCCGGTTAGCCGGGGGGTCCGGGGGTGTCAACACTTGCGCAACCTTCCGTCACACTGCCGAAAGGGGCGGGCGCCCCGATCTGCGTGGTTCCGAAGGGCGCAGAGACCGCGGTCCACCGGCGAGCGCATGGCCCGGGCGGCCGTTCCAAAATGGGAGAAGCGCGGCGAACCAATCGGCAATGCCGGGTCGCCGCAGAAGTGCGCGCGGGTGCTGAGCGCCTTAGGCTTAAATAGGAGCCCAGCGATGAAGGTCAGACGCAGCGCGGATCGCGAGTCGGCGCACCGGCGCCGCGAGTCGCCCATTCGCCCGATGGCGTGCGATACTTCTCCCCGGCCGCCGTCTGCTGAATGAGATTGCAGCCGCTGGTGAAGGCGAGCTGCTCCACCGTCGCACCGGAGGCCTGCGCCTTTTGCGTGTACGCGGCCTTTCGCTGGATATTGATCGCGTTCACCAGCGCGCGAAGCTCCGCGGAGCCGGCACCAACCACACCAAGATAGCCGTCCGGCTGCTCGCCAACCTGGCCAGCCGCCCGCGCGGCGGCGTAAGCAGGGTCGCGCTGCGCCCAGGCACTCGCGGAGATACCGGTCAGCGCCAGCGCCCCGGCCGCCATCAGCATCGCCTTTTTGGTCATCATCAGAAAATCCCCGGATTCTGCTTGATCAGCGACTTCGCCTCATTGTCGAGGCGATACACCACTTCCTGCGTCACGCTGATGTTGAGGTTGATGACAATCGGCTTGTCCGGCGCAGACACATTCACGCACGCGCCACTCGCCAAACTGAGGCCAATCACCGCCACCCTCTTCACCATCGCAAAAGTCGTGCGCCCCTGATGCTTCGTCAATGTTTCGCTCATGGCATATTCTCGCTTGCGGGGGGCTGAATGGTGGGCGGAGCAGCGCGCTTGTTCTGCTCCTCCAGCAAAGCAGGCAGGTTGCGCTCCACCAGCCGTTTGGGATCGTAGAAGGACGCGGCCGTATCGATAAGACCGCGGAATGGCGCCTTGATGCGGACGTTGAAGACAAACGGCAGCCGCTGAAGACGCCGGACCAGAAAGTTCGACTTGGCCCCTTCCCCCTGGCTGATCCCCGCGAAACGTACCTCGGTGATCATTTCGCCTGCGAGCGGGCCATTCATTACCAGCTCAAGGCTGCGATAGCGTAGCGAGCGAAGCGCCTGGAACGCGATATTGCCCCAGATCCCCAGATCCTCTTCGGTCAGATCGCCCAGATAGGCCAGCGTGCCGCCGCCCTCGCGGACGACCAGCCGGCCATTCTCGACGCGGCCACCGGACTGATCGAACACCATGGGCAGTTCGCCATCGAACACGCCCGTTGCATCCAGATTCTTGAAGTCGAACTGCTGTAGGAACTGCCGCGCCTCGACACCGTCAGCGCGGAAGGTGAGCCGCCGCGCCTGCGGCGAGGAGAAGTCAAGCAAGGTCGGCTGCAAGGTCAGCGTGCCGCCGCCGAACGGCCAGCGGGCGCCCTTCACCGCGATGCGCAGATCGCGCAGCAACTGATATTCGATCCTGCCGTCGGTCACGGGAACGCCGGGATTGATTTCGGCGACGGTAGCGATCTGGGCAGGTGCCGATTCGAGTGCCAGAAGGTCGGTGAAGTGCACCTCCCCCTTGATGCCGGTGACCGGGCCGAAGGCAGCGGCAAGATCCGTGTCGTTGGTGCCAAAGGTACCCGTGGAGGTGACGCCCTGCGGAGACCAGGCAATGTCGCCGCGGCCCCGCACCGTGCCGTGCACATCGGCGATGACGCCGAAGGTCAGTCTGGTGAGCTCCTCCGGCTGGAACCCGTCACCGAAGGTGATGCCCGGCACCGCCAGATGAGCCGCGCCCTCGCCACTGGCGAGCGCATGGCGGATCGTGACGTCCGCGACCTTCACGTTCTTGGCTGGGGCGCGAAGCGTGCCCTCAGCCGTGATCACATTGTTGGCGAGCCGCAGGGTGACGCCGCGCGCATCGAGCGGATTGAACCGCGTGCTTTCGGCTGCGTCGGCAACATGCAAAGCGCCAGACAGCGCCAGAACGCCGTTGGCGAACTGCCAATCGCCACGCGCGCCGGACAGCAACAAGGGCACGTTGCCTATCTGGCCGGCGCCCTCCGTGAAGTCGCCCGCAAGCGCACCATGGCCGCCCACCCGCCCGTCGAGCCGTCCGAAATCAAGCCGGGTCACGCTGCCCGGACGGCCGAGCCGCGCCGCAACTTTGTTCAGCGTGAAACCGGCATCGGCGTGCCGCCAACGTACCCCGGCAATCGTCAGCCCGAGTGGCGATCCGCCGAGCGCCCCACTCAACCGCACACCACTGGCCTGCACGCCGCCTGCGACCTTGCCGCCGTCGATCCGCAACAAGGCGCCGTCGAGCGGACACACGTTCAGTTTCGCCGGCCGCAAGTGCAGCCCCGAAACGGATAGAAGGCGGAAGCTGGCCGGCACGCACGAGGGATTGACGATCAGCTTGCCGCGGTCAGCGCGCACGTTGAGCGGCAGCTGTAGCGCCTCCACCCGTCCCGACCCCAGTGGTCCGGTTAGCGTTGCGACAGTAGCGAGGCGCCAGTCGCCGACTGGTGAAAGGGCAAAGCGGGCCGGCGCAAGTGCGAGACTCGCGCCATCAGCGACATAGCGCGCCAGCGTCGCGGTCCCAAGCACCGGCACCCCGGCGCGCGCTTGCGCAAGATCGACGCGGCCGGTCGGAAGGCCGCCGCCGCCAAACCGCAGGCTGCCGTCAGCGCGAAAACCGCCGCTCTCGCCGAGCACTAATCCCTGACCATCCCCGAAGCTGGCCGAGGCGCCCGAGCGCGCCTCCATTGTCATCGCACGCACCGTCAGAAGCGGCCGGCCCGCTGCCGAGCCGAGCGCCATTTCGCCGCCAACGTCGAAGTCGGTTGCGGCAGCTGCCAAGGCGCGCGCTGCCGCATAGGCCAGCGGCGCTACCGGGGTGCCTGCCGCCGCACCGGCCGCTTCACGCAGCCGCGCGCGGGAGGCGGGATCAATCGCCATGCCAAGACCCTCGACCCGGCCCGCCGCGAGCGCGCGTCCCGACGCAACACGCCAGGTGCCGGCAAAGCTCACGGCCCGCCCGCGCACTCCCATCGCGTTAAGCGCTTCACCCCGAAGCTGCGCATCGCCCTCGGTCCGTGTCGGAGCGCCGGTGAAACTCAGCTGACCGCTCAGGTTCGCCAGCCGGACGCCAGTGGCGGCGATGACACCGGTCTGCATGGCGGCAGATCCCTGCCATCGATCAAGAGCCGAACTCAGTGCCACATCCACCCGCGCCTGTGGCGCCGCCACCGTTGCGCCATCACAATTGAGCGCTTGCAGCCGTACGGGGCCAGTGAGTTTCGGCGCTGCGTCGCGGATGGCAATCTCCAGCAGCGCGGTGGGGCGGCGAAGCTGGCAGCCGCCCAGGCTCATGTCTCCGCTGGTCATCGCCAGGGTGCCCCGAAAGCCATCGTCCAAACGACCGCGGCCCACCAGCTTGAGCCCGACGACACCGAAAGGCGTGGTGAGCCGCATGCGGGCATCGTCCACCGACAGGTCAATCTGCGGCAGGGCGAACGGCTTTCCCGAGGGCGCCGGCATCAGGCGATCGAGCGCGCCAAGTGAAAGGCGCCCGTCCACCAGACGTCCGCGCAATCGTACCTGCCCGGCCCGAACGGCGTTCAACGACGGCCTACCGCCGACCACCGACATGCGGGTTTCCACCCAATCGGCCACCAGATCCGGATTTGCGGGATCCCCGATGACCACGTTCGTCAGCCGTTGCCGCTGAAAGCCGAGATCCTCGATCCGGTATCGGGCCGGCACACCGCTGGCGGCAAAGCTGCGGTCGATGAAACGCGTCGCGATGGGAATACGGCTGAGCCACAGCACAATGAGCAGCGCCGCGCATATGACAATCAAGGCAAACAGCACCCGCGTTCCGGTCACCCGGCGCGGCCGCTTTTCCTCGTCTACGACCGCCACCTCACCCCTTCCGAACCGCGGAACGGCGATTCTCCTACGGGCTCGCCGCGCCAGTTGGAAGCGGTGGCGCCGCTCGGGCGCGGCAAGCAGGGGCCGCCGGGCAGGACGAGAGATGATTGCACTGTGCCTGCCCCCAGCCTAGCCATGCCAGCCATGGCCGACAGCGATCCCAACGCGACCGACAATCACGGCCATCGCGCGCGGCTGCGCAGCCGCTTGCTCTCGGGCGGCGGGGAGGCACTGCTCGATCATGAGCTGATCGAGTATCTGCTCGCCTTGGCCATTCCCCGGCGTGACACCAAGCCACTTGCCAAGGCGCTGTTGCGCGAATTCGGCGGGATCGGCGGGTTGCTGACGGCAGATGCCGAGGCGCTGATGCGCGTGTCCGGAATGGGCGAGACCAGCGTGGCGGCGATCAAGATCGCGCAGGCTGCCGCGCTCCGCCTGCTTCAGGGGGAGGTCGCGGCACGGCCGGTGCTCGGCAACTGGCAGTCGCTGCTGGACTATCTTCATGCTGACATGGCGCATCATGTGATCGAGCGGGTGCGGGTCTTGCACCTCAACAGCCGCAACATGCTGATTCGTGACGAGGTGATGAGCGAAGGCTCGATCGACCAGGCGCAAGTGCATGTGCGCGAAGTGATCCGCCGCGCGATCGACCTTGGATCCGCCGCTATCATTCTGGTTCACAATCATCCGTCGGGGGATCCCTCCCCCAGCCGCGCCGACATCGAGATCACGCGGGCGATCGTCGATGCCGGCAAGGGGTTGGGGATCGCGGTGCATGATCACCTGATCGTCGGCACCAGCGGCCATGTGAGCCTGCGCGCCAAGGGGCTGATGTAACTGCGCAAGCGGCAGCGCTTAATGCCCGGCTTCCTTCTCCGCCTTTTCCTCGGCCGCCGTTTTGGGCTCGGACATTTGTGGCGGCTCCGATGTGATCATCGACCCTTCAAGCGCAATGTCGAGCTTCGCGTCCTCATCAAGCGGATTGCCGTCGGCATCGGTTTCGGCGAGCGGATCGGTCTGCGCGGGATTGAGGGGGGGATTGGGCATGATGGTCTCCTTCCCCCCATCAACGGGGAAGCCGGCCCGCCCGTTCCGCCCCGCTCATTTCGCGTGGTAGAAGTCGTACACCTGCTGTGCGACGCCGGCACTGACGCCCGGCGCCTTCTGCAGATCGGCGAGGCTGGCGTTGCGCACCGCCCGCGCGGTGCCGAAGTGCATCAGCAGCGCCTTCTTGCGCGCTGGGCCGATGCCGGGAACCTCGTCGAGCGGGCTCGCCCCCATCGCCTTGGCGCGCTTCTCGCGATGCGCGCCGATGACGAAGCGGTGCACCTCGTCGCGTAGCCGCTGGAGGTAGAACAGCACCGGCGAGTTCACCGGCAGCGTCAGCTCGCGGCCATCCATCAGGTGGAACACCTCGCGCCCCTCGCGGCCGTGGTGCGGGCCCTTGGCGACACCGACCAGGCACACGTCCTCGATGCCGAGATCCTCGAGCACCGCCTTGGCGGCGTTCAGCTGCCCCCGGCCGCCGTCGAGCAGCACCAGATCGGGCCAGTTGTCGCCATCGCGATCGGGATCCTCCTCGATCGCGCGGGCGAAGCGGCGGGTGAGCACCTCGCGCATCATCGCGAAGTCGTCGTCGGTCGCCGCCTGCTTGATGTTGAACTTGCGATACTGGCCCTTGCGGAAGCCCTCCGGCCCGGCAACGACCATCGCGCCGACCGCATTGGTGCCCTGGATGTGGCTGTTGTCGTACACTTCGATCCGCTGCGGCGGCTCGGCGAGCCCGAACAGGTCGGCGACCTCGCGGTTGAGCTTCGCCTGGGTCGTGCTTTCGGCCAGGCGGCGTTCGAGCGCTTCCTTGGCGTTGCGGCAGGCCTGTTCCATCAGCCGCTTGCGCGTGCCCCGCTGCGGCACTTCGATCGACACCTTGCGCCCGGCCTGCGTGGTCAGCGCCTCCGCGAGCAGGTCCGCCTCGGGCAATACGCGATCGACCAGCACCGCCTTGGCCGGCGGCACTTCCTCGTAGAATTGCATGAGGAACAGGGTCATCACCTCTTCCTCGGTGACGTCGGCGGTGTGCGCGGGGAAGAAGCTGCGGTGGCCCCAATTCTGGCCGCCGCGGATAAAGAAGGCCTGGATGCCGATCACGCCCTCATGGCTGGCGAGCGCGAAGATATCCGCATCTCCCACCCCTTCGGCGTTGATGAACTGAGTGCCCTGAATGAAGGTCAGCGCGCGCAGCCGGTCGCGCAGGATCGCGGCCAGCTCGAAGTCCATCGCCTCCGCCGCGGCTTCCATCTGCGTGCCCAACTTCGCCTGAACGTCGGTCGTCTTGCCGGCGAGGAACTTCTTCGAGTCCGCGACCAGCTCGTCATAGCCGGCCTTGTCGATCCGGCCGACGCAGGGCGCCGAGCAGCGCTTGATCTGGTACAGCAGGCACGGCCGGTCGCGCGTCTTGAAAAAGCCGTCGGTGCAGCTTCTGAGCAAAAACAGTTTCTGCAGCGCGTTCAGCGTGTTGTTAACGCTGCCTGCGCTGGCGAAGGGGCCGTAATAATCGCCCTTGGCGCGCCGCGCGCCGCGATGCTTCTGGATGCGCGGAAACTCGTGATCGGCGCGCAACAGGATGAAAGGGAAGCTTTTGTCGTCGCGCAGCAGCACGTTGTACGGCGGGCGATAGCGCTTGATCAGCTGCGCCTCGAGCAGCAGCGCCTCCGCCTCGTTGTTGGTCGTGACGATGGTCATCGACCGGGTCTGCGACACCATCCGCTGGAGCCGCTTCGACAGGTTGTTGATCTGCGTATAGTTGGTGACGCGGTTCTTCAGCGCGCGCGCCTTGCCGACGTACAGCACGTCGCCCTTGGCATCGTGCATCCGGTACACGCCGGGCTTCAGCGGGAGCGTACGGACGACGTTGCGGATCGCGGCGACGCCAGCCTCCAGATCGGGCTGGTCGCTGCCGCGGATCGCGAATGTCGCTTTCTCTTCATTGAACCGGTCAGGCGGGCCGTAGGAACCTTGCATCGTGTCGGCGATCTAGGGGGGAACGCCCTGTATTTGAACCTCTCTTGCCGCCTTTCATCGCGGATCACATCGCGATGGATGATCGGCTCACGTAACAGGCGAGCCCACCGGCGCGGGGTATGAACGGGCCATGCTGGGAACGACGGCGCGGCCAAAGGTGTTGAGCGCGCATGACCCAGAAACGCGACAGCAACGGCCGCTTCAAGGCCGATCACCGCCAGCGGAACGTCGCGATCGGCGCCGCAACGGCCATTGGTGCGATCGCCACCGGCCTCGCCAGCGCGATCCACTTCGGCTTGTTCGACCGGTTCTTCACGCCCCAGGACGGGCACCGCGTTCCCGATCTGGAGGGCGACAAGCACCCCGGGCCGAATGATCGCGCGGTCGACCATTTCCGCCCCGATCCAACCGCGCCGGTGCCGGAGTCCGAACGCGAGGCCCTGCGTCCCGCGACAGGGCCGGCGCCGGGCTTCGCGGCGAACCGAGGCGACATGCGCAGCGAGCCCTCGCCTACCTGACGCTCAGGGGGCGGTTGCGAGCCCGCAGCGGCGGGCCGCGGTCGGCCCTCGCCTATTTGGCGGGGGCCTTCACCCCGCCCGCTCGGTCAAACACCTTTTCACCACCCACCCAGGTCTGTTCCACCCGGATGGTCCGCAGCGCCATCGAGTCCGCGGCCAACGGATCGCGGTCGACGATGATGAAGTCCGCCTTCTGCCCAGGGGCGAGATTACCGAACTTCTGCTCAGCGAAGCCGGCATAGGCAGCGCCGCCTGTAAATGCCCACCAAGCCTGTTCACGAGTCACCGCTTCCTCGGGGCGCCAGCCACCTGGCGGCTGTCCCTGCGCGTCCTGCCGCGTGAATGCCGCTGCCCAGCCATCCCATGGATCAGGCTTCTCTACGGGAAAGTCGGATCCGAACGCGAGCTTGCCGCCATTCGCCACCACCGACTTCCATGCATAGGCACCCGCCAGACGCGTCGGCCCGAGCCGCGCCTCCGCCATTGTACGATCCCCGGTCTGGTGCGTCGGCTGCATCGACGCGATGGTGCCGAACTTGCCAAAGCTTTTGAGATCGGCCGGATCGACCACCTGGGCGTGCTCGATCCGCCAGCGGCGATCGCCGTTGTACGTCTCGCTCAGCACCTGAATGGCGTCCAGCACCTGCGCATTGGCCTTGTCGCCAATCGCATGAACCGCGAGCTGGAAGTTATCCATTGCCGCACGGCTCATCTGGTTCTGGAGCTGCGTATCGGTGAGGAAGCTCAGACCCTTCTCATTCGGCGCGTCCGCGTAAGGCGCCTTCAGCACGGCACCGCGGGATCCAAGCGCGCCATCGAGGTAAATCTTCACGCCGCCCATGCGCAGGCGATCGCCATAAAGCCAGGGGGTCGGCCCCTTGCCGCCGATCCGGCTCGCCGTTTCGACGCCTGCGGCGTAGCTCATGATGCGTACCCGAAGCGCGCCAATGTCGGCCATGCGGCGATAGCTCAGCCAGTCGTCCACCGTGGTGCCCATATCGGCAACCGCGGTGATGCCGTTCGCCAGCAGCTTCTGCTGCGCCTCCAGGAAGGCGGCGTCCCGCTCCTTGGGAAGCGGCTGCGGCACGGCGCGTTCGACCAACTGCATGGCAGCATCGACAAACACGCCGGCCGGCGCATTGCCTGCCTTTTCGATCCGGCCTCCAGCGGGAGCGGCGGTGGCGGACGTCACGCCGGCTTCACGCATGGCCATGCTGTTCGCCCAGCCCGCGTGACCGTCTGCCCGCTCCAGCCACACCGCGTGTCCGGACGCCACATCATCCAGATCCGCCGCCGTCGGGAAGCGACCAAGCCCCCATGCTTCCTGGTTCCAACCCCGCCCGGTGATCCACTTGCGATCCGGATTGGCGCGGACATAGGCGGCTACCATCGCCTTTGCCTCGTTCAACGAGCGAGCGCCGGAGAGGTCGAGCGACAGCGCGCCAAAGCCAAGCCCCATGACATGGCCATGCGCATCGATGAAGCCGGGCAGCAGTGTCTTGCCGCCCATGTCGATACGCCAGTCGTAGAGCGGCTTTCCGGCGTTCTTCTTCAGTTCGCGACGACTGAGCTTCGGCGGCTCCTCGCCGGGAGGGATCAGCCGGGTGACCTTGCCGGCCTGATCGATCAAAACCGCCTTGAACCTGATCACCCGCCCGTCAGCCGTCGGGGCGATGCCGTTGACGTTGTCGACGATGCCGTCAGCGGTGGCCGGCGACGCCAAAAGCGCGGTTGCGAGAAGAAGAGCCCGCTTCATCGTGGCAGCCTCCGCACCAGCGCGCTCGTATCCTGCCGGCCACCGCCCATCTTCTGCACCTCAGCATAGAATTGATCCACCAGCGCCGTCACCGGGAGCGTCGATCCGTTGCGCTTCGCCTCGTCAAGCGCGAGGCCCAGATCCTTGCGCATCCAGTCGATCGCGAAGCCGAAATTGAACTCATCGGTGGTCATCGTCGGCCAGCGATTCACCATCTGCCAGCTTTGCGCCGCGCCGCCCGATATCGCCTCGAACACCTTGTTGAGATCCAGCGCGCTCGCCTGTGCGAAACGGACCGCTTCGGACAGGCCCTGAAGAACGCCGGCAATGCAGATCTGATTGACCATCTTGGTTTGCTGACCAGCGCCAGCCGCGCCGACGTGCACGATCCTGGCCGCATAGGCCTCCATGACGGGTCGTGCGCGGACAAATGCGGCCTCGCTCGCACCACACATGATCGACAATTGGCCCTTTTCGGCACCGGCCTGGCCACCAGAAACCGGCGCGTCGACGCAGAGCGACCGGGCGGCAGCCAATTTGCGCGCGATGTCCGCGGATACCGTTGTATGATCGATGAACACGGCGTCGTCGCGCATGGCCGCGAAGGCGCCCGCGTCGCCCAGCGTGACGCCGGCAAGATCAGCATCATTGCCGACGCACGTGACCACCGCATCCGCATCCCTTGCAGCCTCGGCCGGCGTGTCCGCCACGGCAAGGCCAGTCGCCTCCGCCTTGGCCCTGGTACGATTGTAAACGGTGACGTGATGGCCCGCCCGCGCCAGATGAGCGGCCATCGGGGCGCCCATCACGCCCGTACCAATGAAAGCGATCTTCATGGTCGAAGCGGATAGGGGCAGTTTGCACGCGGCGCCAGATGGTCCTAGGACGCGTCATCGAACCTGGATCAATGATCCCGTTCGGGCTGAGCCTGTCGAAGCCCTGCCCTTCTTCGCCGAAGAAACGACAGTTGTTCGACAAGCCCCGTGCGAGCGGCTTGGGACCTTTTCTTATGGCGACTGCGGTGCAACCGACGACTGACCTCCTGCCCGTCAACATCACCGACATCCGTGCCGCTCATGCCCGAATTCGTGATTCGATCGTGCGCACCCCGACGCTGGTCAGCAAAACGCTGTCGGCGCTGGCCGGCGCGACCATTTACCTGAAGTTCGAGAACCTGCAGTTCACCGCTGCCTACAAGGAGCGCGGCGCGCTCAACACGCTGCTGCTGCTGGATGCGGATGCCAAGGCGCGCGGCGTAATCGCCGCTTCGGCCGGCAATCACGCGCAGGGCCTGGCCTATCACGCAAACCGCCTGGGCGTGCCGGCAACGATTGTGATGCCGACCACCACCCCCACAGTGAAGGTGGTGCAGACCGAAGGGCACGGCGCCACGGTGGTGCTCCACGGCTATACCTATGACGAAGCCTATGCCCATGCCCGCGTGCTGGAGGCGGAGCGCGGCTACACGTTCGTCCACCCGTTCGACGACGCCCGCGTCATCGCTGGCCAGGGCACCGTCGCGATCGAGATGCTGGATGAAGTGCCGACGCTCGACACGCTGGTCGTCCCGATCGGCGGCGGCGGGCTCATCTCCGGCATGGCGACGGTCGCGCGCGCCGCGAATCACCCGATCGAGGTGATCGGCGTGCAAGCCGAGCTGTTCCCGTCCATGTACAACAAGCTGCGCCATACGGAGCTGCCGTGCGCGGGCGACACGCTGGCCGAGGGTATTGCGGTGAAGCAGCCCGGCGGGCTGACGGCGCAGATGGTGGAAGCGCTGGTGGACGACATCGTCCTCGTCACCGAACGCAGCCTGGAGGAGTCGGTCAGCCTGCTGCTCCAGATCGAGAAGACCGTGGTTGAAGGCGCCGGCGCAGCAGGCTTGGCGGCGGTGCTGGCCAACAAGGAGCGTTTCGCCGGCAAGACGGTGGGCATCGTGCTGTGCGGCGGCAACATCGACACCCGCCTGCTCGCCAACGTCCTGCTGCGCGATCTCGCCCGCTCCGGGCGGCTCGCGCGGCTGCGCATTCGCCTGCAGGACCAGCCCGGCGCACTCTATAATGTCGCTCGGATCTTCGATCAGGAGCGGGTCAACATTCTGGAACTTGCCCACCAGCGGATCTTCACCAACCTTCCTGCCAAGGGCCTGAGCCTTGATGTCGAATGCGAAACGCGGGACCGGGCGCACCTCGATCGCCTGCTCGCCGCGCTGGACACGGCGGGATACGAAGTGCGCCTGATCGAGCTGGCATGACCGCGCGCTCGGATTGACCCAATTCGGGTCAGTCCGGCGGCATGGCAATTCGTGACTAGTCGCTTGTCCCCGAAAACCGCCGGAACCATCTGTGCGGCGGCTTTTCAGCGCTGAAGGCAGGTTCCATATTCGTAGCCGGGACGCGATCAACCAACGCGTCGGTCTGGGGATGTACCGGCGGTGACTGCGCCTTTTCGCTTTCCACGTTTCTTCGTGACCAGCCCGGCGCCCTGCCCGTACTTGCCCGGCCGGCAGGAGCGGAAGGTGTTCACCGAACTGTCCGGGCCGCACGCCCATGAGCTGAACGACGCGCTGGGCCGCATCGGCTTTCGCCGCAGTCAATCGGTCGCCTATCGCCCATCCTGCGTCGGCTGCACGGCGTGCGTCTCCGTTCGGGTCGTCACCAGCGATTTCGAGGCCAATGCGACTCAGCGCAAGCTGGTCCGCCGGAACGACGATCTGGAGATCACCGCCTGCCGTCCCTGGGCGACGGACGAGCAGTTCCAGCTGCTGCGGCGCTACCTGGGCCAGCGTCACCCTGGCGGCGGCATGGCGGGCATGGAGGAGCAGGACTATGCCGACATGGTCGAGCATTCGCCGGTCAATTCCGTGGTCGTCGAATATCGCGAGCCGACCCTCGATGGTCGGCCCGGACGATTGGTCGGCGCTTGCCTGACGGACCGGCAGGCGGACGGCCTGTCGATGATCTACAGCTTCTTCGACGCGGAGCCGGGTGCGCGGGCGGGCCTCGGCAACCTCATCATCCTTGATCACATCCTGCGCGCCCGCGCGGCGGGCCTTCCCTACGTCTATCTCGGCTATTGGGTGAAGGGCGCTGCCCGCATGGCGTACAAGACGCGCTATCGGCCTCTGGAAAAGCTGGGGCCGCAAGGCTGGACCCTAATGGAAGACGCCGAACTGGCCCCCATCGCGGAGACCAGCGAACTCGCCTGACGGATCAGTCGTCGCTCTGCACGGTGACGTCGACCTCGAGCCGCTCCACCCCTTCGCCAAGACGTGATCCGGCGACGGGGGCTGCCCCGGCAGCATCAAGCGCGATTGCCACCCGGACGTGATGTTCCTCCGGTGAAAGACCCAGCCAGGGATCGAAGGCGATCCAGCCGAGATCGGCGACATATGCTTCGGCCCAACCGTGCGGCGTTGGACGATGATCGCCGGCGAGATCGCAATAACCGGAGACGTAGCGGGCCGGCGCGCCCACCGCACGTGCCGCCGCGATGAACACCTGAGCCATGTCGCGCGGCGTGAGCGCTTTCAGCGCGAATGCCTCGGCCGCGGTGCGACCATAAACCGGGCGGCCGCAATCATCAGCGAAGCGCGCGCGCACGGCACCATTCAGCCGGTGAAGCGCCGCAATGTCCCTGCCGCCGCCTTCCTCCTCGGCAAATGCGGCAAGAGCTGGATCCGCCGCCGTCGTGGGGGTGGTTCGCAGGAAGAAGCGGGGCGGCAACAATTCGGCGGCGCCGTGCAGAACACCGCTGGAGGAGCTGGTCACCACTTCGCCGGACACAGTCAGCTCGATGCGCTCGATCGCCCCCTCGCAATACAGCATGGTCGTCGCATTGCCGAAGCCGTCGCGATGCCGGGTCATTCGGGCATCGCAATCCACCGCTATATGCCAGTCCGCAACCGTCTGGTCATGCGTTTCGCCCGGCGTCATCCGCAACAGCTGGACAATGCGGCCCTGCGGCGCCGTGAACGCATAAACCGTGCGATGGTCGATCGTTAGCCGCATCAGTGGAACTTGAACTGGCGGGCAATGGCCGCATGCAGTTGATCGTTCTCGACGATCAGCGCTTGCAGATGCTGGTGCAGGCCCGACAGGATCACATCGCTACTTCGGGTCTTCGCCGCGCGCGCGTGCCGGCTGCGGGCCATGCGGTCAGCCTCGCCGTTGGTGCCAGTACGCCGGGCGAGTTGAGTCAGCACTTCCGTCACCTCCTCGATCGCGCCCGCGACGCTGCGCGGCAGCTCGCTTCGCGCCAACAGCAGATCGATCACGTTCGCCGGCACCAGACCGTCGTTGTAGAGCCAACGATACGCCGTGACCGCAGATACGGTCTGAAGGATGGTGGTCCATTGATCGCGATCCACCGTGCCGCCGACCTGCTCGCCCTCCGGCAGAAGCAAGTGATATTTCACGTCGAGAAGCCGCGCGGTATCGTCCACACGCTCCGTCGCCTGCCCAAGGCGGATGAACAAGGTGGTCTGGTTGCGCAGCATTCGGTGCAGCGCGCCCTCGAAGCCGCGGGTTTCCGCCTTTACCGCATCGACCAGGGCGAGCGTACGGTCGGGATCGCCACGGCTCACCCGCTTGTCGAATACCAGCCAGGCGCCGTTGATGGCCGACCAGGATTCACGCGTCAGCGCCGTGCGCACTGCCCGGGCGTTCATCCGCGCCATGTCCAGGCAGCGAACGATTGAGCCGGGATGTGACGAGTCGCTGGTCAGGAACCGCGACACGGCCTCCCGCGTCAGGCTTGCGCCCGTTGCCTTGAACGCCTCTTCCGTATCCGTCACCGTCAGCGCCGATTGCCACGCGGCCTCCCCAGCAGGACGGGCGGACAGCACGTCGAGGCGGATCGTCGCCTCGACCAGCCGGGCGATGAAATCGGCGCGCTCGATATAGCGGCCCAGCCAGTAGAGCGATGAAGCGGTGCGGCTCAGCATTGGCCGGCGCCAACCACCAGCGAGCCAATCCCAGCGGAGTGCTTCATCTTCTGTGCCGTATCAATCGGGAGCAGTGACGCGATCACAGGCTCTGCTCCTGCGTCATCCCGTTCTCGCTCATGGTCTGGGTCTGCCTGTTGCCGCCATCCAGCAGGACGAAACTGTCCTTGGTACCGCCACCCTGCGAGGAGTTCACGACGAGCGATCCCTCGCGCAGCGCCACGCGGGTGAGACCACCGGGAACGACCTGCACGCCCTTGGCGCCGGTCAGTACGAAGGGGCGAAAATCGACGTGCCGCGGTGCAACGCCCGCGTCGACCAGCGTCGGGACGGTGGAAAGCGCCAGCGTCGGCTGCGCGATGTAGCGATGTGGCTCGGCCTCCAGAACCGACCTGAACGCTGCGATCTCGCTCTTGGATGCGGTGGGACCGACAAGCATGCCATAGCCGCCCGATCCGTCGACCAGCTTCACCACCAGCTCCTCCAGATGATCGAGCGTGTAGCGCAGCGCCTCCGGCTCCCGGCAACGCCAGGTCTCCACGTTGGGCAGCTTCGCCTCTGCGCCCGAATAGAAGCGGACGATTTCCGGCATGTAGCTGTAGATCGCCTTGTCATCGGCGATGCCGTTGCCGGGCGCATTGATGATGGCGACATTGCCCGCGGCATAAGCGGCGATCAGCCCCGGCACGCCCAACATGGAATCGGGGCGGAAGACCAGCGGATCGAGGAAATCATCATCCACGCGGCGGTAGATGACGTCCACTTTCACCCGCCCCGCGATGGTGCGCATATAGACCACATCGTCATCCACGACGAGGTCGGCCGCCTCCACCAGTTCGACGCCCATGGAATCGGCGAGAAAGCTGTGTTCGTAATAGGCAGAATTGTAGTGACCCGGGGTTAGCACCACGCAGGTCGGGTTCTGACTGCATCCGCGCGGGCTGACCGATCGCATCGTCTCCAGCAGCCGATCGGGATAGCTGTCCACCGCCGCCACGCGGAACTGGCCGAACAATTCCGGGCACAGGCGAACCATCGCCTCGCGGTTCTCCAGCATGTAGCTGACCCCGGAGGGCGTGCGGGCGTTATCCTCCAGCACAAAGAACTGATCTGGCCCGGTGCGCACCAGATCGATCCCGCAGATGTGCGCCCACACGCCATGCGGCGGACGAATGCCGACGATTTCCGGTCGGAACTGCGGATTGAGGAAGATCAGGTCCTCCGGCAGCACACCTGCCTTCAGGATTTCCTGCGCGCCGTAGATGTCATCGAGGAAGGCGTTGATCGCCTCCACCCGCTGAACCAGCCCTTCGGAGAGCCGCGCCCATTCGTCGGCGAGGAAGACGCGCGGGACAATGTCGAACGGGATGATCCGTTCGCTCGCGTCATTGTCCCCATAGACCGCGAACGTGATGCCGAGTTGCCGGAAAGTCGCTTCGGCTGCTTCCTGCCGGCGGCGCAGTTCGTCGGGCGGCGTATCGGCGAGCCAACGGGCCAAGCTTGCCAGTTCCGGCCGGCTGTTGCCGCCGTTGCCCATGATCTCGTCGAATGCCCGTGTCCCCATCAGACGGTTAACGCCTCATCGATCGTTTCGGATGCATGCTGCTGCAGATTGTTGCATCGCACAAGCATCCCCGCCGACATGGGGCAGTTCGTCAGATTTCAGCCCAGGCGACGGCTGGTTCGTTCGGCGGGTGACGAGGAACAGGCATTGCCCGCGTCGTGGGTCAATCTGCGTATTTCACGGAACACCCATAAGGCCGCGCCTCCGGCACCGAGACCTTCTTGCCTGCCTTCACCTCCGTCAGTGCCGCCAGCAAATGGTTGCGGGCAGTGGCGACGTCGGCCTTGTCGGCAGTCGGCTTGTCGTCGATCCCGCCCTGGTAGACGAGTTTGCCCGACGCATCGATGAGGTACATGTGCGGCGTCGTTTTCGCCCCATAGCCCTTGCCGACGCGGCCCTGCGGATCGAGGAGGTAGGCGGTAGGCTGCGCCTTGTTCGCAGCAACAAAGGCCTTGGCCTGTGCGCCGGTCATATGGCCCTGCTTGCCGGGCGCGCCGGAGTTGATCGTCAGCCAGACTGCGCCCATCGCGCGTGCCTTGGCCTGTGCCGACTGCATGTTCCCACTGTCATAATGCTTTTGCACATAAGGACAGCCCGGATTGTTCCATTCCAGCACCACCGGTTTTCCGCGGAACTGCGCGAGTGTGACGGCGCGGCCGTCGGCATCCATCAATCGGAAGTTGCCGGCCTGCTGCCCAGTGACCTGGTCGGCAGCGGCCGGACTGGCCACCAAGGCGGCGGCGGCGAACGGGACAAGCAGACGCATCCTTGCTCTCCTCAGTTATTCATGCCCCTTCCGGCAGGGCAGCGAGCATGCCGCTGGTTAGCAATTGCGGCAAGACCCGGGGGCGATCCGCGCCCTTGGGATACCAGAGGTAAAGCGGCACGCCGGCCCGATTGTGCGCCTCGATGAAGCGGCCGAGCGCGGGATCGCCATCTGTCCAGTCGCCGACCAGCACCGCCACGTTGCCGCCAGTGAACGCCTGCCGCGCCGCGTCCGTTTCGATCGCCGCCTTTTCGTTGACCTTGCACGTCAGGCACCAGTCGGCGGTGAAATAAGCGAACACGGGCCGCCCCTCTGCCCGAAGAGCGGCCAATCGCTGCTCGCTGAACGGCTCCGCGCCAGTGAGCGCAACCGCTTCTGCCGCAGCCGGCGCCTGCGGACGAACGACAACAGCCGCCGCAACCGCCAGCGCCAGTGCAGGCACGGCCGGCCACCACGCGCGCTCGCTCCCGGATTGCTGACGTCGACCCGTCCACCACAAACCAAAGGCGGCGAGCAGCGATGCGGCAAGCCCGATCGTCATCCCGTCCACTCCCGCCTGGCGGCCCAGCACCCAGGCAAGGGCCAACGCAGTGAGGAACATCGGCACCGACAGGATCCGGCGCAGCCGTGCCATCCATGGGCCCGGCTTTGGCAAGCGACGACGCAGCGCCGGCACGAAGCCGATTGCCAGAAACGGCAAGGCGATACCCAGCCCAAGACCCGCGAAGACAAGCAAGGCTGCCGCCGGCGGCAGCACCAGCGCCGCCCCCAAGGCCGCGCCCATGAATGGCCCGGTGCAGGGCGTGGCCACGAATGCCGCCAGCGCGCCAGTGGCAAAGGCGCCGCCGGTTCCCGAATGGCTCGCGAAGCGCGGGGTCGGCAATTCGAACAGCCCGGCAAGATTGAGAGCAATGCCGGTCACCAGCAGCAGCAGAACGCCGATTACGCGCGGGTCCTGAAGCTGGAACGCCCAGCCCACCGTCGCCCCCCCGGCGCGCAGGCCGAGCAGCAGACCGCCGAGCGCCAGGCAGACCAGCACCACCCCTGCAGTATAGGCCAAAGCCTCACGCCGGGCGGCGCCTTCCGTCTCCCCCGATCGCGCGAGGCCAAGCGCCTTGAGGCTGAGGATCGGAAACACGCACGGCATGACGTTGAGCAGCAATCCGCCCAGCAAAGCCCCGGCAAAGGCAAGCAATGCCCCGCCAACCGCAAAGCTCTCCTGCGGAGCGGCCGCTGCAGCGACCGTGCCGGGCGCGGCCGTCAACAGGAAACCACGCCCCTCACCAACCGCAAGCACCCCTTCGATCGGGCCGCTCGCCAGGCTGGTCGCCGGCTTGGTGGTCAGCGTGATGCGATCACCGTCCCGCACCGCTGTTTGGGCGGCGGCATAGTCCACCGCGCCGCCGGCCAGCGGGTAGAAGTAAATCTCCTTCGCGTCCGCACTGGCGGGAAATGGGACGGCTAGTCGGAACTGGCCGTCGGCTGCCTGCCAGGTCGCGGTCGATCCCAGCGGCCGCGGCAGCTTTTGCCGCCAGGTGTCGAAGCGGGCGCGGGTCGGGCCGTCCACGGTGCCATCGCCGACGGTCAGTTCGGTGGAAAGCGTCTGAGTCTCGGGCACGCAGATTTCGGTGGTGCAGACGAGATAGTCGATCTTCACTGCGATCGGCAGACGGGTGCCAGGTGTAAGCCCGGCCGGGATCTTGAGGTCGACCAGCTGAGCGAACGGCGCCTCATAGACGTAGTTCATCAGGCCGCCGACGATCAGCCGCTCCGGCACCGGATAGCGCAGCGCCCCGGCACTCACCCCCTCCGGCATCGTCCATTTCAGCTGGGTCTCGACCCCGGCGTCCCCCGGGTTCTGCCAATAACCGTGCCATTCCGGCTCCGGCCGCGAATCAAACGCCAGGGTCACCGTGCTGCCGGCGGCGGGCCGAGCAGTCTCCGGCACCAGATCGATCGCGACATGCCGCGTCTGCGCCGAGGCGACCGGCGCTAACAGCGCCAGCACCATGAAAAGAAACGCCGATAGCCACGCTTGCCTAGCCGCCATGGCGCAGACATACCGCGACCGCCCCTGCTTTGCACCAAGGTCTGTCATGAAAGCTCTGCTTGCCTCCCTGCTCGCTTCCATCGCGCTTCCGCTTACCGCTGGAGCCGCCGCCGCACAGGAGGCTGCGCTAGAGTCGGCGCAACCGGCCGCGCCGGCTGTCGCGACCACCCCGACCACGCCCCCGAAGCTGATCGTCGCCATTTCGGTTGACCAGTTTTCCGCGGACCTGTTCGCGCAATATCGCAATCGCTTCACCGATGGCTTCGCCCGTCTGCTGCAAGGCGCGGTTTTCCCATCCGGCTATCAGAGCCACGCGGGCACCGAAACCTGCCCGGGTCACTCCACCATCCTCACGGGGATGCGTCCGGGGCATACCGGCATCATCGCCAACAATTGGATCAACCAGAAGGCGCCGCGTGCCGACAAGGAAGTCTATTGCGCCGAGGACGAACGGATCCCGGGCACGGACCATAACAACTACAAGCCCTCCGACCTCCACCTGAAGGTGCCGACGCTTGGCGAGATGATGAAGGCTGCCAATCCGGCCAGCCGGGTCGTCTCAGTTGCGGGCAAGGATCGCGCGGCCATCATGATGGGCGGGCACAAGATCGACGAGGTCTGGTTCTGGGGCGGCAAGGACTTCATTTCCTATGACGGACGCGCAGTGCCGCCGGCGGTTCAGCGCGGGCGCGACGCCGTCGCCAAGCTGATCGCCCAGCCGCAGGAGCCGCTCACCGTTCCCGGCTTCTGCCGCCCGCTGATGCAGCCGATCCAGGTCGGCAATCAGACGATCGGCGACGGGCGGTTCGCGCGCGCTGCAGGGGATACCCGTGCCTTCCGCGCATCGCCTGCCCTCGATGGCGCGGTGTTCGCGATCGCTGCCGGCCTTATCCAGGACATGAAGCTGGGCCAGGGAAGCGCGCCTGACATCATTTCGATCGGCGCCTCGGCGACCGATTACATCGGCCATGGCTTTGGCCCCGGCGGCGGCGAAATGTGCCTCCAGATGGCCGAACTCGACAAGACGCTGGGCGGGTTCTTCGCGGTGCTGGATTCCTGGGGGCTCGACTATCAGGTGGTGCTGACCGCGGATCACGGCGGCCACGACATGACCGAGCGGCAACAACAGCGTGCGATGCCCGGCGAAAGCCGCGTCAGCGCGGACGTGTCTGTGAAGGCGGTCGGCGAAGCGATCGGCAAGCAGCTGGGGATCGCCGGACCGGTTCTCCTCGGGTCGGAAGGCGACATCTACATCGCCGATTCGGTGCCGGCCAACCGGCGTCAGGCGGTGATCGCCGAAGCCGTGAAGCGGCTCCAGGCATTCCCTCAGGTCGCCGCCGTACTGACACGCGAAGAAATCGCGGCGGCCACGATCCCGTCCGCGCCGCCGGAGACCTGGACGCTGGTCGAGCGGGCGCATGCTTCCTACGATCCGGAGCGTTCCGGCGACCTGCTCCTCCTGCTGAAGCCGCGCGTAGTGGGCATCGCCAAGCCTGGTCCGGGTTATGTCGCCACCCACGGCAGCCCCTGGGACTATGACCGCCGCGTGCCGATCCTCTTCTGGCGCAAGGGCATGGCAGGCTTCGAACAGCCGCAATCCATTGAGACGGTGGATATCGTGCCCACGCTTGCCGCGACGATCAAATTGCCGGTTCAGGGCCTCGACGGGCGCTGCCTCGATCTCGACAGCGGCCCGGGCGACACCTGCCGCTGATCAGAACGGCCGGGCGGCGGACGAATCCTCTGCCCGGCCATCCTTCAAAGTCCGACGCAACCACTCGGTTGGCGCCGGACTGAGCCGGTGCCGGCCCTGCTCAGGGATTGCGGACCTCATAGGCGCGCACGCCGGCGCCAAGCTGGTTCGCTCCCAAGGCCAAGCGCTCACCGCTGACGTTGGCGACGAAGGCCGGGCTTTTCGTCTGTCCGGGAGCAAGCGTCGCGACATTGTCGTGCACGCTCAACCCGGCGGATCGATATTTGCGTTGCTCCGCGGCGACCACGATCATGCCGCCCCAATTCTCCTTCTGTACGCCCTGGACGAAGGTGTTGCGCGCGATCTCTCCAATCGCGCCCTCAGGCAGGTCGATCATGTAGTTCGTGCGATTGCCGGCCGAATCGTCGAAGCTGTTGTCGGTGATCGTCACTCGCGGGACGCGCAGCTTCACATAATGGCCGCCGCGCCCATGTTCGAACCGGGAGTTCGTGATCGTCACGCTGCCGCGACTGGCGAGATAGATTGAGTGCGCGCAATCCTCCGTTTCGTGGCATTGCCCAAGCCCGGAGAAAGTGGAGCGATCCACCGTAACACTGGTCGGCTCCTCCGTTCCGCCCAGGATGCCTTCCTGGCTGTCCAGAAACATGGAATTGCGGACCACGAGGTCGCCGATTTCGATGCGAATGCCCGCGCCGTTGCCGTCGGGTACCCGAATCCCGCGAAAAACGAGGCCGTCCACCACCGAACCCGCGCCGCGCAGCACCAGTGCTGCCTTGTCCTCACACGCCCCTTCGAAAATGGCGCTGCCAGGCTTCACTGCCTTGAACGTCACCCGGCCGGCCTGCTGCACGGCGCACTGGCGGTACACGCCGGGCGCGACGAGCACCGTGAAATCCTGCCCACGGTTGGCCTGCAATGCCTCGTCCAGCGTCGCAAAGCCCTCACCAGTTTCCTGCACCACGAACGGGGCGCTTCCCTGCTGTCCATTCGCCGGCACGGCCGCCATCGCGATGGCGAGGAGGACGGGGGCGATACGCATAGGCAAATCCTTTCGCTTCGTCCTGGGCGTTGGCCGGCAGGTCGATCATCTCCATCCTTCCCTATCCGGTCCGCCGCCCGCGCGCCTGCCCGCAAGAGCGCGACATTGTCCCGTCGCGGCACGCTTCCCATGCGCCGCGTTTCCTGTTGCAACTGACTTAATCGAGCCGCACAAGCGTGCAGAAACACACGTCCAACTAGGCGGAGAGGCACAATGCAAAGCTATCTGAAGCAATATATCGACGGCGCCTGGGTCGACAGCGAAGGTGGCAATCGCCACGAGGTCATCGACCCCGCGACCGAGCAGGCCACCACCGAAATCACCCTCGGCACGGAAGCCGACGTCAACAAGGCAGTCGCTGCCGCCAAAAAGGCGTTCAAGACCTGGTCGGAATCGACGGTCGAGGATCGCATCGCCCTGCTCGAGCGGATCATCGCGCTCTACAAGAAGCGGATTCCCGATCTTGCCGCCGCCACCAGCCGCGAAATGGGCGCGCCGATCTCCTTCGCCAACATGGCGCAGGCCCCCGCCGGCCTCGGGCACTTCATGGGCACGCTGGCGGCGCTGAAGGAATTCAGCTTCTCGGAAGCAGCCGGCAAGGGCGCGCGCGTCGTGCATGAGCCGATCGGGGTGGTAGCGATGATCACGCCCTGGAACTGGCCGCTGAACCAGATTTGCGCCAAGGTTGCGCCTGCGCTTGCCGCCGGCAACACCATGATCCTGAAGCCGTCCGAAGAAGCGCCAACCAACGCCATGATCTTTGCCGAGATCCTGGATGAGGCAGGCGTGCCGGCAGGCGTGTTCAACCTCGTCAATGGCGATGGCCCGACGGTCGGCGCGGCATTGTCCGCCCACAAGGACGTGGACATGGTGAGCTTCACCGGCTCGACCCGCGCCGGCATCGCCGTGGCGACCGCGGCCGCCGCGACCGTGAAGCGCGTCCACCAGGAGCTGGGCGGCAAGGCGCCGAACGTCGTGCTCGAAGGCGCGAAGCTGGGTGAAGTGCTGCCGCCCACGCTGGCCGGCGTCATCGCCAACACTGGCCAGAGCTGCATCGCCCCGACCCGCCTCCTCGTTCACAAAAGTCAGGTGAACGAAGCGGAAGAGGTCGTGAAGGCGATCATGGAAGCGACGCAGATCGACAGCCCCGAAAAGGAGGGCGCGCACATCGGACCGGTCGTCAACAAGGCGCAGTTCGAGAAGATCCAGACCCTGATCCAGTCGGCGCTGGACGAGGGTGCGCGACTGGTCACCGGCGGCGTTGGCCGTCCGGACGGTCGCAACGCCGGCTATTACGTGAAACCCACGGTGCTCGCGGACGTGACGCCGGAAATGCGGATCTATCGCGAAGAGACGTTCGGCCCGGTCGCCACCATCACCACCTATGAGGATACCGATCAGGCGGTCGAGATGGCGAACGACACCGATTACGGCCTTTCCGCCACGATTTCGGGCGATCCGTCCGAAGCAGCCAAGATCGCGGGCAAGCTGCGCGCCGGCCTCGTCACGATCAATTCCTGGGGCCCGAACGGCGCAACTCCGTTCGGTGGCTACAAGTCCTCCGGCAACGGCCGTGAGGGTGGCAAATGGGGCCTGACCGACTTCATGGAAGTGAAGACCATCGTCGGCGAAAACGCCTGATTGGAAACCAACGACGGGCGCCCCTTCCAAGGGCGCCCGTTTTCATAAGGGGAGAGGGAAATCATGATCGTTAGTGTTCTGTATCCGAACCATGACGGCGCCAAGTTTGACGCGGGCTACTACAAGGCCAAGCATGCCGAGCTTGCCCGCGAGATCTGGAATCCGGATCGGGTGGAACTGATCGAGGGCCAGGCGCCCGGCGGCGGCGCTGCGCCGTTTGCGCTCATCGCCCATTTCCACTTCGCATCGCCCGAAGCCATGGGTCAGGCAATGGCCAATCCGCGGATCGGCGAACTTCAGGCGGATGTTCCGAACTTCACGGACATCACCCCGACGATCATGGTCGGCCGCACGCTTTGATGTGAACGATGCGTCGTACGTTCCTGATCGCCAGGGACGTGCGGCGCCTATGCCACAGTTGCAAGTCAACGAGGCTCTCAGCTTAGACAAGCGCAACGCCGCGCCAACGTCATCGCCCGCTAACCGCACGGCAGCTCCAGCGCAGCGCCGTCAGCTGATCATTGCGCATTCACCAGCCAGCGAGCGGGTCTGCACTCGTTAGATCAAGCGACGGTTCGGAACGCCAGGGTCTAGCGTTTGGTCGAGCTGATCGCGCCGGCGAGCCGGCAAGCGAACGTACTTCAGACCAGACACGTCGGATTTCAGCGCAGCTTGGCCGAATTCTCATGCCCGACTCAGCGCCTTGCCGATTTGACGGCCTGATTCGCCGACGGCCGACAGGGAGACGCTGAGCCAGATACGTCCGTAACGACAAAGGCGCCGCCGCTTCGTAGCGGCAGCGCCTTTCGAAAGTTTCAGGTCTGCTTAGCGGCCGGCGGGAGGCGCAGCGCCTGGGACACCGGCACCCGGAGCGCCGCCCATCATCTGCTGCTGCTGCAGCTGGCGGAGCACAGCTTCCGGCAGGAAGTCGATCAGCTCGACATCGAACATCAACGTCGAATTGCCGGGGATCGGACCCTTGGTTTCAGAACCATAACCGAGTTCCGGCTTGATCCAGAACCGGTACTTGGCGCCCTTCGGCATGAGCTTCAGGCCTTCCGAAAAGCCCTTCACTACGCCAGTCACCGGGAACGGTGTCGGCTGCTGCGACTTGTCGAAGGTCGTGCCGTCGAGCAGCTTGCCTTCATACATGACCAACGCCACATCCGTGTCCGTCGGCTTCGCGCCGGATCCGGCCTCGAGCACCTGGTACTGAAGGCCAGAGGCCGTCGTCACTACGCCAGCCTTGCGCGCATTGCGCGTCAGGAAGTCGTCACCCTGCACGGCCAGCGCCGCGGCGGCCATCACGGCGGCGACGATGCCGACGATCAGCCACACCACATAGCTGCGCTTGACCGGCGCGATCGGAACGGCGGTGACGGTCGACATGGCGATCCCCCGGTCATGACCAGGCGCGAATCAACGCGCCCGGATTGCAGCAAATGAAAGAGAAAGTTGAGACGATCGCGCGGTGATTACCGGGCGCCGTCACGCTCCGCACGCTTGCGCTCCAGCTTGCGAGCACGACGGACAGCAGCCGCACGCTCACGTGCACGCTTCTCCGACGGCTTCTCATAGTGCCGACGCAGCTTCATTTCGCGATAAACGCCTTCGCGCTGCAGCTTCTTCTTGAGCGCGCGCAGGGCCTGGTCGACGTTGTTGTCGCGAACGATGATCTGCATAAAACCGACACTTCTCCGAGATCTGAAACAGCCCGATTCCGCGAAACGGAAACGGCGGCAGCAAGCATAGCCCGCGCCGTGAACCCGCTGCGTCTACCACTCCCCTGTTGGCGGCGCAACCCGCCGCGCTGTGGCGATTGCGCCACAACCATGCGGCTCCCTTTGCGTGTGGCCAAGGCGGCGGTAGAGCGCGTTCCATGACGACGCTTTCGCTCTACGACAGCCTGTCGCGCTCGCCGCGCGCGTTCGAGCCCCTTGATTCGGCGAAGGGCGTGCGCGTCTATTCCTGCGGGCCAACCGTCTACAATTACGCCCATGTCGGCAATCTGCGCGCCTATGTCTTTACGGACACGCTGTCGCGCGTGCTCACGTGGAAGGGCTTTGACCTCACCCATGTCATCAACATCACCGACGTGGGCCACCTGACCTCCGACGCGGACGCCGGCGACGACAAGATGGAGGCGGCAGCCAAGCGGGCCGGCAAGGACATCTGGGCAATCGCACGCCATTATACCGATGCGTTCAAGCAGAACCTTGCGGACCTCAACATCCGCAAGCCGACGCATCTGCCGCTGGCAACCGATCACATCGCCGAGATGATCGACTTCGCCGTCCAGATCGAGGCGAAGCATTGCTACCGGCTCGACAGCGGCCTGTACTTCGACGTGACGACGGTCCCCGATTACGGGCGGCTGGCGCGATCGGCGGATGACGCCGGCGAGGGTCGGATCGATCCGGTGGCCGGCAAGCGGCACGCGCAGGACTTTGCGATCTGGCGCACGTCAGCGCCGGGCGAGAACCGCCAGATGGAATGGGATTCGCCCTGGGGTCGGGGGGCACCGGGCTGGCATCTCGAATGCTCTGTTATGAGCAAGAAGTACCTTGGCGAATCATTCGATATCCACACCGGCGGCATCGACCATCGCGAGATCCATCACCCCAACGAAATTGCCCAGAACCAGGCCCATTGCGGTTGCGCCGACAGCGGCGCTGCTTTCTGGATGCACAACAATTTCCTGGTCGAGCGCGCAGGAAAGATGAGCAAGTCCTCCGGCGAATTCCTGACGCTGCAGGCCTTGGTAGATCGCGGCTTCCACCCCCTGTCCTACCGGATGCTGTGTCTGCAGGCGCATTATCGCAGCGAGCTGGAGTTCTCGTGGGATAATCTGGCCGCCGCTCAGGTCCGGCTGAAGCGACTGGCGCAGGCCATCGAAGGTCTTCGGACGCGAGCGGATGCGCCGCAGAAGGGCTCCGCTGCGGGCTATCGCGAGCAGCTGGAAGCCGCAGTGTCGGAGGATCTCAACACACCCAAGGCGTTGCCCATCCTGGACGCATTGATTGCGGACAAGAAGGTCTCGCCTGGCGACCGGCTGGCCGCGCTGCAGGACTTCACCGAAGTGCTCGGCTTGCCGCTCGACACGATCAAGCGCGAAGACCTGCGCGTGCGGCCGGCCTCGGCGACCATTGATGAAGCTGCGATCGCCGCCCGGCTTGCAAAGCGGCAGGAAGCCCGCGCGGCCAAAGATTTCGCTGCGTCTGACGCAATTCGCGACGAACTGGCAGGGGTGGGGGTGGAGGTGATGGATGGCGATCCGCTGGGCTGGGATTGGCGCATCACCACCGTCTGATGGACGCAGGACTCGCGGCTTCGCTCGCGCAGGTTCGGCCCCAGCTCAGCGCAGCGGCGAATCGCGCTGGGCCAAGACGGGCGAAAGGTAGGGTCGTTCGCCGGCCGGTATCGCGCCGGCCGCCGCTTCGATCGCCGCGATCCGACGCTTTGTCGCGGGATGGGTGCGGCTGCGGAACAGGCCGCCGTCGATGTCACCGCCCCGCTCCCGCCAGAAGCGCGCGGCGGACGCAGGATCGAAGCCGGCGTTGTGAAGCAGGGCAACCCCAAGCGTGTCGGCTTCCAGCTCAGCCGTCTGGCCAAGCTGCGCATTGCGTCCGATCTCCTTGAGCAAGCCTCCCTTCACCCCGGCAGCCTCGAGCCGGACGCGATGCTTCAGGATGACGTGCGCGAGTTCGTGCGCCACGATGACCGTCGTTTCCTCGTCACGATAGCGCTCGAAGAAGCGCATGCCGATCTGGACGACCTTGCCATCGGACTGGGCCGTCATCTTCGGCCCGAGCACCACTTCGAAACGTGCCCGGCAGCCGAGACTTGCCGGGATCTTCACCTCGCGCCGCTCGCCGTCGCGAGCAACGGTCACAGATACGGGGGATTTCTGGCGCTCCAGTAAGTCGAGCGCAGCGTCGCGATCCGCGCTGGAAGGCGGTTGCGCAGCGGCGCCGAGCGCGTCCGATCCGATCTTCGCCAGGCCATCATTTGCGCGGATCCCGGCAACAGCAGCGGGAGAGCCAGGCACCACCGCCTCCACCGATACCGGGGTTGCGAAACGGAACGCCTGACGCGCAGCTGGCTGTGACTCGGGGTCATACTGAGTTTCGGCGTGAAGGATCATGCCGGTGGCCGGCACGGTGTCACGGCAGAGGGGTGCGTTGGCCGTGACCAACCGCTGCGCGATGGTAGCAAGCCGAAGGTCGATTGCACGCAATGCCTCGAGGCTGGCGACGGCGGGGCTGGCGATGGCAGGGCTAGCAACGGCAGGGCTGGCGGAGGTCGAGCCGAGAGGCCCAGTCAGGGCTGCGGCGGCGACAACGGCGGAGAGAATGGCGATCACATCAACCCGATAGGCGAGCCGCATGCGCCGCGCTATCACCTAGGGTCATGAAGGCTGTTCTCCCCGCAATCGCCCGTCCGCTGCTCGAACCGCAGCTCCCGCCCGATCTCGACGTTGCCTGGTGGTCGAGCCCTGATGACGCAAAGGCGATGATTGCCGATGCAGAGATCGCCTGGGTCGACATGCAGCCGACGAAGCTGACCGAAGAGACGCTTCGCGCCGCGGGAGACGGGCTGAAGTGGGTCTCCACCATCTACGCCGGGCTCGACGCCTTTCCGCTGGATGTGCTGCGCGCGCGCGGCGCCACACTCACCAATGGCGTCGGTATCAACGCGATCGCGGTGGCCGAATATGCAGCACTAGGCGTGCTGGCCGCGGCCAAGCGGCTGGACGACGTGATTCGCGCGCAGGACCGGGCCGAGTGGCTCCGCGATTCGCCCGGCAAGATCGAGCTTGCCGAGACCAAGGCGATCGTGATCGGATATGGTGCGATCGGGCGCCTGATCGGGGATCGGCTGGCTGCGTTCGGCGTCGAGGTTACTGGCGTGACCCGCTCTGGCAGCAATGGCACGCTGACCCCTGATGCGTGGCGCGCACGATTGGGCGAGTTCGACTGGGTGGTGCTCGCGGCCCCCTCCACCGGGGAGACGAAGTCGATGATCGGCGGGGCAGAGATTGCGGCAATGAAGCCGGGGGCCTGGCTGATCAACATCGCACGTGGCGACATGATCGACGACGATGCGCTGCTCGCGGCACTTCACAGCGGAAAGCTGGGCGGCGCCTTTCTCGACCCCACCAATCCGGAACCGCTTCCGGCCGATCACCCACTGTGGAAAGCGCCCAATTGCATGATCTCCATGCACCTGTCGGGACGCAGCCAGACCAAGATGTTCCAGCGCGCAGGCGCCATGTTCCTGCGCAACCTGGAGGCTTATCGCACCGGACGACCGATGGAGAATGTCGCCGATCTCGACCGCGGCTATTGATCAGCCGATCAAGCCACCGTCATGGGCCGCGAGCACGCGGCCCATCGCGTCGAACAGATTGTCCATTGCAACGGGCTTGAAGATCACCTCGTCTGCGCCCGCGACAAGGCAGCGCTCGCGCAGATCGACCGCGGTATCGGCGGTAACGACAATGATCGGAACGCGCCCCTTCTGATCCGGCCGCGCACGAATATGCCGAATGGCGGTGATCCCATCCATGCCGGGCATGCGCAGATCGACCAGGAGCATATCGAACTCCTGATCGTCGAGCAGGCGCAGCCCTTCCTCGGCGCTCTCTGCCTCGATCATGTCCGCTCCGGCCACGTTAAGCATATCGCGGACCACGCGGCGGTTCATCCGATCGTCCTCGATAAACAGGACGTTCATGGCCGCAGGCCGAACAGGCAGGCTAATCGTTCCATTGCCAGCGCTGTTATTGTCTCAAGCCGCGTGGGAAACAAGAGCGGAGACGTCCGGTTCGTCGCTAAACAGGGCCTGAACGAGTGCTTCTTTGCCAATCGGCTTGATGATGAAGCGAGAAACGCCGGCCTCACCCAGCCGCGCTTGCTCCAGCACCTCAAGCCGCGGGCCCAGCAGGGCGATCCGCGCTGCAGGTGCAGCCTGCGCCAGCGCGCGTACCGCTTCGATGGGATCCTCGCTGGTGCGCAGTGTTGCGTCGTCCAGCAACAGCGTCGCGGCCGGCCGCGCCGCGACTGCTTCCCGGGCCTCCTCGGCGGTACCCGCGAAGGACACGGTGCCGCCGACCGGGGAGAGCAGCGCTTTGAACATCGCTCGAGTGATTGGATTGCGGTCAACGACCAGCACGCCTGCGCCGGGCGCCGCCGCCACTTCGTCAAGTACTGCAGGCTCATACGGCAGGTCGAGGACGAAGGTAGCGCCCGCCCCTTCCATGCTGGTGACAATCACATCGCCGCCCATCGCGCGTGACAGATTGCGACAGATGGACAATCCCAGCCCGGTCCCGCCGAACTGCCGGGTCGTACCGGCATCAGCCTGGCGGAACGCCTCGAAGATGATCTCGTGCTTGTCCGGTGCGATCCCGATGCCGGTATCCGTCACCACCAGGCGCCAGCGATCATCCACGATCTTGGCGGTCACGCTCACGTGACCGCTGGCGGTGAACTTCACCGCGTTTGACAACAGGTTGAACACGATCTGACGCAAGCGGGTCGCGTCGGCGACGGCACAATGCGGCGCGTTTTCCAGATCGAGGGAGAAGCCAAGCCCCTTCGCGCGGGCCTGATCCTCCCAGATGCGGGCCGCTTCCTGGATGGTGCGCCTGATGTCGGTCGGTGCTTCCTCGATCGTCATGCGACCGGTTTCGATCTTCGCGACATCGAGGATGTCATCCACCAGCGCGCGCATCGTCATGCCGGCACCATGCACGACCGACAGCCGATCGCGCGTGGGAGGATCGGTTTTCGGATCGGCAAGCATCACCTGAGTCATACCAAGGATGCCGTTGAGCGGCGTACGGATCTCGTGACTGGTAGTGGCCAGAAATTCAGTCTTCGCAGCCAGAGCCTTGCCCAGCGCCGTGTTGGTCCGCGCCAGTGCGTTACGGCTGCGCCGGATGGTCACGATGCCGAAGATGAGCAGAGCGATGATGAGCAACGTGCCCAGGAACAACCATTGCTGGGTTCGGGCGCGGGCACGCTCGAATGCCACCGTTTTCTGAAGATCCTCCGCCTTCAGCTGAGCGATTCTCAGTTCCTGATTGGCAAAGTCGAACTGCGCACTGGCAATGGCGGCACTATTGGACCGGGCCGTCGCGGTGGCCTGATCGTCGAGCCGCTTCAGGGCAGCCAGATGCCGGACCGCGAGGTCGCTCCTGCCGAGCTTCGCATAGATGCGGTATGCTGTATCATGAGCGGAGCGATCGGGCGGCAGTGTCTTGTCGAGATCCTGGCCCTGGAACCGCTCCGTGATAAGGCGTTCGGCCGCCGCGAGGTCACCGCGTTCAAACGCCGCCTGCGCCGCAAGCGCGATAAAGCCGCTGCGGTGGGCGGCGGCGCCAGGTTTGCTTGCCAGGGTGAGACCTTCGGCGATGGTGCGTTGTGCACCCGCCACATCTCCCTTGGCGAGAAGCACTTCCGACATGTTGATCAGCACCTGCGCCTGTAGCGCCGGGCTCTTCATGTCCCGCGCGAAGGCGAGCGCCTTGGTCAGTTCAGTGCTGGCGCGACCAAGGCGACCCAGTTCCCGAAGCGCCATGCCGCGACCGTTGTGAATGGCGACCGACAACCCGGGATCGGCGCGATAGGCATCCATCGCTTCGTCGTAATAGCGAAGCGCGCCTTCGTAATCGTTGCCTGTGGCGTGGACCAAGGCAATCATGATCAGGGTCTTCGCCCGGCTTCGGGTGTCGCCGAGGTTACGGAAGAAATCGTGAGCGCGCCGCAAGTCGGAAAGCGCCCGACCGATCTGCCCAGTCGCATATAGCACGCCCCCCTCCGACAGGAGGATGTCGGCGTGAAGCTGCGTGCCGGGAGCAATCTTTTCGACCGTTCGCCGTGCGCCTGCCAGTGCCTCAGCAGCACGCTGAGGCTGCATAACGCGGCTATAAGCTTCACCCATCAGCCACAGCGCCGTGGCCTCCATCTGGAGAGATCCGGCACGGCGCGCGTAGGCAAGCGCAGACCGCGACTCGGCGACCGCTTCTGCCGGATCGGTCAGCATGCCAGCCTTAACCGAGGCGGCGAGCGCTTCAAACTTGGGATCGCTAATCCGCACAGTGGGCGCGGCGGCGGCCACCATCAAAGGCAATGCGAGGGTGAGCAGCCACCCTCGCCTAAACGGCGTTATCAACCGCGCTTCCACGCAGTGGCCAAGGCGTTGAACGTTGCCCGCGTGTCCTGCGACACGAAATGATGCCGATCCTCCTCCAGGAAGGTCATCAGCGCTTCAAGCGAGATCGGACGACTGATCAGGAAGCCTTGGACCATGTCGCAACCCATGACAGTAAGAAGCGCAAGCGCGGCATGCGTTTCGACGCCCTCTGCGACCACCTCCATCTCAAGGGCGTGAGCCAAGTCGATGGTGGAGCGGACGATCAGCGGATCGCGGTTGGAGCTGGTCAGCTGAGTCACAAACAGCTTGTCGATCTTCAGCTCGCGCGCAGGCAATTGCTTCAAATATGCGAGGCTGGACAGCCCGGCACCATAATCGTCGATCGCGATGACAATGCCGATGTCTGCGAAACGCTGTAGGTTCGCGATGGCCGACGCGGGATCGCGAATAACGGAGGTTTCTGTAACCTCGAACCCGAGTTTGGCGTCCGCTTCCGCTACCAAACGACAGGCCGCATCAACGAACGCCTGATCACCGAGCAGTTGGCCAGAGATGTTGATGAAGATGCGCAGGTCATGTCCACCGGCCAGCAGGCGTCGCTGATCTGCAATGGCACGCTCTATCGTCCAGATCGTAAGTTGATCAATCAGCCCGCCCTCTTCCGCGGCACCGATGAAATCACCTGGCAGGACTAGGCCGCGCGATGGATGCTGCCAGCGCACCAACGCTTCGGCGCTGCCAATCTCCTGTCGGCGGACATGGATCTTCGGCTGATAGGCGAGGAAGAGTTGTTCCTCAGCGATTGCCACTCTCAACTCATCAATCAGCGACCGAATCTCACGAGCGCCCAGCGCTCCAACGTCATGACGGACCGGAACATGGGCCGCACGAGCCTCCGCCAGCGCCGCTTCCGCTTCCTCAGCAAGACGAACGTCGTCGAGATTCGCAGAAGGACCGGCGGCAGCGCCGAAGCAGATTTCCAGTCGGTAAACTTCGCCGTCGAGGACGAATGGCTCTTCACACACCGATCGTAGCAGATCCAGCGTTCGGTCAAGCTCAGTCGCCTCCTCGCCCTCGAACGCCAGTTCCAACGTAGTGCGCCCGACAACCGTGAGCCGCATTTCGGGCGCTGTCTGCGAAAGTCGGGAAGACACGTCCGCGACCAGCATGTTGCTGCGCGCGCAACCGACATACCGACGAACCACGGCAAAATTCGCGATCTCGGCAAGAACGAGGAACCGCCACGCCGGCCGTTGCGCCAACATGGATGGCAAACACGTCAGCGAGCCGCCTCGCACGACGGGCACCTGCGCAGGTTTGATGCCTGAACCGACCATACCGGTCCGGAATACTCAGCAGATTTGAAAATACCCTTAACTTGCGAGCGGAAGTTAGGACAGCAATACTGTCCTTTATAAACTCTCTTGAATATTGGTAAACGGCTTGTTAACTATAAAGCGCGTCCTGTGGACGTTAATAACTAGGGAGTTCAAGATGCTCGCTTTCATTCTCGCCCTGATCTACGGCGGTTCGGACATTAAGCCCTGGTAAAGGGTTCAAACCACCCGAATGGCACCAAGAACGCTGCGGCTAGGCAGCCTTTCTCCGGGGTCTCAAGGGTGGGTTCGCCGACAAAGTCAGTGAAAAGTTCAACGTCGCTGCTCGTCAGCTACCGAGAACAGAAAACCCCCGATCCAGATGCTGGACGGGGGTTTTCTATTTGAACATTTCGCGGTCGAAGCTCTGTTCAGGCGACCGGATCAAGCGAGGCTTCGTGCCACGGCCTCATTGACGATTTTACCGGCCCGCACGTTCAGGCCCGCCATAAGTCCTGGGTCCTCATCGCACGCAGCAATGCCCTTCTCCGCCAGCGCTAAACCATACGGCAAGGTGGCATTATTGAGAGCATGACTGGATGTCAGCGGAACGGCACCGGGCATGTTTGCCACGCAATAGTGAATCACACCGTCCACTTCATAGGTAGGATTGGCGTGAGTGGTGGCGTGACTGGTTTCAAAACAACCGCCCTGATCGATTGCGACATCCACCAACACCGCGCGTTGGTTCATCCCACCGAGCATCTCGCGTGTAACGAGCTTGGGCGCGGAAGCCCCGGGGATCAGCACGGCGCCGATGACGGCATCAGCATCGGCGATCTCCTGCTCGATCGCTTCCAGGGTGGAAAAGCGCGTTCGCACACGGCCGCCAAACAGTTCGTCCAGCTGACGCAGGCGCGGCAGCGATCGATCGATGATGGTGACCTCTGCACCCAGCCCGACCGCCATGCGCGCGGCCTGGGTGCCAACCACACCCCCGCCGAGCACAGCAATTCGCGCAGGCGGCACGCCCGGAACACCACCGAGCAGGACGCCGCGACCGCCATTATAGGCCATCAGGGCCGAGCCAGCGGCCTCGATCGACAACCGTCCGGCAACCTCGCTCATCGGAGCGAGCAGCGGGAGCCCGCCATTGCGATCGGTAACAGTTTCATAGGCGATCGCCGTCACGCCCGATGCCATCAAGCCTTTTGCCTGCTCCGGATCGGGGGCGAGGTGAAGATAAGTGAAGAGGATCTGGCCCTCGCGCAGTTGTACCCACTCGCCCGGCTGGGGCTCCTTCACCTTCACGACCATCTCTGCGGTGGCGAACACTTCCTCGGCAGTGGAAATGATTACCGCGCCGACCGCCGTGTAGGCACCGTCGTCAGCACCGATGCCGGCGCCCGCCCCTGATTCGACGAGCACCTCATGCCCGCGCGCGACATACTCCCTGACCGCGCCCGGCGTCAGGCCAACGCGGTATTCGTGGTTCTTTATCTCCTTGGGCACACCGACGCGCATGCAAGTCTCCTGGTGATCGATGAGACCGATTCTGAGCGCCAGCGTCGCCGCGCCAGCACCGGGAAGCCGCTGCCGCTGCTGCTCCGATGATACCCGCCGGCGCTGCGCGCACCTGAAATGCAAAGCGCGCGGCGCCGGCGCGACGACGCTGTTAAATATTGTCGCCCAGCGCGCCCTTGACCTCGCCCATGAACTGCTGGCCCTTGCCCTTCAGTTCCTGACCAGCGCCCTCGGCCTCGAGACGCTCGTCAGCCGCGGTCCGGGTCGCCGGATCCTTGTCCGCCAGCGCCTGCTTGGACTTGCCAACAGCCTCGTTCAGATTGCCTTTAATCTTGTCGACCAACTCACCCATGATTGCCTCCTGTCCAAAACAAGGAAACGGGAGGGGAACATCGATGTTCCCTCAGGCGCGGGGATGGGCGTTGCGATAAACGTCCAGCAGATGCGCGGCGTCCACCGCGGTGTAAATCTGGGTTGAGCCAAGGCTGGCGTGACCGAGCAACTCCTGCAGCGATCGCAAGTCAGCACCGCGGCCGAGGAGGTGAGTGGCGAATGAATGACGCAGCGCATGAGGCGTGGTTCGATCTGACAAGCCAAGCGTTGCCCGGGCGGCGCGAACCGCCGCTCGCACCACCCCCGGTGACAAAGCGCCGCCGCGAGCACCGCGGAACAGCGGTGCGTCGCGCTCAACCGGCCATGGCGACACCGCCAGATAAGCCTCTATTGCCGTTCGCACCTGAGGCAACAGCGGAACGACCCGAGCCTTGTCACGCTTGCCGGTGACGGTGATCGTCTCTCCCAGCGGCATCGACGCGCCCGTCAGGGCTAGCGCCTCGCCGATCCGCAACCCCGC
This sequence comes from Sphingomonas sp. IC4-52, assembly GCF_020707225.1. Classification (NCBI taxonomy): domain Bacteria; kingdom Pseudomonadati; phylum Pseudomonadota; class Alphaproteobacteria; order Sphingomonadales; family Sphingomonadaceae; genus Sphingomonas; species Sphingomonas sp. IC4-52. Next base: position 452,240 of record NZ_JAJFEU010000002.1, on the reverse strand, counting down.
GCCATAAAGCAGCAGCAGCAACGCCCAATTCCGCTTGCCGACCCATTCCAATCGCGCGGCATCGCCCACTTCTTCGGCCAGGGCCACGGCCTCATGCGGGGCGATCGGACGCGGCACGCCCTTGCGCACACGTGGGCCCTTCATTCTGGGGGCGCTCCCTTCGCCGTTGGCCCAATCGAGAAAGTCGCGCGCCGCCGACAATTCGCGCGCCGCCGAGGCGTTGCTGAGCCCCTCCCCGCGGCGATGCGCCAGATACGCGCGCAAGTCTGCCGGCGTTACGTTCGTCAGCGCCTCGCGATCAACAGGACCGCCCAAGTGGCGACTCATGAACGACAGGAACCGAACGGCCGTGGCACGATAGGCACGCACCGTATGAATGGACCGCCGCAGATGACGGGTGAGATGCGTAGCGTAGAGCGTTGGCAGGTCTTCCACCTCGCCTCTCTATCATCCGCTTCCCTCCGAGTCGCCTGCACCCCATATGCGTGCTCGCATGTCCCGTGCCCGCGTTCTCGTACTCAATTCCGCCCTTGGCCCGCTCGACTATCGTGTGCCGCACGGCATGTCGGTAGAGCCGGGCTCCATCGTCGTGGCCCCGCTCGGCCCCCGTCAGTTGATGGGCGTCGTCTGGGAGCCGGAGCGGCTGCCATCGGATACTGAGGTGGGCGACAATCGCCTGCGTAACCTGCTTGCCGTCGCCGACGCTCCGCCACTCCGGCCGGCACTGCGTCGGCTGATTGAATGGACCGCTGACTATTATCTCGCGCCACCGGCCTCGGTCGCGCGAATGGCCCTGTCGTCGACCTCTGCACTGGAGGGCTCGCGGCAGGTCATTGAATATCGCGCGACCGGGCACATCCCCGAGCGCATGACCGCTCAGCGAGAACAAGCACTCGAGCGGATCGGCGATCGCCAGGGCCTGATTCGGGAGCTGGCGGCAATCGCCGACGTATCGGACGGGGTGATTCGAGGGCTGGTGAAAGTTGGCGCCATCGAAGGGGTCGAGGTGGATATCGACAGCCCCTATCCCCTGCCCGATCCGGACCATGCGCCCCCGACCCTTTCAACCGATCAGCGCGCCGCCGCCGACGTGCTCATGGGGAATGTGGCAGCCCATGCCTTTCGCCCGACGCTGCTGGATGGCGTTACCGGCTCCGGCAAGACGGAGGTTTATTTTGAGGCGGTGGCTGAGGCGCTCAGGCATGATCGGCAGGTTCTGGTCCTGCTGCCCGAGATTGCACTCACCGAACCGTTCCTGAAGCGCTTCCACGATCGGTTCGGGTGCGAACCGGTGGCGTGGCATTCGGGCCTCCGCTCCACGCAGCGGCGGCGCGCTTGGCGTGCCATCGCGAGCGGCGACGCGCGTGTGACGGTGGGCGCGCGATCGGCGCTCTTCCTTCCATACGCAAACCTCGGACTGATCGTCGTCGACGAAGCGCACGAGACCAGCTTCAAGCAAGAGGACGGGGTTCATTACCACGCGCGCGACGTGGCAGTGATGCGCGGCAAGTTCGAGAGCTGCCCTGTCATTCTCGCCTCCGCCACCCCCGCGATCGAGACTCGCCAGCAAGTCACGCTCGGCAATTATGCGGAGGTGAAGCTGCCGGGGCGCTTCGGCTTGGCGGAAATGCCGGCGATCGAAGCGCTCGACCTGCTGGAGCACAAGCCGGATCGAGGCCGCTGGCTTGCCCCACCACTGGTGAAGGCGCTGGAGGAGACACTGGAGCGCGGTGAGCAATCCTTGTTGTTTCTCAACCGCCGCGGCTACGCTCCGCTAACGCTGTGCCGACACTGCGGCCACCGTTTCCAATGCCCGAACTGCACCGCTTGGATGGTCGAACACCGGCTGACCCGCCGTCTGGCCTGTCACCATTGTGGCCATATCGAACCAGTGCCGCGGGCTTGCCCGGAATGCAGCGAGGAAGACAGCCTCGTCGCCTGCGGCCCAGGCGTGGAGCGAATCGCAGACGAAGCGAGCGCGCTGTTCCCGGAAGCGCGGGTGGCGATCGTCACCTCCGACACGATATGGTCTCCGGCGAAAGCGGCCGAGTTCGTCGGCCGGATGGAGGCTGGCGCGATCGACATCGTGGTCGGCACTCAGCTGGTCACCAAGGGCTATCACTTTCCCAACCTTACCTTGGTGGGTGTGGTCGACGCTGATCTTGGGCTGGAGGGCGGTGACCTGCGCGCCGCGGAGCGGACGTTTCAGCAGATCCGCCAGGTTTCCGGCCGAGCAGGTCGCGGGGAGAAGCCCGGGCGCGTGTTCATCCAGACTCACTCACCGGGAGCGCAGGTGATGCAGGCGCTGGTGACTGGCGATTCGGAGGCGTTCTACGAAGCAGAGACGGACGCCAGACGCGAAGCGGGGGCGCCACCTTTCGGGCGCTATGCGGCAATCATCGTGTCGAGCGAGGATCAGGCCGCCGCGCAGGAAACCGCCCGGCTGATCGGGCGCAGCGCTCCTGAGGTGGACGGCATGCACGTCTATGGTCCGGCACCGGCCCCGCTCGCAATGCTGCGTGGCCGGCATCGGTTCCGGTTGTTGGTTCATGCGCGCCGGGCGCTGGATGTGCAGGAAGTGATCCGTGGCTGGCTTGGCGCGCTGGACTGGCCGTCCAAGGTGCGGGTCGCCGTTGATGTGGATCCATACAGCTTCCTCTGACGGATCGGTCGGAGAAGCTTAGCAGCGCCATCATCGCGGTTGCACTTCGTCACGGGACGCGTGTGCTCGCTGGCCCTCCGGTCAGCCCCGGAACCGCCGCAGAACGATGTAAAGCGCGCCTTGCCCTCCATGCCGCGGGTGAGCACCGCGCACCGCGGCAATGGAGCCTGCGTGACGCGAACCGGCCAGCCAATCACCAATCGCAGCGCGGATAGCACCGCGCGCATGCGGACGCTCGCTCTCGGGACGCGGCGGCTTGCCCGTCACCAGCAAGATGACACGGTCACCCCGTGCAACAGAACGGGCGAGCGCCCCATCGAGAAGATCATGGGCAGAGTGCAAGGTGTGCCCATGTAGGTCGATCGTGGCGTCCGGCGTCACCAGCCCGCGCGCCAGCTTCTTGTCCCAGCCGGCATCAAGCGTGATCCCCGGCAAAGGCCGCTTGGGCAAGTCTGCCGCCTTCTTGGGCGCGGGCAGCGGCCGCGTGGGAAGACGGCCGACCGGGCGCCTGGGCGGCTCGACCACGGGAGCCGGCTTCGGCACGGCTGCCGGGGCGACCGCGCGGAGCGGGCGAACCGTTGCCATTACCCGCGCCCAGAGCGCAGCCTCTTCAGGATTAAGGCCGCGCGACACCAAGCCGGGCCAGCGTGCCGGTAGGCACCAACAGGAATGCCGTGCCACGCGCGCTCATACCGCCGGCAATCGCGCGCGCCTCATCACCCGCACCCCAGAACGTGTCGAACCGATTGGTGCCCTTGATTGCCCCGCCAGTATCCTGCGCCACCCACAGGCCGGTGGCGTCCGTGCGATCCATGGACAGGAACACAGGGGCGCCCAGCGGAACGAAGCGCACATCGGCAGCAACTGTAGCCTGATCGGACACCGGCAGGCCCATCGCCCCCAGCGGCGGGCCATCCAGCACGCGGAAAAAAACGTAGCTCTTGTTCTCGCGCATGATCGCACGCCCCTGTTCGGGGTTGGCGTGCAACCACGCAACGATGCCCTGCATGCTTGCCTCGCCGCGGCCGATCAGGCCACGATCAAGCATCAGCTTGCCGATGCCAGTATAGTCGCGCCCGTTCTGGCTGTCGTATCCGATCCGAAGCACGTCGCCATCCGACATCCGGACAAGGCCCGAACCCTGCACCTGCAGGAAGAACAGCTCCACCGGATCGACGGCATAGCCGAGGATACGGGCCTTTCCGGTGAGTGCGCCTTCCTCGATCATAGTGCGATCGTAATAAGGCACGAAATTCGTGCCCTCGACCCGACCTCGGATCTTCTTGCCTTTCAGGTCGGCGGAGAATTGCCCGAGATCCACGTCAACCAAATCACTCGGGCGCGCGTAGATCGGCGCATAACCGGGGCGATGACTGCGCGAACCGGCGATTTCCGGAATATAATAGCCGGTGGCGAAAGCCTTGCCGTCGCCGACCTGCACCGCTTCGAACCAGCGCGCAAAAAAGGCGCGTGCGTCCCCGCCCCGCGCGGCGGCATCGCAGGCAGGCTTCCAGTCGGCGCCGCGGGTCAGCCCGGTCGGGTCCGTGCGGCGAACCAGAGAGGGACAGCTGATACGAAAGGCCGCAAGCGCACGCTCGGCACCCTCGTTGGTGATCGGCAGGCTGGATACGGAGGGGCCAGCAGCCAGGCCGGCCGTTACGGCAGTAACCGCATCTGGCACCGCGGTGCTGGGGATCGGCGCCAGCGGCGTCGAGGGAACCGGCTGACGAACAGGCCCGGCAGGACGGGTTGGGGGACTTGGCCTTGCGACCGGACCGCTGCCGGAAGAAGTGGGCGGCACAACACCGCCGACGCATGCCGACAGCGCCAACGCCGCCAACAGCGCAATACCACCACGACCCAGCATTACGCCCCCGATGTTCAAACCACGATGCTCAAGCTTCGTCGGTGTCCGACAGCTTCCAATTGGGATCGCTGCTACGCAGGGTACGCGCGAACGTCCACACATCGTGGGTCTCGACGGCATCGCTGGTCGAACCGGCAATCACATTGCCCTCCGCGTCACGAGTGACCGCGGCGATCAGGGCATCGAAGCGAATGGTGATACGCGCGTCCTTGCCCTGCAGCGAAGCACCCGTGATCATGGCCCGTTCGATCGACACGAGCCGATTATCGAGAACTTCACCAGCTTCGTTTCGCTGCGCAATCGCATCACCAAAGGCGCGACCGACGTCCGCCGCGACCAGATCGCGCAGTGCGGCTTCGTCGCCCTTCCAAAAGGATTCCAAAATCATGCGGTAGGCGGCCTGAGCACCGTCCAGGAACCGGGCGACGTCAAAACCGGGTTCGGCAGCGATGATGGCACGAATGCCGGGCTCGGCGTTGCCTTCGAAAGGCTTGATGGCCGGCTCGCGCGGTTCGCTCGTCTTCTCGATCGCGCGCGGCAGTGGAGCCGGCACGACCCGCTCCTCCGCGGGCTTTGGCAACGGCTGCTCATGCCCCGTACGCTTGCCCAGCACCGAATAGAGCCGGAGCGCAAGGAATGCTGCAACCATCGCGAGCAGGACTATGTAAAACACCCGGCCTCCGATACGCTAAGGTCTCAACATAGTCGCCAACGCCTCGGGTTTCAAATGGCTGCCGCCGTTGAAACGATGCGGCCTCGCTGCTAGGCGCCGCGCCTGACGCGCGCGGCCCGGTCGCGCCATTTCTTCCCGAAGGACGAACAAGCATGGACGAGCAGGATTTTGGCGCCGGCACCGGCAATGAACCGCAGGCAAACGGCGCGGACAATGCTCCTGCCGTTGGCCTGATCTCGCAATATGTGAAGGACCTGTCGTTCGAGAATCCGAACGCGCCCGCGGTATTCCAGAACCAGCAGGGCCCGGAAATCAACGTGCAGTTCGACATTGCCGCGAACCAGGTGGCGGAAGACGCGCATGAAGTGACGCTGAAGATCGAGGTTCGTGCGGAAACGCAGGGCCGCGTCACCTTCCTGGTCGAGCTGGCCTATGCTGGCCTGTTCGGCGTTCGCAACGTACCGCTGGACGCACTGCAGCCGTTCCTGCTCGGCGAGGCGCCGCGCCTGCTGTTCCCGTTCGCGCGCCGCGTGGTCGCGGACACGATCCGCGACGGTGGCTTCCCGCCGCTGCTGCTGGAGCCGATCGATTTTAACGCACTTTACATGCAGCAGGCCGAACAGCGCGACGCTCAGCTGGCCTCCGGGAACTTCGGCCAGGCCTAAGCGACCGACCTGTTGCAAACCGACCGGCGCCACCCAGTCGGTCGGGCTGAGCCTGTCGAAGCTGGCGTTTCAGGCACGCGCTTCGACACGCTCAGGACGAAGGGGGTTGTTGGCGAACGGGGCCTAGCACGATGAACCTCACCCGCGCGCTCGGATCGGTCGGCGGTCTGACGCTCGCCAGCCGCATTCTTGGCCTTGTCCGCGACTCGCTGTTCGCGCGGTTCGTCGGGGCAGGATTTGCCTCGGACGCGTTCCTGATCGCGTTTCGCCTTCCCAACATGTTCCGGGCGCTGTTCGCGGAAGGCGCATTTTCCGCCGCGTTCATCCCGATGTTCAACCGCAAGGTGGCGGACAAGGACGGCCGTGGCTTGCCAGACGGCATCGGCTTTGCCAGCGATACTTTGTCCGTCCTGCTGCCCGCGCTGATCGTGTTCACTTTGGTGATGCAGCTTGCAGCCTGGCCAGTCACATGGCTGCTCTCCGGCGGGTTCAACGCTGCCAGCCGCGAGGAGTTCGCGTTCGCCGTCGAACTATCCAGGATCACCTTCCCCTATCTGATGTTGATCAGCCTGGTGTCGTTGCTTGGCGGGATCCTCAACTCGCTGCAGCGTTTCTGGGTGGCGGCAGCGGCGCCGATCCTGCTCAATCTGACGCTGATTGCCGCGCTGCTGCTCTTCCACCATGATGACAATCTCGTCACCGCGCGGAACCAGGCGATTGCCGTCACCGTGTCGGGCGCGCTTCAGCTGTTGTGGCTGATCTGGGCATGCCGCCGCGCGGGCGTGGCGCTGAAGCTGAAGCGGCCCACGCTCAATCCCGAAGTGAAGCGCCTGCTGGCGCTGATCTGGCCAGCAGCCGCGGGGGCTGGCGCAGTGCAGATAAACCTCGTCGTCTCAACGGCGCTTGCCGCCAGCCTGCTGTCCGCGGGATCGGTAAGCTATATCTATTTTGCGGACCGCCTGAACCAGCTGCCGCTCGGCCTGATTGGCATTGGCCTCGGCACCGTGCTGCTGCCCACGATCTCGCGCCAGCTTGGCCGGGGCGAGGATGCTGCCGCGATGGAGACTCAGAACCGGGGCATGGAGCTAGCGCTGTTCCTCACCCTGCCGGCAACGGCAGCGCTGATCGTCTGCGGCGCGCCAATCGTCGCAGCATTGTTTCAGCACGGCGCCTTCACCCCTGCCGACACGACGGCCACGGCCCAATCGCTCGCCGCGTTTTCAATTGGCCTTCCTTCCTACATCCTGGTGAAGGTGCTCACCCCCGGCTTCTACGCGCGGCAGGATACAAAGACCCCCGTGCGCTATGCGACGATCTCCATGGTCGTGAACCTGGTCCTGAACCTGGCCTTCATTTACCCGCTGGGTCACATGGGTCCGCCGTTGGCGACGGCGCTTGCCTCGACCGTCAACGTCGCATTGCTGTGGCGCGCGTTGGTGATGCGAGGTCACTTCGTTGCTGACGCACAGCTAAAGCGGCGCACGTGGCGGCTCGCGCTTGCCGCGCTGGTGATGGGCGCAGTGATGTGGTTCGCGAATGACCTGTTCCGCCCCTACACCACCGGACCCAGCCTGCACCGTTGGGGGGCGATGCTGGTGCTGGTCAGCGCGGGTGCGCTGGTCTATTTCGCCGCGACCTTCCTGTTCGGCGCCTTCCGGCTTGCCGATGTGAGAAGGCTTGTTCGTCGATAGGATCCCCCCAATGCGCGTCGTTTCCGGCATAAAGCCCACCGGCAATCTTCATCTCGGCAATTATCTCGGCGCGGTGAAGCAGTGGGTGGCGATGCAGGACGAGATCCAGGCCGCCGGCGGGGAGACGATGTACTTCATCGCCGACCTCCATGGCCTGACCGAGTGGATCGCACCGGCGGAGCTCACCGCCAACACGATCGAAATGACCGCGACCCTCGTTGCCGCCGGGATCGACCCGGAACGCTCGATCCTGTTCAACCAAACGCGCGTGCCGGCACACAGCGAGCTTGCCTGGCTGCTCAACAATGTCGCGCGGGTCGGGTGGCTGAACCGTATGACCCAGTTCAAGGACAAGGCAGGCAAGAACCGCGAGGGCGCGAGCGTCGGCCTGTACGACTATCCGGTGCTGATGGCGGCCGATGTGCTGCTCTACAATGCGACCCATGTGCCGGTCGGAGAGGATCAGAAGCAACATCTGGAGCTGGCCCGCGACATCGCGACCAAGTTCAACCAGGACTTTGAGACTGAGCTGTTCACGCTGCCTGAGCCGCTGATCAGCAAGGCCGCGCCGCGGATCATGAGCCTGCGCGACGCGTCGGCCAAGATGTCCAAGTCCAACCCTTCGGCGCAATCGATCGTGAAGCTGATCGACAGCGATGAGACGATTGCCGACAAGTTCCGAAAGGCGAAGACCGACCCTGACGCGCTGCCCGACACGTGGGAGGCGCTGGAGGGTCGGCCAGAAGCGCGCAACCTCGTCACCATCTTCGCCGCGCTGGCCGATCGCACGCCGGAGGATGTGGTGGCGGAATTCGCTGGTCAGGGGTTTGGGCAGTTCAAACCGGCATTGGCCGATCTGGCAGTCGCGAAGCTCGGGCCCATTCGCGACGAAATGGTCCGCCTGTTGAATGATCGCGGGGCGATCGACGCCATTCTAGCGCGCGGGGCCGAGAAGGCGCGCGATTTGGCCGCGCCCGTGCTGGTGAGGGCACAACAAGCGATGGGGCTTTTGGCCTAACCGCTGCCGCCGCCTCGCCCGATCAGGCGGCGCGGCGGTGCCGCCGACGCGCGTCGCGAAAAGAGCGGCAGCCCCCGTGGACGAACAATTGCCGCCGGACGGGCTTTATGTAACGCTTCACGTGCACAGCGAGAGTTACAGTCATCCTAGACGCCCTTCGCAGACTTGGCCGATCAAATCGCGCACCCAGGGCCGCAAAGGGCGAGCGCATCTATGCGATTGGGGACGTCCACGGCTGCGTCGACTTGCTCAACGATCTGTGGACTAGGATCATGACGCATCAGGCAGCGTTGCCGGCGGTGCCCACTACCCACGTCCTGTTTCTGGGCGACATCGTGGATCGCGGCCCGGATACACGCGGCGCGCTCGAATGGCTGGACCGCAAACGTCACGAGGTGCCCGGCGTCACGACTCTTCTGGGCAATCACGAGGAGATGCTGCTGCGGACATGTGATCGTGATCCGATGAGCTTCATCAATTGGCTGCGCAATGGCGGCATCGAGGCCGCGGCGAGCTTCGGCCTGCCCTCCTTCGACGGCACCGATGCTGGCGCTTATATCGAGGAATTGCGCGCCGCGGTCTCGCCGGAGTGGATCGAGTGGATCAGGCGTTGGCCGCTGACTGCCACGTCGGGCGATTATTTCTTCTGCCACGCCGGTATTCGGCCGGGTGTCGCGCTGCGCAAACAGCAACGTCGCGACCTGCTGTGGATCCGCGAGGAGTTCCTGGACGATTCCCGCGACCATGGCCTGGTCATCGTTCACGGACACACCATTTCCCCCCGAGTGGAGGTGCTGCCGAACCGGATCGGCGTCGACACCGGCGCTTATGCGACTGGCGTCCTCAGCGCTGTCTATCTGGAAGGTACGACAGTGGAGGTGATCGCAACCGATGGCTAGGCGAGGATCGAGCGCCCCGCCCGCCCGCTTTACGATCGCCTGAGCACGTAATAACCGATCTTCGGCTTCAGCGCCGCCTTTACCAGCTCGACGCCCACTTTCATGGCACCACGCGCCAACGCGCGCGGGCCGCCGGTTTCCACCGAAATGCTGCGTCGCCTGACCTCGCTCACCTTCGTGAGGCCGTTGTTCGCCGCGAGCCAATCAATCGTCGCCTCGGAAAAGGCGTTGAGATGCTCAAGCGGCTGGATGGACGCGAAGGCTTCCGTCTCGCCCGGGATCGCCTTGGCTCCGCCACTTGCGAACATCGCTTCGGTGGGCAGCCCCTTGGCCGTCAGCAATTGCTCCAGCTTGCCGCGGTATGGAATTGCCGCCTTGAAGAGACCGCCGGGCGCCACAGCTCGGGCGAGGCGCGCGAAATCCCGACCGGGATGTACCAGATGCTCAAGCACCTGTTCGGTGTGAACCAGGTCGAAGGTCATGGCGTCGACGTCGTCGTCCTCGATCACCTCCAGCCCCAGCGTACGCGCCAGCCGCTTCTTGTCCTCGCCGATCTCGGTGACATAGACGGTGGCGCCCATCGCACGAGCTACGCGCGCCCAACGGCCCTGCCCCACCCCAAAATCCAGCATGGTGATATCGGCCGGATGCTTGCCGATCATCTCGAACAGCACGGTGAACTCGCCCGCGATCCGGTGGAACTCGCCCAGCGTCAGCAACCCGCGCTCATACTCATCCAGAAATTCCGGCGAGATCATTTTGGTGTAGATGATCTCGAGCATCGCCTCGTTCGGCGTCTGAACCTGGAACAGCAGGTCGCAGGTGCGGCATTTGTCCACTTCGAAGGGGACGCCAGCGAGCAGCGACCAGTCGATCACCCCCTGTCGGCCGAAGTTCGATTGCACCAGCGCGCGAACCGGATCCTCGTCATAGCGCGCGGTGTAGATCCGGACGATGTCTTGGCCTTCGCACACGGGACATGCGCTGCGTGCGCTGAAATTGGACGTCGCGGTCGGCTGTAGCGTCAAAGGGGCCGGCCTCCTTGGCGGAAGGCCCTCGTACAGCGGTGTCGGCGGGCGCTGTCAAGGAAGCGAAGGTCACTCCGACGGCATCGCTGCCCATTGGCGCCGCGCTGCGCGCTGAACCAGCACAAGATCGACGAGCCAACCAAGCGCCATCGCCGCGATCGTCCAGACCGGCGCGAAGAACACCAGGGCGATTGCTACCGCCGCCACATTCACCAGCGAGGACCATATCACCGTTCGGGCAAGTTGGCGGAAGCCACCGGAGGCCTGAACCATGATATTGGCCGGCACCTGCATCATGATCAGCAAAGTGACTGATATCCACGACAGCGTGGCAAGGCGGACCAGGTCAAGATCGTAATCCGGCGGGAAAACAAGATGCGGTGCCAAGCACAGGACGCCGATCGCCAGCGCAACCGCCGCTAACCAACCGAGCATCAGCACCCAGAAGAACAGGCGCACCGTTCGCCGCAGCTCACTCGTTTTCCCGGCAGCGATCAGCCGTGCCATCTGCGGCCGCTCGTACTCGCCCAGCGCATTCTGCACGACGTTCAATGGCCGCAGCAGCAGCGCCGCCGCCGCCAGGGGAGCCATCGCCGCCGCGCCCGACGTTAGCGTCACCAGATAGACGTGCGTGTTGGCTGCCGCTTCCGACGCCAGCACACCCAGCAGCGCCCATCGCGAGCGGCTTTGCCATACCCCGCGATAAAAGCGCCAGGACTGGCGACCGGGTCGGGCGAGCAGCTGCGACAGATACGGCGCACCAAATGCCAGCAGGCTGGACGCCGCGCCGAGCGCCAGCGCACCATAGCATGCCGTCTCAGGAGTGAAGCGGATAAGATAGGCGGCCGCTCCAAACGCCAGCAACGTGATCGCGCCGTAGCTTACGTCGGACACAGCCGCCCTGCCCGCTTGATCGTTCGCATAGGCCCATGCCCGGCCCACCCAGCGCAGGATCATCATCGCCGTATAAAGGCCGTAGCAAAGCGCAGCCGGCGTCGGCAGCTCCATGGCACCGGCCAGCAGACCAAAGGCGATGGCGAGAATGACGGCGGCGAGCACAGTCGCGCTCAGGATCGAAGCCACAGAGCCTGCCCGGTCCTGCACGCTGCCGGCGGAGATCGTCTGAAGCGGCGCGCCGAACAGAGCCATGGACAGCGCGACAGTGAATTGCGCCGCAACGAACAGAAAGGTGAACGTGCCGAATGCGGCGGGTGTCTCCAGGCGAAGCATCGCGAAAGACAGTAGGAAGTGTGTCCCGGCGAGCACGACCGGACCCAGCGCGGCGAGCAGATAGCGTCGTACCCGCAAAAGATACCAGCTGCCGGAATTCGTTGACGAGTGGCTAGCCACCAATGCTCCTTGCCCGAACCGGCGAGCCCGGCTCGTGGCGAAAGCGAGCCGTTCCATCAAGGGGTCTGGCAACAAAGCGTTACCTACCCTCCTGTTGCAGATACTATTGATTTGACGCAAATCCGCAGCGCGGCGGGGGGCGCCGCTTTCACGCGGGTCAAGGAACAGAGGAAATGGCGCGGCGGTTCATCGTTCACGCGGGCGCGCACAAGACAGGCACGTCTGCATTTCAGGAATGGGCGGTCCGCAATCGTGCCGCTCTACTGGAGGCCGGCTTCCTTTACCCTGCGACCGGCGCCACGAAATTGGGCAATCACGCGGCTATGGTCAGCGCGCTTGCCGGCGCCATCGACGACGAAAAACGATCGGCCCACCTCCTGCGCGCGTTCGACAGGGAGTTGAAAACGCGGCCGGATGCTGCCGTGATCCTTTCCGCTGAGCTGATGTCCACGCTGGGCTTCATTCGCAAGGTGGACGGGCTATACCGCTCGCTCGCGCAGTACAGCGACAACGCAACCGTGGTATTGGTCGTCCGTGACCAAATCGAATGGCGGAACTCCTGCTACGCGCAGGCTCGCCAGATGCTGAGCCACTTGCCACGATTTCGGGATTTCACGCGGGTGGGAAAGCAGGGCCCGCGCAGCGGCAATTGGGATTTCCTCGAACAGAAATACCGAGATGCCGGCTTCGCATTCGAAACCCTCGCCTTTGACAAGCGTGTGCGCGACTCCGGGATCGTCGCTGCGATGGCCGGCCTGCCCTGCCTCGCCGGCACGGCTGACGTTGGCGATCGCGAACGCACCGAAACAAATCCCACTGTCGGCGCCCTCGCCCTTTTGGTTGCAGAGCAGGTCCGCGCGGCGGTTGATCAGGGCCCGGCACTGCCGCAGAGTTCTCGCGTAAAGCTGGCGACGATCATCGCGAAACACACCGATCACCTTCCGACGACCCGTTTCAACGGCTTCGACGCGGAGTTGGCCGACCAACTGCGAGCCACCTATCGCGACAGCAACGACTCCTTTGCCAAACGCCATTTCGGCGTGCGCTGGCACGAGCTGTTTCCGCCCAAGAAGATCGAATATGTGTCCTGCGATACAATCGAAGAGCTTGAGCCCGCCGAACGCGACCAGATCCGTGACATTGCCGGTCGCGTGGTGATCGAGGCGGTCGAAACCGGGCTGCTGCAGCTCTCGCCAGCAACGCTTTCTCGCTGATTCCTGAACGGAGCTGATCCATGCTCGTCGACGACACGTCCGCAATTGCGGATCTCCTTGCCTGCCCCATTTGCGGCGGCAATCTGCGCATGAGCGGTAGCGAGCAGCTGCAGTGCGAAAGGCCCGGCTGCGGCCATCATCAGGCGCCTTTCCCGCGGCTCGGCGGCAAGGACGTGCTGATCGATTTCGACGACAGCGTGCTTGATCGGGAAACGACGCTCGCCAGCGGCGCCACCAGCGTCGTCGGCCGTGGACGCTGGCGGGCCGTGCTCAGCCGCGTGGTCGATGGCTCAAACCGCTATGCGGCGACCCTGGCCAGGCTGATGGTAGAAGGCGTCAGCCAGCGCGCCGGCCAACGCAAGCCCGTGATCGTCGTGATGGGCGCCGGTGAGATCGGCCATGGATCGGAACCGCTGTACGCAACGACTGACGCCGACATCATCGCCTTCGATATCTACGCCTCGCCGAACATCACCTTCGTGGCAGATGCCCATGCCATTCCGCTGCGCGACGGGGTTGCGGATGGTGTGTGGATCCAGGGCGTGCTGGAGTTGGTGGTCGATCCCCGGAAGGTGGTGGCCGAGGCGAGCCGGATCCTGAAACCGGGCGGCCTGATGTTCACCGATACCGCCTTCATGTGGCCGGTGTGCGAACAAGCCTATGACTTCAATCGCTGGTCGCCGAGCGGGCTACGCTGGTTGTTCCGCGACTTCGACGTGCTTGCTGCCGGACAGTCGACCGGGCCTGGCACGATGACGGTGTTGGCGATCCGGTACCTGTTCCAATCCCTGCTTCGCAGCACCAAGCTTGGTCAGATTGCCGCGTTCCCGTTCGTGTGGATCCGTCTGCTCGATTATCTCTGCGGGGATCGGCGCGCGCTCGATGCATCAGTGGGCATGTTCATCTTCGGCCGAAAGCGTGATCGCCCGATCGAGATCGATGATCTGCTTTCCTACTATGGAGAGCAGCCCCGCCTGAAAAAGGCGATGCGTACGCTTGGCCGGGATCCCAAGGCACGGCGCGCCTTGCTTCAGGAACGAGGACGGTCAGACCTCAGATAAGCGCGGGAATAGCGATAAGAAGCCAAAGCAACGTGGCCAGTCCGAGCCAGATGCCGAGATGCGAGGTTTCCACGGCGCGCTCAGCGGTAAATCGCGGGCGCGTGAAGCGGCGCTCCTCATCGATGTAGGACATCGCAAAACGCACCTGCTTTCTACCCTTGCTCATCAACACCGCCCCGCGTTCGTCAATCATATCTAGGAGCGATTTTGCCTCGACGGTGAATGCACGCCGATATTTTCGCGCCAATCCAAGAGTAGCAATGCTCGCCAGTTGTTGGTGGGCTCTTATGGCGCATCACAGGATTCGTGAGCGGATCCTCTCCAACTATCTGGGTTTACGCCCTTCTTGTCGTATTAATACGAACAGGTACAAGTTCCGTTCCGCTGATGTTCAGAAACGGACCGTGTTGACGTTCCTCCGGCTATGAATTGCACGTTTCGCGCTTGACCGCTGGACGGCGCACCGTAATGCAACATTCCACAAGAAGCGACGGCCGCTGGGGGGCAAGGGCCGAAACGCCGCCGTTCCGAAGTCGCTTTTCGGGGGGAACAGCAAAGGGGGCATGTTATTCCCATGTCCGACATCTATCCGTCGCAGGATTGGCTTAAACCAGTCCAGACCGACACGGCGCCTAGTGAAGATAAAAGGGCGATGCGACTTCGCTTTTATGTCGCGTTGCTTATCGGAGACGTTGTTTCTTTAGGTACCGGTTTCGGTATCGGCCGCACGATTGCCGATGTTCGCGGATTACCGTCCGAAAGCTTCGGATTGCTTGCCGCCGTATTGCCAATCTACCTTTTACTAGGTTCACGCGCGTATTCGGCTACCACACTTGAGCGGTGGCGCTCATCTGCGTGGATTGCTTTCGCCAATCTGCTTACCGCCTTTCTCGTCACAATCTTTGTTGCCTTCCTCCTGAAGGAAGTTTCTCCGATCTCGCGGCTCAGCGCTGCCTTCAGCTTCGTATGCTCGGCGGCCCTGCTCCTGCTTACCCGCAGCCTCATCGGGACGTGGAGCGAACGCGTGTTTCGGGGCGCGGCGCTAAGCCGAATGCTGATCATTGATGGCGTCAACATCCCGCTGCCCGAAGGGCTCAAGATCGTTTCGAGCGAACCGATTGAGTCGACGGAGACGACCATTCATCCGCTGGCCCTCGACCGGCTCGCCCGCCAGTTGAAGGGCGTCGACGAGGTATATGTCGCGTGCCCTCCTTCCCGTCGGGCCAACTGGGCAACGGTGCTGAAAGGAACCAGCGTTCAGGCGCAACTTCTGGTGCCGGAACTCGACACGATTGGCGTGATTGGAAACAAACATTTCGCCGGCATCGCGTCCGTCCTCGTCTCCGCCGGCGGGCTGAAGCTGCGGGAACGGATCCTCAAGCGCATGCTGGATCTGGTGATTGCGGTGCCGGCGTTGCTCTTCCTCGCGCCCCTGTTGCTGGTAGTCGCGATCCTGGTGAAGCTCGACAGCCGTGGGCCGGTGCTGTTCGTTCAGACCCGCGTCGGCAAGGGCAACCACCTGTTCGCGATGTACAAGTTTCGAAGCATGCGGCAGTCCGCCTGCGATAGCGACGGCAATGTATCAACCGCGCGAGACGATGACCGCGTGACCCGTATCGGCAAGTTCATTCGCGCGACCAGCATCGATGAACTGCCGCAATTGTTGAACATCCTGCGTGGGGACATGAGCTTCGTCGGGCCGCGCCCGCACGCCATGGGATCGCTGGCTGGCGACCAACTCTTCTGGGAAGTCGATCAGCGCTACCACCATCGGCACGTCTGCAAACCCGGACTTACCGGCCTTGCCCAGGTGCGTGGCTTTCGCGGGGCCACCCATCGCCGGGAGGATCTCGTCAACCGCCTGGATGCCGATCTAGAATATGTGAACGGCTGGAGCCTGATGCGTGACGTGATTATCCTCTTCGCCACCTTGAAGGTCGTGGTTCACCGCAACGCCTTCTGAGGGGATCAATAATCAGCCATCAGTTGCGCCGCGATCCGATCCCAGTTCAGGCGCGTGGCAGCAGTGCGGGCGGCTCCGTTGCTCAGCCGCTCACGCAGAGCCGGATCCCCGGCCACCTCGGTCAATGCCGCCGCAAGCGCAGCGGGACTGTCGGGTGGCACCAGCAACCCGTTCTCACGGTCATCCACCAGATCCACCAAGCCGCCGACACCTGACGCGATCACACATCGGCCGCCCGCGAATGCAGCGGCCAGCACACCGCTCTGGCTAGCCTCCTGGTACGGCAGCAGAACGCAGCTCGCGCCCTCGATCATGCCGATCAGGGAAGCCGCAGGCACGAAGGCGTTCGTGGCCGTCACCCCGGGGAGGTCGCGCAAGCGATCCTCCAAACGATCCATCTCAGGTCCGCGCCCGGCAATGTCGACATGGAGCGAGCATCCCGAGCGCGCCAAATGCTCAAGCGCGTCGGCCAATGTATCGAGTCCCTTATAGGCTTCCATCCGCCCGAACATGAGCGCGCGGAAAGCCGGAGGCGGATCTCGAGGCTCCGGCGGCGGAAGCAGAACCCCGTGATCAGTCAGTCTGACCCGCGGGTCCGGCATGTCGGTGCCAAGATAGTCCTGCTGATACTGGTTCACGCAGGCGGGCCCGTGTAGAAACAGCCGGTCAACCCGTGCACGAGTGAAGCGGCGCAGGCGGGCCAGGCGGGCCGCGACCCGCGAGTCTCTGCCAGCATGGGGCACCGGATCATGGATGGTTACTGCGGTTCTCGCCGAACGTGCCGCGGCGCTCACGGTAACGGCTGCGAACAAGGCCTTGATGAAACCGGACGGCTCCTGCCAGTGCAGCACATCGGGGCGAAAGCGACGGATATGCACGAGCAGGCGCGCCAACTCCGCCGGCGATCCGAAACGACTGTGACTGATGCTCAGCCGCGGGTGCAACGGCATGGTTCTGCCGGCGAACTCCGCATTTAGGACCGATGTATCGAGGACCAGTAATACTTCGGCGTGCTCCGCCAATGCCGCGGAGAGACGGAGCGCATATTCCTCGAAATGCGGTGCGATCATCAAGATCCGGCGTACCGTTGCCATCAGCAGCTTCGCCGATTGCGGCTCGCCAGGGTCTCCTCGGCCGCCGAAATCACCTGTTCAGCGCATACCTGCCAGCCATAGTCCGCTCGCACGGAGCCCGCCGACGCAACGCCGTCCTGCCGAAGTGAATCGAACGACCTCGCCGCCAGCCAGGAAGCGGCGTTTTCGGCCGTACTCCCCTCAGCGACATGCCCCCCGTACAGCGCCACCATCGATCGCGCTCCAGCCATGTCGCCGACCACTGGCACAACGCCCATCGCCAGCGCCTCGAGGACGATTAGCGGGAAGCTGTCGAGCGTGGAGAGGTGAGCAAGAACGTCGGCTTCGCTCAAAAGGCGGATGAGGTCGGCTTCGTCGACCCATTCGACCAGTTCGACGGTGTCTTCGAGCTGCGCCGCCGTGATGGCTGCGCGCAGATCGACCATGGTGCGCGGGTCGGAGCGGCCGATGATCTTCGCCGATACTGGCTTCCCCCGGTCGCGCAGCGCCGCGCACAACGCGACCGTGCGGAACGTCCCCTTCCCTTCCGACAGACGACCGGCGTGAACCAGCCGAAGCACCGTGCCGCTGCGGGCGGGCAGCGATGATGCGAGGCAGGCGGGCGGCAGGAACGAGCGCACCAGCGATCGCGGCACCCCCGGAGGAAGGGCAATCTCTTCCTCCTGCCCAGCAAACAACAGCGCCAGACGATCTGCCGCCCGCAGCAGGGAAACGCAGGTACGCCGCAGCATGGGCACCCGCTGCAACCTGGCATTGGCGCCAAGATGCGGCGTGACCATCACCGGCAGGCCGAGTGCGCGCGCCTGCCAAAGAAAGGCGAGATCAGCGATCGCACTCCATTGCAGCCACACGAGATCGACCTTCGTCCGCGGTAGCACCCGAAGCCGACCGGCCGCGCGGGGAAGCTGACCTGCGGTCAAATAGGCGGTGTCCGTCGTCTGCCACTCAGCAGTCCAGCCAGCGTCGGCGGCATTCACCGCCTCCGTCGCCCGCGCGCAATAGGATTCCAGCCCGCCCCAATGGGCATGCGAGCCGCCCAGCACCAGCATATGCCGCATCCCAGGCGCTCCCGCTCGGCGGTCCGCTCAGCGTCGCCCGGCCAGCGGCATCGTCACCCGCGGCGCACGCATGCCGGCCACATCGCTTGCCGTCGCCATCCACAGCCAGGCGAGCGCGATCAGCAGGAATACCTGGCTCAGCGAGTCGCGGTCGAAGAGCATGGATTCGGTGAGGTTGTGCCCCAAGCAGAAGATGAACGCGGCGGCGGCAAGCGGCCGTACAGGGTGATCGCCCCCGCGAAGCAGACGCTGGGTTGGCCAAACCAACGTGGCGAAGAGCACCAGCAACGTGCCGGGCAAACCGATTTGGACGAGCAGATCGAGATAGCCGTTATGGCCCTGGCTGATCTCCGTCACCCAACCCTTGCCATATTGGAAAATCGGCCCCGTCGGCCCGAGATCCCAAAAGGAACCGTAACCGGCACCGAACAGCGGATAATCGGCGTAGAAGCGGATCAAAGCGGTCCAGATCTGGGTCCTGCCCGTGAAACCCGCCGGATCAGCCAGCATTTCCAGGTAGGGCGCATTGTTGATCGCCATGCTCACGAACAGAATGGCCGGGATCGCGAGAAGCACCCAGGCGAGCCCAGCGGGTGCAAGACGCTCCCGCCCCTTTGTCTGGGCGAGCCAGGTGAACAGCGCGCCGATGATCAGGCTCACTACAACCATGATCTGCGACGTCTGGGAGTCCGACAGATAGAGAAACACCGCGCTGGCGATGATCACGGCTACTCTCAACGCCAGATGAACCCGCTCCGCATGAAAGGCGAACAGCAGGATCGTCATCGCGCAGGTGAGGCCGGCGTAATTCTTCTGGATCATGATCCCGCGCCAGTCGCCGCTGAGATCGCTTTCAAAGCCGCTAGGATTCACCGGATGGATGCCGACGGCGGGGTTGGTGAGCGCAACCACGAAATTGGCAACCAGCGTGATGACCAATATGCCGCGAACCAGCAGCACCGATCGCTCTAGATCAAGCCTTCGCACCAGTGCAAAGGTGGACCACAGCACCAACGACGTGAGCACCAGCCGCCGCAGCCCGACTGCCGGCTCGACGGCCCAGGCAAGGCTCAACCAGCACCAGCCCAGCCCGACCAGCAGCGGCCACGGAACCACCAGCAGTCGTTCCGGTCGGCGCCATGGCTCCAGCGCCACGAGCGACATCAGCGAGATCAGCAGATACCCGGCCATACGGATCTGGCTCTGCAACCCGTAGTTTTCGCTGGTCATCGAGGGACCAAGGATCGTCAGAGCAAGCAGCGCCGCGAACCCGGCGGAGGCCAGCCATTCCGTCCAGCCATGGCCCTCTGCGGTGCGCGCGTTCAGCGGCTTTCGCCGCCGGCGTGCCAGCATCGGCGCGGCGTGATCTGGCGGTCGAACGGCGTCAGACAAGACGTGAGCCCTTTGCGTCGAACAAGCGGTGCTGTTCGCCGATGAACGTCGCAACGGCGCGGCGCAAGCGGTCGCGCTCGGGAAGCTCGCTCACCGGCTCCGGCACCGGGAGCGGCCCAGCGACGAGAGCGGCCAGCTCTCCTTCGTCACAGGCGCAGTGAATACCCGGTCGTCCACGCAGCGCGCGTACGGTCGCAAGTTGATGATCGTTGCGATGTTCGTCCAACACGCCCAGGCGCGGAAACAGGATCAAGGGCTTTCGGTGCTTTTGCGCGGTCACGATCGTCCCGATCCCGGCGTGGGAAACGATGCGCGAGCATTGTTGAACCAGCCGTTCGAATTCGATCGGACCGATCACCTGCTGCGATCGCATGTTCACCGGCCGATAATGGCCGCGCCCGATCTGCGCGAAGACTTCCTCGTCCAACGATGGCGCCAGCGCGTCCATGATCCGGACGAAGCGATCGAACGGCAGTTGCGTCCCGACCGTGACCAGGATCACAGGAGCGCGCCCTCGTAATCACGCGCGGGGGACTGAAGATGCTGCCATTGCGTGTACCACCGCGTGGCGAAGGGACGAGCGAACGCCCCGCTGAGCGACGGGCGATCGGACGCTGCGATGCTGTCGATCCACACCGTTCGTGCCCCGATCAGCCGGGCGAACACCAAGCAGAACAGGCCTGGCAGGGCACCCGTCGTGACGACGACGTTAGGTCGCAGGCGCCATACCAGCCGCGCCGACGCGATCATCGAGGACATGGCACGCATCGGCTCATCGCGGTTGGCATCAGGCAACAGGTGCACCCGGTCGAGCCCATCTCGAACGGCAAGCTCCCGGTTGGTCGTAGCAAAAACGACCCGCCCCTCGGTTAATGCGGGCCGAAGCAGCATCAGTTCTTCCCAATGCCCGCCACCTGAAGCGATCGCGAGCACCGTGAATTGAGATGGTTGCCTGCTCGACACCGACCGTACTTCTGCCCCCGACCGGCGCCCGAGGCACCCAGATTGTGATCAACGCCCTCGACACATATCCCAGGCCGACTAAGCTCCCGTTGGGTACGCGAGCGATGATGCTATCGCAAGCGCGGCGGTGGCAATTGCGGTGTGATCGACCGGGCGCCCGGCCGAGCGAGGTTGGCGCCAGCGGCGCGAACTCCAAGCAAGCGCAGGATATTCTTGATGCAGTTGGTTAAGGACTTCTGGCGCTGCGGGGTGGTCGGCGCCGATGCCAGCAGCATCGCCCGGGCCGGCACGCTGGATCATGTCCCGATCACCTGGATACCGAACCGCTCAAGCCTGCATTACCTGGCCGACCCGTTCGGATTGTGGCGGAACGATTGCCTCCATGTCTTCATGGAGAGCTTCAGCTATCGATCGGGCATCGGCCATATCGAAGTGGCGGTGCTGGATCGAACCCTCACCTTTGTCGATCAGCAGGTGGTGCTGCGGGAACCCTGGCACCTCTCCTACCCCTTTGTCTTCGAGGCGGAGGGCGACACCTGGATGCTGCCGGAAGCGCATGAGTCGGGAACCTTGTGGCTCTATCGCGCGACGAACTTTCCATTCGGCTGGGAGCGTGTGCAGCAAATCGTGCTGGATCATGTGCCGCTCGACGCATCGCTGATCCGGTATGAGGGGTTCTGGTGGCTATTCTACGCGCCCGCCAATCCGCCAGCCGGACGATTAACTAGCCTGTGCGCAGCTTATGCGGAAAGGCTTTCCGGGCCGTGGCATCCCCATCCCGCCAATCCGGTCCTGGTCGATGCGGAAGGCCTTCGTCCCGGTGGAACGCCGATGATTATCGACGGTATGGTGCATTTGCCCGTTCAGCGGTGCAGCGGCAGCTACGGCACTGGCCTGCGTTTGCTCCGGTTCGATCGGCTGACTGCGGCGCGTACGGCCACGACGTTCGTGGGCATGCTCACCGCCCCCGCGGCCGCTGCGCCGTTCACCGACGGCTGCCACACGCTGTCCACGGCGGGCGATGTTTCGTTGATCGACGTGAAGCAGATGCGCTTCTCAGCACCAGCACTCGCCGCCTGGCCGGAACGCTGGCTCCGGCGCAGGCATGCGAGCGGCGGTGCTCAGTTCGCCTGATAGTAATCGGAATATTGCTTGGAGTAATAATACAGGCCGCCCACAGCCTGCGCTGAGGGATCTACCTGCGTGTAGAGGGCGCCAACCGGATTGCTGCCGTCGCTGCGCAACCAGTTCAGCGAGGAGATCGCGGCCGCTACCGGCGTGCTGTTCCACTTGATGACCAGCGTAGTGGCATCCGCCAGCACCGCCAGGAAACGGCCGTCGGCCAGGCCCATCAGCGGCGGCAGATCGAGCACGATGTGATCGTAGCGCTCGCGAAGCGTGCCGAGCAGCTGCTCCATGCGGCCTTCACCGAACAGATTCTCCGCTGAGAAGAAGGGACTCAGGACGAGAACCTGGTCGAGATTTGCAACGTCGCCAGGGTGAATTGCTTCGTCGACGCTCGCCTCACCGTGCAACACCTCCACGAGGCCGACAGCCGGAACCGGGGTGCGCACGATCTGGCGCACCGCGGCGCGACGAACGTCGCACTCGATCAGCAGCGTCTTCGCGCCCGCCGTGGCCAGGGTACGCGCAAAGGCCACGGCAGAGGTCGTCTTGCCCTCCGCCGGCAGCGAGGACGTGATGGCGATTACCTTCGGCGAACGCGTTCCCTTCACCCCGAGCACCGCTGCCCGCGCAATCCGATAGGATTCGGCGAACATGGACGTGGGCCGCTCCAGCATCAGGTCGGCCGGGTTCTGGCCCTTGCCGACCTTTGGCACCACCGCGAGTACGGGGATGCCGAGTTGATCCTGCACCTCTTCCACCGAGCGGAACCCGCCGCTGGTCATCTCCATGACAGCGATGGTCCCCGCGCCTGCGGCCAACGCCACCAGCAACGACAACGCGTAGAGCAGCGGCTTGTTGGGCGAGGTTGGCTGCGGCTGCGGCTCCGCTCGGTCGATCACCTCGGCCTGAGCGATGGACAGGCGCGCTGCCTGGGCGCTCTCGAGCGACATCTGCGACATCTTGTCGTACAACGCGCGCTTGGCGGCCGCTTCACGCTCAAGGCTTGCCGCGGTTACGGAATCACGCGCGCTGCGCTCACGCTCGCTTTCCAGCTGGCCCAAGGATCGGCGCAGGCTGTCAGCGCGCGCTTCCGCAGCTGATGCGGTCGCCTGCAGGGCACCCACCACACGCCGCGCCTCTGCCTGGATTTGAGCATCGAGCGACGCGAGCTGATCGCGCACGCGGATGCTCTCCGGGTGACGCTCGCCATAGCGTGCCTCGACTTCGCCACGGCTGCGCAGCACCTCGGCGCGCTGACGGCGCAGGTCAGCGATGACCGCCGATCCGAGCACTTCGGACACCGCGTCGAGACCGCCGCGAGCGACCTGCGCACGCGCCGCCGCCAGGTTGGACCGAGCGGCAGCCGCGTCCGATTCCGCGGTCGCTAGACTGCTGGCGAGCGGCGCCACCTGCTGGTCGTTGATGGTGCCAACTGTGCTGTTCGCGACGCTGCTTTCGACGATGCCGGCCCGGGCGCGGTAGTCGGCCGCGCGGGCCTCCGCCTCGCTGGCCTGCTTGCCCAGCTCTTCCAGACGCTGCTGGAACCACTGGCTCTGCCGCTCAGCAGTGCCGACCTTGTTGGTGGTGCGGCTCTCAATATAGCCGTCCGCGAAGGCGTTCGCGAGCTTCGCTGCCTTTAGCGAGTCCGTGGACGTGAAGCGAACATTCAAGACATAAGTTAGCTTCTCACGGTCAACCTTCAGGTGCGACAGCACCGCAGCGGCCAGGGCATTCTCACGAGCCTCGGTGGTGCCGATGTTCGCGGAATTGCCGCTGATTTCCTCGGCGAACTCCGGATCGTTCGCCAGGCCATGAGCACGCACGATCGAGCGCGCGAGATCGAGCGAGCGGATTGCCGTCACTTCCGTCTCGATCGCCTCGGGCGTCAGCTCCGCACGGGTTGCCTGGGAGTTGTTCGCCAAAGGATTGCGCGAGGGATCGAGCCGTACCTTCGCAGTGGAGGTATATTTTGGCGTCATGAACGACACGGCCACCACACCGGCAAGAAACACCGCGGCCGTGACAGCCGCCATGATCTTCCAGCGACGGCGGATCGTATCACGAACTACACTGATGACGTCTGCCAGCCGCGCCTCATATTCGTCGGCTTCGTGTCTGACTTCCATGCTCGTCTGGCCTCGGTCTTGAGCCGGTGCGGCTCGAAGGGTTGTTACATGTGATAGGTGAGACCCGCCTCGAGCCGTCCCTCTCCGGCATCATTGCCGGCCTGAACTCCGCGCGAATCCCGATCCGAGTAGCTCAATGAGCCCTCCAGGGTCATGCGACGGGAAATCAGATAGCGGGCGCGCGTGGCGAGTCGATAAGTCGAATTCTTGCGGTCTTCGCTGAAATATGTCTGCAGGGCGTACTGGCCTTCCGCGGACAAGATCAGGTTGTTGAGAAGCTCATAGTCACCGCCCAGCGAGACCCGATTGTCCCAGAACGGCCGGGGCGTCAAATTGCCGAACGTCGCATCCTCGACTGTGCGCCGGGCGCCCGCGGTGATGGTGAACCGCTCCGTCGGGAACAGCTCCACCCGCGCTTCCGCGATCAACCCGCCGACGGTGTCGAAACCGGATCGACGATAATCGCGGATGCTGTAACCCAGGCTGATCGTGCCGCGCGCACGGCCGGCAAGATCAACGTTGAGGCCGCCGATCGCCCGGGCCGCGTCCGAATTGAGCGCACCGGCGTCAGCAATGCGGCCGTCGAACGTCGTCCCTGTATAACCCAGTTGCCCGAACAGCGAGACGCTGGGGGTGCGGGCATATTCGAACTGACCGGTGATCCGGGTGACGTTCCGGTTGCGGTTTTCCTGGCTCCGGAACGCGCCATCGTTGAGCCTGACAGGCGCAAAACGGAAGTCGGCATAGTCAGCCAACAGGAAGGTGCGCACGCGGCCGCTGGTATATTCGCCACGCAAGGACACGAAATCACGCCGGAATCGCGACAGTGCGGCCACGTTCGAGGCGACTTCCCCGGAGAACTGGTTCTCGAAGCTCTGCGACGCACTTGCTTCGCCGGTGACAGTCAGGGCCCGGCCCAGCTCCACCTCGCTGCGTGCCCCGAGGTTCCACTGTCGCTCGTTACGCCGGCTCTCACCAATATAGTTGCGCAGCAGCGCGGAGGCATTGAGTTGGAGCGAATGCCGCGACCAAATCGATGAAACACGCAGTGATGGTTCCAATGAGGCGTAAGGCGCCTCCACTTCATTTTGCTGCGTCAGGTAAGCGTTGCTGGTCACGCCCGCACTGGTTTCCAGCTGGGGAAAGAACATCAGCCCGCCGACGTGAATACCCGTGGGCGTATAGGAAGGCCGCGGCCGCGCCTGGACGCTGACGTTGCGGTCACGATCGAAACCTTGCGGGATCGATGGCTGCACGATCAGCCCGTCCTGCGCGCACGCGACGCCTGGGACGCCGCCGGCCACCACTGCCGCGAACGCCAGCGCGGGGCGTCCCCGCGCAAGAATCTGGTTGCCCCGCGTCGACACCCCCAGGCCAGGCCTTAGAAGAACCGCTCGCCGATCCGGATGGTATCACCGGGATAAATGATCAGCTCGGGCGTGAGCCGGTAGTTGACCTCTTCGGTTTCCCCCTGCCGCCGGATGCGGATCACGTCGCGATTGGCGCGCGGCGTGAACCCCTTGGCCAGCGCCACCGCGTTCATCGCGGTCAGGCCATTAACATAGGGGTACTGCCCGGGTGTCGAAACCTCACCCAGGATGTAGAACGGTCGGAAGACCACCACTTCCATGGCCACCTTCGGATCACGCAGATAACCATCCGCGAATCGCGCCCGCGCATCCGACGCAATCTCCCCCACGGGACGATTGTTGGCCGGTACGTTGCCGATCAGCGGCAATGAAATTGTCCCGTCCGGATTCACCCAAAACTCTCCGGTGAGATTGGGTTCGTTGTAGACGGTGACCTTCACCCGGTCGCCGACGCCAAGGCGGTAGTCGCTGACTGCCGATGCCGAGGAGACATACCGCTCACCCGACGACAGGACCGGGCCGGCCCCCTTCTCGGCGCAAGCAGAGAACAGCATGGTAATCGCAAGTAAGAACGCCGGGCGCAGGAGCATGGAGCCTCGAGGAGTTGGTGACGGCGGCGGCTTGATTGGCATGTCCCGGCAAGCGAAGCAATGTGCGTGCAACGCCGGTGTTCCGTAGCGGCGTTGAAACCTGCCCTCGGTGGCCATCGCTGATCAATAATCTCGCGAAATTCGTAAGTTGGCGCTTTGGCGTCCCAAGGTCGAGATGCTCGACAGCAGGGACAACCACCTCGTGACCTGGAATTCCACCCTGGTTGCTGAATAACCCTGCCCGTCCGTCACGATCTCGGCATAGAGACGGCGCGACACATATTTGCCGGCCGCTACCGACGTGCCCTGGCCGGTCTGCGGATCGGCCGGGAGGATACGCAGACGGTCGAGCCCCGCGGCGCGGCGCACCGCATTGATCGGGTTCAACCCGCCGGAACCATCCTGCAATGCCGCGACAGCCGCAGCAAGCTGCAGCGCTTCGGGAGCGGACAGATTGGTGATGGAGGTCCCGAACAACAATCGGGACAGCAGTTCGTCCTGCGGAAGTGCCGGCGTGCTGGCAAAGGTGATTTCCGGCTTCAACGCCACCCCGCTGACGCGGATCGACGCCTTCAGCCCGGTGCTGTCGGCATTGGCCTCGATGTCGAGCGCCGGATTGGCCGGCACCTCACCCGCGAATCGAATGACTCCGCGTTCCAGCTCGAACTCGCGACCGGCGAACTCATAATCGCCCCTGATCAGGTCAGCACGACCATTGATGGCGGGATTGTCCGGCGTGCCGCCAATGGTGACGTCTGCCGACCACTCGCTGGTCAGGCCAAGGCCGGTGACGAGAAGCTGCTCCGCGGCCCGGGCCTTTATGTCCAGCTGCCAGGGCGCACGACGCGCTGCCATGTCGTCCGTGCCGTCGGGTTGGTTGATCTCGCGCACCGTGATTTGCGGGACTGCGCTCGCCGCCGTTGCCTGGCCCAGCCGGTAGCGACTGCGGTTGAGCCGCACCGTCCCAGATATCGTTCCGCCCTGCCCGTTCGATTGGAAGCGCAGCGGCCCCGTTACCGTCGCCGCAATGTCATCGCGGTTGATCATCACTGCCCGCTCGGCATTCAGGTTGAGATCGAGTCCGATCCCGCCGCGTGCCGCAAAGTCGAACCAACCGGCGCCCGATACCTTACCTTCGCGCCCTGCCGACGCGGTGAACCGGTCAACAGCGAGGCGCGAACCAGCGAAGCGCCCGTCCGCTTCGACATTCCTGAGAACCGTGCCGGTGGTTGCACTTTCGATCCGCGCCCCGATTGCCTTCACCGATCCGCGAATCACCGGATCGAGCAGGGTGCCCCGAACGTCCGCGGCAAGCGCTACGGGTCCCGAGAGCTCGAACAACTCGACCCGGCTCAGCCGCCAGAGGGTATCCGCCGGCCCGCTGTAGCGCAGTTGCGCAAACAGCTGCGCACGGCTCAACCGAGTGACCCAATCCCCTTCCCCAAAGCGGAGCAACGCTTGAGCCCGGCCGATCGTCTTGCCACCAGCCGCGGCGACAGCGCGCAACCCCGCGCGATCTGCCGTCAGCACGCCGGCCACACCCATGTCGATGGGGTCGGAGGACGCGAGAAGGCCGGATCGCGTGAGGCCGCGCACCGTCATGTCGATGCGTCCCGTCGGCGCGCCGCCCCTGTTGCTTGCATAACTGAGCTTGCCGGATGCGCTTCCGCCAAGACCAAGGCCGGGATAGCCGATGTCGAGGACCGCCAACGGCATCTTCGCCAGCGTCGCCTCGATCGCATTTCCATCGGGAGCGAACCGGCCGGATACGCTCCCCTCGCCGCCCGCGAAGGTCAGTCGCGTGGGGGCGAGCCGCCAGCCGTCGCCGTCCCGCGTCAGCAGAGCCGGGCTCTCCAGCCGCAACGGCCGGCGGTCAACCGTTCCTTGCGCGATGATGCTGTAGCGATCGGGAGCAACATCGATCACGCTCTGAATGTCGAAAGCGCGCCCCCTTGATCCTGCTGCCGCGGCACGGATCTGCCCGGCGCCGTCATGCAGCTTTGCGTTGGCTGCCACTCGGGCAATGCTCAGCGCGCCTCGGCGAAGACCCGTGCCATTGAACGTCGCCTCAAGGTCGGTGCCGGCGGCATCAAGCATCGCCACCAGTTCAAGCCGTCCCTGTCGCACAGTCGCCTCACCCGCCAGGCGGGCGGCGCGCAGGGCCAGGTGCGCTTGGATCCGCTGCGCCGTACCCGCTGGCCGCAACAAAACCTCGCCGTCGATGCCGCCCCCAGCCACCGCCAGTCGGCCGTCGAACCCATCATCCGTGATGTCGATCGCGCCCGTCGCCCGCGTGCCGCTGACAGCAAGGCTGCGCACCGCGATCTGGGCATCCGCGCCGTGCGGGAGAAGGATGTCGCCCTCCCCTTCGAACGGACCGAGCCGTGAACCGCCGACAGCCGTGAAAACAAAACCGCGCGGGTTCGGGTCCAGCCGGAGGCGCACGTCGCGCAGCCCGAGCGCTTCATTCGGCCGCTGGAAGACGAGGTCCAGCTTTGGCCGGTCGATCTTTCCATCGAGGCGCAGGGTTACCGGACCGTAGGTTGACTGGCGTCCCGCTCCGGCAAACACAAAGGTGCCGTCCCGGCGGCGATAGCCATCGCCCGTCAGCCGTATCGACGGGCCGGTCAGCACAAGATTGCGGAAGTGAAGGATCCCGTCGGGCGTGCGCTCCAGTGCCGTCGCGATCCGCGGCAACCCGCCCGCAAGACTGCGGAAAAATCCATTGTCCAGGCGCACCATCTGCGCGGTCCCGGTGCCGATTACCCTGGTGCCACGCCCGCCCGGCCCAGGCACGACTCTTAGCTGTGAACTGACATCGACCACGCCGAGGCCGGGGATCAGGTAGCGCCCCAATGCTCCGTTCAACCCGACCTGATATTCGCCATTGCGTAAGTCCAGCACCAGGCTGATCCGCCCCGACAGCTTGTCCGAGCGAAGGCGAAGGTCATCGCCGGTCACCATCGTGGAGGTAACGCGAAGCACGCCATCCACCGACAGGTTGCGCAGGATGCCACCGGCCACGTCGCCCACCCCGGTCACACGTTGGGCGGTAAAGCGGGCGGGTAGCAGGACTGGCGATTTGGACAGCCGGCCCTTGCCTGCCACCCGCGCCCCTTCGAACCCCGTGTCGTCAAAAGCGAAGCGCGGGGCGGTGATGCGATAGTCGAACGCCGCCGTCGCAAACGGTCCATCCAGCACGGCGCGAAGCTCCACGTCGCGTCCGGTCATGTTGGGGAACAGTGCGGCGGGCCGCAGCAGCCGCGCCCGCAGGCGAAGGTTGCGCCAAGCATTGGACGCTAGATCCGCCGTGCCGCTCGCCTCCACCGCCAGCGCGGAGGAGCGGAGGGAGAGCGTTCCGTCCAGGCGTCGATTGGCAAACGTCGCTGCACCGTTCGCCAGCACGCGTGGGCTGGTTAATCGCTGCACCTTCCCCTTGGTCAGGCTTGCGGGGGCGAGGCTGCCGGACAGGGTATAGGCGCCGGCGCGGTTGTTCAGTTCAAGATCGATAACGCGCACGCCGCCTGCCTCGGCAACGGCGCGCCCGTGCCAGGCCGCCCAACGACCCTCGCCGTTCACGTCGGCAACCAGGGATCGACGGATGCCGGTCAGCCGGGCAAGCACACCGTTCGCGGCGCCGCGGGCGCGCATGTCGATGTCGAAGCGATTGCGATCTGGCGCGGCGTCAATCGCCAGCCGCAGTTCGTCGCTACCCTCCACCACCGCATCGATCGCGACCAAGGCACGACCGTCGCGAATGTTGGCCCGCCCCGTCAGCCGACCGTTGCGCAGCACGCCGGTTACCGCCGGCGCGACAACCAGCCGCTCCACGGCCAGCCGACCAATGATGATGTCAAAATCCGGCAGAATGGGTGCAGCGCGCCCGGTCGGGCGGGTGCGCGGCAATCTGGCCAGCATGGCCACCGGAACGCGCAGCGACCGGATGTCGAGCCGGTTAGAAAGCCAGGCAAAGGGGCGCCAGTCCAGCTCTGCCCGCGGCGCAGCGAACACCAGCCCCTCGGGATCGTGCACCCGCACATCACGCAGCACCGCGGCCCCGTACAGCGAACCGTCGATGCGCCCCACCGTGAAGCGCAGGCCATTTTCGGGGCGAGCGGAATTGATCCGCTGCGCAACCCAGCGATGGCCGACATCGGTGTCGATGATCCACAAAGTGGCGGCCAGGACTGCGACCAGCGCCGCCACCGCTGCGGCGGCCCACCGCCACCACCGCATCAGAACGCCTGCCCCAGCGAGACATAGACGGCCAGACGCGAATCGCCTCGCTGGGGGTTCAGCGGTGTGCCCACGTCGACCCGGATCGGGCCGAAGTTGCTGTAATAGCGCACGCCAACGCCCGCGCCGTAGCGCAGCCCGGAAAAGTTCGGAAATCCAGCGGTGTAGATGTTGCCGGCGTCAAAGAACGGCACGACCCCGAAATTGCCGAACGCCTTGATGCGGCCCTCGACGGCGAACTCCGCCAGGCTCCGCCCGCCGATCGGATCATTGTTCGGATCGCGGGGTCCGATTGACTGGTAACCATAGCCGCGAACCGAGGCACCGCCTCCAGCGTAGAAGCGGCGCGATGGCGCGATGGCATCGCGGGGCGCCCCCAGGATCGTCCCGATCCGGAGGCGACCGGCAAGCACCACGCCATCGGCGATCGGCGTATAAGCGCTGGCATCCAGTTGCGTGCGGGCATAGCCGAAGGCTGCGCCCTGAAGCGAAAACTCCGGGCTGAACCGCCCGCCCAGGCGGAAGCCTCGTGATGGGTTCAGCAGGTCGTCGGAGCCATCATAAGTCAGGCTGGTGGGAACCGCGGCGATGAAGAACGTCCGCCGCCGCGGCTCGCCAGTGGAAACGATAACGTCCCGCTCGTCTGTGGCGACGAGTTCCGCGCCAAGAGACCAGGTCCACGTCTTCTGGAAGAAGATGTTGGTCTGCCGTTCCAAACTACCGGAAAGCGAGAAGGTGTTTGCTTCGTAGGCATCGCGGTTGGTGTGCGCGGCGGCGATCTGCGCGGTCAACACGCGGTCTCGTGCATGGAAGTTGTTGCGGCGGAATGTCACCGCGCCCAGCTGTTCCTGAGTGCCGAGCACCGTGCGGATCGTGAGCGCTCCTTCCGGCGGGAACAGGTTGCGGTGGGTCCAGCTCGCCTCCACGCGTGCGCCCTCGCCCGTGCCATAACCGAGTTCGCCGGCAATGGTGCGCGGTGGCGCGGGCTCCAGCCGGACGTCGATGTCCACGGTTTCCGGCGTGGCGCCGGGTACCGGCTTCACCTCGGCGACGGACACCAGCCCGGTCTGCACCAGCGCGCGGCGCAGATCGGCAAGCGCCGGCTCATAATAGGGCCGCCCGGGCGAAAACCGGGCGATCTCCTGCACATGATCCGCCCCGAATACCCGATTGTTCGGGTTGGTGCGAATCCGACCGAAGACGCGCGGTGTGCCCGGATCGACATTCACATCGAGCGTCGCAGTCCGCGCCTCGCGGTCGATCGTCACAACCGGGTCGCCGATAGTGGCAAAGGGGAAACCCTGTTCGCCGACCTCCACGCGCAGCTGCGTCTCGCCGGCTGCGATCTTGTCGGCGTTCACCGGATCCTGTGCCTTCACGCCAAAGGCATCGCGCAGCGCCGCGGCCTTGTCCCCTGCCGCTTCGACGCCGGCGATGGTCACGTCCTTCAGGCGGTAGATCGCGCCGGTACTGGCGCTGAGAACCACCATCGGCCGCCCCTCGACCGTTTCGAGGCGCGGCTCGACCTCGGCATCATAATAGCCCTCGGCCCGCAGGAGCGTGACCAGCAGCGCGGCATCCTCGCGCGCGCGTCGATCGATCTGCGCCGCGTTGGCCGGCTCGGCATCATTCTGGTCCAGCACCGAAAGCGCCGCAAACCGCTCACGCAGCAGGGGTGTGCCGGCCGTGTCCAGCCCCTCGATACGCCAGCCATAGCGCGTCTCCCCGAGCGTTGCGGCGCGCGCCTGTTCGGTGCCCGATGGCTCGGGTGTTAGTTCTGGCCAGGCAACGCCGATGTCGGGCATGTCGGCAAGCGGCGCGGTGGGATCCAGCGCCGGTTCCGCATCGGGCATGACGGTTTGTTGCGCCGCAACGGGCTGCGCGGCGAGGAACGCGATCAGACCTGCCGCGCCGATCGGCCCGCCCCGCCCGTACATTCCAGCCGCCCTAAGCCCTTGCACGGCCAGCGGCAATGCCGCTTGCCCTCAATGCACCGTGCCGACGGGCTTATCCGTCTCAAGCAGCCGCACCAGCCGCTCCACCTGCCGCCAGCGGCAGAAGTGGACGACATTGCCGACCGATCGGCTGCGCTCTGCGCGGAGGGCGGCTTCGTCCGCGGCATAGGCGCCAAACGAGCGCATCAATGAAGACGCATCGGCCACCATATGGCGGTCAGCGAGGTAGAAATGGGGCAAGAACGGCCTGCGATGTCGTTGTCGCGGCCTCACTAGAACGGAACAACCATCACCCGGTGAACGGCAAGGGTTAACGCGGCAACAGTAGCGCTTTGGCGTGAGCCGTGCCAAAGGCCCGCCGCATGTCCGATCCCGATCAGCGCTCCAAATCCGCGGGCGGTTTCCTGCTCGCCATGTCGTTGATGGTTGGCACCATCGTCGGGCTGCTGCTTGGGCAGCCCTCGATCGGCTTGCTGGCCGGCCTTGCCGTCGGGTCAGGCACCGCCGTCTTCCTGTGGCTGAAGGGCCGGGACTGAGCGCAGCGCTCAGGGTTGGCGCAGCAGCAGCTTCACCCGCCCGATCACAGCCGCTTCCCCCGCCTCGCAGCGAATCGGCGTGTAATCGGCATTATCGCTGAGCAGGACCAGTGCGGCGCCTTCCCGCCTGACGCGCTTCACCAGCAATTCGTCCTCGCGACGCACGACGAAGATCCCGGTACTCACCAGCCTGGTATCCGCGCGGTCCACCAACAGCCGGTCGCCCGCGAGGATGGTCGGCTGCATCGAATCGCCGACAACGTCGATCAAGGAAACGTGACCGGCCGCCACACCGGCGTGGCGCAGCATCTGCGCGGTAAACTCCTCCTGGCGAATCGAACGCTCATCGCCGACGGCAACGCCGCGGCCAGCCGATGCTGCCACCGATAGATAGGGCACGGCATAGGTCGCCTCGCGCGGCTCCCCGCCGAGCAATGCTTCATCAACGCCAAGGAAACTGGCGAGCATCCGGCGATCGCGTTCGGCCAAGCGGCGGGGCGTACCGCGCCGGACGAATTGCTGAAGATAGGCCAGGTTCCGCCCGATCAGCCTCGACAGCTCCGACAGGCTGACGCCTTGCGCCGCCGCCAGTCGCTCAAGCGTGTCGCCCACCGTGTCCGCCATGGCGTAAGCATAGTCTAGGATTTTTCCTAGACAAGTTGGAAAAGCTGCGAGAACAAACAGCGAACAAAGAGACTCGGGAGCTTGCCATGTCGCTGTTGATCAGGATCGATCGCTACCTTCGACAAACCGGGATACCGCCCTCGACGTTCGGGCGGCGCGCAGTGAACGATCCGCGCCTTGTGCGCGATCTGCGTGCCGGACGGACGCCGGGGGCGCGGGTCTGCGCGCGCGTGGAAGCCATGTTGCGGGAGAGCGAATGATGCGCGGTCCCGGCGCGACATTGTTGCTCGCGCGCGCTCTCGCGGCATCAGCGGCGCGCGACGGCCTTGACCTGGCCGTGGAAGAGCAAGGATCAACGCCCTGGCACAGCGCGACGTTCAGCGGCCATCGTCATGCGCTGATCGTAACAGCAACGCCGGCAGGCGCGGCCGCCAGCGCCTGGCTGGAAACAATCGGCAGCCTGGAGGTGCGGCTACCGGGCGAATTGCTCGCCGACTTGAGCGTGGTACAGGAAAACGAACGTGGCGGTCTTTGCCAGGCACGCATCGAGGCGTTGACCGTTGAGCGCGCCTGACCGGCGACACTCGCGGATCAGCGCCGCGCCATGCGCCGCAGCATCAACAAGGTATCGCTGAGGCTTTCCGGTGGCGCCGGCGGTGCGGGCGGTGGTGGCGGTTCCGGCGCCTTGCGCTGGCGAGCCCCGCGCTCTAGCCGGTCGAGGAGGCTCGCCAGAGAATCGCCATCCCCCGCCGAAGCAGTCGAAGTTGCGACAGTCGGTTCCGCCTCCTCCTCGGGCGCATCCGCCATCAGGCCTGGCATATCCCGGCGCGGTGTTTCCATGGCAGCAACGTCGTTATGGCCGGCGCCGGCATCAAGCCCGGTTTGCATCGCTGGCGGAACAAGCGGCGGTGCGACCTTCTCCACGGGCGGCTCGGGCGTGATCGGCGGCGGGGGCGCCAGCGGTGCGACGGCGCGCACGGGATCCCGCGGCACGTCGGGAATGGCAACCGGGTCAAATGCGGCAAGCGGCTGGTCGAGGTTGCGGGGAAGCGTCTGCTCCCCCGTGCGGGCGCGCGCCAGAGCGCGAGCCGCCGCGGGCGTAACCGTCGCCATCGGTAGCGGCGGGCCCAGATCCTCCTCCGCACGAATCGGCAGTCGCGGTGCGGCATCCGGATGGGCATCCGCCCGCCGGATCGTCGGCACCCGAAGCGCCGCGTCGGGGCTGGCAAGCGCCGGCTTGCGCTGCACCCCGATCAGGTAGCCGTGCCGCCGTAGCGCAACTGCCGCCAGGGCAACGAACGCGATCAGCACAAGGATCGCCAGCATGGTGCGCCCGGTCACGCCAACCGGCGGCGTTGCCGCCGGGAGAACATAGGGAAGCCCGAGCCGCCACATCAGCACATCTAGCGTCGCCTGCGGCATAGCGGCGACCAGAGCAGCTACGACCACGCCGACGACAAGCGTGATGCACGGCCAGATCAGCCGCTTCATTTCCATTCCGCGTTGTTCAGCGCCCATGCCTCACCCTTTTCCGGCGGCAGCCATCAGCCGCCGGTACACGGGTTCGTACCGGGAAATATTTGAGGACCAGTTACGTTCGCGCTCCACAAAGGCCCGGGCGCGGATGCGTCGTTCATCCCATCCGCCGCGATTGCCCAGCAATGTCGCCAGCGAGGCTGCTATCGCCGACGGATCATCGGCGGCGAACAGCGTGCCGGTCTCTCCGTCGCGGATCAGCTCGCGATGGCCGCCGACATCGGACGCGGCTACCAGTCGCCCCTGCGCCATCGCTTCCAGCGGCTTTAGCGGCGTGACGAGATCGGTGAGCCGCATCTTCTTGCGGGGATAAGCGAGAACGTCGACCAGGCTGTAATAGCGTTCGACCTCCTGATGCGGCACGCGCCCGACGAAGCGAATGCGATCGGCCACTGGAGACGCGGCTGCCTGATGGCGCAGTGCTTCCGCCATCGGCCCGCCGCCGACCAGCAGCAATTGCGCCTGTTCCCGCCGGGCCACGAGCGCCGGCATGGCCGCGATCAGATCATCGAGCCCTTCGTAGTCATAGAAGCTGCCGATGAAGCCGATCACCTCGCCGCCCAGGCCCAGCGACTCGGCCAGCGCCGAATCGCGCGGCGGCGGATCCCCGAACAGCGCCATGTCGACGCCGTTGGGCGAAACCATGATCCGTTCCTCCTCGACGCCGCGGGCGAGCAGGTCGCTCTTCAATCCCTCGCAGATCACCGCCACCGCATCGGCGCGCTTGACCGCCCAGCTCTCCAGCGCGCGCGTCGCGCGATAGCGCAGCGAACCTTCCGTGCCGGTGCCGTTACCGACCGCTGCATCCTCCCAGAAGGCGCGGATTTCATAGACGAGCGGCACGCCGAGCCGCCGTGCCGCCGGCATGGCTGCGAGCGCGCCCAGCACGGGCGAATGGGCATGAATGATGTCCGGGCGAAAATCCTGCGCCACTGCGGTGATGCGGCGGCCGAACGCGGCCACTTCCGCCAATTCACCAAGCGGCGCCGGCAAGCGCGGCGACGGCGGCGTGCGGAGAAAGGTGATCCCGTCCACTATTTCGCTGGCGGGTGCCTCGTGATGATGCCTGGGGCCGGTTACCGCCGCCACATCCCATCCACGCGCGATCTGCGCCTTCACGATTGCCCGCGTGCGGAACGTATAGCCGCTCTGCAAAGGCAGGCCGTGATCGAGTACGTGGAGGATGCGCATGACGGCTTGCTGCCATCACGGCGCTTAACGGCACGTCAACTGCCGGTGCTTAGGCGTGGCGCTGCTTTCGGGAGCTTCGAACCCAAATCTATGATCGACAATCTGGCACTCGGGATCAGCCATGGGCTGCTGCTCCTTGCGGCATGGCTGCTGCTGCGCCGCGACGATCTCGATTCGGAAGCCCCTGCTGCGGAGAAGCCTGGCCGGCCGGGGCGTCGCCCCCGTGCGTGATCTCGCCTTTATCGGCTTTCTGGTGGCACTTTTCGGCCTCGGCTTTCGCCGGCCGTTCATCTTCGTGCTTGCCTATATCTACATCGACATCGTCTCACCGCAGCGGATCACTTATTATCTGCTGAACAGCGTGCCGATCTCGGCGATCGCGGCGGGCCTTGCCGTGCTGAGCTGGCTGGTGGTGGACGACAAGAAGGACGCCCGCTTTGCCCCGCGTCAGGCGTTGATCCTCCTCCTGCTGCTGTATTGCGGCATCACTACCCGCACCGCCGACTTCCCGATCGAGGCAGCCGGCAAATGGGAATGGGTGTGGAAGAACCTGGCCTTTGCCGCATTCCTTCCGCTGACCCTTCGCACGAAGCTGCGCATCGAGGCGCTGCTCCTGTTCGTGGTGCTCTCGGCCAGTTCGATCATCATCGTCGGCGGCATCAAGACGCTGGCCTCGGGCGGCGGCTATGGTGAGCTGAACCTGATGGTCGCAAACAATTCAGGCCTTTACGAAGGCTCGATCATTTCGGCCGTGTCGATCTCGCTCATCCCGATCATCCTCTGGTTTGCGCGTCATGGCACCATCTATCCGCCCGGACGGCTCGTCTGGCTGTTCTGCGCCGCGCTCACTTTTGCCTGCCTGCTCATCCCGGTCGGCACCTCCGCCCGCACCGGCCTGCTGTGCATCGGCCTGCTCGCACTGCTGATGCTGCGCGAGGTGAAGCGCAAGATGCTCTACCTCGCAGCACTCGGCCTTGCCGGCACCATCGCCATTCCGTTCCTGCCAAGCGCCTTCAGCGAGCGGATGGGGACCATCAAGACCTATCAGGCCGACGAATCCGCCTCCACCCGGATCGCCGTGTGGAAGTGGACGTGGGACTATGTGAAGGATCACCCGTTCGGCGGCGGCTTTGAGGCCTATCTGCAGAACCGCATCCGCTACGACACCGTTCACGTCGCTGGCGAAGGGCCGAACCGGACGATTCAGCGCAACCTCACCGTGGACAAGAGCCGCGCCTATCATTCGAGCTATTTCGAGGTGCTGGGTGAGCAGGGCTATTTCGGGCTGGCGATCTGGCTGCTTGTCAACGCCATCGGCATCGTCCGCATGGAAGTGCTTCGCCGTCGCTACCGGGAGGGTGAATTTGCCTGGGCCGGCAGCCTTGCCGGGGCACTCCAGCACGCACACCTCATCTATCTGCTGGGCGGCGCGTTCGTTGGCATCGCTTTCCAGTCTTTCCTGTACATGGTGATCGGCGCACAGATCGGTCTGGATACCTATCTGTCGCGCCGCCGCGCGGAAACCGCCTGGCGCCCGATGGGCCGAGGGCGACCAGCACCCGCCGCCGCTTGAGGCGGCATCTCGCCCGGCGGTGAACGGGAGCCATGACCGCGCCCCCGCCAGGTGATTGCGTTTGCAGGGAAGTTATCCTTCACACGATCGGGCATCTTGAACGCTGGGGTGGGTGCGGGCGCATCGATCGGCGGCGTGATCTCGCCGCCGCGCCAGCCCCCTTCTTGCGAACGGATCGCGAAAAGCGGGTTCGTCAAGCCTTTTCGTCGAACAGCGCTTCTTGGCACCTTCCCCCACCCGCCTGCCGCTGCTATCGCCGCCCGCGACGCTTCACATCGCCCGTCCGGGCGCGCCCGCGCGTGGGTTCACCACCCCCGCTTCCCCGCCGCGCCCAAGCCGGGCCGAACCTATGGGGAAAGGACCCGCATGACCGCCATCGGCCAGGATACGTTGAAGGCCCGCCGCACGCTCCAGGCGGGCGGCAAGAGCTACGATTATTATTCGCTCGACGTCGCGGCGGAGAAGTTCGGCGACATCTCGCGGCTGCCCTTCTCCATGAAAGTGCTGCTGGAGAATATGCTGCGCTTCGAGGACGGTAAGACCGTCACGCCCGAAGACGTGCAGGCTGTCGTCGACTGGCAGAAGGAGCGCCGCTCCGACCGCGAGATTCAGTATCGCCCCGCGCGCGTGCTGATGCAGGATTTCACCGGCGTTCCCTGCGTGGTCGACCTCGCCGCGATGCGCGACGCCATCACCAAGCTTGGCGGCAACGCGGCAAAGATCAATCCGCAGGTTCCCGTTCACCTCGTCATCGACCACTCGGTCATGGTCGACGAATTCGGCACGCCCAAGGCGTTCGAAGAGAATGTGGATCTCGAATATCAGCGCAATTCGGAACGCTATGAGTTCCTGAAGTGGGGCTCCAAGGCGCTCGACAACTTCAAGGTCGTGCCCCCGGGCACCGGCATCTGCCACCAGGTGAACCTGGAATATGTCGCGCAGGCGGTGTGGACCTCCAATGAAACCGGCGAGAATGCGACCTCGGGCGCGGCGATCGCTTACCCCGACACCTGCGTCGGCACAGACAGCCACACCACCATGGTGAACGGCCTGGGCGTGCTGGGCTGGGGCGTCGGCGGCATCGAGGCGGAGGCAGCGATGCTCGGCCAGCCGGTGTCGATGCTGATCCCGGAAGTCGTCGGCTTCAAGCTGACCGGCCAGCTGCGTGAAGGCATTACCGCCACCGACCTGGTGCTGACCGTCACCCAGATGCTGCGCGCGAAGGGCGTCGTCGGCCGCTTCGTCGAATTCTACGGCCCGGGCCTCGACCAGATGACACTGGCCGACCGTGCGACCATCGCCAACATGGCGCCGGAATATGGCGCAACCTGCGGCTTCTTCCCGATCGACAGCAAGACGATCGATTACATGAAGCTGACCGCCCGCCCGGCCGAAACGATCGCACTGGTCGAAGCCTATGCCAAGGCGAACGGCTTCTGGCGCGACGCCAACA
Source organism: Sphingomonas sp. IC4-52 (assembly GCF_020707225.1). Taxonomy (NCBI): domain Bacteria; kingdom Pseudomonadati; phylum Pseudomonadota; class Alphaproteobacteria; order Sphingomonadales; family Sphingomonadaceae; genus Sphingomonas; species Sphingomonas sp. IC4-52. The sequence continues at coordinate 413,324 of NZ_JAJFEU010000002.1, read as the reverse complement.
CGCCGGATCCGGTGTTCACCGACACGCTGGAGCTCGACATGAGCACCGTCGTGCCGTCGCTCGCCGGGCCGAAGCGTCCGCAGGACAAGGTGGCGCTCGACCGCGTGGACGAGGTGTTCAACGGCGATCTCGTCAAGGTCTATGACAAGGCCGAGCCGAAGCGCGTCGAAGTGGCCGAGCGTGGCCATGACATCGGCGACGGCGACGTCGTGATCGCGGCGATCACCAGCTGCACCAACACGTCGAACCCGTCGGTGCTGGTCGCCGCCGGCCTCGTCGCCCGCAAGGCACGCGCGCTGGGCCTGAAGCCCAAGCCCTGGGTCAAGACCTCGCTGTCGCCGGGCTCGCAGGTCGTCACCGACTATCTCGAAAAAGCCGGCCTGCAGGACGATTTCGACGCCATGGGGTTCAACCTCACCGGCTATGGCTGCATGACCTGCATCGGCAATTCGGGCCCGTTGCCCGGCCCGATCAGCAGCGCGATCAACGAGAATGACCTCGTCGTCGCGTCGGTCCTGTCGGGCAACCGCAACTTCGAAGGCCGCGTGTCGCCGGATGCGCGCGCGAACTTCCTCGCCTCGCCGCCGCTGGTCGTCGCTTATGCGCTGAAGGGCAGCGTCACCACCGACATGAACCAGACCCCGATCGGCGAGGGAACGAACGGCCCGGTGTACCTCAAGGACATCTGGCCTTCGAACCAGGAAGTGTCGGAGCTGATGACCGCGAACATCGACGCGGGCATGTTCCAGAGCCGCTACGGCAACGTCTATGAGGGCGACGCCAAGTGGCGCGGCATCGAGGTGACCGGTTCGGACACCTACAGCTGGCCGGCCGCGTCGACCTACATCGCCAACCCGCCGTACTTCGAGGGCATGGAGATGACCCCGGCGCCGGTGACCGACATCATCGAGGCGAAGCCGCTGGCGATCCTGGGCGATTCGATCACCACCGACCACATCTCGCCGGCCGGCTCGATCAAGGCCGACAGCCCGGCAGGCCAGTGGCTGATGGAGCGCCAGGTGTCGAAGGCGGACTTCAACAGCTATGGTTCGCGCCGCGGCAACGACCAGGTCATGGTCCGTGGCACCTTCGCCAACATCCGTATCAAGAACGAGATGGTGCCGGGTATCGAAGGCGGCATGAGCCGTTATGGCGAAGAAGTGATGCCGATCTACGACGTCGCGATGCGCCACAAGGCGGATGGCACGCCGATGGTCGTCGTTGCCGGCAAGGAATATGGCACCGGCTCCTCGCGTGACTGGGCAGCGAAGGGCACCAACCTGCTCGGCGTGCGCGCAGTGATCGCGGAGAGCTTCGAGCGTATCCACCGTTCGAACCTGGTCGGCATGGGTGTCCTGCCGCTCCAGTTCGCGGAAGGGGTGACTCGCGAGACGCTGAAGCTGACCGGGGACGAGACGTTCACCATCCAGAACGTCGCCGGCCTGCGCCCGCGTCAGACGGTGACCGTCACGCTCGCTCGCAAGGATGGCACCACCGAAAAGTTCGAGACTCTTTGCCGGATCGATACCGTCAACGAGCTGGAATATTTCCTCAACGGCGGCATCCTGCAGTACGTGCTGCGCAACCTGGCTGCCTGATCGGCCGTATCCGTCCGCCGGCTCCTGTACGAAGGGGCGGCGGACGGGAATTGTTGCTTTCGTTACCTCTTTCCCCCGCTTATGTCGGGGGCAAGAGGAGTTTCGATGCAGTCCACTCTCGATTTTGCGCTTGGTGAAACCGCGGGAATGATCCGCGACACCACCCGGCGCTTCGCCGACGAAAAGATCGCCCCGCTCGCCGCGAAGATCGACGCGGACGACTGGTTTCCCCGCGACGAACTATGGCCCGCGATGGGCGAACTCGGCCTCCACGGCATCACCGTCGAGGAAGAATACGGCGGCCTCGGCCTCGGCTATCTCGAACATGTCATCGCCTGCGAGGAAGTGAGCCGCGCCTCGGCGTCGATCGGCCTCAGCTACGGCGCGCACTCCAACTTGTGCGTCAACCAGATCCGCCGCTGGGCCTCCCCGGAGCAGAAGGCGAAATACCTCCCCAAGCTGATCAGCGGCGAGCATGTCGGCAGCCTCGCCATGTCGGAGGCGGGCGCGGGCAGCGACGTCGTCTCGATGAAGCTGAAGGCGGAGAAGACCGACGCCGGCTATGTCCTGAACGGCACCAAGTTCTGGATCACCAACGCGGCTTATGCGGACACGCTCGTGGTCTACGCCAAGACCGGTGAAGGCAGCCGCGGCATCACGACCTTCCTCATCGAGCGGGACATGCCCGGCTTTTCGATCGGTCAGAAGATCGACAAGATGGGCATGCGCGGCTCCCCAACCGCGGAGCTCGTCTTCGACAATTGCGAAGTGCCGGACGAAAACGTCATGGGCCCGCTCAACGGCGGCGTCGGCGTGCTGATGAGCGGCCTCGATTACGAGCGCACCGTGCTCGCGGGAATCCAGCTCGGCGTGATGCAGGCGTGCCTCGACGTCGTCCTCCCCTACATCCGCGAGCGCAAGCAGTTCGGCCAGCCGATCGGCGCCTTCCAGCTGATGCAGGCCAAGGTCGCCGACATGTATGTCGCGCTGAATTCGGCCCGGGCATACGTCTATGCCGTTGCCCGCGCCTGCGACAGCGGCCAGACGACCCGCTTCGACGCCGCCGGCGCAATCCTGCTCGCCAGCGAAAACGCATTCAAGGTCGCCGGCGAAGCGGTGCAGGCGCTGGGCGGCGCGGGCTACACCAAGGACTGGCCGGTCGAACGCTTCCTGCGCGACGCCAAGCTCCTCGACATCGGCGCCGGCACCAACGAAATCCGCCGCATGCTGATCGGCCGCGAACTGATCGGAGCGGTGGCGTGATGCACGCAAACGGCCGTCGCCCTGAACTCGTTTCAGGGTCCATCTCGCCACAAGCGGCCACGCCCCTCGTTGCACAATGGATGCTGAAACAAGTTCAGCATGACGGAGGTTGGTGGTGAGCGGCCCAAAACTGACAACCAATCTCTCTCACGAGAGCGAATCGTTCCAGGCCAACGCCGCGCACAACCGCGCCCTCGCCGAGCAACTCCGCGCCGACGTCGCCCGCGCCGCGCTCGGCGGCAACGAGAAATCCCGTGAGCGCCACACCGCGCGCGGCAAGCTCCTCCCCCGCGAGCGGGTGGAACGCCTGCTCGATCCCGGCTCGCCCCTGCTCGAGATTGGCCAGCTGGCCGCAAACGGCGTCTATGGCGAGGACATTCCCGGCGCCGGCCTCATCACCGCGATCGGCCGCGTCTCTGGGCGCCAGTGCATGATCGTGTGCAACGACGCGACGGTGAAGGGCGGCACGTACTATCCGCTCACCGTGAAGAAGCATCTGCGCGCGCAGGAGATCGCCGAGGCGAACCGGCTGCCGTGCATCTACCTCGTCGATTCCGGCGGCGCGAACCTGCCGCACCAGGCAGAGGTGTTCCCGGACCGCGATCACTTCGGCCGCATCTTCTTCAACCAGGCGAACATGTCGGCCAAGGGCATCCCCCAGATCGCCTGCGTGATGGGCAGCTGCACCGCCGGCGGCGCGTACGTCCCCGCCATGTCGGACGAAACGGTGATCGTGCGCGAACAGGGCACGATCTTCCTCGCCGGCCCGCCGCTCGTCCAGGCCGCGACGGGCGAAGTCATCAGCGCCGAGGATCTCGGCGGTGGCGATCTCCACGCGCGCAAGTCCGGCGTCGTCGATCACCTCGCCGAGAATGACGAGCACGCCCTCACCATCGTGCGCGACATCATCGCAACGCTGCCGCCGGAACGCGAGGCGGACGTGAACCTGCGGCCATCGAAAGCGCCGAAATACGCCGCGGAGGATCTCTACGGCATCGTGCCGCAGGACGTGCGCGCGCCCTATGACGTGCATGAAGTGATCGCCCGGCTCGTCGACGGCAGCGAGTTCCACGAGTTCAAGGCGCTCTACGGCTCCAGCCTCGTCTGCGGCTTCGCGCATATCCACGGTTCGCCGGTCGCGATCCTCGCCAATAACGGCGTCCTGTTCAGCGAAAGCGCGGTCAAGGGCGCGCACTTCATCGAACTCGCCTGCCAGCGGCGTATCCCGCTCCTGTTCCTCCAGAACATCTCGGGCTTCATGGTCGGCGGGAAATACGAGGCGGAGGGGATCGCCAAGCACGGCGCAAAGCTCGTGACGGCCGTCGCCACCGCCAGCGTGCCCAAGATTACCGTGCTGATCGGCGGCAGCTTCGGCGCCGGCAACTACGGCATGTGCGGCCGCGCCTATTCCCCGCGCTTCCTGTTCACCTGGCCCAACAGCCGGATCAGTGTGATGGGCGGCGAACAGGCCGCCAGCGTCCTCGCCACTGTCCACCGCGACGCCGCCAGCTGGACGCCCGAGGAAGCGGACGCCTTCAAGGCCCCGATCCGCCAGAAGTACGAGGACGAGGGCAACCCCTATTACGCCACCGCCCGCCTGTGGGACGACGGCGTGATCGACCCCGCCCAGACCCGCGACGTCCTGGGGCTGGCGCTGGCCGCATGCCTGAACGCCCCCATCCCCGAACGCCCGCAGTTCGGCGTGTTCCGGATGTGATGGGCGCAACGGATCAAAATCCTCCCCGGCACGGGGAGGGGGACCAGCCGCAGGCTGGTGGAGGGGCTGGCCGCAGGCTGACCGGGCCTCAAACGACCGTCACGAACGCCCGCCGTCTGCGACGGGAGATGACACTGCCGGAAATAATCCTCTGGCAGAACATCCGCCGCCAACAGCTAGGCGTGAAGTTCCGCAAGCAGCATCCGGCGGGCCAGTATGTCCTCGATTTCTACTGCCCCTCCGCCCGCCTCGCGATCGAGGTGGACGGAGAAGCCCACTCACACCAGAACAAGCTCGCCAAAGACCACCGCCGCGACCTCTGGCTAGCCCGAGAGAACGTCAAAATCCTTCGCATCCCGGCGAAAGCCATCCTCTCCGACCTGCCAAACGTGATCGATGCGATCAGTGCCGCGGTCACCCCCGACCAGCCCCTCCACCAGCCTGCGGCTGGTCCCCCTCCCCGTTCCGGGGAGGATTTGGAATTGAAAGCTCCCGCATGATCCTCCCCCTCCTCCTCGCCCTTCAAGTCACGCCGGTCGCGCCCCTGCCCAAGGGCACCGCGCTTCCCCCGTCTGCGTCCGAAGAAGGCCAGGTCATCGCCCCCGTGCAGCGCCTGTTCGACGCGCTTGCCGCCAACGATCCCGCCGCGATCCTCGCCGAAGTCCGCCCCGACGGCCGCGCCACCGCCGTGGTGGAAAAGGCGGACGGCACCACCGCCGTCACCACCAGCGACTGGCCCGCCTTCGCCGCCAAGCTCGGCAAGCCCGGCCCGAAGCTCGCCGAAACCTTCACCGGCATGCCCGCGATCGAGATCGACGGGAATATCGCGATGGTCTGGGGCAGCTACACCTTCACCGTCGACGGCAAGCCCAGCCATTGCGGCACCAACCATGTCGATCTGGTGCGCGACGGCGGCCGCTGGCGGATCAACAACATCACCTGGACACAGCGCACCACCGGCTGCGCGCAATGATCGCTGTCCTACGTCCCACCCCCGCAGGTATTCTTCGTCCCATGATCACTGCCCCCGCCCCGAATGTTGAGGCCTGTTGGAAAAAAACGCGCCAGAGCCTCAACTTCCTCAACATTCGCGGGGTCGCAGCATGATCGGCTCGCTCCTCATCGCCAATCGCGGCGAGATCGCCTGCCGCATCATCCGCACCGCGCGCGCGCTCGGCGTGCGCACCATCGCGGTCTATTCCGATGCCGATGCCGAGGCGCTGCACGTGCGCGAGGCGGACGAGGCGGTTCACATCGGCCCCTCGCCCGCACGCGAATCCTATCTCGTCGGTGAGCGGATCATCGCCGCTGCCCGCGAAACCGGCGCGGGGGCGATCCACCCCGGCTATGGCTTCCTCAGCGAGAATGCCGATTTCGCGCAAAGCGTGATCGACGCCGGCCTCGTCTGGGTCGGCCCGCGCCCCGCCAGCATTCGCGCCATGGGGCTGAAGGATGCCGCCAAGAAGCTGATGCAGGAAGCCGGCGTCCCCACCACGCCCGGCTACCTCGGCGACGATCAGTCCCCCGATCGTCTGCAGCGCGAGGCGGATGCGATCGGCTATCCTGTGCTGATCAAGGCGGTCGCCGGCGGCGGCGGCAAGGGCATGCGCCGCGTCGATCAATCGGAAGAGTTCGCCGACGCACTCGCCTCCTGCCGGCGCGAGGCCGCGGCCAGCTTCGGCGACGATCGCGTGCTGATCGAAAAATACATCCTCTCCCCGCGCCACATCGAAGTGCAGGTGTTCGGCGACGGCCACGGCAATGTCGTCCATCTGTTCGAACGTGATTGCTCGCTGCAGCGCCGCCACCAGAAGGTGATCGAGGAAGCGCCGGCGCCCGGCATGGACGCGGCCACGCGCGAAGCGGTCTGCGCCGCGGCAGTAAAGGCGGCGCAGGCGGTCGATTATGTCGGCGCCGGCACGATCGAGTTCATCGCCGACGCCAGCGAGGGCCTGCGCGCGGACCGCATCTGGTTCATGGAAATGAACACCCGCCTCCAGGTCGAGCATCCCGTGACGGAAGCGATCACCGGCCAGGATCTGGTCGAATGGCAGCTGCGCGTCGCCAGTGGAGAACCGCTGCCGCGCCGCCAGGACGAGCTATCGATCACCGGCTGGGCGATGGAGGCACGCCTCTATGCCGAGGATCCGGTGAAGGGCTTCCTCCCCTCGATCGGCCGGCTAGACGCGCTCGATCTGGGCGATGCCGTGCGCGTCGACACCGGCGTCGAGCAAGGCGCCGAGATCAGCCCCTTCTACGATCCGATGATCGCCAAGCTGATCGCGCATGGCGAGACGCGGGACGAGGCGCGCGAGCTGCTGGCCGATGCACTGGACGAAGCGGTGATCTGGCCGGTGCGCACCAATGCCGGCTTCCTGGTCGAGGCGCTCGACCACCCCGAGTTCGCCGCGGGCAATGTCGATACCGGCCTCATCGCCCGCGAGGGCGAGGCGCTGATGCCGCCCGCGCTGCCCAGCGAGGAAACGCTGATCGAGGCCGCCGCCGCGCTTGCGCCCGACGTGCCGGTCGCCGGCTTCCGCCTCAACGCGCCCGCGCGCCGCGAAGGCCGCTTCCTCCTCGCCGGGGAGCCGATCGCGATCGACTTCACCGACGCGCCCGAGGTGGAGGTGCCCGCGCCGCTCGACAGCGTGCTCATCACCGAAGGCGGCCAGACGTGGGAGCTCGCCCCCTTCCGCGCGACCGGCGCCGCCGGCGGCGCGGCGGCGGACGGCGCGATCCTCTCGCCTATGCCCGGCCGCATCATCGCGGTGGAGATCGCCGCGGGCGCCGCGGTCGTGAAGGGCCAGAAGCTCGTCACGCTCGAGGCGATGAAGATGGAGCACAGCCTCGTCGCGCCGTTTGATGGCCTGATCGCGGAGCTGAACGCCGTCACCGGAGGACAGGTCACCGAAGGGACGCTGCTGGTGAAGGTGGAGCGGCAAGAGGGCTGACGAACCGCCGCCTGCCGCCGGACAACGGCGGCGGGCACCCGGTTGCCACTAACGCTCCGTCACCCCGGCCCTCCATGCCGGGGCCTAGGGTGCCGCAAACCTCGACGTGTGAGGTCGTGCCGCCCGGTGGATGCCGGGACAAGCCCGGCACACAACGGGCGCTACCCCAGACGCGATAGCGCCGCGGTCAACCGCTCCGCCTCAGCCGCCTTCTCCGCGTGATCGGCGCGGGCCTTCTCGACCGCCTCGGGCTTCGCACGCTCGACGAAGCTCGGGTTGTTGAGCCGGCCGGCGAGGCCGTCGCGCTCCTTTTCGGCCGCGGCGATTGCCTTGGCGAGTCGCGTACGCTCTGCGGCAAGGTCGATCACGTCGCCCAGCGCGATTCGGAAGGTGGCTTCGTCGACCACGACCTGCGCGGTGCCGCCAGAAACCGCGCCCGGATCGATCCGCGCGAGGCGGGCAATCGTGGCTGCATTGCGGGCCAGGCGCGCCTGGGTGTCGGCGTTCGCATCCGCCACCGCATAGGGCAGCCGCGCGCCCGGCGGCACATTCAGCTCAGTACGGCTGGAGCGGACTTCACTGACGAGACGGATCAGCCAGTCGATCTCCTGCGCGGCGGCCGGATCGATCGCACGTGCATCGGCCATCGGCCAGTGTGCGACGATCAGGTCGTGCTCGCGGGGTGCGAGCGCGTGCCACAGCTCTTCGGTGATGAACGGCATGAAGGGGTGAAGGACGACCAGGATCTGATCGAGCACCCAGCCGGCGACCGCCTTTGTTTCCTCGTCGATCGAGCCCTTGATGAGCTCCAGATACCAGTCGCAGAACTGGCTCCAGACGAACTGGTAGATGGCGTTCGCGGCAGCATCGAAGCGATATTCGCCGAGCGCGAGGTCGACCGACTGGATCGCCTTGATCGCCTCACCGATGATCCACTTGTTGACCGGGTGGGTCGCTACCGGCGGCTCGAGCGTGGTCGATCCGCGGATGCCGTTCGACTGGCAGAAGCGGCTGGCGTTCCACAGCTTGGTCGCGAAGTTGCGATACCCCTCGACCCTTTTCTCATCCATCTTGATGTCGCGGCCCTGGCTTTCCATCGCCGCCATGAAGAAGCGCAGCGCGTCGGCGCCATATTTGTCGATCAGGCCGAGCGGATCGACGGTGTTGCCCTTGGACTTGGACATCTTCGAGCCGTCTGCGGCGCGGACTAGGCCGTGCAGGTAGAGCGTCTTGAAGGGCACGTCCTTCATGAAGTGCATGCCCTGCATCATCATGCGCGCATCCCAGAAGAACAGGATGTCGAAGCCCGAGATCAGCACGTCATTGGGATAGCGGCCGCCGAGCGTCGGATCGGTGTTCTCCGGCCAGCCCATCGTGGCAAACGGCCAGAGCGCGGAGGAGAACCAGGTGTCGAGCACGTCGGGATCGCGCGTCAGGGCAACGCCCTCGCCCGCCTGCGCCTGCGCCTCGGCCTCGGTTTCGGCGACATAGGCCTTGCCCTCCGCATCGAACCACGCCGGGATTTGGTGCCCCCACCACAGCTGGCGGCTGACGCACCAAGGCTGGATGTTCTCCATCCAGTTGAAGTAGGTCTTCTCCCACGTCTTCGGAACAAGCCGGATCGCGCCGGACTTCACCGCCTCGATCGCCGGCTGCGCCAGCGTCTTGGCGTCGACATACCATTGGTCGGTCAGCCACGGCTCGATGACGACGCCCGAGCGATCGCCGAATGGCGTCTGGATCGTGCGCGGCTCGGCATCATGCTCGACGCCTTCCTTGTCGATGTGCGGCACGAGGACGCCATCGGCCTTGAGCCGGGCGACGACCGCCTTGCGCGCGTCCGCCGTCGACAGCCCCAGGAACTCGGCCGGGATCAGGCCGTCCGCGGTCTGCGTGACAGTGGCCTTGGCATCCAGCATGTTGAGCATCTCGCCCGCCTTCATGCCGGCGCGCTTGCCCACTTCGAAATCGTTGAAGTCATGCCCCGGCGTGATCTTCACCGCGCCGGTGCCGAGCGAGGGATCGGCATGTTCGTCGGCGATCACCGGGATCAGGCGGCCGGTGATCGGCAGGCGGATCTGCTTGCCGATCATGTCCTTGTACCGCGCGTCCTGCGGATGCACCGCGACGGCCATGTCGGCAAGCATCGTCTCGGGGCGCGTGGTGGCGACGGTGATGGTGCCCGAGCCGTCCGCAAGCGGGTAACGGATCTGCCAGAAGCTGCCCTTCACCTCGCGGGTCTCGACCTCGAGATCGCTGATCGCGGTGCCGAGGCCCGGATCCCAGTTCACCAGCCTTTTGTCGCGATAGAGCAGGCCCTGACGGTGAAGCTCGACGAAAACCTTGAGCACGGCCTTCGAGAAGCCCTCGTCCATCGTGAATCGCTCGTTGGCCCAGTCCATCGAGCAGCCGAGCCGGCGCAGCTGACCGGTGATCTGGCCGCCGCTCTCCGCCTTCCATTCCCACACCTTGGCGACGAACTCGTCGCGGGTGAAATCGGTGCGCTTCTGCTGCTGGAGCGCCATCTGCCGCTCGACCACCATCTGGGTCGCGATGCCGGCGTGGTCGGTGCCCACCACCCAAAGCGCGTCCTTGCCCTTCAGCCGGGCATGGCGGGTCAGGATGTCCTGCAGCGTATTGTCGAGCGCGTGACCGATGTGGAGCGAGCCGGTGACGTTGGGCGGCGGATTGACGATCGTCCACGGATCGGCACCGGGGCGCTCGGGGCGGAACAGGCCGTTCTCCTCCCAATGGCTGTACCAGCGGGATTCGATGGTGGCGGGGTCGAATGTTTTGGGAAGCTCGCTCATGGCACGGCTCTACTCAGCCAGCTTGACGCTGCAAAGCCGTCGCAGGCAGGCGGCGCGTGGCCAGTTCGCGGTGGGCTCGCTACCGTGAGGGTGACAATACAGGAGGGGACAGCGGATGCTGACGGTTCATCATCTGGGGATTTCGCAATCGGACCGAATCGTCTGGCTCTGCGAGGAGCTGGGCATCCCCTATCAACTGCGGCGCTATGATCGCGATCCGGTGACGCGGCTGGCGCCCGAGGAATATCGCGCGCTGCACCCGTTCGGCACCGCGCCGGTGATTACTGATGGCGACTTCGTACTCGGCGAATCGGCGGCGATCGTTGAATATCTGATCGCCACGCATGGCGGCGACGCGCTGATCCGCCGCGCGAGCGAACCGGACTTTGCCGATTATCTGTTCTGGTTCAACTTCGCCAATTCATCGATGATGCCGGCGCTGATGATGTCGATGGTCGTCGGCCTGCTCGGCGGCGGTGATCGCGCGAAGGCGCTGCTGGCGCGCGGCGACCGTGCTTATGCGATGATCGAGGATCGGTTGGCCAAGGTGCCGTATCTGGCCGGCGATGCCTTTTCCGCCGCGGACATCATGATCCACTTTCCGCTGACCACGGGGCGGGTGTTCGCGCCGCGTGACATCTCGGGCTATCCGAACATCCTTACCTATCTGCAGCGGATCGCGGCGCGGCCGGCCTATGCCGCGGCGATGGCCAAGGCCGAGCCGGATTTCGCGCCGATGCTGACGTGATCGGGGGCGCCGGTCAGCGCCCCTTCCCCGTCCATTGATCCATCCAGCCGATCACCTCGCGATACCATTGGCGCGAGTTCTTCGGCTTCAGCACCCAATGGTTCTCGTTCGGGAAGACGAGCAGGCGCGAAGGGATGCCGCGGCGTTGGAGCGCGGTGAAGGCGGCGAGCCCCTGGGTGTAGGGGATGCGGAAGTCCTTCTCACCGGTGATGACGATTTGCGGGGTCTTCCACTTGGCAACGTGGTTGACGGGGTTCCACTTCTCGAACGCCTGCGGATCCTCGTAATAGGTTTTGCCGCCGTGCTCCCACTCGTCGAACCACAATTCCTCGGTTTCGTACGCCATGGCGCGCGCGTCGAAGACGCCGTCGTGCTGGACGATGCACTTGAAGCGATCGGGCCACTGCCCCTCGATCCAGTTCATCATATAGCCGCCATAGGAGGCGCCCAGCGCGCAGGCATTGTCGGCGTCGAGCCAGGTGAACTTGGTGGTCGCCGCGGACAGCCCCTTCTTCAGGTCCTCGAGCGGCCAGCCGCCCCAATTGTTGCGGATCGCATCAGTGAAGGCCTGGCCGTAGCCGGTGGAGCCGTGGAAATCGACCGCGACGAGGCCATAGCCCGCGCCCGCGAACACCGCCGGGTTCCAGCGATAGGACCAGCTGTTGTTGCTCGACCCCTGCGGGCCGCCATGGACCATATAGGCGATCGGCACCTTGCCGGTGCTGTTCGCGGGCTTCACCGCATAGCCCCAGACGGTGTCATTGTTGGCGCCGGTGAAGCTGAACCGCTCGACCGTGGGCATGTCGATCCCGGCAAGCTTGGCGGCGTTGACGTTGGTCAGCCGCTGCGGCGTGCCGCTGGCGGCGACGCGGTATAAATCGGCCGGGGCGGTGAGGGAATCGAGCGCAATGATCGGGCCGCTCGGTGTGACGGCAACCGCGCCGACATGGCCCTGCTGTGTCAGCCGCGTGACCTGGCCGGTGCGCGCATCGACGCGGAACAGCGGCGTTTCCTGCGTATCGTCGGCCGTGACGTAGAGCGAGCGCGAGTCGGGCGCCCAAGCGATCGAGCCGACCGAGCGATCCCACTTCTCGGTCAGCGAGGTGACACGGCCGGTGGCGAGATCGCGCAGCATCAGCACCTGGCGATCCGCCTCATAGCCCGGGCGGCGCATGGCGAACCAGGCGAGCGTGCGGCCATCAGGCGAGACGACCGGCTGATTGTCGGTCGCCTTATTGTCCGCAGTGAGGTTCACCGGCGCGCGGCTGCCGTCGGCGGGCACTTCGAAGATGTCCAGGTTCGTCGAGGTCGGCTCGATCCGCCCGGCCTCGCGCAGCGCGAAATAGAGCGTCTTGCCGTCGGGGCTCCACGACACTTCCTCGGAGCCGCCGAACGGCTTCGAGGGCGCGTCGCCGACGAGGCCGCCGACCACCGCCTTGCCATTGCCGCGCGCGCCGGCGGCAGTCAGCGGCAGGACGAACAGCTGCGAGCGCGTGCCGTCGCTCCACGTATCCCAGTGGCGCACGAAGAGCTGGTCGTAAGTGCGGCCCGAACCAGCATCGGCGCGCTTCTTGACCATTGCGGGCTCAAGGCTCGGCGCGGCGGGCAAGCGATCCGCCCAAACCACGATCTTGTCGCCAGTCGGCGCCACCTTGAAGCCGTTGAAGCCGCCCTTGAAGTCGGTCAGCTTGCGGGGCGTGCCACCCGTGACGGGGACGGACCAGATCGCGTCATCCATTGCGAAATAGACGGCGTTGCCGACGATCTGCGGATCGTTCTCGTCCTTCTGCGGATCGGCGAGCAGCTTCTCGGGCGCGGCGCCGGGATTCGTCAGATCGAGCCGCCACAGATCGAAGCGGCCGCGATCGGCGTCGAGATCCGTCTCGCGCTGCGCCCAGACCATCCAGCGCCCGTCCTTTGAGACGGTTGGCGTGCCGACGCGGCTCAGCATCGTCAGGTCTTCGATGGTCATCGGGCGGGCTGCGGCAGGAACGGCAGCGGCGGCGGCGGCGAGCGTGATGAGGCTCGCAGACAGGAACATCCTCATGGCCGCGAACTAAAGCAGATCGTTACCGTTGCGACAATCGCCATGTCTTCGGGCGGCACGCTCGTGCGATCAGGCACACCAAACGGAGCGGACCCGCAACGATAGAGATTATGCAGCGGGGATCAGGAGGCGCTGCGCGTGAGCTTCGCGATTTCGCGCGCCACGATTGTTTCGACCATGCTTGGAAGATTGGCGTCGAGCCACTCACGAAGCATCGGCCGCAACATCTCGCGCACCAGGCCTTCCAACGTGCCGTCGCTCTGGGGTTCGGGCTTTACCAGCAAGCGCGAAAGAGCATCAATCGCCCCCCTGGTCGCTTGCGCCGTCTGCTCCGAAAGCACGGTCGCCCCGGTTTCAGCCTCAACCCGCGGCGCTTCGGGCTCGGGAAGCGCGACAGGCCGGGAGGCGGCGGGCGGCATGGGATGGCTGAGCTCGAGCACCTCTTCCGGCTCCGCCTCGTCCTCTTCGGGCGCGGAAGACACGACGGGTCGAGCCATATTGGTCCGACGCTGCCGGATCGGCCGGTCATCACCCTCTTCGGCGATGATGCGTTTGATCGAGGAGAGAATATCCTCCATCGACGGCTCGGCGCTGACATCCCCCATGCGCGCAGTCCACCTCATCCAGAACGCCGCCAACGATCAGCGGTTTGGTGCGTTTTCACCTGTGGTCAATGCCGGGCTTCTGTCAACCTTGCTGCTGTCGAGCGCCGGATCGAGCGGCCGGTTGACCGTCGCGTTCTGAGGAGCGACAGCGCTCGTGGAGGGCGCGATGGCCACGGGCGCCTTGCCATCACCGAAGTCCGAGATGCGGTTCCGGACGGACCGATAATTCTCCGCCGCATTGTACAACGGCCCGCCTTCCAGCCCGAGATCCTCTGCCTCGGCCTGCCCCATGGCTGCGAGCAGCGCGAAACCAGCGACATAGGCATCCCGGCGCGCTGTCACGAGCGTCACCTGGCTGTTCAGCAGCTCCTGCTCCGCATTGAGGATGTCGAGGATCGTGCGATTGCCGACGCTGTTTTCGGCGCGGACGCCTTCAAGGCTGAGGCGATTCGCCGCTACTGCCTGTTCGGACGATGCAATCACCTCCAGCGAAGACCGCCAAATCGCGAACGCCGAGCGGGCGGAGGCAATCACCTGCCGTTCCGCTGCGGTGGCATTTTCGATCGCTTGCGCGCGGGTAGCTTGCGCCTGCCGCACGAGTGCCGCGGGCCGTCCGCCCTGAAACAGGGGAAGGCTGACGTTCAGGCCCAGGCCAGCGGATGTTCCCGACTGCCCGACACCAAGGCCCGTCCCGCTGCCGAGCGACCCGAGATAATTGACGTAATTGCCGGTCGCGCCGACACCCAGTGTCGGCAGCCGGCTCGCCCGTGCGACACGGATGTCATAGTCGGTGGCGTCCCGCTGCTTTAGCGCCGCTAGCAGCGTGGGATTGTCTCGCAGCGCCACCTCGACGGCCCCATCGGCGTTCTGGGGCAGATTGGGGAGCGGTGGCGGCGGCGCCAACTCACCGGGCGCAGAGCCGACAAGCCGCACGTAATTTTCGCGGCTGGCGATCAGCGTCGCTTGCACCCGCTGCAACTGAGCCCGCGCAAGGCTCAACCGCGCTTCGGACTGGGCGACGTCCGTACGGGTGAGATCCCCCACCTGGAACCGGTCGCGGCTTGCCTGGAGGTTGGTTTCCAGCACCCGGACGTTCTGGGCATTGAGACCGACGATCGCCTCGTCGCGTATCACGTCATTGTACGCCGCCACCACTTCGGAGAACAGCGAAGCTTCGGTCCCGCGCAGTCCGAACTGGCCAGCTTCCACCCGCGTCTCGGCCGCCCTGACGGAATTGCGCACCGCACCGCCCGAATAGAACGGGACGTTCAACGCCAGCTGCGCCTGCGCGGCCCGCTCCGGAGTGGTGAAGGAATTGCCACTGCGCAGATAATTCTCATTCACCCCGGCATTGGTCGAAAGCGTCGGCCGTCCGGACGAACGAGCAATCGGCACATTCTCGTCCAACGCCCGCTGCTGCGCGCGGCTCGCGGTGATCGTCGGATTCTCGCGATAGGCACGCGCCAGCGCCTCCCGCAGCGTATCTGCCTGCGCCGGCGACGCACTCAGCGCGAGTATCAGGGCAAGAGAAACGACGCGGGTCATTGCGGCTCTTTTCAGAAGGTGAAGCGGGCTGGCTTGGCGAAGCCCGGCAATCGACAGCAATCAACATCGGCGAAGTCGATCATCGCAAAACCGCCCTCGCTCTTCCGACCGGATGCCAGCCGCGTAACGCCATTGTCGAGGATGCCGCCAAGGATACGGCCGCCAGGCCGCACCTGCGCCACCAACTGCTCCGGGTACTGCTCTATGGCGCCATCGACGATCATCACATCATAGGGCGCCCGCTCGGAATGACCGAGCTCAAGCGGCGCCTCGACGATGGTGATTCGCTCACTCGCGCCAAGGTTCGTCCGCGCCTGTGCAACAAGCGCCGGATCGACCTCCACCGCAACGACCGATGCCACCAGTTCGCCCAGCAATGCGGCCGTGTAGCCACTCGCCGCGCCGATCAGCAGAACATGATCGCTCGGCAGCAAGCGCGCTTCGGTCAACAAACGGCCCGTGGCGATCGGCAGGTTCAGCGATCGCCCGCCGCCCAGCGCGATCAGATCGTCGCGATAGGCGAAGGGCGCCATTTCTCCCGGCACGAACCGCTCGCGCGGGACGTTCGCCATGACTGCAACCACGCGCGCATCCGAAACCGCATTCGTGCGAAGCTGGCTCGCCACCATCGCGGTGCGCATGGCGACAAAATCCGGTTGGCGTTCCATGGTCATCGTCATCTTCTCACCTGTCGCACGACTGTTTTATTCTGGCAATACACTTGTGATCCAGAGTGGCGCTTTATCGCGACCAGACAGTGCCGCCAACGTAGAAACTTGACACGCACGCTCCGCCGCCGCATCTGCCCGCCCTCGCTCTCATCGAGGCCCGATGGCGGAGTGGTGACGCAGAGGACTGCAAATCCTTGCACCCGGGTTCGATTCCCGGTCGGGCCTCCAACTTCGACGGCGACTTGGGCATGCCCCGCTGACCAGCGAGTCAATGAAGCCACGCAAACGGCAGTCGTCCCAATCAAGCACCTGGTCGAGCGGCAACTTCTCTGCGTTCCTTCCTCGTCTGGTTGCCCCAGAGATCTGGGCCAATCGATGACTCCTCTATTCTGGCGATCTACAGCAGAATATGTAAAGCGACGCCTTCATCGCGCTATTCGCGCCGATTTGGGGGCATCTGTCGCGCGACGGCCGCAGATCGCTGGTAATTGATGTCCAGGCAGTGGCGTCGCAGTCAGACACGCCACAATGATGGAGGGCATCATGCGTGATATGGGTGGCGACTCCCAATGGCTTGTTCGCTCACACCATTGGTTGGTTCTGATTTTTCTACTTGGCGGCGCCGGAGCATGTATGATGTTCTAGTCGCCGCAGCGCTCGTTTACTTCGCGACCGAACGAAGATGACCCCGCGGGCGAGGCCGAAGTGCGGCGCTTCCTCATTCGAGCCGGGACAACCGCCAGGGCAGGTCAAATCAACAGCCGCCGCGAATCACCACCTGAGATGCGCCAGCGGCGCGCCCCTGGGCGAGCGCGTCGACCAACGGCAAATCAGCGGGCGGCATGTCCAGTTCGCGTAGCGCCTCGATCGCAACCCAGCGGGCACTCGCCGCGGCAATCGCGCAAGGCGTGCCGGTCCATTCGTGAACGCAATAGAGCAACAGTACGAGGTTACGATCATCTGACGAGACAGTAGCGAAGGACAGCGGTTGCAAGGCGCTCGTGGACACCGCGATGCCAAGCTCCTCGTGCAATTCACGCGCGAGGGCGGCTTCTGGTGCTTCCCCGGGTTCAACCTTGCCGCCGGGAAACTCCCACAGCCCACCATGCTGCTTGGCGATTGGGCGCTGCTGAACGAAGACCTTTCCGCCACGATCCACCAGCGCCGCTGCAACTACTAGAAACAGCGGCAATTTCGTCATTTCGCCAGTGGTCATGTCGACCTTTCGTTAAGCCTGTCGTGCGATCAAGCCTGACATGGACCGAGCCCCTGCCTTGATCAAACCCGTGCTTGCAACATGGCGAAGGCTATGGCGCAGCCGACGCGGGGCCACGGCAGTTGAATATGGATTAATTGCCGCGTTGATCGTGATTGCCACCATGGCGAGCTTCAGCGGCGTGGCAGACATTACCGTCACCATGTGGAACAACGTCAGTGAGCGAGTGGTTCATGCCCGCTGAAGCCACATGGGTCCGACTTTAAATGTTTTTCAACCCGCGTCTGTAATTGACGTGAATACCGGAGCGGGGATCACCTTAGCCGGTCGGGTGACTGAAGCTTTCAATATCGGAGATCGAACATGCAGAAGATGCGCGCATTTATCAAGGACTCCAAGGGCGCCACGGCTATCGAGTACGGCCTGATCGCCGCGCTGATCGCAGTAGCCGCCATCACGGCGATGGGCACGCTGGGCAACCAGCTCTCGACCACGTTCACCACGGTTTCGACCAAGATGAACACCACGACCCGTTGAGGTCAGCCGGGATCGGGCGTTGACCCGGTACTGCATTCAAAGGCGGCGAGCACCTGCTCGCCGCCTTTTGTTTTATCAGCTGAGCGCGCGCCCCATCGCGAGGAACTTCTCTCGCCGTTGACGCCGCAACGTATCCGCATCCAGCGGAACGAGCTCGTTCAACGCGCCTTCGATCGCGTCGCCCAACGCGCCGATGGCAGCAGACGGGCTACGGTGCGCCCCACCCAGCGGCTCGGCCACGATGGTATCGATCACGCCAAGCGCCTTCAGATCCTGCGCCGTGACCTTCATGGCCTCCGCTGCCTCAGCAGCCTTCTCTGCCGTCCGCCACAGGATGGAGGCGCAACCCTCCGGCGAGATCACGGAATAAACGGCGTGTTCGAACATCAGCACGCGGTTGCCACTGGCCAGCGCGATCGCGCCTCCGGAACCGCCCTCACCCACCACGGCAGAAACCAGCGGGACGCCGGCCGCAAGACATGCCTCGGTCGACCGGGCAATCGCCTCCGCCTGGCCGCGTTCTTCCGCCTGCAGGCCCGGAAAGGCGCCTGACGTATCCACCAGGGTCACGATCGGCAGGCCGAAACGATCCGCAAGTGACATCAAGCGCACTGCCTTACGATACCCTTCCGGCTTACCCATGCCGAAATTGTGGCGCAGTCGGGTGGCGGTATCATCGCCCTTCTCGTGCCCCATGACGAGCACGCGCTTGCCGCGGAACGTGGCGAAGCCGCCAAGAATTGCCTGATCGTCCCCGAAGGCACGGTCACCGGCCAGCGGCACGAACTCATCGAAGAGGCCAGCGACATAGTGTTTGAAGTGCGGCCGTTCCGGATGCCGTGCGACCTGAGTCTTCTGCCAGGGAGTCAGCTTGGCGAAGGTATCGCGCAACATGCGGTCGGACTTCGCCTGAAGCTTGGCGACCTCGGCCGCGATGTCCACGCCGCCCTCTGCGCCAGTTTCACGTAGCTCGTCGATCCGCGCCTGGAGTTCTGCGATCGGCTTTTCGAAATCGAGAAATGTCGGCATCGTGCGCAGCTAGGCGCGCGGCTTGGCCGCGTCAACGAGCGGGTGGCGCTCATTGACGAGCGTGATCAGCCTCGCGCGGTCCACATGAGTGTAGATTTCGGTGGTCGCGATGTCGGCATGACCCAGCATCGCCTGCAGAGCACGCAGATCCGCACCGCCCTCCAGCAAGTGGGTCGCAAACGCGTGACGAAGAACGTGAGGACTGATCCTGTCAGGCGGGATGCCCGCTTCTGCACCCATCGCACGGATGATCTGGAACAATCTCACGCGCGAAATGTGCGCTTTGCCCGACGGGAACAGGTGAAGTGAGTCGGCACCGACAAGGTCGCGCCAGGCTGCCACCGCCGCCCGAGCCCGGTCGGAGATCGGTACCAGCCGCTCCTTCCCGCCCTTTCCCTTGAGAATCAGAAAAGGGCGGTCAGGGTGGATGGCGTTACGCGGCAAGGACACCAGCTCCGTCGCGCGGAGACCCGAGCCATATAAGAGCTCCAGGAGCGCCGAATTGCGAACATCCGCCGGCAGCTTCGGATCGCGATCGAGCCGCGCCGCGGCCACGCCGAACAGTCGCGCCACATCATCATGACTGAGCGTCTTTGGCAGCGAACGCCTTGTTCCCGGCTTCGGCAGCGCCTGACCCGGATCGTCCGACCGGAGCCCTTCGTCGAAGAGAAAGGCGAAAAATCGCCTGAGCGCCGCTGACTTGCGCGCAACGGTTGCCCGCGCAAGGCCTGCCCATTCCTCGCCGAGCCGGGCGACCGCCGCACCGTCGGCGCAAGCGAGCTTGCCTTCAAGCTCCCGCGACGCCAGCAGGAGATCGCTGCGGTAAGCATTGACCGTGTTGCGCGCGGCGCCGGCCTGCGCCGACATCATCTCTAGGAAGCGCTCGATCAGGGCAGCATCGCCCAACATGGTCAAACGCGCGACAGCGCCTCGGCAGCGATCATTCGCGCCTCGCCACCAAGCCCAACCGCGCGCAATGCTGCAACAATGCGATAGAGCGCGGCGGGCGGAAGAGTGCTCCACCTCTGCGTCTGCATACCGATGCCGGCCAGCAGCAGTACCGTCGCCGGCTGCCGTTCGCTGACGGCGCGATCAAGGGCGCGCGTCCAGCTGTTCGCTGCCCCGATAGGCACCTCAAGCGCCTCCGCACCGCTTTCGATCTCTTGCGCGGAAAGACGGCCCAGTCCCGCAAGCCCGGCGAAAAGAACCTTCCGCTTCAACGCAGCGTCGCCGCTGCCGGAGTAGGAAGCGACTGCGTTATACGACAACCGTGTCCGCGCGTCCGGATCAGAAAGTTCGAGCAAAGCCCAAGCGTCGCCGCCTTCTTCAACCTGGCCGCGCCAGCGTTGCGCGGTGCGATCCAGCCCGGCGGAAAGCATCGCTGCCACGATCCGATCAGCCTCAGCCTTTCCGTTGGCCGGGCGAATCCGGGCTGCCGCGCGCGCTGTCAGGATTAATCGCGCATAGCGGGCCTGCGGTGTCTCACCCCCGTCCCAGAGTTGGGTCAGGGCGCGCAGCCGCGTTGCGACATCTGCGCCGACATAGGCGGAGCGAAGGTCCGAGGCGATCGCGCCAAGCGCAGCGGGCGTATCTTCGCCCGCGTCCAGGGCGGCATAAAGATCGACCAGCGCCGCATTGGAGATCACCCCCATCGCCGCGGCGGTTTCCGCAGCGCGCGCCCGGTCGGCGATCGGAATTGCCGGTGCCAGCGCGCGCCATCCGGTGACCTGCGGCCCGACGGTCTGATACAGCTCGTCCGAGATCGGCACGCCAGTGGCGGTCGCGAGACCGAACCGCCAGGCAGTCAGCTGAACCACCGAGTCCCATTCGATCGTCACGGCTTGCCGGCTATTCAGCCCGGCGCCAATGACCTTCTGCGCGAGCGCCAGATCGATCCCGCTGGCCACCCGCTGGCGCCGAGCGGCGTCGATCAGCGGCTTCGCGCCACCTTCGGCATTGCCGAGTGCAGCGCACATCGCCCGTGCAAGGATCCAGCCGCGCTCACTGTTCCCTGCGCCATCTGCAAGCGGGCACAGACCGGCGGGATCGGCAGTGGCGAGCATCGCCTGCATGGCGACCTGGCGGTATTTCGGGGTAGCGTTGGCCGTGTCGACGCTCTGCAACACGCTCCGCGCAGCGACCGACTCGCCCATGCGCAGCAGCAGCCAGGCGCGCTCGGCGGCAAAGTCAGCGCCGTGCAGCCCGTCAGGGGTGTTGACGCGCGACAGCAGCGCGCGGCGCAGCGAAATGGACAGCCACCGCGAAGGCAGCGGCGCCGAAAGCCGCCGCATCAGGCCCTGCAGGAAACCGCCATCTGCCGCGCCGAAGGCGTTGGCCGGCAAGCCACCATCCGCCAGTCCGATCCGCCCGACGAGCGCAAGCGAGCGCCGCGCAAACACGGGCATTTCATACTGCGCCAGCTCTTCCTCGCTCGGTGGCGTAGGCGTCGGAGTCGGCGTGGGCGACGGTTCGACGTCGGGTAGCTCGAGCGGTGCGCTTGGCAGTGGCTGAACCACAGCGCCGTTGGGCTGAGCAACTGGTGGCGGCGCAACGGGTTCACCGAAGCCGGGCGGCAACAGTGATTCGGGTGCCTGGGAGTTCTGGGCGACCGCAGCAGCGGCCAGGGAAGCGGCGGCGGCGAGCGCCGCGATCAACCTAGCTCGCGAGGTTGCCAAGCTCGACCGCCTTTTCGACCTGTGTCGTGGGCTGCTCCGTCGCACTACCTGCGAGGAAGAACAACGCGCCGACCACGACGACCAACAGCACCACAAGCGTGACGATCAACCGGGACATGTTCCAACCCTGCACGGCGCGAGCGAACCCGCGCTTGTAAACCAAAATCGCCGAGCCTTGTGCCCCGGGCGCTGACGCGCTGTATAGCCGGCGGACCAATGTTGCAAAGCCCCACCCCGCCGACCCGCAATCGCAAAAGCCGCTGGCAGCGCGAGCCGATTGTGCTCGTCGGGCTGATGGGCGTGGGCAAGTCCACCGTCGGAAAACGGCTGGCCCATCGGCTCGGCTTGCCGTTTGTCGACGCCGATAACGAGATCGAAGAAGCTGCCGGCATGTCTATCGCGGACATCTTTGCGCAGTTCGGCGAGCCCTATTTCCGGGACGGGGAACGGCGGGTGATCCAGCGGCTGATCGATGGCCGGCCGAAGGTCATCGCAACGGGCGGCGGCGCTTTCGTCAACGATGCGACCCGCGCCCTCATTCTGTCAGACGCGCTCGCGATCTGGCTCGACGCCGATATAGATGTGCTGGTGGAACGGGTTCGCCGCCGTGACACCCGCCCGCTGCTGCGGGGAAAGGATCCGGCCACCGTGCTCCGGGAGCTCGCGGCTGTTCGCAATCCGCTTTACGCGCAGGCGCATATTCGCGTGCCCAGCAACAATGCGCCGCATGAGGCAACGGTACGTGCCATTCTGGAAGCCATTGGTTACGGGGCCTCATGACGATTGTTCCAGTAGCGCTGGGTGAGCGCAGCTACGACGTAATGATTGAGGCTGGGCTGCTGGGGCGCGCCGGCGACATCTTGGCGCCGCTCTCTCGCGGGCGGCCGATGCCGATCGTCGCGGACGCCAATGTCGCGCCTCATCTGCAAAGGCTGCGCTCCTCTTTGGATGCTGCGGGAATCCAGAGCGAGACGATCATCATCCCGGCGGGTGAAAAGTCGAAAAGCTGGGCCACTCTGGAAAGCCTGACCGACCGCCTGCTGGAACTTGGCGTCGAGCGCGGAGATCATGTGATTGCGCTGGGCGGCGGGGTGATCGGCGATCTCGTCGGCTTCGCCACGGCGATCCTCAAGCGCGGCTGCGGCTTCGTGCAGATACCGACTACCTTGCTGTCGCAGGTCGACTCGTCCGTCGGCGGCAAGACGGGCATCAATGCGCGCGCCGGCAAAAACCTGATCGGCGCATTTCACCAGCCGAAGGTGGTGCTGATCGACCCTAGTGTTCTCGACACCCTGCCAGTGCGTGAGCTGCGCGCGGGTTATGCGGAAGTCGTGAAATATGGGCTGATCGACGATGCCGACTTTTTCAGCTGGTGCGAGGAACATGGCGCGGCGCTCCTTGCTGGCGACGCGGAGGCGCGCACCTACGCCATTGCGCATTCCGTTCGTGCCAAGGCCCGGATCGTCGGCGAAGATGAATTCGAAACGATCGGTCGGCGCGCGCTCCTCAATCTCGGTCACACCTTTGGTCACGCACTGGAAGCGGAAGCAGGTTTTTCCGATCGGCTGCTTCATGGCGAGGCGGTCGCGGCGGGATGTGCGCTGGCGTTCGGCTTTTCCGCCGCGCATGGCCTGTGCCCAATGCAGGATGCAGTGCGGGTGGCCGCGCATTGGCAAGCAGTTGGCCTGCCCAATGGCCTGGCAGCCGCAGGGATCACGGCGTCGGCAGAGCAGCTGGTGGAACACATGCGCCACGACAAGAAGGCTAGCGGCGGGCAGATCCCGTTTCTCCTCGCCCGTGGGATCGGCCAGACCTATCTCGACAAGCAGGTCTCGCTGGAGGACGTGCGCAGCTTCCTCGCCATCCAGCCGCACTGATGCCCAACGGCGTCGCCAAACGCGACCTGCCAACCAAGACCTGCCCGGTCTGCCAACGGCCATTCACGTGGCGCAAGAAGTGGGCGCGGGTGTGGGAAGATGTGGTCTACTGCTCCGACGCCTGCCGCCGGAAACGCTAGGCTGAAAGGGTCGCCGTTTGCCTAGCCGCGTGCCGCCATCCAGGCGAGCCACAGCCAGCCGGCGATCAACAGCGTTCCGCCGATCGGCGTGATCGCGCCCAGCCAGCGCGGCGCACCCATCGCCATCAGGTACAACGTCCCCGCGAACACGGCACTACCGGCGAGGAACAGCCATGCGGGCCCGCGCGCATCGAGCCTGAGCGCGACCAGCACCGCCACTGCATGTATCAGCTGATATTGCCCGCCGGTGCGCAACCATTCCGCGGCCTGCCCGCTGGCGCCATGGGCACCGAAGGCACCGGCGCCCACCGCAAGCGCGCCGGACAGCGCCGCCAACATCATCAGCCAGTTCATCGATCATTCCCCCAGGGCTGCTGCTCCGCCACCAGGGCGCGAGCGGCGCGGACATCGTTCGCTTCCAGCTGAATGCGCAAGCGTTCCTTGTCGCGGGCGCGGTACATGTCCTCGGCACGATCGATGTCGGCACGATCGATGCCAAGCCCTTCCATCGCCGCACGCGCCATCTTCACTGCGGATTCTAGAACCTCGCGCACCACCAGCCGGGCAGGCCCGTTCTTCAGCCGGATCAGCCCGCGTCGGTCGAACGCCCGCACGTAGATGGCCGCATTGGGGAATGCCTCATGAACGGATTCGACCACCTCGGCCGTCACCTGTTCACCATCGGCGCAGAACAGGATCATTTCGGCCTCTGCCGCGCCAGCCTGACGCAGCAGATCAAGGCGGGTGCCATCGCCATAATAGACCTTCGCCCCGAATTCTGCGGCGATGTCGATCATCTCGATATCGGTATCGATCAGCGTCACCGGAATGTTCTGGGCGAGCAGCATCTGCCCGACCGTCTGGCCGAAACGACCATAGCCGACGATCACCGCATTGGCCCCGTCAGCGACCGGGCCGTCCCGCTCGCCCTTCACGATTGGCTCCTCGCGGAACCGCCGGGTGAGCGACATCAGGAAAGGCGTGGTCGCCATCGACAGGGTGATGATCGCTCCGAAAAGCGAGGCCGCATCGGGCGCGATCAGATATGCGTTGGTCGCCTGCGCAAACAGCACGAACCCGAACTCGCCGCCCTGACTGAGCAACACACCGAGCGCGAGCGCGGAACGCCACGTCATCCGGAACGCAAGGCCGATGAGGAAGATCACCAAGGTCTTCGTGCCGATCAGCGCCAGCGCCATGGAAAGGACGAACAGCGGGCGCTCCGCGATCGCTTCCAGGTTCAGCATCATGCCGATCGTGAGAAAGAACAGGCCGAGCAGGATCGAGCGAAAGGGATCGACATCCGCCTCAAGCTCGTGCCGATACGGGCTGTCGGCCAGCATCACGCCTGCGACAAACGCGCCTAATGCGGTCGATAGGCCAAGCGCCTCCATCAGCGCCGCGCTGGCGATCACGGTGAAAAGCGCGGCAAAGACGAACATTTCCCGCTCACCCATGTTGCCGATGCCCCGGAACAAGGGCCGCAGGATGAAGCGCCCGGCTGCGATCAGCCCAGCGACCGCCGCGAAGGTATAGAGTACCAGAATCCATCCCGGCGGACCGGCGGCATCAGCCGGATTGCGGCTCATCGCGGCAATGATGGTGATAAGGGGAATGATCGACAGATCCTGGAACAACAGGATCGAGAAGGCGCGCTCACCGAACGGCGTCCGCAGCCGGCCGGAGGATTGCAGCATCGGCAACACCTGCGCCGTGGAGGACAGCGCGAGTGGCAATCCAAGCGCAAGCGCGGCCGGAACCGAGAAGTGCGCGAAGATCGCGATGATGGCGGTGATCGCGACGCCACATGCCGCGACCTGAAGCAGACCAAGCCCGAAAATGTCCTGCTTCAGCCGCCAGAGCCGGGTGGGATTGAGTTCCAGCCCGACCACGAACAGCAGCAAGGTAATGCCGAGTTCCGCAACGCCAAGCTTCGATTCGGCGTCACCGACCAGTCCCAGCACTTGCGGGCCGACGACGGCGCCGGCGACGAGAAATCCGAGCGTTGCACCCAGGCCAAGACGCCGGAAGAGCAGCACGAAAGCGAGCCCTGCGCCAAGCAGGATCACTCCATCGCGCAGCAGCGATCCCGTAGCGGCGTGCTCCATCAGTCCCCCTTTGTCGGATCTTGCGCCCGCTCGGCGGCTTCAGCGGCAGCCTCAAACGCCAATCGGATCGACGCGTGGCGGGCATGATAGCCAAGCGCCGGTGTCAGCACGTCTAGCCCCGGCCAATCCGGCAGTTCCCCCTCGCGCGCCAACCAGGCCGTGAGCGCGTCGCGAGCCACCGCCAGTTCCGCAGGCGTGCGACCGATAACATTGGCAGCAAGCAACGACGAGGATGCCTGCCCAAGGGCGCAGGCGCGAACCAGCATGCCCGCCTCACTCACCCGGCCATCCGGTCCGAGATTGACGTCGACGGTGACCCGGCTGCCGCAGATCGGCGAACGCCGCTCGCTCGTACCTTGCGGGTCGATGAGCCGCTCATCAATGGGATTGTCCGTGGCGAGCTTCAGGATAGCGTCATTGTAGAGCGTGTCGTTCATCCTGACTGCCCTCCATTGATGGGTGGGGCACCGTGACCGAACACTGGCTGTCCCCGGCGTCGGCGGTCGACGAAATCGGCGATGGCATTGCTGGTGACGTTGAGCAGCGGATAGGTACGCGCTTCCTTGATCCACGCCGGGCGCCGTGTCGGGCCACCACCGATCGTATCCAGCACCAGGACGATAAGGAGGAACGCCAAGCTGGCGATGATCAACCCCTTCAACGCACCGAAGCCGAACCCGAGCGCCCGATCCACCGGCCCCAGGACGGATTTGCGCACCCGTTCTCCGAGTGCACGGGCCACCATCCGACCCAGGACATAGGTCACGCCGCACAACAGTACGAATGCCAGCACCGCGGCGCCGGAAGCGGTTCCGATCGGTGCGGCGAGCGCTTTCGACAGCGGCAGGTGAAAGAGCTTTACCGCGAAGATCATCGCCACCCAGGCGAAGAGCGCCAGCACCTCCGTCACAAAGCCGCGCTTCAGGCCGAGAAGCGCACTGCCCGCGACGACGGTCAGCACCGCGATATCAAGTCCGTTGAGGTTCATTGTTGCCGATCTAGGCGATGATGGTGACGATGAGAACAGGGCCGCAACCAACGTCGCGCAAAGCGCCGCTTGGCCGAACGGTATTGCTGGCGAACATCCACGCCGCCACAAAGCAGGTCCTCATGACAGGCTAGCGACGCGGCACGTAACGTCAGTCGCGGACGCCAACGCCCGTCCGGCAACAGATCAGCCGCGCCCGAGGAGGTGATCCACCAAGCGCCCGAGCGTGGGGAAGCCGGCCAGCCGCAATGCGCCCTTCTCGCCGGTCATCGCCGCCGGCACCAGCGCCTGGCCAAAGCCCAGCTTCGCCGCCTCCTTCAGCCGCAAGGCGCCATGAGCAACGCTTCGCACCTCGCCCGACAGCGCGATCTCGCCAAAAGCAATGGCGTCGGTCGGCACCGGGCGTTCGGAGAGCGCCGAGACCAGCGCCGCCGCCACCGCCAGATCCGCGGCAGGATCCTGAACCCGGTAGCCACCAGCGACATTGAGATAGACCTCGGCCGACGAAAAGCTGAGCCCGCAGCGGGCCTCCAGTACCGCCAGGATCATGGCGAGCCGACCACTGTCCCAGCCGACCACCGCCCGCCGTGGGGTGGCGCCGCTGGCGAGGCGAACCACCAGCGCTTGGATCTCGACCAGGACCGGCCGGGTGCCTTCCAGTGCCGGGAACACGACGGTTCCCGTTACGCTCTCATCACGCTGGGTCAGGAACAGCGACGAGGGGTTGGCAACCTCCGCCAGCCCTTCGGCCTGCATGGCGAAGACGCCGATCTCGTCGGTGCCGCCGAAGCGGTTCTTGATCGCACGCAGGATGCGATATTGGTGGCTGCGCTCGCCCTCGAAGCTGAGCACCGTATCGACCATATGCTCGAGCACGCGCGGGCCGGCGATCGTGCCGTCCTTGGTGACGTGCCCGACCAGCACCAGCGCGGTTCCCCGCTCCTTGGCGAAGCGGATCAACTCCTGCGCCGATGCGCGCACCTGGCTCACCGTGCCGGGCGCGCCCTCGATCAGGTCCGAGTGCATGGTCTGGATCGAGTCGATGACCAGCAGCGCGGGCGGCTTGCCAGCGCCCAGCGTCGTCAGAATGTCGCGGACCGAGGTTGCAGAGGCGAGTCGTACCGGGGCCTCGCCCAATCCCAGCCGCCGGGCACGCAGGCGGACCTGATCGGCCGCCTCCTCGCCCGAGATATAGGCGACGTCCGCTCCGCCCAGCGCCATGCGCGCTGCGGCCTGCAGGAGCAGCGTGGACTTGCCGATGCCAGGATCGCCGCCGATCAGCGTGGCGCTTGCCTCCACGAAGCCGCCGCCGAGTGCGCGGTCGAGTTCGGCGATGCCGCTGGGCATGCGCGCGGGCAGCGGCACCTCGGCGTCCAGCGCCATCATCGCCACGGCGCGGCCGCCGCCCTGCAGATTGTGCTTGGCCTGAAACGGCGTGACGATGGTCGGCGCTTCCTCCACCAGCGTGTTCCATTCGGAACAGTCCACGCACTGCCCCTGCCATCGTGAGGCAACGGAGCCACAGGACTGGCAGACATATCGTTTCTGCGGCTTCGCCATCTTCGATCCCTAATGCGCGCGCGGCGACCCGGCCGCGGCAGGTCAGCGCATCCATCGCACCCGCACAGCCCCGCACCTCTTCGCCTACTGCAAGAACAACTGGGGAACAATCCCGCCCTCTGCCAGGGGGTGCGTGACAGAATAAGGTAGTGGCTCAGCTCTGTGCCGAGGCGTGCGCACCCGTCCGGCCCATCAAGGCGATGATCAGCGAGTCGCGGTCCGCACCGGCTCGGCCGGAGGCTTTCGCTCGCTTCGCAGCGCTTCGACGACGTTCTTGCCTGTTTCAGGGCAGCGATACTGCAATAAAATAACGTCTTGGGACTCCCCTGCCTTGACGCTCCATGTTGCATCGGCGAAGTCGCGAGCCGCTATGAAGAGCCCCTTCCCCTTTGCCGCCGCGGCGCTCCTCGCGCTCGCTGCTTGTAATTCCAATTCGGAGCCCGAGGTTCTCGACTCCAATCCGGATCCCATGGCTGCGGAACTCGCGAACGCCGGTACTGTCGAACTGCCGCCTGCCATCAAGGCGGACAAGACGATGCGCTGCGGCGACAACAGCCTCGTCTATGTCACCTTCTTCGAAGGCGACAAGCAGGCGGTTGTCCGCACCGAGAAGGGCGGCACGCCGACGACGCTCACTGCGGCGAATGCTGGCGAGCCGCTGACCGCGGAGGGCGGCTGGAAGCTGACCGGCGATACCGCGAACGTGAAGATCGAGCAGCCCGGCAAGGGCACGCTTTCCTGCCACGAATAACTTTGTTCATTTTCGCCGTCGCGCCTTGGCAGGTGCGGCGGCAGCTACCTATCATGCGCGCCAGCCATGACGCGCTACCCTTCCCACGACGTGCTTGACCCAGCCTCCGTGCTGGGCGCCTATGCCGTCGGCGTATTTCCGATGGCGGACGCACGCGATGCGCCCGGCGTATATTGGGTGGAGCCGCGGCGACGGGCGATCCTGCCGCTGGACGGTTTTCATCTCTCGCGCTCGCTGCGCAAAACGCTTCGCTCCGAACGATTCCGGCTAACGGCGGATACGGCGTTCGACTCCATCATCGCGCTGTGCGCCGAAGCAGCAACCGATCGGCCCGAGACGTGGATCAACCCGTCGATCGAGCAGGTCTTCCTGGAACTGCACGCCGCCGGCTTCGCACATTCCATCGAATGTTGGGAAGGCAATCAGTTGGTCGGCGGGCTGTATGGCCTCGCAATCGGACGGGCATTCTTCGGCGAAAGCATGGTGAGCCGGACGCGCGACGCGTCCAAGGCGGCGCTCGCGGCGCTGGTCGCCCGGCTGCGGTATGGCGGTTACACGCTGCTCGACTGCCAATTCATGACCGATCACCTCGCCTCGCTTGGCGCCATCGAGATCGACCGGGAGGATTACATGGTGTTGCTGGGCGATGCGCTGGCGGAGGTGCTTGGCCCTTCCGCCGCTGGCGCGGCGTCCTGGCTGCCGGCGGCCGCGGATTTCCGCGCCGTTGAGGGGGAGGCCAGGACGTCGGTGTCCGGGCCCTTATCCGGGAAGGACATCGTGCAGCTCTTGGGCCACACGTCGTAGATCGGGTGCTGCACGACGTTGAGCGCCGGACGCTCCTTGTACAGCCAACCGGAGAAGGCGCGGCGCCACTTCTCGTCGCTGCCACGAACGTCCAGCTGTAGAAACGCGCCGGTCAGCTGCTCCTGCTCCCAAGGGGCAGTGCGCTCACAAGCACGCAGGCGCACGATCGTGTCACCGATGCGCAGCGCCTGCCCCGGCTTCATCGTCAGATCCCGGCTCACACCATTGCGCTTGTTGAGGAGGCCGATCACTGCGCTACGCTGCGCCATTGGCGTGCTGCCGGCGTCCACCGGCGCCGCATCGCCCTCCACCGTGACCACGTCCGACGGCGCATCCTGCTCCGCAGCGTCCGGAACCTGCTGGCTGGTCGCGGGCCGTGCGTCACTGCCCCCATCACTGATCCAGCGCGCGCCTTGCCACGCCCCCACCCCCAGCAATGCGGCGGCGGCGAGCGCGCCGGCCGCTACCGCCGGCTTCACGCGTCCGGGCTCCACGCCTCGTAATCACCGCTGGCTGCCTGGCGCTGTCCACCGCGCTCCAGCGAGCCAGACGGGCGATATGCCTCCGCCGTGCCGGTCATGTTCGGCTTGGCCGGCTTCTGCCACGGCCGCGGCGGTGGCAGCGCGCTCCCCGGCGCCGAGTCCACATGATGGTGCAGCCAGCTGAACCATTCGGGCGGCACACGGCTGGCATCATTCGACCCGTTGTAGATCACCCAGCGGCGCGGATTGCCCGCCGTATCCTGCCCGCCTTCATAATAGACGTTGCCGAGCGCGTCCTCGCCGATGCGCGTCTTGCCGCGCAGGCCGAACCAGGTGCCGATGGTGGCGCCATTCCACCAGGTGAAGGGGTTTAGGTTGATGCCCATGTCGCCCGGCGCTTAGCGTCTGGCGCGCAAGGCTTCAATGGCATGTGACACGCGCACGGGTGAACCTGTCGGACCTTCACCCGCGCAACGATGGAGCGGCTTGATCAACGGCCAACAAAGCGGAGGCAAGCTTGAAGGACCCGTGACCGAGCAACACGCCACAACACGGTCCATCGCGCCCGCCTGCCTGCACCTCTGGGCAGCGCCGCGACGCCAGCGATCACTTCTTCCAGGTGACCTTGTCGCCTTCGGCGATGCCGAGCTCTGCCGACCGGCCACCGTTCAGTTCAAGCACGGCGCCCACCGGCTCGCCCGATGGCACCTGCGCCTCGGAGAAAGGCACGGTATTCTCGGCGATGCGCGCGATGGTGCCATCGGCACGGATGAAGATGATGTCGAGCGGAGAAGGCGTGTTCTTCATCCAGAAGCTTGCCTCGCGCGGGCCCCCGCCCTCCGGGGGATAGGGCGCAAACAACATGCCGCCGTCCTTCGGTATGTCGGTGCGATACATCAGGCCGCGCTGCTGCTTTTCCACCGTGTCCGCCACCTCGACGCGGAAGACATGCCGCCCGTTGGTGCTGGCGATCGTCAATTCGGTGAGCGGTGCCTTTGCCGCCTCGTTGCCGGCCGTCGCGGCGGCATCCCGCCCGGTGCAGGCCGACGCGCCGATCAGCAGCGCCAGAGCCGCGATGCCGTGAAATTTCATTCTAACTCTCCCGTACGACGCTGACAGCCATCGGCCCCTTACGCCCATCGACGACCCGCGCACGGAGCCGCTGCTCCGGCAGGACATCCGCAATATCGCCGCGACGCAGCGTTTCCATGTGAACGAAGATATCGCCGGGCACGTCATCCCGCACCAGGAATCCGTAGCCTTTCAGGCGATTGAACCATTTGACGGACACCGGCTCCCAATCGCCGGCTTCATCGATGAGGGTAACGGGATCGACCCGGCTGACTGGCCGGGGTGCCTGTTCCACCGCTGTCGAGGTGTCGATCGCCAGGATCTCCCGGGCCTGATACCCCCGCTCGCGGCGCACCGCCATGGCATCGACGCGTGTGCCCTCCGGCAGGCTGCGACGGCCGAGCGGCTGAAGCACGGAAAAGTGGATCAGCACATCACCGATCCGTGCCTCGTCTGGCACCAGAAAGCCGAAGCCCCGCGTCACGTCGAACCACTTCAGCGTGCCGGCAACGTGCACGCCTTCTTCTTCGCTCGTCACGGCGCCAGTTACTTCACCGTCCTCAGGCGGATCGCTGCGCATGTTCATCCATTCCCCCGGAGGAAGACGCTAGCATGGTTGTCGCGCCGCACAACATCACAGAACGGAAAGCGATATCATTGATCCGGTTCCGGAACGTCTCCGGGCGCGGCCGAAACGATGCGCCGTGCCACGGCGAACGAATGACCGGCGCGCAACATGGTGGCCATCTGCCGCTCACGGGTGCGCTCGTCTGCCGGCGCTTGCGCGTAGGGGCCGAAACGACGCCGGCGGGCCAGCGCGAGCGCGCTCAACAAGGCCTCGTCGGCGCTCTGCTCCAGCGCCGGCGCGGCATCCTCTTCCTCCACATGCGCCGCTCGCAGCGCCTGCGACACACGCCGGACGCCATAGCCCCGCCGCGTGAGGGAGCGCGCCCGCGCCTCGGCAAACAGGCCATCGTTGATATAGCCAAGCTCAGCCATTCGCTCCGCCAGCATTGACGGGTCGACGGCGGCGCCGCTCCAGCCACGTTCCCGCACCTTCCGCGCGAGATAGCTCGCCAACTTGCCGCGCGTGGTGGCGAACCGCTCCACGTAACGCAGCGCCAACGCCTCCAGTTTGGCGGCGTCCAGCGGAGGGGGTGGGCGTCGGCTGTTGGTCATCCGCCTTGTTGTTGCCACACTGCCATCGGAATTTGAACGTGGCGTTCTATCAGATGGCCGGCCCGGCTGGTGGCCGTCCTGATATGTGCCGGCGCCCTCGAGGCACCACGAGCGAGATTTTGAGCAAAGCAAACATGACGAGCGCGACCCTGACCCCTACCCCGAGCAGCGATTCACAGCCGCGCCGATTCGCCGACTTTGCGACGCTTGGCGAAGCGCTGGACTTTGCGGCGCAGGGTGAGCGCGGCCTGAACTTCCATGATGCGCGCGGCGCGCTGGTGCGCCCCTATCCATTTCGTGAATTGCAGGCGGACGCGAAGGCGGCGGCTTATCGGCTGATCGCCGCGGGCATTGCGCCGGGCGATCGTGTCGCGCTGGTCGCGGAAACCAGCGCCGAGTTCGCCGCGCTGTTCTTCGGCACCGTTTATGCCGGGGCGTGGCCTGTGCCGCTGCCACTGCCGACCTCCTTCGGCGGCAAGGAATCCTATATCGATCAGCTTCGCGTGCAGCTGACGAGCTGCGATCCCGTGATGCTGATCTACCCGCCCGAACTATCCGAGATGGCCGGCGCCGCTGCTGCTGCCACGGGCACCAAGGGGGTCGACTGGGCAGACTTGCTGGCGCGCCCTGCGGACGCGGCCGAGCTTCCCCAGGCGTCCGGCGAGGACATTGCCTATCTGCAATATTCCAGCGGCTCGACCCGCTTCCCGCATGGCGTTGCGATCACTCACCATGCCCTGCTGAACAATCTGGCGGCGCACGCGCACGGCATGCAGCTGATCGAGAGCGACCGCTGCATCTCGTGGCTCCCCTGGTATCATGACATGGGGCTGGTCGGCTGCTTCTTGTCGCCGGTCGCGAACCAGGTCTCGGTCGATTACCTCAAGACCGAGGATTTCGCGCGCCGTCCGCTCGCGTGGCTGGATCTCATCAGCCGCAATCCTGGCACGTCGATCAGCTATTCGCCGACCTTCGGCTACGACATTTGCGCGCGCCGCATGTCGAGCCAGACAAAGGCCGCCGACCGATTCGACCTGTCGCGCTGGCGCCTCGCGGGTAATGGCGCGGACATGATCCGTCCGGACGTGATGCAGGGCTTTGTCGATGCCTTCGCCGATGCCGGTTTCCAGGCCAGCGCGTTCCTCCCTTCCTACGGCCTCGCGGAAGCGACGCTGGCGGTATCGATCATGCCGCCGGGCGAAGGTATTCGCGTCGAGCTGGTCGAGGAAACCCAGCTTTCCGGCGTGCCGGTCGGGCAGGACCGCCCGCAACGTTATCGCGCCATCGTGAATTGCGGAAAGCCGGTGAAGGACATGGCCGTCGAGATCCGCGAGGAAGACGGCACGCCGCTCCCGGAGCGGGCGATCGGCAAGGTATGGTGCAGCGGCCCATCCGTGATGGTCGGCTATTTCCGCGATCCGGAGGCGACCGACGCCTGCATGAAGGGCGGATGGCTGGACACCGGCGACATGGGCTATCTTTCTGACGGCTACATTTACATCGTTGGCCGCGCCAAGGACATGATCATCGTCAACGGCCGCAACCATTGGCCGCAAGACATTGAATGGGCCGTGGAGCAGCTTCCCGGGTTCAAGCAGGGTGACATTGCCGCTTTCGCAATCACCACGCCGGGCGGCGAGGAAACGCCGGCAGTGCTGGTGCAATGCCGCACCTCCGATGATGAGGAGCGCAGCCGGCTGCGCAACGAGATCCGCGACCGGGTGCGCGCCGTCACCGGCATGAACTGCGTGATCGAGTTGATCCCGCCGCGGACGCTGCCGCGCACCAGCTCGGGGAAGCTGAGCCGCGCCAAGGCCCGCAACCTGTATCTGTCGGGCGAGATCAAGCCTTACGCAGTCGCCGCCTGAGGCGCGCCTCGGCACCGTGTCCGGGTGATGGCGGGATCACCGCGGCAACGGTGATCGACGACCGCGATCGTCCTGGATACGCTCATGAACTGGGCGGTGCTGCCACCTCCGGCGACGGTACGATCCGCCGCGCTCAGCTGCCTCACTGAACGACGGTCGCCAGCCCCCCGCGCTCACATCAAAGCGGGGGCGGTCCAAGTTTTGGTCATGCGCCAGGGGTGACTCTCAAAACCGCGAGGACGAGCCCGCGGTCTTGGGAGCGCAATGGCCGAGGCGGCGCTTGACCGGCAGCGCTCAGGCCGCTTGCGCATCAACCGTGCGGCGACGAGCACGAGCCTTCGCCGTCAGCACGATATGTCCCCGCTTCTCCTGCACCCAGCCCTGCCGAGTCAGCACTTCAAGCGTTTTTGGACAATCTCCGCGCGAAATCATCAGGTGCGGCCCGGCGGCCCGCGCCGACCCGAGGATGCGTTCGAGCAGCTCAGCGGTAAGCCAAGCGCCATCGTCTTGCTGACCCAATGCGACCCCCCCAAGGGCTTACGGCATGGTGGATATTATGGGGTAGATGGACAGTGACTCTTGACGGACGTCAAGCGATTCGCACCCTCCCGCGACCGCTCTGAGATGAATCACCGGCGAAGCGTTGGATTCGGGAGAGGAGCCGTGAACGGCTCCCCGGCAGCCGCGGCGTAGGCGCGCATCATCGAGATTTCTGGCGCCGGCGCCGCGACTGAGATCGCAGCGCCGCGTAGGCAGCAAGTGCGCCGCCGGTCAGCCGATCGTCGCGCGATTGGCTACCAGATCATCCACCACGGCAGGGTCGGCAAGTGTCGACGTGTCGCCGAGACTCCCGACATCGCCTTCCGCGATCTTACGCAGGATCCGGCGCATGATCTTGCCAGAACGGGTCTTGGGCAGGCCCGGGGCGAACTGGATCACGTCCGGAGTGGCGATCGGGCCAATCTCCTTGCGCACCCACTGCTTCAGCTCAGCGTTCAACGTCTCGGACCCGGATTCGCCCGCGTTGAGAGTGACATAGGCATAGATGCCCTGCCCCTTCAGGTCGTGGGGCATGCCGACCACGGCGGCTTCCGCTACACGCGGGTGGAGCACCAGCGCACTCTCCACCTCCGCCGTGCCCATGCGGTGGCCGCTGACGTTGATGACATCGTCCACACGGCCGGTGATCCAGTAATAGCCATCCTCGTCCCGACGGCAGCCGTCGCCGGTGAAATACTTGCCGGGATAGGTAGTGAAATAGGTCTGGAAGAACCGGTGGTGATCGCCCCAGACGGTGCGCATCTGTCCTGGCCAGCTCGCCGTGATGCACAGGTTTCCACTGACCGCGCCTTCCAGCACTTGGCCGGTTTCGTCCACCAGCTGGGGATGCACGCCGGGCAGCGGCTTGGTGGCGGACCCCGGCTTCAGGTCGGTCGCACCCGGCAAGGGGGCGATCAGCGCGCCGCCGGTTTCCGTCTGCCACCAAGTGTCAACGATTGGGGAGCGCCCTTCGCCCACCACCTCATGATACCAGCGCCACGCCTCGGGATTGATCGGCTCGCCGACCGTGCCGAGCAGCCGCAGGCTCTTGCGGCTGGTCGCCTGAACTGGCGCATCGCCTTCCTTCATCAGCGCGCGCAGCGCAGTAGGCGCGGTGAAGACGGTGTGCACCTGATGACGATCTACCACTTGCCAGATGCGACTGGCATCCGGCCAGTTCGGCAGTCCCTCATACATCAGCGTCGTGGCGCCATTCGCCAGCGGACCATAGATCACATAGGTATGCCCGGTGACCCAACCGATGTCGGCTGCGCACCAGAAGACGTCCCCGGGACGATAGTCGAACACCAGATCGTGGGTGAAGCTCGCCCACAGCAAATAGCCGCCGGTGGTGTGCAGCACGCCCTTCGGCTTGCCGGTAGAGCCCGACGTGTAGAGGATGAACAGCGGGTCCTCCGCCTTCATCGGCTCAGGCGCGCACTCCGTTGAAACACCCGCGGCCGCTTCGTGATACCAGACGTCACGCTTATGCATCGGCACGTCTTCGCCGGTGGCCTTGATGACGATCACCTTCTCCAGGCTGGGCGAGCGCGGAGCCGCAGCATCGACATTGGCCTTCAGCGGCACCCGCTTGCCACCACGCCGCCCGCAATCGGCGGTGATAACCACGCGTGAATCGCAATCCTGGATGCGTCCGGCTAGCGCGTCAGGCGAGAAGCCGCCGAACACCACCGAGTGAATCGCGCCGATCCGCGCGCACGCCAGCAGCGCAAAGGCAGCCTCCGGGATCATCGGCAGGTACACCGTCACCCGATCACCCTTCCGGACGCCCTGCGCCTTCAGGACATTGGCAAAGCGGCAGACCTCTTCATGAAGCTGCGCATAGGTGTAGCGCCGCGGCTCTTCGCCGGGCTCGTCCGGTTCCCAGATGATCGCCACCTGATCCCCGCGCGTGGCAAGATGCCGGTCGAGACAATTGGCGGCGACGTTAAGCTCACCATCCTTGAACCAGCTGATGCCGAAATCCGCTTCGTCAAACGACCATTCGCCAGCGACGGTGGGCGCCTTGATCCACTCCAGCCGCTTGGCTTGCTCCAGCCAGAAGGCGTCGGGATCGGCCGCTGCCGCTGCGTACATCGCCTCATAGGCGGTCCCATCGACCTTTGCCTCGGCGGCCCAATCATGGGGCACTGGGTAAAGCAGCTGCTCGGCCATGCATCTTCTCCTTTTCCGCCTGATGGCCGCGGAAAAGGAGGCTTGGCAACTGTCTTGGGCATGAAATCGCCCGACATCACCGCTCGCGCGGGACACCGGGCGGATCAGATCAGCGAATCTGCTCCAGGATGCCGTCGATGACGAACTGCACCGCGAGCGCCGCGAGCAACACGCCGAGCAACCGGGTAATCACCGCCTCGATCTTGTGACCGAGCAGGCGCATCAGCGGTCCGGCGGCGAGCAGCGCGGCGAGCGTCAGCAGCAGGATCGTGCCAAGCGCGGCGAGAACCACCAGCGATCGCTCCAGCCCGTCGTTGCGCGCCATCAGCAGCATGACGCTGGCGATCGAGCCAGGGCCGGCGATCATCGGCATCGCCATGGGGAAGATCGAGACGTCCTCGGCCTCTTCCGGGGTGATATTGGCCGCGCGATCCTCGCGCCGCTGCGTGCGCTTCTCGAACACCATTTCCAGCGCGATGAGGAACAGCATGACGCCCCCGGCGATCCGGAACGACGCCAGTTCGATGCCCAGCCCCTTGAGGAGCTTTTCCCCGAACAGCGCGAAAACAAGCAGAATGGCGGCCGCCACTCCGACAGCGCGGATCGCCATGGTGCGGCGTTGCACGGTGCTGGCCCGGTTCGTCAGCCCGGCATAGATGGGCGCGCAGCCCGGCGGATCGATCACCACGAAAAACGTGATGAGCGCGGAGATATACAGTTCGATCATGAGCGCGGCGGCCTCGGCGCGGGCACGCGGTCATCGATCACCGTTTCGTACGCGGCACCGGTCCAGAGTTGAACGGTGAAGCGATGGCCCCGATCGGGCGCAACCTGCCAATGCCAGCGCAATGTTGCGTCAGCCGAGGCACCGCCGCCGTCCTGAGACTCTTCATTATTGGTGGGCGTTCCCTTGCACGAGGCGCGGCGTACGACTGGGTTCGAAACCCTTGCGCGCGGTTCCTTCAGGTCCGCTCCCTGGTCGAGCAGCCAGCGCCAGGTGCCATCAGGCTGCCGCCGCCAGATGGTGGAGAAGTAGCTCGCTCGATTGCCCGGCCATAACGCGCCACCAGTGTTCGCCGCCGTGGCGCCGTCGCACGAGACGAAGCTCGCCGTTGGCCACCAGTCCACCGACGCCGGCGGATCCGGCACATCCTTCAGCGCCGTCGCGACCGGCTGCGGCGGCAGGAAGATCGCGTCCTTTGCCGCCCATTTGCGAAAAGCGGTCCACTGACCCAGCTTCTGCGCATCCGCGGCGAAGGCCCGCTCCGCCTCCACGGCGGTTTGCGGTGCGGCGCTTGCCAGCAACAGCGCGAGCAACACGGTCAAATATCCTGCGACAAGGTGACACCCTCGCGCCGCGCGGCGGAGACCAGGGTGTTGCGCAACAGAACCGCGATGGTCATCGGTCCCACGCCGCCCGGCACCGGCGTCATCGCGCCGGCAACCTCGGCACAGGCCGGGTCGATATCGCCGACGAGCCCCGCGTCGGTGCGATTGATGCCAACGTCGATCAGCGTCGCGCCCAACTTGATCCAGTCGGGCTTCACCATGGCGGCGCGACCTACCGCGGCCACCACGATGTCGGCGCGCTTGACCACCTCGGGCAGATCGCGGGTGCGCGAATGTGCCACCGTCACGGTGCAACTATCGCCGATCAGCAGCTGCGCCATCGGCTTGCCGACGATGTTGGAGCGGCCGATCACCACGGCATCCAGCCCGCCCAGGTTATCGTGCACGTCGCGCAGGAGCATCAGGCAGCCGAGTGGCGTACACGGCACGAAGCCGGGCAGCCCGGTCGCGAGGCGTCCGGCGTTCACCGGATGGAACCCGTCGACATCCTTGTCCGGATCGATGCGGGTGATGATCGCGCTCTCGTCGAGGTGCCGGGGCAGCGGCAGCTGGACCAGAATGCCGTCGACGGCGGGATCGGCATTCAGCTGATCGACCAGCGCCTCCAGTGTCTCCTGAGTGGCGTCGGCGGGCAGGCGATGCTCGAAGCTTTCCATGCCGGCGGCGACGGTCGCCTTGCCCTTGGAACGGACATAGACGGCGGACGCGGGATCCTCGCCCACCAGTACCACGGCCAGGCCGGGCTTGCGCCCCGCCTTCGCGATTACTTCAGCCGCGCCCTCCGCGACCCGCGCGCGCAGGCCAGCGGCAAATGCTTTTCCGTCGATGTTCCGTGCCGTCATGCTGGCTGGCCATAGAGGCTCGCGGCGATGCGCGCCAGCGCAGCGGACTCACCCGCGACGAACAATCGCTTGAGCCGCGCGGTCTCGCCCCCAACGATGCGCACGGAGCCGCGCGACACGCCAAAGGTCTTCGCGACAAGCGCAACCAGCGCCGCATTGGCGGCGCCGTCCACCGGCGGCGCGCTGACCCGCGCCGCGAAATACGAATCCGTCCCGGCTTCCAACAGGTCGCGGCCGCCGCGTGGGGTCAGGCGTACGCTGACCGAAATGCCGTCCGCGGCGGCGCGCCAGGCGCTCAGATAGCGCCCATCATGACGCTGGCCTGCACATTGTTCAGGATGATGGTGAGGACCGCGATGGCGATCAGGACCACGGCCGGTGCGAAATCGATGCCGCCGGTCTGCGGCAGGATCCGGCGGATCGGTCGGTACATCGGCTCTGTCAGGCGATCGAGCCCCTGATAGAGCGAGCGCACGAAATTGGACTGCATGTTGACGACGTTGAACGCCACCAGCAGCGACAACACGAACTGGATGACGATGACCCACCAGACCACGTTCAGCAGGACCTGAAGGATCTGGACGATGGTAAGCATCAACAAGGGCAATCTCCGTTCGGGTGTATCAGTTCATTAGCACAGTTGGGCATGACGGCGGGATCGATCAAGCCTTGCGGATCAACGTGCCTGCACCACGCCGGGTAAACACTTCCAGCAGCATCCCGTGGGGAACGCGGCCATCGAGCACGACGGCGGCATCGACGCCCGATTCGACCGCCGCGACGCAGGTTTCCAGCTTCGGGATCATGCCGCCGGAAATGGTGCCGTCCGCGCGCAGCCCGGCAACGTCCTGCGGCGTCAGGTCCGTCATCAGCTCACCCTGCTTGTCCAGCACGCCGGCAACGTCGGTCAGCAGGAACAGCCGCTTGGCCCCCAGCGCCGCCGCAATCGCGCCGGCCATGGTGTCGGCGTTGATGTTATAGGTATGCCCATCCGCGCCGATGCCGATCGGCGCGATCACGGGAATGATGCCGTCGCCGCTGAGCGTATCGATGATGCGGCGATCGACGGCGACCGGCTCACCGACGAAGCCCAGGTCGACCTTGCGCTCGATGCCCTGGTGCTGATCAGGTTCGCTCCGGCCGACCTTCTCGGCCTGCACCAGCCCGGCATCCTTACCGGAGATGCCAACTGCCCGGCCGCCTGCGCGTCCGATCCAGGATACGATTTCCTTGTTGATCGAGCCTGCCAGGACCATTTCCGCGATGTGCGCGGTTTCGGCGTCCGTCACGCGTAGGCCGTCGACGAAGCGCGATTCAACGCCAAGCCGCTTCAGCATCGACCCGATCTGCGGACCGCCGCCGTGAACCACCACCGGGTTGATGCCCACCGCCTTCAGCAGCACGACATCTTCGGCGAAATCGCGCTGTGCCTCGGGATCGCCCATCGCATGACCGCCGTATTTCACGACAAAGGTCGCGCCGGCGTACCGCTGAAGATAGGGCAGTGCCTCGACGAGCGTCTCGGCCTTGGCGAGAAGCCCGGGCGAAGGGGTGTTGTCGGTCATGGCAGCGCCCTTATCATATCGAAACCGGTACGGAACCCGGCCGCTGCGCTGTTGTCCGGCAGTTGCCAACCGGGGCGGCGCTGCGGCCCGTGGTGCTCAGCGATCGAGGCGGCGCCCCAGCGCCACGAAGCCGTAGATCAGCGGCGGCACGAGGACGATCGACAGGACGACCTTGGCGATCATCTGACCGACCAGCAATTCGCCGATCGGGAACACGCCGTAAAAGGCGATGGTGACGAACAGCAAGGTGTCGACGATCTGCGACAGCACGCTGGCGACGCCGGCACGCAGCCAGAGCAAGCGACCGCCCTCACTCCCCTTCAACGACGCGAAGATGGTGACGTTGAGCGTCTGCGACGTGCCATAAGCGACGATCCCGCCCAGCCAGATGCGCGGCGTCCCCGTCATCATCAGCTCAAAGGCGTTGAGCCGCTCCGCTTCCATTTCCGGCGCGGCTGGTACCGCCAGCACCACAAGGGTCAGCAGCAACGATACCAGGAGAGGGATGAAGCCGATCTGCACCAGCCGGTTCGCGACCTGGCGGCCATGCAGCTCCGCGATCGCGCTCGATGTGGCGACCAGCAGCAGGAACGAGAAGATGCCTGCCTCGACGGCGAGCGGGCCAAGGGCAACCTGCTTGTTGCCGAGTACCCCGGCGATGCACACCATGCCGCCATAGAAGATCGAAAAGGCGAAGAGCGAGCGCGCGATCGGCGCTTGGGCGGGCGATTCCATCTACAGCCGGTAGCACCCGGAACGGGCCTTACGGAAGTATTTCTGTCATGCCATCCGCGAGGAAAAGCGCCGGTAAATGGTAAAGGCGGCGCGGAATTCGACGGCAGTGCTTGTCGAAGCACTGCCCCTTTCTCTATGATGCGGCGCGAAAAAATACGGCAGGGCTTGGCGAGCTCCGCCCGCGAACGGGGGTTGTCCGCACTTGAGCCGTCTTCTCATCGGCATTGCCGGTATTCTGGTCATTCTTGGTCTTGCCGTCGCACTCTCCACCGACCGGCGGGCAATCCGACTGCGTGTCGTGGCGAGTGCGTTCGCGCTTCAGGTCGGTATTGCCGTGCTGGTGCTCTACGTGGACTGGGGGAAGCGCGTGCTTTCCACTATGTCCGCAGGCGTCTCGAACCTGCTTGGCTATGCGAAGGCGGGCGTGGACTTCCTGTTCGGGCCGCTGGCATCTCCGGAAATCGGCGGCAACAGCTTCGCCATCGCCGCGCTGCCGGTGATCATCTTCTTCGCCAGCCTGGTCTCGATCCTCTACTATCTGGGCGTCATGCAGTTGATCGTGCGCTGGCTGGGCGGCGCGATCGAGAAGGTGATCGGCGTATCCAAGGTCGAAAGCCTGTGCGCGGCGGCCAACGTGTTTGTCGGCCAGTCGGAATCGCCTCTGGTCATTCGGCCCTATCTTGCCGGGCTCACGCCGTCGCAGCTGTTCACCGTGATGACCAGCGGCATGGCCGGCGTGGCGGGAACGATCCTGGCGGCCTATGCTTCCATGGGGATCCGCATCGATTACCTCCTGGCCGCCAGCTTCATGGCCGCGCCGGGCGGCATTCTGATGGCGAAGATCATCATGCCGGATCGCAGCATGCCGCCGGAGGGCGAGCTGCCGCTGGGGGATCTGCCTGATCCCGACATCGAAATCCGCGTCTCCGAAGCGCGCATGAACGCCCACCCCGCCGCCCTTCCAGCGGAGGAGCCGGCCGGCGAGCCGATGCCGGAAGCGACCCACGACGAGGAAAAGCCGGCCAATCTCATCATGGCCGCGGCCCAGGGCGCACAGACCGGCGTTCGGCTGGCGGTTGCGGTCGGCGCGATGGTGCTGGCCTTCGTAGCGCTAGTGGCGCTGGCCAACGGCATCCTTGGCGGCATTGGCGGTATGTTCGGCCACCCGGATCTCAGCTTCCAGATGCTGCTCGGCTATGTCTTTGCGCCGATCATGTTCCTCATCAACGTGCCGTGGGACGAGGCGCTGCGCGCCGGCGGCATGTTCGGGCAGAAGATCGTGCTGAACGAATTCGTGGCCTATATCGATCTTGGCAAGCAGGCTGCGGACCTCTCGCCGCGGACCGTGGCGATTGTGACTTTCGCCCTGTGCGGCTTTGCGAATTTCTCCTCCATCGCGATCCAGATGGCCGTTACCGGCAATCTCGCACCCAACCAGCGGCCGATGATCGCGAAACTTGGCATTCGCGCGCTCCTTGCTGGCAGCCTGGCAAACCTGATGTCGGCCGCGTTGGCGGGGCTGCTGATCGTCTGACGCCCGAGAGTGGGTGCCGGCTCCTTCCAGCGGCGCCCGCACCCTCCCGCCGCGGCATCAACCGCGGGCGAGCCGCATCCGCTTGCGCAGCCTGCCCGGCATCCACCGCGATGCGAACGCCAGCCGCCGTGCGGTCTTGCCGACCAAAGTATGGACGCGATCGCCATGGACCGCCGCCCAGGCGGCCTCGGCCACCATCTCGACTGGCGTGAACTCCAGCCCCGCTTCCACCACCGTTTCGCGCACGCTTCGGTTTGATCCGCCCACCGAGGCACTGAGCAGCGGCGTGTCGATGAAGCCGGGCATCAGGCTGCGCACGCGGATGCCCTCGGCCGCCCACTCACCGTCCAGTGCTTCGGTCAGCCCGCGCACGGCGAACTTGGTAGCAGAGTAAACCGCTGCGCCCGCCGTGCCATAGATGCCGGCGGCCGACGCCGTGTTGAGCAGACACGATCCCGGCGTCGCCGCGAGATACGGATAGGCAAGCCGGGCGCCGTACACGACCCCCTTGATGTTCACGTCCAGTGCGCGGTCGATGTCCTCCAACGAGGCCGCGCCGAACGGGCCG
This sequence comes from Sphingomonas sp. IC4-52, assembly GCF_020707225.1. Lineage (NCBI taxonomy): Bacteria > Pseudomonadati > Pseudomonadota > Alphaproteobacteria > Sphingomonadales > Sphingomonadaceae > Sphingomonas > Sphingomonas sp. IC4-52. The sequence continues at coordinate 369,775 of NZ_JAJFEU010000002.1, read as the reverse complement.
CCCACTGCCACGCCCGCATTGTTGAACAGCACGTCCAGCTGCCCGCCGCTGACGTTCGTGAATTCGGCGAGCACTTCTTCCCAGTCTTCGGGCGAGCGCACGTCCATGAAGTGCCGCGTCGTCCGCTCGGCCGGCAGCATGGCGGCCGTGGCGGCGAGCCCCGCTTCGTCGCGATCGGCGAGACCCACTCGCCAGCCGCGGTCTGAAAACAGCTGCGCCACGGCACGACCAATGCCCGAGCCGCCGCCCGTGATAAGGATTGCTTTCATCCCCCGCTCCTCTGTTTGACCTGGAGCGCGGCATCCCGCATCCTCCCGGCCGATGCCAGTGGAATCGCTTGGCCCCGCCGTCGGCTTCCACGACGTGACCAAACGGTTTGGCGCCGGCGCTCCAGCCGTCGATGGCGTGTCCTTGTCAATCGAACCGGGCAGTTTCGTGGCATTGGTCGGCACCTCCGGCTCCGGCAAATCGACCCTGCTCAAGACGATCAATCGGCTGGTGGAGCCGACTACCGGGCATGTGACGATCAACGGCGAAGATGTGAGCCGCGCCTCCCCGCCTGCGCTTCGCCGCAGCATCGGCTATGTCTTCCAGAATGTCGGCCTGTTCCCGCACCTCAGCGTGGCGGAGAATATCGCGCTTCCCTTGCGCCTGTCCGGCCAGCGCGCTGGCAGCCGGGTGAACGAACTGCTCGATCTCGTTGAGCTGCCGCTTAACGTGCTCTCCCGCCTCCCGAGCGAGCTATCGGGTGGCCAGCGCCAGCGCGTGGGTGTGGCGCGCGCGCTGGCGGGGGGACCGCGGCTGATGCTGATGGACGAGCCGTTCGGTGCGCTGGATCCAGTAACCCGCGCGTCGCTCGGCGAAGCGGTACGGGCGCTGCACCAGCGTCTTCGTCTGACCACCGTGATGGTCACGCATGACATGACCGAGGCACTGCTCTTCGCCGACCGCATATTGGTGATGCGCGAGGGACGGATCGTCGCGGATGAAACGCCAGCGGCCCTCCTGGCCGGTGCCGGGGGAGAGGCGGCGCAGGCGCTCGTGGCGGTCCCACGCAGACAGGCGCAGCAATTGGCCACACTCTCGCGATGAGCGGAGCGTGGGATCGCATTCCCGCCCTCGCGGCACAGCATCTGATGCTGGCGATGGCCGCCCTCGCGCTCGGCATCGTGATTGCGGTCCCGCTCGGCTTCTGGTCGGCGGGACGGCCGGTTGCGGCCCGGCTGGCGCTTGGCGCAGCCAGCGTGGTGCAGACCATCCCCAGCCTCGCCCTTCTGGCGCTGTTCTATCCCGTGCTGCTGTGGATCGGCGGATTGCCGGCGCTCGGCTTTCTGCCGTCGCTGCTGGCGCTCACGCTGTACGCGCTGCTCCCGATCCTCAGAAACACGGTGACCGGCCTGCAAGGGCTCGACCCCGCGGTGATCGAGGCAGCCGATGGCATCGGCATGACCCGGTGGCAAAAGCTCCGGATCGTCGAGGCGCCGCTGGTACTGCCGGTGCTGACCGCAGGTATCCGGACCGCGGCGGTCTGGACGATCGGTGCCGCCACGCTTTCGACGACGGTGGGGCAGCCGAGCCTTGGCGACCTCATCTTTGCCGGGTTGCAGACCCAGGCATGGCAGCTGGTGCTGGCCGGCTGCATCGCCGCCGCGGGCCTTGCGCTTGCCGTGGATGCGCTGCTTGGGCTGGCTGAATATGGCCTTGCGCGTCGCCGTCGCTGGCTGGCCACCGCGGCTCTTGCCCTGCTGGTCGGGGCGACGCTCGCTGCGACGAGCCCCTTGTGGCGCAGCACCGCGCCGCGCGTGGTAGTGGGCGCGAAGAACTTCTCCGAACAGTTCATCCTCGCGCGGCTGATCGGCGATCGGCTCCGTGCAGCAGGCTATGAAGTCGAGTACCGGGACGGGCTGGGCTCAGCAGTCGCGTTCGGCGCCGTCGCAAGCGGCGCTGTCGACATCTATGTCGATTACGCCGGCACGATCTGGACCGGGCAGATGAAGCGAGCCGACGTTCCGCCCCGCGACGCGCAAGTGCGCGCCATCGCGCAATGGGCGAGGCAAACCCATGGCGTGACGCTGCTCGGACCATTGGGCTTCGAGAATGCTTACGCCTTTGCCATGCGCGGCGCGCAGGCGCAGCGGCTGGGCATCACCAGCCTTGCCGATCTTGCCGGCCAGTCGTCGCAACTGCGGCTCGGTTCGGACCTTGAGTTTCTGGAGCGACCCGAATGGCGCGCGGTGCAAGCGGCGTACGGCCTACAGTTCGCCAGTGCGACGCCGTACAGCCCGACCTTCATGTATCGCGCGCTGGCCAGCGGGCGGGCGGACGTCATCAGCGCCTTTTCCTCGGATGGCCGGATCGCCGCCGATCGCCTGACCGTGCTCAAGGATCCAAAGCGCGCGATCCCCGGATATGATGCGATCGTGCTGCTCGCGCCGAAGCGCGCCCGGGACCAGCGCTTCGCCTCGGCATTGCGCCCGCTGATCGGCGCGATCAGCGTCGAAACGATGCGCGAGGCCAATTACATGGTCGATCGGGACAGCAACAAGGCAACGCCGGAAGCCGCCGCCAAGTGGCTGTCACAGAGGATCGGCCGCTAAAGGGCGTTTGCCTTCCTCAGCCCATCGTCAGGACGATCTTGCCGACGTGATCGCCCGCTTCCATGCGCCGATGCGCTTCGGGCGCTTCCGCCAGCGGAAACACCTTGTCGATCACCGGCTTCAGACGGCCCGCCTCGGCATGCGGCCACACGGTGCGGGCCAGTTCGTCCGCCACCATCGCCTTGAACGCGGTGTCGCGCGCGCGCAGCGTGGAGCCGGTCAGCGTCAGGCGGCGCATCATCACTTCGAAGATCGGGATCGTGGCCCTGGCGCCGCCCTGAACCGCGATGGACACGTGCCGGCCATCTTCCGCCAGACACTTGAGATTGCGCGGGATATAGTCCCCGCCCACCATGTCGAGCACCGCGGCCACGCCCGTGCCGCCGGTGATGTCCTTCACCCGCTCCACAAAGTCTTCGGTCTTGTAGTTGATCGCGTGATCGGCGCCGAGAGACTTGGCCGCGGCGACCTTCTCATCCGAACCCGCGGTGACGATGATCTTCACCCCGAAGATGTTGCAAAGCGCAATGGCCATGGTGCCGATCCCGCTAGTGCCGCCATGAACCAGCACGGTGTCGCCTTCATTGGCGTAAGCGCGCTCGAACAGGTTGGTCCACACGGTGAACAATGTTTCCGGCATCGCGGCCGCTTCCACCATGGACATCAGCTCAGGGACGGGCAGGCACTGGCCGGCGGGCGCCGCGACATATTCGGCATAGCCGCCGCCTGCGACGAGGGCGCAGACCGGCTGGCCGATCATCAGCGATGCGACGTCCGGCGCCATTGCAACCACCTCGCCCGACACCTCCAGGCCATAGATGGTCGGCGCTCCCGGCGGCGGCGGATAGGCGCCCTTGCGCTGCATCACGTCGGGCCGGTTCACGCCGGCGGCAGCGACTCGGATCAACACCTCGCCCGGTTGAAGCGTCGGCACCGGGCGGTCCACCAGGGTCAGCACCTCGGGGCCGCCATGCACCTCGGGATCGATCGCCTGCATCATCGCCGGAATGTCGTTCATTGCCGCTCCCCCAAAGCCAGGCATCCGTAAATGCATGGGCGCGCCTTATTGACTTCGCACCCGCAGCGGTCAACGATACGCGTCATGGATCTGGATGATATCCTTGGGTCCCGGCCCGACGATCCCCTGAACGCGCTGGTGCGCGAGGATCTCGATCGCCTCTCCGTGACTGAGCTGGAGGCGCGAATCACCGCGCTGGAGGGCGAAATTGCCCGCAGTCGCAAGAAGATAGAACAGGCGGTCAACCACCGCGCCAGTGCGGACGCCTTGTTCAAGCGATGACCAGGGACGCACCGGGCAGGCGTGACGCCAAATGCCGGTGCGGGGCCCCGATGCATTTCGGCCTGCCGCTTGATGCCGGCCATCCCAATCACGACATTGTAACAAAGGGCCGGACGCCTGCCCCCCAGACGTCGCTCCACGGCCCGGTTGGAGTATCCTGAATGCCATCCTTTGCCAGCGCTCTCGAGACCACGCTGCACAAGGCGCTCGAGGCTGCGTCCGCGCGGCGTCACGAATATGCCACGCTTGAACACCTGCTGTTCGCGCTCGTTGATGACGAGCATGCCAGCCAGGTGATGACGGCGTGCGGCGTCGATCTCGGCGAACTCAAGACCACGGTCGCGCATTATCTCGATACCGAGCTTGGCGCACTGAAGGTCGATCAGCAGACCGACCCCTCCCCCACCAGCGGCTTCCAGCGCGTCGTCCAGCGCGCGATCCTGCACGTCCAGTCCTCCGGCCGCGACGAAGTGACCGGCGCGAACGTGCTGGTGGCGTTGTTCTCCGAACGCGAAAGCTATGCCGTCTATTTCCTGCAGCAGCAGGACATGAGCCGCCTCGATGCCGTCAGCTACATCAGCCACGGCGTCGGCAAGGGCGTGTCCGCGCCGGAAGCCTCCACGCCCAAGGGCGCCGAGGACAAGGAAGAGAAGAAGCCCGCGGAAAAGGCCGGCAAGGGCGAAAGCGCGCTCAAACAGTTCACCGTCGACCTCAACGAGAAGGCGCGTAACGGCAAGGTCGATCCGCTGATCGGCCGCGGGCCGGAGGTGGACCGCACGGTGCAGATCCTGTGCCGCCGGTCGAAGAACAATCCGCTGTATGTGGGCGATCCGGGCGTCGGCAAGACGGCCATCGCGGAAGGCCTCGCGCGCAAGATCGTCGAGGGTGACGTGCCCGACGTGCTGAAGCCCGCCGTCATCTATTCGCTCGACATGGGCGCGCTGCTCGCCGGCACGCGCTATCGCGGCGATTTCGAGGAGCGGCTGAAGCAGGTCGTCAACGAGCTCGAGAAGATGCCGCATGCGGTGCTCTTCATCGACGAGATCCACACCGTGATCGGTGCGGGCGCGACCAGCGGCGGCGCGATGGACGCGTCGAACCTGCTGAAGCCGGCGCTGTCGGGCGGCACGATCCGCTGCATCGGATCGACCACCTACAAGGAGTTCCGCAACCACTTCGAAAAGGATCGCGCGCTGCTGCGCCGGTTCCAGAAGATCGATGTGAACGAGCCCACGATCGAGGATACGATCAAGATCCTCGCCGGCCTGCGCTCGGCGTTTGAGACGCATCACGACGTCAAGTACACGCCCGACGCGATCAAGTCGGCGGTGGAGCTGTCGGCGCGCTACATCAACGACCGCAAGCTGCCGGACAAGGCGATCGACGTGATCGACGAGGTCGGCGCGATGCAGATGCTGGTGGCGCCGTCGAAGCGGAAGAAGACGATCACGCCCAAGGAGATCGAGGCTGTCATCGCGACGATGGCGCGCATCCCGCCGAAGAGCGTGTCGACCGACGACAAGAAGGTGCTCGAGACGCTCGAGACCGACCTGAAGCGCGTCGTCTTCGGCCAGAACAAGGCGATCGAGAACCTTGCCTCGGCGATCAAGCTGTCACGCGCTGGCCTGCGCGATCCGGAGAAGCCGATCGGCAATTATCTGTTCACCGGCCCCACCGGCGTCGGCAAGACCGAGGTTGCCAAGCAGCTTGCGACGATCATGGGCATCCCGCTGCAGCGGTTCGACATGTCCGAATATATGGAGCGCCACTCGGTCAGCCGGCTGATCGGTGCGCCTCCGGGCTATGTCGGGTTCGACCAGGGCGGGCTTCTCACTGACGCGGTCGACCAGAACCCGCATTGCGTGCTGCTGCTGGACGAGATCGAGAAGGCGCATCCCGACCTGTTCAACATCCTCTTGCAGGTGATGGACAACGGCCGCCTGACCGACCAGCACGGCAAGACGGTGGATTTCCGCAACGTCATCCTGATCATGACGACCAATGCGGGCGCGTCCGACATGGCGCGCGAGACGCTGGGCTTCGGCAATCTTTCCCGCGAGGGTGAGGACGAGCAGGCCGTGCAGCGGCTGTTCACGCCGGAATTCCGCAACCGTCTCGATGCGATCGTGCCGTTCAGCTACCTGCCGACCGAAGTGGTCGCCCGGGTGGTGGACAAGTTCATCCTTCAGCTGGAGCTCCAGCTGGCGGACCGCGACGTCCACATCAAGCTCGACGACGAGGCGCGCCAGTGGCTCACCACCAAGGGCTATGACAAGCTCTATGGCGCACGCCCGATGGGCCGCCTGATCCAGGAGAAGATCAAGCAGCCGCTGGCCGAGGAATTGCTGTTCGGCAAGCTCGTCCATGGCGGCGAGGTCGTAGTGAAGCTGAAGGACAATGCGCTGACGTTCGAGATCGTCGGCGCGGCGCCCAAGAAGCCGAAGCGCAAGGGCGGCAAGGCCAAGGTCGAGGCGGAATAAGCAAGAGGGGCGTCGGTCGCGAGACCGGCGCCCTTGTTGTTAGAAAGGCACGACCCAGAACCCTTCGTCATCCCGGACTTGATCCGGGATCCATCCGTCCGCGTACGCTGCGTGACATGATGATCGACACCGCTCGCGGCGCCATGGACCCCGGATCAAGTCCGGAGTGACGCGGTTTGGATGATGCTGAGCTTAGCCCAAGACGTCATGCCCGGCTCGTCCCAGCCTCCAGACCTCCACGCACCCAACGACTGCGGGAACGCCGAACGCCGGAACAAGCCCGGCATAACGGCTAAGATAACTGTAGCGCCCGCCGACCAGCGGCACCCACAGCGCCGCTACGGGACCTCAGCGCGGAGAACTCAGCCCCGCGGCGAACCCTCGCTCTTGCTTACCCATTGCGGCCCATTGGCGCGGCAGGCGGCACTGATCACCGGGAACGACAAATCGGTGTTGCGCGCCAGCGCAGCCGGCAGAGCGGCCTGGCATTGCTGGACTGTGGCGTAGCGAACCGGCTCAACGCGCGCCTCGGCACACATCTGCTGGTCGTCGCCGCAGCCCATGATCGCCAGCACGAAGAAAATCGGTTGCATTCCCGCCTCCACTCTGCCTATTCAACGCATTGGCTTTGCTGGGTGTTCCGGCGTTAACGCTCTTTTGACGTTCTGCCCGCCCATTGCGCCGACGGCGCCGCGCCCCGACATAGGATGTAATGCCACCGTCCGATCCGACCGGGCGCAGCGTTGATCGCCCGCTCGGGCCCACGCTCCGCCGCTTCCTCCCCTATCTCTGGCCTGCTGATGCCCCCGGCATGAAGGTGCGCGTCGTCGGCGCCATGATGCTGGTGATCATCTCCAAGCTGGTTCAGGTGTACGGCGCGCCGTTCGCGCTACAAGGCGCCGTCGACGGAATGGCGACGATCCCGCGCTCTCCGACATCGCTCGTGATTTTGCTGGTGGTCGGCTATGCCGCCGCCCGCTTCGGTTCGACCCTGTTCGACAATCTGCGGAACACCGTGTTCGAGAAGGTCGGGCAGGAAGCGACCCGCCGGTTGGCCAGCCAGGTGTTCCGCCACCTTCATGACCTGTCGCTACGCTTCCACCTGGAGCGGCGCACCGGCGCCGTCACCAAGGTGGTGGAGCGCGGCACCAAGAGCATCGATACGATGCTCTACTTCCTCCTGTTCAACATCGCCCCGACGGTCCTGGAGCTCAGCCTCGTCCTCGGCATCTTCTGGGTAAAGTTCGGCTGGCCGCTGGTCGCCGCCACGGTGGTGATGGTCGTCGTCTACATCTGGTTCACCCGCAAGGTGACGGACTGGCGGGCGGCGCTGCGCGAACGGATGAACGATCTCGATACCGGGGCGGTCGCCCATGCGGTGGATTCGCTACTGAACTTCGAAACGGTGAAATATTTCGGCGCGGAGGATCGCGAGGCGCGCCGCTACGATGCCGCGATGGGCGCCTATGCCCGCGCCGCGGTGAAGTCGGAGAACAGCCTCGCCTGGCTCAACATCGGCCAGGCCGCCATCACCAACCTGATGCTCGGCGCGGGCATGGGGTTCGTTGTCTGGGGGTGGGCCGAGGGCCGCTTCTCGGCTGGCGACGTGGTGCTCGTCTCGACGCTGCTGTCGCAACTGTTCCGCCCGCTTGACCTGCTCGGCATGGTGTACCGCACGATCCGCCAGGGGGTGATCGACATGGGTTCGATGTTCGATCTGGTCGATACGCCATCGGAAGTGGTGGACTCGCCGAGCGCCAAATCGCTGGAGGTCGGCGCCGGCCACCTACGCTTTGAAAATGTCCGCTTTGGCTATGAGCCCGATCGCGACATTCTGAAGGGCATCACGCTCGACATTCCCGCCGGCAGCACGGTGGCGGTGGTCGGCCCATCCGGCGCCGGCAAGTCGACGCTCGCGCGTCTGCTTTACCGTTTCTACGAGCTCACCGGCGGGCGGATCACCATCGACGGGCAGGACGTGGCGCACGTCACGCAGGCATCGTTGCGCCGTGCGATCGGCATCGTTCCGCAGGATACGGTGCTGTTCAACGACACGATCGGCTACAATATCGCTTATGGCCGCGAAGGCGCGACCGAGGGTGAAATCCGGGCGGCAGCGCGCGGTGCGGCGATCGCCGGCTTCATCGAGGCCCAGCCGGACGGCTATGACACGCGGGTTGGCGAGCGGGGCCTGAAGCTGTCCGGCGGCGAGAAGCAGCGCGTCGCCATCGCACGCACCCTGCTGAAGAACCCGCCCATCCTGATCCTTGATGAGGCGACATCCGCGCTGGACAGCCGGACCGAGGCGGACATCATGGCCACCCTCCACGCCATCGAGCGCGGCCGCACCACCATCGTGATCGCTCATCGCCTGTCGACGATCGTCCATGCGGACAAGATCGTCGTGCTGGAGGCCGGACGGGTGGTTGAGCAAGGCACGCACGCCGATCTGCTGCGTGCCGGCGGCACCTATGCGGAGCTATGGGCCCGTCAGGCCAGCGAGCAGCGCGAGGCGGAAAGCGAAGTCGCCAGCTGATCCGCCATCGCGCCGCAGGCCGTTATCCATCAACGCCAACGCGGCGCTCGCTGCAAAGACTGGCCGAAGCGGTCTCCGCCCACCCGGCGATTACGATGGTGCCGGCGCACAAGGCCGCACGTTTACCCCAGCAAGTCGCGATATTCCGGGTGCTTGCGAATGAACGCCGCCACGAACTGGCATTGCGGCACTACCTTCAGCTTCTGGTCACGCGCACTGTCCAGCGCCGCCCGGATCAGCTTGGATCCCACACCCCTGCCCTCGATCTCACGCGGGACGACGGTGTGGGTGAAGACGATGCGATCACCTTCGCGCTGATAAGCGGCGACGGCACGGAAGCCGTCCAGATCGAGCTCGAATTCCTGTTCAGCCCGATTGTCTCGTACATTGTTCATCACGCCGTCCTAGTCGATCCCGCCGCCGGATGCATCGGGCCTGCGCCGGTTGCCGCTGCGGTCCACCGGGCCTAGAGCCGAACGGAATGGCAGCCGATCCCGTTCCCGTCCTCCAGAAGCTGTTTGGTTTTCCCGATTTCCGCGGTGTGCAGCGCCAGGTGGTGGATCGGGTGCTGGCCGGGCAGTCGACGCTCGCTGTCATGCCGACCGGAGCAGGCAAGTCGCTCACCTATCAACTGCCAGCAACGATGCTGGACGGCACCTGCATCGTCGTTTCCCCGCTGATCGCGCTCATGCATGACCAGCTTCGCGCCGCCGAAGCAGTGGGCATCCGCGCAGCCACCCTCACCAGCGTTGACGAGAATCGCGCGGAAACACGCGGCCGCTTCCTCGATGGCGAGTTGGATCTCCTGTACGTCGCGCCGGAACGCGCCTCCACGGCGGATTTCCGCGATTTGCTGGATCGCGGCCGGGTGGCGCTGTTCGCCATCGACGAGGCGCATTGTGTCAGTGAATGGGGCCATGATTTCCGCCCCGACTATCGCCTGCTGCGGCCGCTGCTGGATCGCTACGATGGGGTGCCACGGCTGGCGCTGACCGCCACCGCCGACGAACATACCCGCGCCGACATTCTCGATCAGCTCGGGATCGGGGCCGATGGAATGATCGTCGCTGGTTTCGACCGGCCGAACATCCGCTACGCCATCTCGCCGCGCGACAATACGACACGGCAGATCGCCGACCTGATCCGCGACACGCCCGGGCCGGGCATTGTCTATGCGCAAACCCGCGCCGGCACCGAGAAGCTGGCCGAGGCACTGCGCACCGCCACCGGGCGGCCGGTCAGGGCCTATCACGCCGGGCTCGATCCCGATGTCCGCCGCCGCAACCAGGCGAAATTCGTCGAAAGCGAAGACATGGTCATCGTTGCGACGGTCGCCTTTGGCATGGGCATCGACAAGCCGGACGTGCGCTTCGTCGCCCATGCCGGGCTGCCGAAGTCGATCGAGGCCTATTATCAGGAAACCGGGCGTGCCGGCCGTGATGGCGATCCCTCGGTCGCGCACCTGTTCTGGGGCGCAGAGGATTTCGCCCGCGCCCGCCAACGCATCGCGGAGCTCGATCCGCAGCGCCAGCAGGGCGAGCGCGCACGCCTCAACGCCCTTGGCGCGCTGGTCGAAACGGCGGGATGCCGGCGCCGCATCCTGCTCGCGCATTTCGGAGAGCACCCGCCGGCGAGCTGCGGCAATTGCGACAATTGCCTGTCGCTCCCGGCGGCGATCGACGCGACGGAAACCGCCCGCAAATATCTGTCGGCGGTATTCCGCACCGGTCAGAGCTTCGGTGCCACCTACATCGAAACGGTGCTGACCGGGAAATCCTCCGATCGCAGCCTGATGAACGGGCATGAGGCGCTATCCGTCTGGAACATCGTGGCTGGCGACGAGGCTGCATTGCTGAAGCCGGTCGGTCGGGCGCTCCTGCTTCGCGACGCACTACGCACCAATCCGCATGGTGGGCTGGAGTTCGGGCCTGCCGCCCGCGCGCTGATCAAGGGCGAGGACACGCTTTCGCTGGTCGTCCCCCCAAAACGCGAGCGGCGACGGCGCGGCGGGGATGCAACGCCGAACCCGATCGGGGACGCGCTGTTCGAGGCGCTTCGTACCCGCCGGCGGGAACTGGCGCAGGAGGCCGGCGTGCCGCCCTACGTCATCTTCCACGATTCGGTGCTGCGCGAGATGGCGGCCCGGCGCCCCACCTCGCTTGCCGCCATGGCCCATCTCACTGGCGTCGGGCAGCGCAAGCTGGACGCTTATGGCGAGGCGTTCCTGCGCGTGATCCGCGATCATTAGGCGATCGCGCGGTTGCCCAAGCGGTCGCCCAAGCGGTCCCAGGCATCACGCATAAAAGCTTCGCAGAACCCGTTCTCGGCGGCACGAACCTGCGCTAGAGATCGGCCATGCTCGACATTCGCCGCATTGATGACCGCATCTCCGTCGCCCCACAGATCGACCCGGAGGACATTCCAGCGATCAAGGCGGCGGGCTTTGTCGCCATTGTCAACAATCGGCCCGACGGCGAGGAAGATGGTCAGCCGAGCGGCGACGCCGTGCGCGCGGCAGCGGAAGATCACGGTCTGGCGTATACCGCCATCCCGATCACCCATGCCGGCTTTTCCATGCCGCAGGTGACGGCGATGATCGACGCATTGGGCGCGGCCCGCGGGCCGGTGCTGGCCTATTGCCGGTCGGGCACGCGCTCCTGCAACCTGTGGGCGCTGTCGCAGGCTGGCCTTGGCGCAGAGCCGGACGAACTGACCAGCCAGGCACGCGGCGCGGGCTATGACATCACGGGTCTTCGCCCGCTGATGGATGCGGTGGCGCCTCCCAAATGATCTGGATCCTGGCGGGCGCAGCGCTCGCCACGGTGATCGCATTGGGTGCCGCGGCCTTTTGGCTGGTTCGGCGCAGCGGAGGCACCCGCCTGAACACGCCGGAGGAAGCGATGCGGGCTGCCGATCAGGCAATCGCCGGCTTTGTTGCGCTTTCGGCAGCGGTGGGGGCGGATGGCCAGGCGGCGCTGGTGTTCGGAGAGGGCGTGCGGGTTGCGGTGGTCAAGGTCCGCCGCGCGGGAGCCGCGGCGCGCGAGATCGTCTGGGGCGATGTGCGTGCCACGCGGGACGGATTGCTGGTCGCGACCGGCGACTGGCGGCTCGGCACGGTGCTGGTCGCCGATGTCGACAATCTGGACGTGCGCCGCCTCGCGCCGCAGCTGACGCGCGGCTGATCCGCGCGGCAGAAACACGGTTCAGGTAACCAGCCGCTGGAGCGCTGCAAGCGTATCCGCTTCTGCCGCGGGCTTGTCGGTGCGGATCCGGGCGATCCGCGGGAAACGCATGGCCACACCGGACTTGTGCCGCTTGGAGGCGTGGATTGAATCAAACGCCACCTCCAGCACCAGTGTCTTTTCCACCTCGCGAACCGGGCCGAAGCGATTGAGGGTATGGGTCCGCACGAACTTGTCGAGCTGCCGCAATTCCTCGTCGGTGATCCCCGAATACGCCTTGCCGACAGGCAGCAGCTCGCCCTCCTCAGTCCAGCAACCGAAGGTGTAGTCGCTGTAATAGGATGACCGCCGCCCATTGCCTCGCTGGGCGTACATCATCACGCAATCGGCGGTCAGGGGATCGCGCTTCCACTTGTACCACAGTCCCGCGCGGCGCCCCGGCACATAAGGCGCGTCGCGGCGCTTCAGCATGACGCCCTCGATCGCCGCATCCCGGGCGCCGGCGCGAATGCCTTCCAGCTCTGTGAAATCCGCTGCCTCGATCAGCGCGCTGACATCGAAACGGTCGGGGTTGAGCCGCTGGGCGAAGGTTTCCAGCCGCGCCCGCCGCGCGTGCCAGGGAAGCTCGCGCAGGTCCTCCTTCCCGTCGAACAATATGTCGTACAGCCGGACAAACGCAGGCGCCTCCTCCAGCATCTTGGCCGACACCACCTTTCGGCCGAGCCGCTGCTGAAGCGCATTGAAGCTGCCGGCACCGCCGCCTTCCTCACCGCTCTTGGCCAGTGCGCTGCCCTGCGCCTCGCCGCGCACCAGCAGTTCGCCATCGACGACCCCATGCTCCGCAAACGCCGATGCGACGTCGGGGAAGGCGCGGGTCACGTCGTCGCCGGTGCGGCTGTACAGGCGCGTTTCCCCGCCCAGATGCACGATCTGGACCCGGATGCCGTCCCATTTCCATTCCGCGGCATAATCGGCGAGGTCGACGCGCAGGTCCTCCAGCGGATGCGCCAGCATGAACGGCCGGAACACCGGGACGTTTTCCGCCGTCGGTTGCTCGCCACGCCCCTCGGCCCAGGCGAACAAGGTAGCATAAGGCGGCTCGATACCGTGCCAGACCTCCTCCACCGCATCCACGTCGATGCCAAACGCATCGGCGAGCGCCTGCTTCGCCAGTCGGGCGGACACCCCGACCCGCAGCGCGCCCGTCGCCATCTTGAGCAGCGCGAACCGCTCTTCGGCGTCCAGCACGTCCAGCATCTGGGCGAGCGCCGCTGGGGCCTCGCTGCGCGACAGGTGCATCAGTCGGTCGATCACCTCGGCCACCGAGAGCGGCGCCGCTTTTTCCGGCAAGTCAGGCGCTGGCCAGAGCAAGGCGATGGTTTCCGCCGAATCGCCAACGAAGTCGCGGCTCATGCGGTACAGCACGGGATCGACCCGTTCCTCGATCAGGCCGCGGATCACCGCGGGCTTCACTCCGGCAATATCAAGATCGCCGGTCAACGCCGCCATCGCCCAGCCCCGGTCGGGATCAGGCGTGGTGCGGAGATAATCTCCGATCAGTTTCAGCTTCGCATTGCGCGAGCGGGTGTAGATCAGCGAGTCGAGTAGCTGCGCAAAGGCGTGCATGATGGTGCAACGCTTGGCGTGGCAGATGCGCTCCGGCTAGCGGGCATCAATGACCCGCACGCTCCGCTACACGCTTCTCGTCCTGGCGATCGCCGTTCTCGCGGGCTGTGCGGTGATCGCCTACGCCTATCGCGAAGCGCATGGCGGCGCGGTGGTGCGGCAGGCCTCCATCGCGCTGCCGAACTGGCCTGCCGACGCGCCGCCCATTACCGTGGCGCTGGCCAGCGACATCCACGTCGGCGGCGGCTCCATGTCGCCCGCCCGTCTCGGACGACTGATTGACCAGATCGCAGCGGAGCGCCCCGATCTCGCGCTGTTCGCCGGTGACTTCATCGACGGCCATGATGCCCGCACCGCCCGGGCCGCGGCGCCAGTGCTTACCGCCGCCTTCCGGCGATTGCGCCCGCCTCTCGGCACGGTCGCGGTGCTTGGCAATCACGACAATGACAGTGATCCCGCAAGCGTGGCGGCCGCCCTGCGCCGCGCCGGCGTCACTGTGCTGGAAAATGCAGTGATGCGTGCCGGCCCGCTGGCCGTGGGCGGCGTTGGGGACGCCTATAGCGGCCACGACCGGCTAGAGGACACAGCACGGCGGCTGCGGCCGCTTCCCGGCGCTCGCCTCATGCTCACCCATTCCCCCGATGTTGCACCACGCCTATCGGAAGACATGCCGTTGCTGCTCGCGGGGCACACCCATTGCGGCCAAATCGTGCTGCCGCTGCTCGGGGCCTTGTGGATACCGGCGCGCCATGGCCGGCGCTATGGATGCGGCATCATCCGCGAAAGGGGCCGAACCGTGGTCGTGGGCGCCGGGCTCGGCACCAGCCTTCTGCCGCTGCGGTTCGGCGCGCCGCCGGACGTCTGGCTGCTCCGTCTCCACGGGGCTCAGCAGCCAGCGCCACGCGCCAGCCGCTGAGCACCCGCAGGAGCAAGACTCAGCCCTTGCGGCTAGCCTCGAACAGGAACCAGGCCCGCTCCTCGGCCTGATCGGTCCATTCATCAACGATGCCGCTGGTGGCATTGTCCTTCGCGGCCTCGGCCGCTTCCTTCACCGCGCGGAAGCTTTCGACCAGCTTCAGATTGTCGTCGCGCAGTTCACCCAGCATTTCGTCCGCCGGAACGAAATCGCGGTCATTGTCGGCGATGGTCTGGCGACGGGAAATGTCGCCGATGGAGCGCAGCGTCAGGTTGCCCGTCTTGCGAACGCGCTCGGCAATGGCGTCAGTCACGCCCAGGATCTGCGCCGCCTGATCGTCCAGCAGCAGGTGATAGTCCCGGAAATGCGGTCCCGAGACATGCCAGTGGAAGTTCTTCGTCTTGAGGTACAGGGCATAACAATCGGCGAGCGCCGAATTCAGCGCGTCGGCAACCGAGCGAGTGTCGTTGCGGCGCAGGTCGGACGGGGTCTTCAGGTCGGGGGCGATGTCGGACACGGTGATGCGCTCCAAAGATAGGCTTCGTTGCGTTAACGGACCGACCGGCAAATCGCTCCCCGTGATTCACCGTGGCGGGTTCAGCCCTGCCCCGAACGCTCGTCAGATCAGGCGAAGCGCCGACAGGCCAGTCACGACACCCACCAACGCCAGCAGCACGGCCGAAGCGATGCGAATCGGGCGTTGCGGCAGGGCGAGCCACCGTTCCTCCCCCATCAATGTTGCGGGGGCTGCCACCGCGAGTGCGCCGATCGTGCCGCCGACCGCTGCCAGCCACGGCAACTCGCTGCGCACGGCGAGCGCCAGCACGACGAATTGCATCCGATCCCCGAAGATCATGATGGCGAGGCCAAGCGTGCTGGTGCCGAGTGCCCCCAGCCGCCATCCTTCGAGCCGGTCAGGCGATCGTGCACGCAACGTGGTGCCCACCGCGGCGAGCAACAGCGCAAGCGCCAGAAGCAGCAGCCGCGCTTCCGTGGAAAGCAGCGGCGCGATGATCATCGCCCCCGCGACACCAAGCGCGTAATTGGCGGCGAGTGCCACGGCGGTGGCCATGATCACCATCACCGGCGCCCGAAATCGGTCGGCCAGGATCGCCGCAAGCCAGGGGGTCTTGTCCCCGGCCTGGCAAATCGCCCCCAGCACCAATGCGGCCATCAATGCGTCCATGACGACCGATCAGATCCTCGAAGCGTCGGGGCGGCCGCGGGGGTCCCCCTACTCTGCCGATTCTCGCCATCACTCACCCGTTTCCCCTTCACCTTTCCCTTGCCACCGCTGCCGTTGTCCGCTCCAATCCGCCGTGGCGATGCGGCATGAAGGTGCCGTTAAGGCGGCCTCTGCTTGACTTTGCGAGCATGATCCTTCATGCGCCCGGCATTGAAAGCGGCGCGCCCACGCTCGCCGCTATTTTTTGTTTCGCTTCAAGAACAGGATTCGCGGGTCATGGCAAAGCCGACCACCGTCAAGATCAAGCTCGTCAGCTCGGCTGACACCGGCTTCTTCTATGTCACCAAGAAGAACCCCCGTACCAAGACCGAGAAGCTGAGCTTCAACAAGTACGACCCGGTCGCGCGCAAGCACGTCGAGTTCAAGGAAGCGAAGATCAAGTAATCCGCCGTGACTGGCGAACGCCCCCGAATTGGCGTTCGCCCACGATGTCGGATGGCGTCATTGCGTACGCTCGCGACTGCTGTCGTGGCGACCGCGTGCCAGACGCCTGACGCGGAACACGTCGAGACGCGCCTGATCGTCTGATCGGGCGGTCCGACCTATTTTCCTGATCCGCAGATCACTGGCCCGCCGGACGCCGCGCGTACCGTGCACTTGGCCGGTCCACTTACCGTCACCTTGCCCAGCCCGCTTGTGGTGACCTGCGCCGTCTGCCGCGCCATGGCCCTGGTTTCGCCCAGGCCGTTCAACTGCACCACCAGATCCTTCACCGCCATGTTGGTGGCGTCGATGGTGCCCGTCCCGTCGCTGCTCAGGCGAGCGCGGTTCGTCTGACCGCTGACGGTAAGCGCGCCGGCACCCAGCAGCGCGGCGGTGAACTGGTCGGCGTCGACCCGATCGACCACCAGGCTGCCCGACCCCTGAACCGACACCGCCACCTGCTGGCCCTTCATACGGTTGACGCTGGTGCGCGCGCCCGCGGACACCGCCAGGTTGGTCAGCCGCGGCGTGAACAGGGTGATGACGGGGGGTGCAGCCTTGGGATTGGCGAATCGCTCGCCCCAGCTGCCGGTGCCAAGTCGGACGGTCAGCGTGGCACCATTTACCGCTACAGCCACCCGCTCGATCAGGTCGCGGTCGCCCGTTACCTTTGCCCCCGGCGATGCGCCGGCGACGATACGCACCTCGAACGGTCCGTCAATTCGCACCCGTTCGAAGCTGCCGACCGAAACGACTCGCTCTGCGGCCGCCGCTGGCAGCGGAGCGACAAGGGCGAGGAGGGGCGTGAGGCGCGCAATCATGGCACCTCACGTTGCACCGCCCCCGCCATCGTGCAAGGACTCAGCCGCCGCAGCGCACGTCGCCAGTCCCGACCTTGCTGATGTCGCACTTCGCCTGCGGACCAAGATCGACGTCCCCGGCGCCCATGATGGCGACCTTGGCCGGCCCGTTCACCACCGCACGCACGTTGCCTGCGCCGGCGATATTCACATCAGCGCTGGTGGCGCGCAGCCCTGCCGCTTCGACATCGCCGGACCCGGCGATGTTCACCGCAAGCGCATCCGCCTCACCATTGGCCTCAGCGCTGCCGGAGCCGGCAATCGACAGCTCGAGCCGATCGACGCCCACCCGGCCCAGCTTCAGCGCGCCTGAGCCGGCGATGCTGCCGTCAAAGGCGCCGCCTTCGATGCGGTCGATGGCAATATCGCCTGACCCCGCCAGCCTGGCTGCCTCGATGCGCGGCATGGTGACGTAGATCTTGGCAGAGCCGGAGTTCCAGTTGATCCCGCTGCCCTCGCGCGTGATCAGCAGGCGGCTGCCATCCTTCGCGATCTTCACACGGGAAAGAACGTCGTCGTCTCCCTCGGCGCGAACCGAAAACCCGGTCCCGACACGAACGTCCACATCGTCCGGCCCGCGCTGTTCGATGCTGGAGAAGTCCGCAACGGCGTAGCGCCGCTCGTTCCCCGATCCAGTACCAGGAACGCCAGGCACATCATCGTCGCCGGACCACACCCCACATGCTGCCAACGGGAGCAAGAGAGCCAAAGCTGATACGCGCATCGTTTCCTCCTGTGTATTGCTACACTAATACACAACTCGCGTATCGGCAACCCTCAGCCGCCGCAGATCGCCCTTCCACTGCCGACGCGCCGTACGGTGCAGCGCGCGCGCTGCCCCAGATCGACGACGCCGCTGCCGGTCAGCGAAACGGCGGCAGGGCCGTCGACCAGCGCGCTGATGCGGCCCGAACCGGCGGTGGAGACGGTGGCGCTCGATGCCCGCAATCCCGGCGCTGCGAACCTGCCAGATCCGCCATTGTTGACCGTCAGTTGGTTGACGCGGCCCGAGGCGGAAATCTCACCGGACCCGCCGATCGAGACGGTCAGTTCGTCCAGTGCCACCGTGCCGAGTGCAAGAGTACCCGATCCGCCCACCGACGCGCGCAGGCTCGCCCCGCTCGCCCGGTCCACCGTCATTCGGCCAGATCCGCCGATGCTGGCCGCGGCAAGGCTGGGCATGGTGATGGTCACCCGCACCTGTTGATCCACCGCATTGCGGTTGTTGCGCCAGCCATTGCGGGGCCGGATACGCAGAGAGCGGCCTTCCCGCTCGATCAGCAGCCGCCCCAGCGCCTCTGCCGGCCCGGTCGCACGCACTGACCAGGCGGGCCCGACCCGTACGTCGACCGATGCCGACGTGCCCAGCGCGACGCTGTCGAAATCGCCGACGCGATAGACAAGCGCCTCGCCCTCGCGCTGCCCCGTGACTTCTTCGGCCTGGGCACTGGTCGCTACTGAGACGAGGGCAAGGGTGAACAGATAGCCGGTCAGTCGCATGATCATCTCCCTGGTGTATTTGTCGAATAATACACTCGGAGGATTACACATGTAAACAGTTGAAGCGTCTGCACACAAAAAGGGGCGGCCCGATGAAGGCCGCCCCTTTTTGGCGATCAGCAATCAGGCGCAGGGGCCGGAAGCCCCCGCCCGCCCTCAGGCCGGGACCTTGTCCTTGTTGTAGATGGCCGCAGCCTGACGGAGGATCTCGAGGATCTTCTCCTGCGCCGCCGGCTCGTCGATCTGCTCCATCGCGGCAAGCTCACGCGCAAGGCGGCTGCATGCCCCCTCGAAGATCTGCCGCTCGGAATAGCTTTGCTCGGGCTGGTCATCGGCACGGAACAGGTCGCGGACCACTTCGGCGATCGACACCAGGTCGCCCGAGTTGATCTTCGCTTCATATTCCTGTGCGCGGCGCGACCACATGGTGCGCTTGACCTTGGGCTTGCCCTTCAGGGTCTCCATCGCCTCGCGCATCGTCTTGTCCGACGACAGCTTGCGCATGCCCACGCTCTCGGCCTTGTTGGTCGGCACGCGGAGCGTCATTTTTTCCTTTTCGAAGCGCAGCACGTAAAGCTCGAGCTGCATGCCGGCGATTTCCTGTTTCTGCAGCTCGATCACACGGCCGACACCGTGCTTCGGGTAAACAACATAATCACCGACATCGAAATGCAGCGCCTTGGCAGCCATAGGAACCGGATCCTCTGGGTTGAATCACGCCATCGGCACAATCATACGAACGTTTCCGCCCGCCTGAGCCCGTCCATCATGACGTGAAGGGTTAGCGTCTCCAGCGAACGCGCTAGGTCAATGCGTCCGTCACGGGCTTATATAGCAGCATTGCAACAATATTACCAGCGCAGATCAGTCAGCATCGCTGGCGCAACCGCCGTGCTGCACGGTCGCGCGTGGGACCGTGCATTCACCGGCGGGAACGGCACGCTTCAGCCGCAAGGCTGGCACCCGCCTGCCCGCGCTTCAACTGCGGGCTCTACCTAGGGGATGACGGGAGGGCGCTCAGCCCTCAGTCACCGGCGCCGGGCTCGGGCGAGAAATATTTGTCATACTTCCCTTCCTCGCCCTTGTGCTCGTCCGCGTCCGCGGGCGTCTGGTCCATCTTGCGGGTGACGTTCGGCCACTGGCCCGAGAAGGTGGCGTTCAGTTCCAGCCACTGCTCCAGGCCGTTCTCCGTGTCCGGCAGAATCGCTTCGGCCGGGCACTCGGGCTCGCACACGCCGCAGTCGATACACTCGCTCGGATTGATGACGAGCATGTTCTCGCCCTCATAGAAGCAGTCGACCGGGCACACCTCGACGCAATCCATATATTTGCAACGGATGCACGCGTCGGTGACGACATAGGTCATGGCCGGCAAAACTCCTTCGATCGGCAGACTGGGCGCCGCTGCTATTCGGGCCGCCTGCCAGCGTCAATCGCCGTTGCTCTTCTGCGATTCGTTCGCGCTCACGGCATCTGCTTCAAGATCGCGATAGCACAGCCTGGCTTCGGGTGCAGGCCCACGGCGCTGGGGCAGTGCCTCGATGCGCAGGACGCGCACCGATCCCGCCTTGAAGAAGGTCAGGACATTGCCGACTCGCACCGGCGCATGGGCCCGGTCGATCGGCCGCCCGTTGATGCGCAGGCGGCCATCGGCGGCCATTGCCTGCGCCACGTCGCGCGTCTTGGCGAGTCGGGCGAACCACAAAAAGCGGTCCAGGCGCATGGTCGCCTCAGTCAAAGGCCCACTCCGCCAGCGCGGCAAAGGCATTGTCGGACTTCGGCCTGACCACCTTGGCCGCAGGACGCCCGCGCCAGGCCCAGCGCCCTTCGGCGGCGGGGCGGAAGCCAAGCTCCGCCATCAGGCGCGTGATCGTGCCGACCTCCAGCCCGATCGACGTCGCGAGCGCCGGGTCCGGCAGGAACGGTGCCCGCCCCTTGCGCGCGTCATGCGCCGACCGTGCGATCCGCTCCACCAGGTCAACGCGGACCGCCTGCGTACCCAGGGGACGGAAGCCGGCGGCGAGTGTCGCTCCAGGCGCTCCGCGCGGCAGCACCGTCGCCCCTTCGCGAGCCGCCGGCGGGACGGGCACTCCCGCCGCCGCCAGCACCGCCTCGCGCCACGGGCGAGCGCGCGGCTTCAACAGCCGGGCGTCGAACAGGTCCAGCGCCCCGATCGTCACGCCTGCCTTGCGCAACCGCTGCCGATCATCGGGCGTCAATGCCTCCACGGCGCTCCGCACCGGCAGCCGCTGTGCCAGCCCCGCCCCTCCCTCGATCGCGGCAGCCACGCTGCGCAGCGCGGGCGTCGCGGCGGGATCACGCGCCATCGCCGCCATCTTCGCCAGCACGGGAAGATGCGCGGCCACCGCGTCATCCACCCAGGTCTGGATTCGTTCACTCACCGCACGGCGCAGCGGCGGGTCCAGGCAATCGAGCGCCTCGTCGAGTTGGATCGACGGGCGCCCCAACGATCGGCCGCGCACCAGTCGCGCCACCGGATGGTCCTGCCACGTGACGATCCCGCCCTCGGTCAACGAAAAGGCCTCGTTCTGCGCCGTGCTGAGCGCGCCGCCGCGTGCAGCGCGTTCGCGGCTCAGTTGCTTCTCCGCCGTCGCAAGCAGCAGCCGCTTGTCCGCCGCACGCGCGTCGGGCGCGACAACAAAGCGAAATCCCTGAAGGCGCCCGATCGCATGAGTGTCGATCGTCACTTCGCCTTCGGCGCCAATCTCCACCGGCAGGGCGCCGGCGCCAGCGCCGATCTGCTTCAGCAACACGCTGGTCCGCTTGTCCACAAACCGCTGGGTCAGGCTGGTATGCAGCGCATCGGACAGCCGCTCCTCCACCGCCATGGTCCGCGCTGCCCAATGTTGCGGATCGGCCAGCCAGTCGCGGCGCTGCGCGATATAGGCCCAGGTGCGGATCGCAGCGACCCGCCCGGCGATGGTCTCCACATCGCCATCCACCCGGTCCAGCCGCGCGACCTCATCGGCGAACCATTGGTGCGGCAAATGCCCTTCCGACAAATGGCCGAACACCCGGCTGACGAAGCGGGCATGCGGCTCCACCCCCAGCTTCTGGAAATCGGGAATGCCGCAGACCGCCCACAGGCGCTCCACCTGCCCGCGCGCCCGCGCCCGGATCGCCGGATCCTCGGCCAACCGGCGAAGCACCGCCAGATCCGTCGCTTCGGGTGCAGCACGCAGCGCCTCATGCTGGGGCGGCGCGCTGAGCGAGGCCAACAGGGCGGAGATGCTGGACAGATCCGGATCGCCCTCGCGCCAGTACAGCCAGTCGAGCGTGGGGAAGCGATGCGCCTCGATCGCCAGCACCTCTTCGGGCAGGAACGCCTCCGGCCCTTCTTCCGCGACCGCGCCGAACGTGCCGTCGCGCTGGTGCCGTCCGGCGCGCCCGGCGATCTGCGCCATTTCGGAAACGGTCAGCCGGCGCCGCCGCCGCCCGTCAAACTTGTGCAGGCCCGCAAAGGCGACATGGGCCACATCCATGTTGAGCCCCATGCCAATCGCGTCGGTGGCGACGAGGTAATCCACCTCGCCGGCCTGGAACATCGCGACCTGCGCGTTGCGGGTGCGTGGGGACAGTGCGCCCATGACCACCGCCGCGCCGCCGCGCAGGCGCCGCAGCATTTCGGCGACCGCATAGACCTCCTCGGCGCTGAACGCGACGATCGCGGACCGCCGCGGCAACCGGCTGATCTTCTTGGCCCCGGCATAGGACAGGTCCGAAAAGCGCGGACGCTCCACGATTTCGACGCCGGGCACCAGTGATCGCACCACCGGCTTCAGCGCGGCGGAGCCCAGGATCATCGTTTCCTCGCGCCCCCGCGCATGGAGCAGCCGGTCGGTGAAGACGTGACCTCGTTCGGCGTCGGCGCCAAGCTGCGCCTCGTCGATACCGACAAAGGCGACATCGCGATCCGTGGGCATGCTTTCGGCCGTGCACAGGAACCAGCGCGCGTCCTTGGGAACGATCCGCTCCTCGCCCGTGATCAGGGCAACGCGGTCCGGCCCCTTCATGGCGACGACCCGGTCGTACACCTCTCGCGCCAGCAGGCGCAGCGGAAAGCCGATCATTCCGGATGAATGCGCAACCATCCGCTCAACGGCTAGGTGAGTCTTGCCGGTGTTGGTCGGCCCCAGAACCGCTGTGACGCGGGCATTGTCGTGGCGAGGCATGGTGGGGACAACATCGGGGGAGAGGCATCGCGAATCAACCATTCCCTTCCGGCGCAGGTGCTGAACGGTTCGGCGCAACGCACCGGCTAAGCCTGCGGGTTAATTTGACTTTAGGGTCTTTGCGCCACAACGGCTGGGCCTGCGCCGGGGGTGGATCGGCGAATTGTTGCGTTTGGGGGCGCTCACACTCGCCGTGTTCTTGCGAGAGCAGCCTGGGTTGGAATTGGCCGGCGGCGCGGGTGCGCGCGGGTTCGGCCGTGCCGTTGCGCCTGTGCGGGATCTCTCCTGGCGCGATCACCTGCGCCACACGCTTCACGAAATTGACTGGGTTCCCGATCTCGGCGCGCGCATCGGCAGCGGAACGTGGTGGCGCGGTCTTGCCACCTGCACCGGCCTGATCGCGGCGGCAGTGCTGACTGCACCCGGCATTCAACCGATCCCCGGCTTCGTCGCCACCAGCATGACCGCCGCGGAGCACGAGGAAGCGCGCACGCTCTCGATCGCGCCGCTGGGCCTCGGCGCCTCGACCGGCCGGCGCATGGCCGCCAATGATCTGGTGCGCCCGCTGGCCGAAACGCCGGAGCGCCCGATCATCGAGCTGACCGCAACGCTTGGCAGCGGCGACAGCTTTGGCGCGGCGCTGCAACGCGCCGGCGTTGGTCGCAGCGATGCCGCGCGGGTGGCTGATCTCGTCGCCGCAGAGGTATCGCTCGGCGATCTGAAGCCAGGCACCATGCTCGATCTCACGCTCGGGCGTCGCCAGGACCGCCGCACCGCGCGTCCGCTGGAAAAGATCGCCTTCCGCGCTCGCTTCGATCTCAACCTCGCCGTTCATCGGGAGGGCGATGAGCTCACGCTGGAGCGGCGGCCGATTGCGATCGACCGCACGCCGCTACGGATCCAGGGCCTGGTCGGCTCCAGCCTTTATCGTTCCGCCCGCGCTGCCGGCGCGCCCGCGAAGCTGGTCGAGGCATATATAAAGGCGATCGCCACCCGTACGTCCGTCGGTGCGATCGGCGCGAACGACCGCTTCGACATCATCGCCGATCACGCCCGCGCCGCTACTGGCGAGGTTCAGGTCGGCCAGTTGCAATATGCCGGGCTGGATCAGGGTCGGAAGAAGCTTCGCCTCGTCCGTTGGGAGGATGGTGACGGCAAGGGCGGCCAGTTCTGGGATGCCAATGGCCAGTCGGAACGCCGCGGCTTCATGGGCATGCCCGTCGCTGGCCGCGTTTCCTCCACCTATGGCATGCGCCGCCATCCGCTGCTCGGCTTCCTGCGCATGCACAAGGGCATGGATCTCGCCGCGCCGCACGGAACGCCGATCTATGCCCCGATCGAGGGCCGCGTGGTGATGGCCGGGCGCAACCGCGGGTACGGCAATTTCGTGAAGCTGAACCACGCCGCCGGCGTCTCGAGCGGCTATGGCCACATGAGCCGCATCGCCGTTCGCCCTGGCCAATCCGTGTCGCGCGGCCAGGTGATCGGCTATGTCGGCTCCACCGGCCTTTCCACCGGTCCCCACCTCCATTGGGAAGTGTGGAAGAACGGCCAACCCGTGAACCCCCGCTCCATCTCGCTCTCCAGCGTCGCCACCTTGTCCGGCGAAAAGCTGCGCGCGTTCAAGGCAAAGGTCGCGAACCTGCTGGCAGTGCAAGCGGCGAATTGATCGGCGAGCGGGGGGTGTTTCGCCTCCGCCACCATGGCGGCGAAAGGAAGCCCCACCCTCGCCTACTCCCCGTCACTCCCGCGAAGATGACGGTGGAATCTTGCCCGTGAGAACTCAGCTCAGCTGGTGTTAGCGTCCGGTTCTGCAACGGAAAGCGGAACGGTGGCAAACGCCACTATCGGGCGCCCGACGCAACCTAGACCGCCTGTCCCGCGGCCCACCCGCTGGCCCAGGCCCATTGAAAGTTATAGCCGCCGAGCCAGCCGGTAACGTCCACCGCCTCGCCGATCACATGCAGCCCCGGCACCCGCCGAGCCTCCAGCGTCTGCGAAGACAAATCGGCGGTGGAGACGCCGCCCACGGTCACCTCGGCCTTGGCGAACCCCTCGCTGCCGTTGGGCTCGAACCGCCACGCCGCCAGCCGCTGCTCGGCGGCGGCAAGCTTCGCGTCGGGCAGGTTCGCCAGCTCGCCCGCCACCCCCAGTTGCTGCGCCAGCGCATCGGCCAAGCGCTGCGGCATCGTCGCCGCAAGCAGCTTCGCCACCCCCACGCGCGGCGTCGAACGCTTGGCCGCGCGCAGCCATCCTTCCTCATGCCCCGGCAGCAGGTCCACGGTGATCGGCTCGCCATGCCGCCAATAGGAGGACACTTGCAGGATCGCGGGCCCGGAAAGCCCGCGATGCGTAAACAGCATCGCCTCGCGGAAGGCCGCCTTGCCGCTTCGGGCGACAACTTCGGTGGCGACGCCGGCAAGCGCACGGAACGGATCGTCTCCGCTCAGCGTCAGGGGCACCAGCGCCGGCCGCGGCTCCACCACCTTCAACCCGAACCGCCGCGCCAGATCATAGGCGACGCCGGTCGCCCCCATTTTCGGGATCGAAGGCCCGCCGGTCGCGATCACCAGCGCCGGCGCACTCGCCATGCGACCGCCGAAGGACACGCGGAATCGCCCATCGGCATGATCGACCGCGCCGATCCCGTGCCCGAGGGCTATCTCCACCTGGCCCTTGTCGCATTCGTCCAGCAGCATGGCAACGATCTGCCGCGCCGATCCGTCGCAAAACAGCTGGCCCAGCGTCTTCTCGTGCCAGGCAATGCCGTGACGCTCCACCAGCGCCAGAAAGTCCGCAGCCGTGTATCGCGCCAGCGCCGACCGGGCAAAATGCGGATTGGCCGACAGGAACCGGTCCGGCGCCGTGCCAAGATTGGTGAAATTGCACCGTCCGCCGCCCGAGATCAGGATCTTCTTGCCGGCTTTCTCGGCGTGGTCGATCACCAGCACGCGCCGGCCGCGCTGCCCGGCGGTCGCCGCGCACATCAGCCCCGCCGCGCCGGCCCCCAGCACGATTGCGTCATAGTCGGCCATGGCCGCGCGTCAGTGCAGCTTGGCGATCGACAGCCCGTCGCGCTTCGCCTGTTCCTTCACCGATTCCTCGCTGCGCGTCAGCGCCTTGGCAATCGCCTTCAGCGCCATGCCCTTCTTGGCCAGCGTATGCAGCTTCTGGATCTCGTCCGGCCGCCACGGCTGGCGGTGTCGTTCGAAGCGTTCGGCCATGGTGTGTCTTAACTCCAAAGGGGGGGCGCAGCGTTACTCAACCCGTCTCGTCATCCGCGCCGCAAAGCCCGAGCGCGCCGGCTCAACGCTCCCGCGTCGCTGCGAACTTCACCTTGCTATACCGGTCGGCGATATAGCCGACTTCCCACGCACTCTTGGCCAGGAAGACGGGATTGCCGTCGCGATCCTTGGCCAGCGCGCCGCGGTTCAGGTCCATGAAGTCCTTCAGCGCCGCGGGATCCTCGGCTGAAATCCAGCGCGCCGTGTCAAATGGCGAGGCTTCCAGCACTGCGCCCACCTTATATTCGGCCTCCAGCCGCGACAGCAGCACGTCGAGCTGAAGCTGGCCGACGACGCCGATGATCCAGTTCGATCCGATTTCGGGATAGAACACCTGGATCACGCCCTCTTCGCTGAGGTCGTCCAGCGCCTTGCGCAGCTGCTTCGTCTTGGTCGGGTCCTTCAGCGCCACGCGGCGCAGGATTTCGGGCGCGAAGTTCGGCAAGCCCGTAATCCGCACCCCCGGCTTCTCGCTCAGCGTGTCGCCAACGCGAAGCGTGCCGTGATTGGGGATGCCGATGATATCGCCCGGAAACGCCTCGTCGGCGATTTCGCGATCCTGCGCGAAGAACAGGATCGGCGAGTGCACCGCGATCGGCTTGCCGTGCCCGGTCGGCGTCAGCTTCATACCGCGCTTGAACGTGCCCGAGCACAGCCGCATGAACGCGATCCGGTCGCGGTGCTGCGGGTCCATGTTCGCCTGCACCTTGAAGACGAAGCCGGTGACGTCCTTCTCGTCCGGCTGCACCGGCGCGGGTTCCGCCGGCTGCGGGCGCGGTGGCGGCGCGAATTCGGCCAGCGCGGCGATCAGCTCGGCCGGCCCGAAGTCCTTCAGCGCCGATCCAAAATACACCGGCGTCAGGTCGCCCGCGCGATAGGCTTCGGCATCAAACGCGGCATAGCCGGCCTGCGCCAGTTCGATCTCCTCCGCCACGTCCGCCGGCAGTTCCGGCGCATCCTCGACGCGCCCCTGGAAGGTGCGGCTATCACCATCCGGCCGGCTGATGCGGTTGGTCTTCAGGTCCAGCACGCCCTGGAACGTGCCGCCCATGCCGACCGGCCAGCTCATCGGGCAGACGTCCAGCGCCAGCATGTCGGCAATCTCGTCGAGCAGCTCGAACACCGGCCGCCCCTCGCGGTCGACCTTGTTGACGAAGGTGATGATCGGCACGTTCCTCAGCCGGCATACCTCGAACAACTTGCGCGTCTGCGCCTCGATGCCGCGCGCCGCGTCGATCACCATCACCGCCGAATCGACGGCGGTCAGCGTGCGGTACGTGTCCTCGCTGAAATCCTCGTGCCCCGGCGTGTCGAGCAGGTTGAAGAACACGCCGTCCTTCTCGAACGTCATCACGCTCGACGTGACGGAGATGCCGCGCTGCTGCTCGATCTTCATCCAGTCCGATCGTGCGCGCCGGTTCTGCCCGCGCGCCTTCACCTCGCCGGCCAGGTGGATCGCGCCGCCGACATACAGCAGCTTTTCGGTCAGCGTCGTCTTGCCGGCGTCAGGGTGCGAGATGATCGCGAAGGTACGGCGGGGAGATGGCATGGTCGTCCTGGTATCTGGGAATCGCAGCCCCTTAGCCTGTCAGGGCAGGAACTGTCGAAGCCGGTGTTCGCTGGTCGAACCCCGGCTCACGAAGGTCAATCGGACTGAGGTAGCTCAGCTGCGCGGCGTGGCGCGCTCGGCAATATAGGAGCTTACCGCCGCAAAAGTAGCATCCAGCGTGTCGCACGCTTCTTCGCGCTCGAAGAGGTCGCCGACCCGCGCCGGAAGAGGCGGGCTGATTCCCGTCGCGCGCTGCACCGCCTCCGGGAACTTCGCCGGATGCGCGGTGGCAAGCGTCACCATCGGCACATCGAGCTTCTGCCGCTGCGCCGCGGCGAGGGCGATCGCGGTGTGCGGGTCGATCATTTCGTTGGCATGCTCGTGCGCCCAGCGCATCGCCATTGCCATGCCATCGGAATCGACACTGGCGCTGATCAGGTGAGTCGCCGCCCCGCTATGCTGGGCGTCGGTCAGCCGCATCGCCTTGCTCGCCTCGAACCCGCCCATCTGGCCGGCCAGCGCCACCCCGTCGCGCCCGCCAAGGTCGAACAGCAGGCGTTCGAAGTTGGAGGACACCTGAATGTCCATCGACGGGGTCGCGGTCGGCACGACCTGTGCGGAGGAATAATCCCCGGCCGACAGGGCGCGGTGTAGAATGTCGTTCACGTTGGTCGCCACGACCAGCCGCGCGACCGGCAGGCCCATCTTCGCCGCGACATAGCCGGCGAACACATCGCCGAAGTTGCCGGTCGGCACGCTGAACGCGATTTCGCGTTCGGGCGCGCCCAGGCGCACGGCGGCGTAGAAGTAATAGACCACCTGCGCCATCAGGCGGGCCCAGTTGATCGAGTTCACCGCGCTGAGGCGGAACCGGCCGGCAAAATCCGGCGCATTGAACATCGCCTTCACCAGCGCCTGCGCGGTGTCGAAGTCGCCGCGGATCGCGATGTTATGGACGTTGGGCGCTCGCACCGTCGTCATCTGGCGACGCTGCACGTCGCTGACCCGTCCGGCCGGGTGGAGCATGAAGATGTCGATACCCTCGCGCCCGGCGACGGCATCGATCGCGGCGGACCCGGTATCCCCGCTCGTCGCGCCGACGATGGTCAGCGGACCCTCCGTGTCGTTCGTCAGGAATCGTTCGAACAGCAGGCCGAGCAGCTGAAGCGCCACGTCCTTGAACGCGAGCGTAGGGCCGTGGAACAGCTCCAGCAGCCATTGATCGTGATCCAGCTGCTTCAGCGGGGTGACAGCCGCATGGGCGAAGCGGCCATAGGCCTGCTGGCAAAGTGCCCGCAGCTCTTCACGCGACAGCGTTTCGCCGACGAACGGCGCCATCACCGCCACCGCCGTATCGACGTAGGAAAGATCGGCGAGGCCCGCGATCTCGTCACGCGAGAGCGTCGGCCATGCTTCCGGCACGTAGAGCCCACCGTCAGACGCGAGCCCGGCAAGCGTCGCGCCGCGGAAGTCGAGGATCGGGGCGGCTCCACGGGTGCTGATGTAGCGCATGGACGTGCCGGTTAGCTGCGGGAGAGGCCGGATACAACCACGGCCAGCTATTGCCACGCAAAGCCCGTCTTGGTCGCGCAAAGAAGCAAGCGGCAGCCACGTGAATTGTGCAACGCCACCCCGGGTTCAGCGGACCATCTCCACGAAAGGATGTGGCCCCGATCGAAGGGTGTCCTTCAGCCCCTGTATGGACGGCCTCACACGGGCCGAACCGTTCCCGCTCACCCGAGCCGGGGCCCCGCGGTGTTCAAAACACCGACGCAACGGGTGTGATCCTCACCCGAGGATCAAACGGACAAAGACACCGCCCGGCGCCATACCATCACAAGACCATGCGCCGTCCATCAACGGCGAGGCGCCAAGTCCCCACCTTTGACCTCGCCGATGCACGTGCCGGAAGATGCCGATCGCATCGAACAGATTGACCGGCGCCGCTTCAGCTCGCGCCAAATCAATGCCGCCCTTCGCCGTGGCGGCAAGTCGGAATGGTGATGGGGTTACGCGAACCAACGCCCTGCACCGCCGCTGGAGCCAAGCGGACCCCGCCCCGACCGGCATGGGCCAGGGCAAATGGTCCGCAGTGAAGTGCCGAAACAGGTGACCGATGCGCCCTTGCTCAGGCTTCCTGCGAACGAACCGATATCCGCCTTGAAGCCGCCGCGCCCGTTCCCGCGGATATACCCGCCTCGCCGCCGTCCCCCTCAAGCGAGGCGCCCCGAGCCTGGCTAGCGCGACCCTCGCCGGCGCAGCGCCAGGACGTAGATGACGCACGCCAGCGCCGCGAAGAACAGCCACTGCCCGGCATACGCCAGGTGGTTGTTCGGCACGAGGCTGATGTCTGGCCGGGTGTTCGCCACAAGACCGGCCAATGGCTTGTCCGACACCAGCAGCATCTCTTGCGGCACATGGCTGAACAGCCGCGAGATCATCGGCGTGGCATCGGGCGCATGGCTGATCCAGCCGCTCACGCGCCCACCGGACCATTGCACGTCCTTCAGCGGGTCACGCGTGGTGCCCAGCTGAACCTTGATCGCGGGCGTCCCCGCCGCGGGCCGGCATGTGGCGATCAGCCGATAGCCCGCACTCCCCGCGCCGGCGCGACTGATCCCCGTCACGTCCCGGCACAGGGCCGAGGTGCGGCGGAACAGCAGGCGATCGTCCGGCGTGGTGGGGAAAGCGACCGGCGGGCGCACCGGATTGGCCGCCAGCTGCGCCAGCTGCGCCTCTTTCTCGGGCAGCCGCACCAATCCCTGCCACAGACCAAGCGTGATCATGACGGCGACGGCCGCGACGACCAGGATCGTCGGCAGGACGGGGATGCGCCTCATTTGCGCAAGCGCCCTTCTGCGGCGCGGTTGCGGTATTCCAGGGCGAGGAGCCAGCCCTTCGCCAGCCGCAGGCTCACCAGCACGCCGCCAAGCGTCACTGGCGTCCAGATCAGCATGTGGAGCCACAGCGGGGGGGACACGCTCAATTCCAGGGCGACGGCGCCGATGGTGACCAGCGCGCCCAGGATCAGCGTCAGGAAAGCGGCCGGCCCGTCGCCGACGTTGAACGCCGCGATGTCGAGGCCGCAGGCGCGGCAACGGTCGGCGAACCGGATCCATCCGGCAAACAGATCAGGGGCGCCGCAGCGCGGGCAAAGCCCCTTCAACCCACAATCGAAAGGGCGCGGCTCACCCGATGGGGGAACCGCGCCCGTCTCGTCAGTCACTCGATCAGCCGCCGTGGACCGGCGCGCCCCAACCGCCCCAGATGTAGATGGAGACGAACAGGAACAGCCAAACGACGTCAACGAAGTGCCAGTACCAGGCAGCCGCCTCGAAGCCGAAGTGCTGCTTGGGCGTGAAGTCACCCTTGTACGCGCGGATCAGGCAGACGATCAGGAAGATCGTGCCGACGATCACGTGGAAACCGTGGAAACCGGTGGCCATGTAGAAGGCCGCGCCATAGTTGATTCCCTTGAACGGGAACGGCGCGTGCATGTACTCATAGGCCTGGATCGCGCTGAAGATCAGGCCGAGCACGACCGTCAGCCACAGGCCCTTCAGCACGCCGTCGCGGTCACCAACGCCAAGCGCACCCCACAGGCCGCGCTTCTCGCCGCCACGCTGGTTGTGGATCAGCGCATGGTGCGCCCAGGTCACGGTGGTGCCCGACAGCAGCAGGATCAGGGTGTTGAGCAGCGGCAGTTCAAAGGCGTTGATCACCTCCAGGCCCTTGGGCGGCCACTGCGCGGCAATCACCATCGCTTCGCTCGACCGTTCCACCGCGCCATCGATGAAGCCGATCGCATCGGGGAAGAGGGCGAAGTCGAAATAGGCCCAGAACCAGCCGACGAAGAACATCACCTCGGAGGCGATGAAAAGGATCATGCCGTAGCGGAAATGCAGCTGCACCACCGGGGTATGATCGCCGGCATGCGCTTCCTTGATGACGTTGCGCCACCAGCAGAACATGGAAAACAGCACCGCGGCCAGACCTGCGAAGAACAGGAAGCCGCCGCCGTTCGGCTTGCCGACATGGCCGCCGTGCATCCACATGATGCCGCCAGCCGCCATGGCCAGCGCCGAGAGGGAGCTGATCATCGGCCAAGGATCGGGTGGTAGAATATGGTAATCGTGGTTCTTGGCGCCGGCCATCGGGCTCTTCCCCTATAGATGCTCGAATTTTCGTCCGCTTAACTCGACGCCTTGTCGGAATCTACCGGGTAAAACGTGTAGCTGAGCGTGATGGTCTCGATATCCCGCGTATCGGGATCCTCAAGGATTTTCGGATCGACGAAGTAGATGACGGGCATGCGCATGCTCTCGCCGGGCTTCAGCGTCTGCTCGGTGAAGCAGAAGCATTCGATCTTGGTGAAATACTGGCCCGCCTGGCTGGGCGTGACGTTGAACGTGGCGGTGCCGGTGACCGGCACGGCCGCACGATTCGTGGCGTTGAAGAACGTCATGTTGCGCGCGCCGACGACCACCGTCTGGTTCGGCTGTTCGGGCGTGAAGCGCCAGGGCAGGCGCGGGCTGGTGTTGGCGTCAAAATCGACCCGCATCCGCGCGTTGACGGCGCCCGGCGCCTCGCCGCCGCGCTGGGTCGTGCCGGCAAAGCCGGTCACCTGGCAGAACAGGCGGTAAAGCGGCACACTGGCAAAGGCGAGGCCGGTCATCAGGAAAATGCCCAGCACGGCAAACGCAGCCGTGCGGCCCTTGCTGGAAAACACCCGAATCATTTCGCGGCGATCCCCTGCTGGATTTTCACCAGCGAGATGGCGAAGACGAGGATCACGAACGCACCCAGCAGCACCGCCATCACGATCGCGCGGCCCTTCTGCCGCCGACGCACCAGATCTTCCTCGTCCTGCCTCATGCCATCCACCGATCGACCACCAACGCCCCGAACACCACGAAAAGGTACAGGATCGAATATTTGAACAGTGCCTTTTCGGGCAGCATCGCATCGTCCGCGCCCGTGGTGCGCATCGCCACCCGCAGCGCCAGCACGCCGAACCAGCCGGTCAGCGCCAGCGAGGCGATGCCATAGATCGGGCCGGTCAGCCCGAGCGGCCACGGCGCCACCGCAGCAAGCGCCATCGGGACGGTGTACAGCCCGATCTGTCGCCGCGTCACCTTCTCGCCCGCGACAACGGGCAGCATCGGCACGCCGGCATTGGCGTAATCGGTCTTCACGAACAGTGCGAGCGCCCAGAAATGCGGCGGCGTCCACAGAAAGACGAGCATGAACAGCAGCAGCGGCAGCAGCGCCACTTCACCGGTCGCCGCGGCCCAGCCGATCAGCGGCGGAAACGCGCCTGCCGCGCCGCCGATCACGATATTCTGCGGCGTCCGGCGCTTCAGCCACACCGTGTAGACCAGGACGTAGAACAGGATGGAAATGCTGAGGATCGCGGCGGCCGCGAAGTTCAGCGCCAGCCCCATCAGGATCACCGAAAACGCCGCGAGCCCCACACCGAAGTGAAGCGCCGACTGGCGCTCCATCCGCCCGGCCGGCAGCGGCCGCCCGGCAGTGCGTTTCATCATCGCGTCGAGATCCGCCTCATACCATTGATTGAGCGTCCCCGCCGCGCCGGCGCCAAGCGCGATGCACAGGATCGCGGTGAAGCCCAGCACCGGATGGATCGACACCGGCGCCGCCAGCATCCCGCACAGCCCGGTGAACACGACAAGCGTCAACACCCGCGGCTTGGTGAGCGCAAGGAAGTCCCGCCAGTCGGCCGGCGGCAGGAGGGGCGTTACAGGTGTCATCGGTTAACAGGGGGCCATAGTCGCTTGCGCTACGGGGGGAAAGGGGAAGCGTTGCGCGTCTCACCGTCATCCCGGCCTCGCGCCGCGATCCAAGGTGCCGCGAGCGATGGTGATAGGGGGCAAAAGACAGCGTCCGCGGAAAGATGGATTCCGGATCAGGTCCGGGATGACGTGGCCGGATTACTCACCTCACCCCATCGTCATGCCGGGCCCGTCCCGGCATTCGCCGTGCCGCACATCCCACACCAGCGGCGCGCGCGGAGGCCTGGATGCCGGCACAAGGCCGGCATGACGATCGCGACTCGCTACCCACTCCTCCCCTTCCCACGTCATCCCCGCGCAGGCGGGGATCCAGACGCGCAGGTCTCACGAGGGAAGCGGGGCTCAGCGGCTAGAGCCACCCGCCGCCGCGATGCTGACGAAGCACGCCGCATCACCCATGCAGCACATGATCCCGGTCCCGCACCGTGCGCGCTGTATTCGCGGGATGGTCCGGATCCTCATAGCCAAAGGCGATGCCGAACAAGAGCTTGTGATCGTCCCCTACGCCTAGTTCGCGATGCACGATCTCGGCATGGTGGCTGAGCGCCCCTTGCGCGCAGGACGCAAGGCCGTTCGCGGTCAGCGCCAGCATGAACGACTGGGCATACATGCCGCAGTCCGCCGCCTCGCGCATCCCGGCCCAGGCCGGGATGAACAGGAACATGGCATGCGGCGCATCGAAGAAGCGGAAGTTGCGCAGGAACGATTCGGTGCGCGCCGCCACATCCTCGCGCGCCACGTTGGTCGCCGCGAACAGCGCCTTGGCCGCATCGATCTGCCGCCCGCGATAATGGCCGGGATAAGCGCCGGTCAGCGGGAAATCCGGCGTCATCTTCGTCCCGGATTTGGCGGCATCGTGCAGCACGGTCCGCATCCGCTCCGCCGACTCCCCCGACACCACATGCGCGGTCCACGGCTGGACGTTGCAATTGGACGGCGCAAGCTGCGCCATGTCGAGCACGCGTTCCAACAGATCGGCGGGAACCGGATCCTTCTTGAAGCCACGTACCGAACGTCGCTCACGCAGCAGACCTTCCAGCACGTCGCTCTCGTTCACCCGCTCCACTGCCCCCGCCACTGCTGCCGTCGCCATCACCCGCTCCTAAGTCACTCGTTCGAATCTCCTTGCCTCATGCCCATGCGGAAGTCACCATCAGGGGCAAAAGACGAAACCGATGGAGAGGCGCGATGTACGACCTGATCATTCGGGGCGGCACGATCGTAGATGGATCGGGCGCGGCCCCTTACCGCGGCGATGTGGCGATTTCGGGCGATCGCATCGTCGCGATCGGCACCGTGACCGGCCCAGCTCGTCGCCAGATCGACGCTACGGGCAAGCTCGTCACCCCCGGCTGGGTCGATATCCACACCCATTATGACGGCCAGATCACCTGGGCCTCGCGAATGGACCCCTCCTCGACGCTCGGCGCCACCACCGTCGTCGTTGGCAATTGCGGCGTCGGCTTTGCGCCTGTCCGCCCGCAGGACCACGATACGCTGATTCGCCTGATGGAGGGCGTTGAGGACATTCCCGGCGCCGCGCTTCACGAAGGACTGTCGTGGCAGTGGGAAAGCTTCGGCGAATATATGGACGCCGTCGACCGGCTGCCGCACGATATCGACGTCGCGGTCCAGGTGCCGCACGGTGCGCTGCGCGTCTATGTGATGGGCGAACGCGGGGCGAACCGCGATCCCGCCACGCCCGAGGAAAATGAGGAGATGCGCCGCCTGACCGCGGAGGCGATCCGCGCCGGCGCGCTCGGCTTCTCCACCACCCGCACGATGGTCCACCGCACCGCCGATGGCGACCTCACCCCGACCGTGCGCGCCGCGCGCGAGGAGATGGAGGCGATCGCCCGCGGCCTGGCGGACGCTGGCTCGGGCGTCCTCCAATGGGTGTCCGACTTCCAGGACATGGACGAGGAGTTCAGCCTGGTACGCGATCTGACGCAGATCGCCGGCCAGCCCCTGAGCTTCTCGATGGTCCAGGCCGATGTCGTCCCCAACCAGTGGCGCGAACTGACCCAGCGGCTCGATGCCGCCGTCGCCGAAGGCTATCCGTTGAAGGCGCAGATCGCCGGCCGCCCGGTCGGGCTGATGCTCGGCCTGCAAGGCTCGGTCCACCCCTTCATCAGCCGGCCCAGCTACCGCGAGATCGCCGACCTGCCGCTCGACCAGAAGGTCGCCCGGATGCGCGATCCCGAATTCCGCGCGCGGCTAATCGCAGAGGCGCCGATGAAGGATCATCCCTTCGTCAATTCGGTCGCCGGCGCGCAGCACAAGATGTTCCGCATCACCGACCGCGTTGATTACGAGCCCGATCCCTCGACCAGCCTCGCGGCGGAGGCAGAGCGGCTCGGCGTCCATCCCGACGAACTGGTCTATGATGCCTTGCTCGAGGACGAGGGCCGCGCCTTTCTGTTCTTCCCGATGCACAATTACGTCGAGGGCAATCTCGACAACGTCCACGCGATGATCACCAACCCGAATACGCTGTCGGGCCTGTCGGACGGCGGCGCGCACGTCGGCGCGATCTGCGACGTCAGCCTCCCCACTTTCATGCTGACCCACTGGTGCCGCGATCGCACCCGCGGGCCGCTGCTCGACCTCGCCGACACGGTGAAGCAGCAGACCCGCGACACCGCGCTCGCCGTCGGCCTCCAGGATCGCGGCCTGCTCGCCCCCGGCTATCTCGCCGACGTCAACGTCATCGATTTCGACCAGCTCGAACTCGGCAAGCCCTACATGATCTACGACCTCCCCACCGGCGCCCGTCGCCTGATGCAAAAGGCGAAGGGCTATGTCGCGACGATCAAGTCGGGTCAGGTGATCTATCAGGATGGCGAGCCGACCGACGCCCTCCCCGGCAAGCTGATCCGCGGTCGCCAGCCGGAGCCGGCCCCAGTGCGAACGGCGGTCGCCGCCTGACATGCCGCCACTCATCATCGAGGCCGCGCTCAACGGCGCGACGCCGAAATCGCGCAATCCGAACGTGCCGGTCAGCCCGCAGGAACTCGCCAGCGAGGCACTCGCCGCAATGGAAGCGGGCGCCGCGATCGTCCACACGCATATCGAGCGAATGGACTTGACCGGCGACGCTGCGGTCGACCGCTATATGGAGGCCTACGCCCCCGTGCTCGCGGCCCGGCCCGACGCAATCCTGTGGGGTACCGTCGCAACCGGCCCCGATGTGGAGGCGCGCTTCGGCCATTATCGCGGCCTTGCGCGCGCCGGCGTGCGGATGGGCGCGTTCGATCCCGGCTCGGTCAATCTCGGCACGCACGGCGCCGACGGTTTGCCCGGCGCCTCGGTGCTCTACGCCACCACCTATCGCGACATCGCCTGGCTCGCCGACCTCCACGAACAGGAGAAGCTTGGCCCCGCCATCGCGATCTACGAGCCCGGCTGGCTGCGCACCACGCTCGCCTATGAACAGGCCGGCCGGCTCCCCGCTGGCACCTTCGTGAAGCTCTATTTCGGTGGCCGCTACAATTTCCTCGACGGCAAGCGCAGCAACGTCACCTTCGGCCTTCCGCCGACGGAGAAGGCGCTCGATGCCTATCTCGAATTGCTCGACGGCTCATCGCTTCCCTGGGCGGTCGCTGCGATCGGTGACTGCGTGGTCGAAACCGGCCTCGCCAAACTCGCGATCGAACGCGGCGGCCATGTCCGCGTCGGGCTGGAGGATTTCGGCGGCGAGCGTCGCCCGGGCAATCTGGAGCTGATCGCAGAGGTCGTTGCGCTGGCGAAGCAGGCCGGCCGCCCCGTCGCGACGCCGGATCAGGCAGCGCAAATCCTCGGTCTGCCGCGATGAGGCCGGCCCCCTGTCAGATATGGCCAATCGTCTCCGCAGACAGGCCAATGTTCGCCGGCAACAGGCCGGACTGACCCATTACGACCCCAGGAGAGGCCCTATGTTCGATCTGTTGGTGAAGAACGGCACAATCGTCGACGGCACCGGCGCCCCCCGCTTCCGCGGCGATGTCGCGGTACAGGGCGATCGGATCGTGGCGGTCGGCGTAGTGTCTGGAACAGCACGCGAAACCATCGACGCCGACGGCTGCATCGTCACCCCCGGCTTTGTCGACATCCACACCCATTATGACGGCCAGGTCTCCTGGGACAAAGTGTTGGCCCCCTCCTCCATCAACGGCGTCACTTCCGCCGCGATGGGAAATTGCGGCGTAGGATTCGCCCCCGCCCGTGCCGACAAGCACGACTGGCTGATCCAGCTTCTGGAGGGCGTGGAGGATATTCCCGGCACCGCGCTGGCGGAGGGGCTGACGTGGAACTGGGAAAGTTTTCCCGACTATCTCAATGCCTTGAGCGCGCGTGAATATACGATCGACCTCGGCGCCCACATGCCCCACGCGGCGCTGCGCGCCTATGTCATGGGCGACCGCGGCGGCGACCATCTCGCCCGCCCGACCGAGGGCGAGATCGACCGCATGGCCATCCTCACCGCCGAGGCGATGGAGGCCGGCGCGCTTGGCTTCTCCACCTCGCGCACCCACGCCCACCGCAGCCGCGACGGCCTCAACATCGGCACGCTGACCGCCGAAGATCCCGAACTGCTCGGCATCGCCGCCGCGCTGCGACAAACTGGAAAGGGCGTCATCCAGTTGATTTCGGACGCTTATCTCACCGCCGACGATGATTTCGCCGCAGCCGAGCTCCAGCTGATCCGTCGCCTCGCCACGACCAGCGGTCGCCGCGTTTCCTTCACCGTGCAGCAGACCGACGACGCCCCCGATCGCTGGAAAAGCATCTATCGCGAGATCGACCAGATGGTCGCCGATGGCCTACCCGTTAGTGCGCAGGTCGCACCCCGCCCGATCGGCGCGATCCTCTCCTTCGCCTCCACCACCAATCCCTTCATCGTCGCGCCCACCTATCGCCGCATCGCGGCGCAAAGCGCCACCGTCGCCGATCGGCTTCAGGCGCTCGCCGACCCGCAGATTCGCGCTGAAATCCTCGCCGAACACGCCGCCTTCCATGCCAGCGAGGGCTTTATTGCGCTGATCACACGCGGTTTTTCGCGCATGTTCCGCATGACCGACCCGGTCGATTACGAACCGCATGAGAGTCAGTCTATAGCCGCCGAGGCTGCCCGCGCTGGCGTCGATCCCGCCGCCTACGTCTATGATGCCCTGATGGAGGAAGGCGGCCGCCGCCTCCTCTACATGCCGCTGATCAACTATGCGCGCGGCAACCTCGACGACGTCCACGGCATGATGACCGGTAATCATGTGCTCTACGGGCTGTCGGACGGCGGCGCGCATTGCGGCACGATCTGCGACGGCAGCTTCCCGACCACGACGATCGCGTTATGGTCACGGGGCAGCAAGTCAGGGCTCAGCGCGCCACTCGAGCAGCTGGTGCACGGCTATACGCAGCGCAACGCGCGCCATGTCGGCTGGCACGATCGCGGCGCGCTGGCACCTGGCCTGCTGGCCGACCTCAACGTCATCGCACTGGACGACTTGCAACTCGCCCCACCAGAAATCGTGCAGGATCTCCCCGCCGGCGGCACGCGCCTGCTCCAGCAACCGCGCGGCTACCGTTGGACGGTGAAGTCAGGCGTGCCGACTTTCGAGCAAGGCGAATGGACCGGCCGGACGCCCGGACGCCTGGTACGCGGCGCGCGGGCGGTCGCCTGACCAACGGCTCGGGCTGGCATGGATAGGCCGGCCCGAGCGCTCGTAGCCACAGACTATGGAGAGTGCGCCTGAAGATCGCCACCTACAATGTGAACGGCGTGAACGGCCGGCTTCCAGTGCTCCTGCGCTGGCTGGAAGAAACCCGGCCCGACATTGTTGCGCTTCAGGAATTAAAGGCACCGGACGAACGCTTTCCCGCCGTCGCGCTGGCGGACCAGGGCTATGAGGCGATCTGGCATGGGCAAAAGAGCTGGAACGGTGTCGCCATTCTCAGCCGCGTCGGCTCGATCCATGAAACCCGGCGCGGACTGCCCGACGATCCCGATCCCTCACAGAGCCGCTACCTGGAAGCGGCAGTAAACGGCGTGCTGGTCGCCGCTTTGTATCTTCCGAACGGCAATCCCCGGCCCGGCCTAAAGTTCGACTATAAGCTGGCTTGGTTTGATCGATTGATCGATCACGCCTCCGCACTGCTGGCAAGTGGCGCGCCAGTCGTTTTGGCTGGCGATTTCAATGTCATGCCGACGGATAAGGATGTCTACAAGCCGGAGCGGTGGCAGGATGATGCGCTGTTCGCGCCTGAGGTGCGCGCCCGCTTCGCCAGGCTGCTGGCGCAAGGCTGGACGGATTCTCTTCGTCACCTTCACCCAGAAGATACGATCTACACGTTCTGGGATTATTTCCGGAACGCATGGGCACGCAACGCAGGTTTACGGATTGATCATCTGTTGCTGAGCCCGTCGCTGGCAGGTCGCTTGGTCGGCGCCGGCGTTGATTGCGACGTGCGCGG
Organism: Sphingomonas sp. IC4-52; assembly: GCF_020707225.1. Lineage (NCBI taxonomy): Bacteria > Pseudomonadati > Pseudomonadota > Alphaproteobacteria > Sphingomonadales > Sphingomonadaceae > Sphingomonas > Sphingomonas sp. IC4-52. The sequence continues at coordinate 329,820 of NZ_JAJFEU010000002.1, read as the reverse complement.
ATGGGAGAAGACCAGCGATCACGCTCCCACGTGGATCGAACTCGACGACCCCGTTCGCCCGCGCAAGGTGCGGTAGCGCGCCCGGGCGCAGCGAAGAGTTCACTTGCCCTTGCCGGCGATCGCCGCAAAGGCACGCGCCGAGGTTGCGCCACCTGACCTGCGTGCCGGTGCGGCGTCCTCCATCCCTCGTCGGGATGTCCGATCACGAATGTCCGGATTGCTTCCATGAACGTCGACCAGTTCGATTTCGATCTGCCTCAAGAGCGCGTCGCCCTGCGGCCCGCATCCCCCCGCGACTCCGCGCGAATGCTCGTGCTCGACGGCGCATCGACCCGCGATCGCAGCGTTGCCGATCTCCCCGGCGAACTGCGCGCCGGCGACCTTCTCGTCTTCAACGATACGCGGGTGATCCCCGCGCAGCTTGAAGGCACACGCGGCGCCGCAAAGATCGGGGCGACGCTCCACAAGCGGGAAGGACCGCGTCGCTGGCGCGCCTTCATCCGCAATGCGAAGCGACTGCGCGATGGCGATCCGATCGACTTCGGGCAAGGTGTCATTGCCGCCGCCTCGGACCGGGCAGAGGACGGCAGCTTCGCCCTCGAGTTCGCGGGTGATGAGCCGGTGGAGTTGCTGCTTGAACGTGCCGGCCAGATGCCTCTTCCACCCTATATCGCGGCGAAGCGACCGACCGACGCACGGGATGCCGACGATTACCAGACGATGTTCGCACGGGAGGCGGGAGCGGTCGCTGCGCCAACCGCAGCCCTGCATTTTACGCCGGACCTGTTGGCCGCGATCGAAGCGGCGGGCGTCGGCCATGCCACGCTAACGCTTCATGTGGGCGCGGGAACGTTTCTTCCCGTGAAGGCAACCGATACCGCCGACCACCAGATGCACGCCGAATGGGGCCGTATCGATAGGGCGACAGCAGAGCGTCTCAACGCCGTTCGGGCGAGTGGCGGTCGAGTGATCGCAGTGGGCACGACGTCCCTTCGCCTGATTGAAAGCGCAGCGACACCGGACGGGCTCGTGCGCCCCTTCGAAGGAGACACGTCAATCTTCATAACGCCAGGCTATTGTTTCCGGGGTATAGACGGACTGATCACCAACTTTCACTTGCCCCGCTCGACACTGTTCATGCTGGTATCGGCGCTGATGGGGCTCGACCGGATGAAAGCGGCTTATGCCCATGCCATTGAAAATGATTACAGATTCTATTCCTACGGGGATGCGTCGCTCCTTCTGCCGTGAAAGTGCCCTTGGGAGGAGATGGGAGGAGAGCCCTTCCGGACGCTCGTTCCCGGCCTCATCCTGTCGCGCCCGAGCGAAGGGCCTGCAAGCACGATCACAGCTCGGACAGCCACCAACGGGAGTTGAATGGCAAGGCGCTGAATTCGCGAGCCTTTTGCCGTAAACGTGGAGGCGCTGCTTGCTCCGCTGTTCATGCTGGTATCGCACTGATGGGACTGGAGCGGATGAAGGCCGCTTACGCCCATGCCATTGAGAATGACTACCGTTTCTACTCTTACGGGGATGCGTCGCTGCTCCTCCCGTAAATCCCTTCGGCTAGGCAGCGGGTGGGTGACGGTGGGAGAGCTACTCAGAAGCTAGCTTCACTCGCATCGGTGGCGTCGTAGGTTCGCGCCCTGCAAGCGGCACCACCTAATTATGGCACTTCTACGAGGTAGCGGCGACGTGCTGGTGCGAACGGGGTCAGCGGGTGGGGTGAACGTACGTGCTTTGTGGAACGGCTTCGGGATTACGCAGCGGCCGCCTCACTCCCAACCTATCGCGAAAAGTACACTGTGAGCAAATGGCCCTCGACGACCGCAGCGAAGGTAGCTATGTCTGTTCAGACGGCAACGTGGATAAGGGGCGCGCCTGCAGGCGTACGAGGCGATGGCAGGATTCAAGATCAAGATTGCGGATGATTGGACGAGTGAGGAATTGCCGGCGGCGGTCCCAGAACTCCGCAGGATCGTAGGCGATGCCGGAGACATCCCACTTCCCGCAGGCGCTGCGGACGTGGTAGTCACGTCACCACCCTACTGGCAGAAGCGCGACTATGGCGTGGCGGGCCAGCTTGGGCAGGAGGCCACACCCGACGAATTCGTGCAGCGTCTCGTTCGATGCATGCGGGAGTGGCGTCGCATCCTGCCCCGATGGGGGTCGGTCTTCATCAACATCGGCGACACATACCATAGTGGTTCGCTCGCCTGTGTCCCCGGCCGCTTGGAGATCGCCGCGCAGGCAGACGGCTGGATTCTGCGAAACCGGATTATTTGGGTCAAAGAGGGGGGAATGCCTGATCCGGCCAAGGATCGGCTCAAGAGCCGTCACGAATACATCTTGCACTTTGTGCAACGTCGCCGCGGGTACTACTATGACCAGTTCGGCTACGCCGAGAAGTACGGCAACGGGACGGGTCCGAGTGATGTCTGGCGGATTGGACTGAGGCGCGATGCTGGCGCTCATCTTGCCCCCTTTCCAGAAGAACTGGTGGATCGCTGTTTAGCGCTGGCCTGCCCCCCGCAGGTCTCCATCGCAACCGGTCAGCCCCGCGAACGTATCGTGCAGCGCACGACCGAACTTGATCCCGAACGTCCGCAGGCGAGGAGGGCAATGGAGCTAGCGAAGCAGCACAACCTAACACCAGCACACTTGGCTGCCATACAAGCCACGGGCATCTCTGACGCCGGCAAGGCGTTGCTTGTGCAGAATGGCACCGGCCGCAACACCGCCCAGGTCAAGCTGCTCGCCGCGGAGGCAAAGGAAGTTCTCGGCGGCTACTTTCGTGAATTCACCTTCGCAAAGCGGATCACGACGGGTTGGACGCGGGAGGACGACGGTCCTTTCCGGCCGGGTATCGTGCTCGACCCCTTCATGGGCACCGGAACCACGTTGCGGGCGGCAGCGGCTGTCGGACTCGGTGCCATTGGTGTAGACCTCGATTCGCGGTTCAGCGGCGAGGGGACTGGGATTGGCGACGAAACCTGACGAGCAGCGATATGTCTTAACTCTGCCCGCCGTTATTGCAGCCATCCATCGGCTGAGCCAACGCAAATCGCACGAACACTTCCCGGGCTATCTGCTCCTGCACCATCTTGGTGTTGCGCAAAGAATTCACGTGGACTCGGCCGCGCTGAACCAGGCGCGTCTCTCATACCTCCGGGTAGGCGGCGCACCCGACAAGCGACCGTTCATCCAAGCCTTCCGCAGCCGGGGTCGTGGTCCAAAGCTGGACAACGCCAACTCAGCGGGCTCGTACGCGGCTGAGTCGATCAGGTCCGGACAGACGCTTGCCAAGGTGGTAGGTACCGCCAAGTCGAGACGCACATCCAGCGGCATCACCTACCGCTTCAAGCCAAACCACGCGAGCGTGGCCTTGTCCGCGATGCTCGACGGCCGACGTCTACCAGCGGGCGCGACCGCGGCCTTCTTGCTGCGGGACTACGCCCTTTCCATCGATCCCCAGAACCCGGGCGAACTGGTCGCAGCGTTCAAGGAATGGCTGCGAATGGATGGTGACGCCACAGGACAGGGCACCTTCGACACTCTCTTTGAGGATGATTCTGCGGAATACGGAGCTGACGACTTCGAGCCGGTAGGCGCCTGATCATGGCCCGTGTTTCTGACAAGGCCGTCCGCAATCTTTCCCTCAACGATCTTGGGCTTGGCGCGCTCGCGCCAGCGGCATCGAACCTCCCACCGCTGTCGGACGCGTCAACCCTGCTGGCGCCGAACGACCGCGTGCTTGAGCTAACCCGACGAGCGATCGAACTTGGGTTCGCGGGCGTGATCCTCTCCGGTCCTCCGGGGACCGGCAAGAGTTGGTATGCCCAGCAGGTCGCGGTCGAACTCACCGGCGACTGGCAAGCGGTCCGCTCGACCCAATTTCATCCTAGCTACCAGTACGAGGACTTCGTCTACGGCTTTAGACCGAACGAAGAGGGCGTGTTTGAATCTACGGCGAAGGTCTTCGCCCAAGTCTGCGATGACGCCGGGCGGCAGCCGGAGCGCCAGTTCGTGCTGGTGATAGACGAGTTCAGCCGCTCCGACGTCATCAGGGTGTTCGGCGAAGCGCTGACCTATATCGAACGCGACAAGCGCGGAACCGAGTTCCGGACGGCCTCAGGCGAGACTATGGTCGTGCCCGCAAACCTCACGCTCATCTGCACGATGAACCCCTGGGACAGGGGTGTGGACGACGTCGACGTGGCGCTCGAGCGCCGCTTCGCCCAGATCGACCTTGGCCCAGACGTTGCCGTCCTCCAGAACGTCCTTCAGAAGGCCGGTGCCGACCCGGTCTTCACGGCAGCACTCGCGACGTTCTTCGTTCAGCTAAACGAGGAGCGGAATGAACGACTGCGGTTGGGACACGCCTACTTCCTGAAATGCATAGATCGGCAGGCGGCGCGGGACGTCTGGGCGCTGCGCATCCTGCCCACAGTTCGACGCGCCGCAGGCCTTGACACGGCATCCATCGCAAGGATCACGGCCGCTTGGGAGGTCGTTGTCGCAGAACCGCAACCTACAGCTGCGCCGGCTGCCGATGGTGCAGTGGCTGAGGAAACATGACCGGCTTCGGAGCCCTCTCCGAATTGTTCAGAGCGACCGGTCGCGATGCTAACAACGCTATAAAGCAGATCGGCACGACCGAGCACACCGACGTCCCACTACCGGCGGGGGTGCTCCGCTTCGATGGATCGCTCGATCTCTACGACGACGTGAAGGCATTGGTGGAGATCAAATACAATCGGAGGCAAGGCGGCCTTACCATCCGCAGCAACGGCTGGATCGGCCACATTCCACTTAACGACCGCGTGACGCTTGCGGTTCGCACGAAGGTACCCGTTGCGAACCTAGAGCGGATCATCGACAAGGCAACGTTTCCTCCCCACGCCTTCAAGACGCTCACGACCTACCGTCGGCGGTACGCGGAGACGAACGAGCGCCCTGCGTCGCTCATGGACGTCCTCGCAGATGGCTTCATCGCCGCCTTGCGCGCAGTCCGCGACCAAGGCCTGCTCAAGAGCTACATGGAACGCGAACACGTCGGCACCAGTCCTTCGGGCCGGCTAGACCCGATGCGCAGCTTAATTCGAACGAGGATCGCCGGAACGCCGATCGCTGTGTCGTCCCGATACGAACGCACGTTCGACTGTGCATCTAATCGGATCCTGTCTCTCGCCCTCGACCGGCTCATTCACCGCTACCACAGTGCAACCGGGAGAGCACCATCGCGTGCCGCGAGTTTGGCAGAGCTGCGCGCTTGGCTGCCGCGGGTGGGACGACCCACGCGATGGGAGGTCCGGCCAGAGGGGATCGGTCGTCAAATCCTTTGGCTCCCACAACAGCACGGCGACTATGCTCCGGCGTTGACGCTTGCCGGCTACCTCGTGGCCGATCTTGGTATCAGCCTCCTTGGCGAGGACGGCATGGCTGACGCCGCGGTAGCCCTGATCAACATGGACCACGTGTTCGAGGGCTACTGCCGAAACGTGCTCCGGCAACGGCTCGGCGCCGGCTATCGCGTCCTCGACGGCAACGTGCAGGGGGAGGCGGGCGCCCAGATGCCGCTCTTCACGACCAGCGGGGTGCCATCGGCTGATGCTTCGACCGCCGAACCCGACATCGTCATAAAGCGCAGCGGCACGGCTCGCATGCTGATCGACGTCAAGTACCGACAGGGATCGGCTGTCCCCGCCCGCGAGGTCATGAACCAGTTGGCGTGCTACGCTGCGCGGTTCGAATGCAACCAGGTCATGGCGCTATATCCGGCTATTCCGGGCGGCCGGATGGCGGTCGTAGAGGAGGTGGGCGAAATCGGACCGCTCCGCATCCTGCGCGGTACGATTGATGTTTCCCGTCCCGATCTGGAAGCAGCAGAGGAAGAGTTCTGCGATGCCGTTCGATTGCAGGTTGCCTAGGCAGTCTTAGACAGCTTGGGCGCTTCGGCTTGCGCTGCCCTCAACTGCAATCCGACGCTGTCCTAGCCGGCGAGAAGAACAAACACGCAATCCGTGCCACCTTATAGTGGAAGGGCCACAAGGCGTGTGCAGCTCACGTAAAGGGTATTGCGCGCGCTGACCAGCCTGACCATGATCGCAGCGCCTTCCGTGAAAGCCGGGGGGCGGGGCGTCGAAACCTCAAGCTGTAGGAACTCGGTCGCGAACGCATGTTCGAGGCCGGGTGGCATGCGCGTATGTCCAGCCGGCAACGGTAAAGGCGCATGCGCCTGTGCCTACGGTCAGGTTTCGAACATCCGGCTTCGGCCGTCGCCCCGAGAGGAACATAGGGGCGGCACGAGGTTGAGCCGAAGGTCGCTCCGCTAGGGGCGGCATCACAATGACAGCATCGATCCGTCACGTCAGCGCACCAGCGTGTGGCGTGATGCTGCACGTCCAAACAAATCAACAGGAGGAAATATGAGCAACACGCCACTGGGCGTGATGTTGGCCCTTGCCTTCGTCACGCCGCTGACCGCTTGCAGCAGCGCCAAGAGCGGTGCCGAAGCCGCCGTTCGGGAGAGCCTCAAAGACCCTGACTCGGCCAAATTCGGCGACTTCTACTTCAACGACAAGACGAAGAAGGGCTGCCTTACCGTAAACGCGCGAAACTCGATGGGCGGCTACACCGGCGATCAGCAGGCTTATGTTGAACGCACCAGCAAAGGCTGGGACGTTTTCGGTATCGCGGAAATAGCGCCGAGCATGTGCCGAGAGATACATGCGGATCAGGCGGGTGACGAAAACCAGGCCAATTCGCAGTGAGCACCGCAGCGCGGTTCATCTTCGCACTTGTCGCTTTCGCAATGGCGGCGGCCCTGCTCAAGATGGTCATCGTCGGCTTGCTCATCGCGGGGCTGATCTTCAGACCAAAAGAGACAATCGGACTGCTGATATTGTTTGGTGCCTGGTCCCTGATTGAAGAATATCCCGTTCCGGTCATGATCTCTTTGTGTGTCGTCGGCGTTGTCGCGATCGTTCGCATGTCCAAGCAGAAGTCTGTCGAGGACAACCATACAGAGCCGGCCAACCTAATCGAGTGATTTCTTACCCCTCACGCCAGTCCAGCCCTCAGCCTCACCGCCGGGGGCTTTTTTTGTTTGGAGATAATCACATGCTCATCATCGACACAACCGTAACACTTCAGGTGCTTCTTTCCGAGCGCCTGCGCCACGTTCTCGCCCTCCGAAGCGAATTGATCGACTTCGCCGCCTTCATCATCGTTGACCCCGGCGACAGCAAGGAGGCGATCGAGGCTGCCGTCGGCTTCCCGATTGATCGCGACTTCCCTCCGTGGGAATGGGTTGTGAGACACGACGGTATCTTCGAAGCCCCGATCGTCACGAGCGATGAAGGCGACGCCACCGTGCTCTTGGTCCCCGACGATGACGGCATCGTACCTGAACTGCTGACGATGCTGCGCGACGATGCCGATCCCGTCGAAACAGTCGAGGCCTTGCCAAGCTAAAACCGTCTGCAGGTAGAGCGGCCCGGATAGTCCCGCAGCGGCCTCTCCTGAACACACAAACCAAGCAAATCATCGAAACCGCCGCCCGCACGAGCCTGTCTCGGAGCGGGTTTTTTCATGCCCTTCGGAGATCACAGATGCTTCATCTTCACGACTATACGTCGATGACGGGCGCGTTGCCGTTCGTTACCGATCCACTTCTACGTTCGCTCCTGAGCAGTCGCATCGATGCGCTCATCTCGGGCGAGTTCAATCTCATTTCCCAGACCGAGTTCCTCGTCGTCGAGGTCGGCGACACGGAGGAAGATATCATCTGCCATGTGGGCTTCTCCCCCCTGGTGGAGCCGATCGACGGCATCCGATTTGGCCAACACGGTTTCGAGCCGCCGTGGGATTGGCTGGAACGGCATGAAGGCTGGTTCGAGATGATCGTCACGTTCGGCAGCACCTTCGCCTACGTGCTGTTCATCCAGGATGCCGACGGCACGTTGCCTGCCTTACGCTCGCTGTGCCGGAGCTTCACATGAAGGCGCTGGCATACCTGCTTGGCGCTTGCGTGATCCTCGCGGTGGTCAAGGCGGTGATGGCGGCGGTGGCGCTCCTTGTCGCACTCGCCATCGTAATCGGAGCGATTACCCGTCCGCGAGAGATGCTGTCGTTGGCGGCGCTCGTCGTGTTCGTGATCCTGATCGAGAACCACCCCGTCATGTTCCTGTCCACGATCGCGCTGCTGGCGGTCGCTTCGATCGTTACGTCCGGCCGCCGTTGACACGGCCGGGTTTGATCGTATGAGCGCCCTCCTGACCGGCAGATGGGCATCGGAGTATGCCATCTACCTGAGTCGCTTATCGCAGGTGCCCTTTCATCCGGCTAACCCCGGCGCTGATCGCATGCATCTGTTCTACAGACACAATCCCGCCGGGACTTTGGTTTCGGCATCGTGGGCTTGCGTCTGGAGCGACCGGACTGCCGTGCCCTTCCAGACGTAAGCCTTGAATCCATCGAACGAGCGATCGTTCGCGACTGATAGGCTACGACTTTGACTTACGACCACAACACTACCGACACCGCCGGCCACGAACCGGCGGTCGATGAGACCTTCCCCTCTTTGCCCCCTTCGACACCGAAGATCGGCGAGGATGCTGATGCCAGCGATCCGACCACGACCGACGAACCCGTGCCTGCCGCCGCAGTTGACGCGACCGGCGGGAACGAAGGGGGTGAAGGTGGGAAGGGGGAGCTCGACCAGGCTTCCCCGCCATTGCCCCCTTCGACCAAACCGGCCCGACAGGATGCCTCTCTGCCCCGCCTGACGCGACGTGGTGACGATCTGTACCGTCCGGCACCTACGACCAATCCCGTCGTCTCGGCGCTCAAGCTAAACGAGCTCTACCGTTTGGATGGCGGGAACGGTGAGCATGTCATCTCCTGCCCTTGGGCAAGCGAACACGCTGCGGGCGACACTCGACTGGCGATCTACCGCGAACCCACCTTCGATGCGCCGCTGGGTGAGTTTGCCTGTCCCTGCACGCACGATGCCGTCCGCTCGATCGGTGCCTTCCTTGACCAGTTCGGGATCGATCGGATGGACGCACGTTGCAAGCCTCGCATCCGCATCAAGGATGGCGAGCCCCACCGTCTTGTCGCGGCGGCTGAGCAAGTTCTGGCGGATCGGGGCGATGTGTTCCGGTCGAACGGCGTGCTGGTGCAGGTCAGGATCGACCGTGAGACAGGTGACGTCTCGTCCGAGCAGCTGAGCGAGCAGTCGCTGTTCATGCACCTATCGAGCGGATCGGACTGGGAGAGGTTCGACGGGCGCAAGGAGGATTGGCGCCGCTGTGATGTTCCGCCCCGCATCGTCAGCACGCTTCTGCGATCACAGAATTCCGGCGTCCTCCCAGAGCTAAGCGGCTTCGCTCGCCAGCCTTTCCTTCGACGTGATCGGAGCGGGTTGGTGGAGATGCCTGGATACGACGCCGCTTCGGGCGTGTACGCCGCGTTCGATCCGGCCGAGTTCGACCTACCTGAGCCGACACGCGAGAATGCGATGGCGGCGCTTGGACGCCTCGACGCCCTGCTCTGGGAGTTCGAGTTCGAGGCGGACACAGATCGCGCAGGTACGCTGTGCATGATGTTGACGGCGGCGATCCGCGACTATCTGCCACTCGCACCTGCGTTCAACATCACCGCCTCGTCGCCGGGCAGCGGGAAGAGCTATCTCGCTTCCGTTATCGCGCCGTTCGCCGGCCCCGGCCTGCCACGCAACATCAGCTATCCCGCCACCAACGAGGAAGCCGCGAAGGTCGTTCTCTCGATCGCGCTGGAGAAGCCGGCCGTCGTCCTGTTCGATGACATGAACGGCGACTGGCTTCCTCACGGAGCGATGAACCGCATGCTGACGAGCGGCACCGTCAGCGAACGCATGCTCGGTACCAACCGTGTCGTCACGGCACCGGCGTCGAGCTTGGTCATCGGGACCGGCAACAACATTCGGCCTCTTCGCGACATGGGTCGACGGGTGGCGTCGATCTACCTGCTGCCACAGACCGAGGCGGCTGCGATGCGTAGTTTCACCGGCAAGCCCGACGAGGAAGTCCGCCGCAATCGTGGTCGGTATGTCAGCGATGCGTTGACGATCGTGCGGGCTTTCGAGGCGGCTGGCCGGCCGATGTCTGACGTGCCGAACGTGGTCGGGTTCGAGGAATGGTCGGTACTCTGCCGTCACAGCCTCATGTGGCTCGGAAAGCCGGATCCCGCGTCCAGCTTGATCGCGCAAATTTCGCACGATCCCGACGCCGAGTTGTTGGCCGACCTGCTGCGTGCCTGGAATGCTACGTTCGGTGAGCGTTCCACGATGGTGCGTCAGGTGCTCAGCAACGTCGAACGCAACGACAACAGCGACCTCCACGATGCCGTCATGGAGCTGCCTTGCGTCGAACGTGGGTACGTCAACCAGTCCAAGTTCGGTCGATACCTCGCCCGCAACAAGAACCGGATCGTCGCCGGCCTGCAGCTTGTCGAAGCACCGCATTCGGAGCGCAAGGCCTGGGCGGTGAAGCGGATCGGCAAGCCGCTCGACAAGCCCGAGCCGCGATTCTTCGCCGAGAAACCCGGCCCTGTGATCGAACAGGCTTGGACCACACCCATCGACTTCAACGTGCCCTGACGAAGCCCTGAGCGCCCTCGCGGGGCAACATCAATCGAACCCGCCGCCGCCGTCCACCCGGAGCCTCAGCAACGAGGTTCCGGGATCGGCTTCCCGTGTCCTCTCTCATTCACCATCGAACAAAGGATATCATCATGCCGGTCATCAAGCTCGACGCCTTCACCGTTCAGACGCTCACCTGCCCGCCGGGGAAGGCCAAAGAGGTGTATCGCGACACCACGATCTCGAATTTTATCGTCGAGGTTCATGCAAGCGGCACCAAGACCTACGCCTACAAATATCGCGATCCGAATGGCACGCAGCGGCAATTCAAGATCGCCAACGTGTCCCAGCTCACCTTCGCGGAAGCGAAGAAAGAAGCGATCCGCGTTCAGTCGCGGGTCGTGGTGGGCAAAAGCCCTCAGGAGGAGCGCAAGGTCGCACGCACCGTTCCGACTGTCAGCCAGTTGTCCGACCGCTACCTTGAGTACGTCCGTTCATACAAGAAGAGCGCAGACATCGATGAACGCTACCTCCGCCTTCACCTGCTTCCCCGCTTCGGCAAGCAGCGCATCAATCAGCTCGATCGCGTCGAGGTCATGGAATGGCTCGCAGGCAAGGTCAAAGAGGGCTACGCGCAGGCGACCGTCAACCGGTGGCAGGTGATCTTCGGGCACATGCTGCGGATGGCGAAGGTGTGGGGCATCGCGGGCTCGGAGGTGAACCCGCTCGACGGGCTGAAGCAGAAAGACCCCAACAACAAGGTCGAGCGCTTCCTCACCGCCGCCGAGACGCAACGCCTCCGCCGTGCGGTCGAGAACAGCCCAAACCCGATGCTCGCGCCGATCGTGGCGCTGCTGCTGCACACCGGTTGCCGGAAACGCGAACTGCTCGACGCGAAGTGGGAGGAGTTCCGCCTCGATCAGCGGCTGTGGCGCATTCCGACCAGCAAGACGGGCAAGCCAAGGCACGTGCCCCTAAGCGAGGATGCGATCGCGGTGATCAAAGCGCTGCCTCGGTACAAGGACTGCCCGTACCTACTGCCGAACCCGAAGACGTTGAAGCCGCTCGCCTCGTTCTACAACTCGTGGGACAGCGCCAGAAGGGCAGCAGGACTGCCAGACGTTCGCGTGCATGACCTGCGCCACTCGATGGCCAGCAATGCGGCCAACGCAGGGCAGTCGTTATTCGTGATCGGTCAGATACTTGGGCACAGCCAACCACGCACCACGATGCGCTACGCCCATTTGTCCAACGAGACGCTGCACAAGGCTGCGAACGCCGCTTCGGCGGTCAGCGGCTGGAACGACAGCGCTTGATTATCAACTCGCCAGCCCCTCAGGTGACATGTCGTCGCTTGAGGGGCCGGCACCCTTCATTTTTTCGCCGCCAGCTGTGCAGGACTCAGAACGATGGGGGTCGCGTGAGGCGGATGGGAGGCGGCTTTTCGTGGAGCGGTCCAGCCAAAGCGCGTTGGCTAGGACGGGATCGGATCACACTCTCGCGCGCGATTAGGTGATCGTTAGGAGAGGTGAAAAGCTTCCTGCGAAAGATGCTAAATGCGTTGAATTTATAGCGCTTTTCACGACCATCTCAGAATCTGTTCATGCTGGTATCGGCGCTGATGGGGCTTGACCGAATGCAAGCGGCATACGCCCATGCGATCGAGAATGGTTACCGTTTCTACTCGTACGGAGACGCCTCGCTGCTCCTGCCGTGATATGCTTGCGGCGGGTGGCTTCGCGGATCTCAGCCGACAGAGAGTAGATCTGTGTTGCCCGCAACTTGGATCGCTTGAACCCCTTTTTTGAGCAGCGCCAACGCCGGCCCCGCGGCGCAGGATGGAGGTCAACCGCCTCGCGCCCGCAGGGGAGCGCCAAACGTCCAAACCAACTCAGCAGCCGGGGTGCCGTCCTCAAGCTAGGCGCTCTAGCCGGATCTTTTGTGAGTGTTGGACTGATCACGGTTCGCTGCAACATATTTGAACCCCGCAGCCATGAAGAGAACCATCCGATCTCTGATCGCGTCCACATCACCGCAGCTGGACGGTCCCGCTGAAAGCTTGTTGATTGGACACGGCTGAGCGAGCGAGAGCATCAGTGCGCCTCTCAAAAAGTGACATCCCCAGAGAATGTCCTCGTCGGAGCACCCGGGTAGTGCCTTCTTCAGCAACTCAACGAGCCGCAGCACTACGGGACTGAAGTGCGCGTCAATCAATGCGGCACCGCTATCTGGCAGCTCATTCAGCTGAGCACCCAAAGCACCATAATGCCGCCAGCCGGAGTCATCCGGCTTTGGGTCGGTATCCAAATATGCGCGCAAAATTCCTTCAACGGTTAGCTCGCCAGCAGCCTCACGCTCGTACGACGCCAAGGCCGCCATGCGGCGCTCGCTTGTTCGCGGCGTGCGTTGGGTAATCACTGTTTCAAACAGGTGCTGTTTGTCTTTGAAGTAGTAGGCAAGCAGCGTGTTATGTACCCCCGCCGCCTGAGCGACGTCTTTGAGCATCACGTCGGCTAGGCCGTATCGGGAGAAGAGCTCCTCTGCTACGTCGAGGATCCGCTCTGACGTTGGTACTCGCCGGGGCGCTTTGATCGGGTGGGGCGACCCGTGAATCGCTGACTTAGCCATAACACCTCGACGCCTCACTGCTCGCCTCAAGGTAAACATGGTGGGACAGGACGGACGGTGTCTCTCGGCACCGCCCATCCAAGACAATCAACCTGCCTCGTCAGGACGTTGGCAGGAGCAGATGATCAAAATTTCACGCCCGCTGCGATGCCATAGCGGCGAGGCTCGAGCGTGAAGATGTTCGTGAAGAGGCCCGACGACTGATCCGTCAGGTAGAGCCCGGTCGTTGCACTGTTGTCGAATATGTTCTGAATAAAGCCGCGCACGAACCAGCGGTCATTCAGCCCGTTTAGCTGGATTTGAGCGTTGGCCTGTTCATAGCCCTCGATACGATTGATGCGGCCGTTGAAGATGTTGCCGTAGCTCTCCCCTGTGTACGTGAGGTCGAACCGCGGAACGAGGCTCATGCCATTGGCGAACTCGAACGTCTTTTGCACGCCGGCCGAGAACTTTACCACCGGAGCCTGTGGCAACTCATTACCTTTCAAGCTGATCCCAATGCCCTCCAGCACCGAAATCGCACCAGCAGTGTTTGCGGCCGCCCCGGTCAGCACTGAGCAGAGGCCAAAGGCACCGGTCGCCGCACCGACATTGGCATCGGCCGGGAATGGCTGCGGCCCACGCAGGCCGAGCCCAGTATTAACCGCGGTAACGAATGCCTGGGCGGCCGCCGCACCGCCGGCGTTCGCCAGGACGACGCAGTTGGAGGCATTGCCGATATCCTTGATGATGACGGTGTTCGGGTTGCCACCGGACACGTCGCGCTGATTGATGAACGGCGCAGACGAGGTCACCTTGGTGTTTAGATAGCTTGCGCCAAAATTCACCACCCAGCCCGGACCTGGTCGGATCGTGGACTCGGCTTCCACGCCCCAGATGTCCGCATCGATATTGTCGTTGATCGAGGTTCGCGCGACGATCCGACTGAGCTGCAAACCCTTATACTTGTAGTAGAATCCCGTGAGGTTCAGCGTCAGCTTGCCGTCAGCGAAGGTGTTCTTGGAACCAATTTCGAAGGCGTTGATGATTTCCGGCTGGAATGCATCAGGCACGGTAAGGCCGGGCACCTGCACCGGAGGGTTGAAACCGCCCGATTTGTACCCGCGCGAATACGAGGCGTAGAGCAGGTTGTCGTCGGTGATCTTGTAATCGACTACCGCGCGCCCGGTAATCTCGTCGAACGTTCGATTCCGTACGGCATAAGGCTGAATACCTGGGATAACGGGATCGGCGTCATACAATGCTGCACGCGGCGCATCGAAGGCGCTGCCTGTCTGGGTATAGGGCACGGCGAAACTCGCCAGCGTCGAACGCGAGCGAACGAACTTCTTGTCGTTGTTGTAACGGGCGCCAAGCGTCAGCTTCAGGCTATCCGAGAACTGGAAGTAGGTTTCGCCGAAAATGCCGTATGACTTCAAACGGAACAGATCGGTGTTGCTACGGAAGAACGGCGTTGCCGAAAATTCCGGCGCCCGCCCCGCACCTAGCGCACCCACGCTGCCCAGAATTCCAGTCACGTAATCGATGGCAAAGGCGTTGACGTAGTAGTCGCCGTCGCGAACCTTGGCGTCGACATAAATCCCGCCCAGCAGGAAGTTGAACAAGCCGTCGAAGTTCGACGAGATGATCGCCTCTGCCGACCAGTCCCGTGTCTTCTGCACCGAACGGTCATAGGCGTTGGGGATCGGGCCGCAGCGGGCGAACCCGCCATAGACGCCAAGCCCGGACTTCTCGGGCAGTGAGGTACACAGGTCGCCCTGTGGCCCATTGGGAATTATCGCCCGAGCGATTGGCTGGAAGTACGCTGCGGGAAGGCCGGGGACGCCGCCGGCCGCGGCCGCCGCCAGCGTGTTGAGCGTCGGCTGGATCAGCGAGCGGTTGCTGACGCCGAGGTTATAGTCCTGCGACGAATCAACCGATGTCTCGTGATAGAAGCCGGTTAGCTGCGCCCTGACCGGGCCAAAACTATGCTCGATCCGCCCCTGTACCGTCAGTTCGTCGGTCTTGTAGGTCGGGTTGAACGCCGTGTAGACCTCGCGCGGATCATCGAGGATCGGGTTGCCGGCATAAGCGTCCGGCCCGTAGAGGCTGCCTAGGCCAAGAGCGTTGCCCAACGCGGGGCTTCCAAAGGCGATGGACAGAAACTCTCGGCTGCCAAGCGTACCTGTGAAGGTTGAATTGGTGTTGGTGCGCCCACCGTCGCGCCGATTGTTGAGGCAGCCGAGTACGCCGGTCGGATCGGTTTGGCACAACTGCTTCTGAATGCGCAGCCGGTCGTCATCCTCCTTGAAGTAGGAGGCGAGCAGGTCGACCGTCGTGTCGATGGAGGGCTCCCAACGGATCGAGCCGCGCACCGAGTACATGTCCCGCCCGTCGATACGGCTGTTGTCGAAGGTGTTGAGGGTATAGCCGTCGCGATTGAGGTAGAAGCCGGCAACGCGCACCGCCAGCGTTTCACCCAGTGGCAAGTTGATCATCGCTTTGGCGCGGATCGAGTCGTAATTGCCATATTCCGCCTCGGCGGTAGCAGCGAACTTGTCGGTACGCGGCTTGGCGCTGATGAAGTTCACGACGCCCGATGAAGCCGAGCGGCCGAACAGCGTGCCTTGCGGCCCACGCAGCACCTCAACCCGTTCGAGATCGAAATATTCCGTTTCGAAGATGCGGGTCGCCAGCAATGGCGAGCCGTTGAGGTGAATGGCGGTTGCCTGATCGCAGGAAATGCCAACACACAAGTCGCCAATGCCGCGGATCGTAAAGCTTGAGCCGGAGAAATTACCCTTTGAGAACGTCACATTTGGAAGGGTGAGCTGGAGGTCGGACGCGTTGTCGATCTGTTGCGCCTCCAACGCGGCGGCTGAAAAGGCGCTCACCGCGATTGGCACTTCCTGCAGTGTCTGCGATTGGCGCTGGGCAGTAACGATGATGTCCGCCCCGTAGCCGCTGTCCTGCGCCGTGGATGCTGGCGCAGGCGGCGAGGATTGTGCCTGTGCCTGTGCCTGTGCGATCGATGGGTACGCTAGGAAGAGCGCTATTGCGGTAGCGCCGAACAGCTCAAACTTCTTCATTGGCATCCTCCCAGAGCCCTTGCCGCCGGTTCGTACCGGTCTAGCCAATGGGTCCGGATCGGATCTTGTGTCGCATGATTGCCCACGTCAAATCAGAATCGTAATATTAGTACTTTTCCTTAATGTCTCAAAAAACAATAATGCGTTATGAAAAGGCTTATAGTCAGGCGCTCGCTGCGTCCATGGAGAGACATCGGACGAGGAGCGCCTCGGTTCGCCAGCACCCCTACTCAGACTTGGCCTTCAACTGACCGCAACCCTGCGGATTGTAGCTAGCTCCAGCGGCTGCTGAAATTTCAGCCGCTGACAAGGACGCGAGCCGCCAGCTCATCACGAACATAGCTACCTAGCTTACGTTGGCCCGCCTCGCATCCATCGAATCGCGCATCTGTTGACCGAGGGCTGCCGCGCCAAATTGCGGGCGCTTGTCTGCGCGACATGATGACATCAACACCGCCACGGGAAGAGCGGGGGAGAAGCGCGTGCTTTGCCGCGTGATCGCCAGGGAAGCGGCACCTGTTGTCCGACCCATCATGATCGACGGTGGTTCACTGCCTTCTCGCCATCGACGTGCCACAGACGCCGATCTGTCACCGAGGCGGAGGGGACGCGGGGATCGAAGCGTCGCCGAGCGCGATAGCCGGCGACGTTTCTGTGCTGGCCTCCGACTGGTTGGTGTCGTCCGCCGATGTGTCCGTGTCCGCCGCCACCAGGTCATCTCCGCCCAGCGTCGCGACCGCGGCGGGCGGGGCCTCCACGATAGGTGCGTCGATGGTTCGCACCACCGGTGGCGGGATCACCGGAGGTGGAGCTGGCTGATAATAGTCTCGCCAGGCGTCGTATGCCGCGTAAAACTCGACAAACGGGCGGTCGAGCCGCAGCAGCGCCGCTCGGGCAAAAGCAGGTAGGTCGTCGTCCTCGACTTGAATGACTTTCGCGACCTCCTCACGGGCTACCGCGCAAAAGGCCGCTCGGATCGCCGGCTGCGCGTAGAAATTGTAGATGCGCGTCTGATTGTCGTCATAGACACGTTGCCAGTCCCACCAACCGGGTGCCTGCCATTCCCGAATATAGGCTTGATAGTAGCGATCGATCGCGGCGGCACGTGTCCTGAGCCAGGCGTTATAGTGCTCGAGCACCCCGCCACCTGCCTGGTCGCAGCCAAGCGCGGCGACGTTCAATGCGTTGCGCAGATGCCAGACGGCGGCCTGGTCGGTATTGTCGAGATTGGGCGTGAAATACTTTCCATCGGCGCGCTTGGTCGGAATCTTCATGCCGATATAGCCACCCGCTGGCATCACCGGCGGGGGCGGCGGCAGCGTCGCGACAACCGGCGGCGGCTGCACGGGAGCAATCGGCGTGGCGCAACCAGACAGGGCGAGAGCTAGTCCGCCTGCCAGTCCCCAGCCGAGGTTCGCGCGCAATGTCATCGTGTCGCCCAGATAATCCGTCGCCCCGCGCTTAGCCCGTGGCGGCTGAACATCACAAGAATGGCTAATCACCACTCGCCCCTCTCTCCCTTCAATCAGTCGAGGATGCGGCCGGGCCGTCGGCGCTGACCTGGACGCAAGCGATAGCAGCCGCGTCATGGCGCGCCACACCACGACAAATGGCTATTGTCGGGAAGTGCGACGCTGGCGCCCCGCTCAACGTATCGTTCACTACGAAGATCCTGCGGCTCGGCGGCGCAAGGCGTTGGTCGCTGGATTGCTCATGAGCGGCCTCATAAGCGCCACAACGCACGACCCCGCCGAAAGCACCCCACTTGCGGTTGCTCCGGCGCTAGCTCAGTCTTCCGGAAGACAGCGCCCCTCGGCGCTGACGGGCTTGATGGGGGGGCTGCGGCCTATGCGCGTGCGATTGAAAGTGGCTAATGTGCCTACTCTTCCGGAGACGCGTCGCCGCTCCCTTCCTGCGGCGTTGCGCGGACACCGAGCAGAGGGATATCCGCAGGGCAGCCAGAAAACACTTCACGACGGCACCACGCCCAATGGGACGTATAAAATCCTGGCGTGACCTCAGGGCGCCAACTTCAAAGTCAGACAGGGATCTCCATGCCAGCCGATAGAATAACAGCGCCGGGCATCGCGCCAGAAATCGAGATCCCGGCGGACCCTCACATGCCCCCTGAGGCGGTAGAGAAGCTTACCGAACTACTGGAGATGTCGAGCTGCTTTCTTGAGTATGGCGCGGGCGGAAGCACGCGGCTTGCCGGCAGAATAGGCGTCAGGGATGTCTATTCCGTGGAAAGCGATAAGATCTTTCTCAAAGCGGTTGGCGACGCTCTCGATAGAGACAGGAGCTCAGCAACGTTTCATCCGGTATTCGCGGATATTGGTCCTACTAAGGAGTGGGGAAATCCCGTTGACAACTCAGGGGTCAGGCGATGGCCAGACTATCCGCTCGGGGTTTGGGACGTACTGCGGACGCACCAGGTCATGCCCGACCTGATACTTGTGGACGGCCGCTTCAGGCTGGCTTGCACCCTCGCCAGCCTCTTACACGCTCCCGCAGGCACCACGATAATGATTGACGACTACATCAAGAGAGAGCGCCATTATCAGCCGTTCACTCGTTACGCCAAGATCAAGCAGCTTGTAACACGCTGTGCCATCGTCGAGGTACCGGAACGGCTCGACTATCGATCACTGGCGGTAGATCTTGCTCGCGCCTGTACGCAGACCCGGTAAGTACAAAATACCGGTCTCGCGACGATTCCATATCCTCTGCCAATTAGACGCAGGCTTCGTTCGTTATCGCTGGGTCCAGCAGTTCGGTCGCCACTCCCGACATCCTATGTTGTCCAACCCCGTGGGCGACATTGTCACGCCTGCGCCCCATCACGTGCCACGAGGTCCAACGCGGCTAGCCAGGCGCGTGCCATTTCAAGGTGATTGTGCCGGGCTCTCGCTCGCTCCTGACTGAGCCGGGAACGCGCCGCGAAGTTTTCCAGATGTGCGGTCGCCGCCTCAAGCAGCGCCGCCTCATCATCGTAACTCTCTACCTGCGATACGGCTGGCAGCATCAGCAGCTCACGCGGTATGTCACCGCGTCGCGCCAGCACCAGGGCGCCGGCCATTTGCGCCTCGACGATCTCGTTTTCGTAGAGGCCAAGAAACATTCGGTGCCCGTCCGGAGTGCGCGCCAAGCCTTTGACGTGCTCGCTGTGCTCGAAGTCGATCGGCATGTAGAGCCACAGCCGGTTGAGAAACCGGTCATAATAGTCGCGCAGCGGAAGCGTCGGCACTCCTTCACTACCCAGCGTGTCCACCTCCTCGCGCACACTCAGGAAGCGCAGGTCCGGCCATTGGCCGCGCAGTTGTTGGCCCAGCCTCGCGATGTGACCCCGGCCGCGGGCCGTATCTGCGCTTTTGGCCTGGTCCAGGCCGATCGTAGGCACCTTCCCACGCCCGTTGCCGTCCAGCCAGTCTGCGATGAACCCACGCGGTACATAGCGGAGTCGACGCTTCTGGTCGGGGAAATTCGCTCGCACGATCTGCTGGTCGGCGCGCAGCGATAGCGCAACCAGGTCGAAGTCCTTCAGATACGCGTTCACCCGCGCGGAGTCGCGGGCACGTTCCCCCGTGAACGCACGAGGCACGTTCTTGGTGCGGAGCATGGATGGACGACGAAGCTCCGACAGCAGCGGCAAGTCCCTTGCATTGTAGGTCTGCCAAATCAGCACATCTGCCGGTTTGAGGTCGGCCAACCCTGCAAGCGGCTTCACGTCGAACCGTCCGCCGAAGCGGGGCAGGTCATCGAAGCTGCGGTAGCCAGCGCGGCGCAGCCAGTTGCGCGGATCTCGCCCAGTCGTTTGCGGCAAGTACAGCGTAACCTCGCAGCCGTGCGCCTCGAAACCAAGCGCCTCGTTCAGCGACATGGCCGCGTTGAAGCCAGGCGTCAGCGCCGTATGCAGGCCGACTATGGCAATTTTCCGCAACGTGCCCTCCTCACTTTCGTGCCCCCCACCCGATCGGCAGTCACGTGCGGCTTGGCCGAACAATAGAAATTGCTCCGGTGCAAGCAGGCAATCACGTTGCTTTCGACGTCGATATGAAGCTGCGACGTCGGACTGGCCTTCATCCTCTCAGAACCACGGCACCGGGGGCGGTTCAAACCGAGTCTGATCCGCATTGAAGCTCGTCGATCGCCCGCCGAATGCGCGAGAGTCAGCACTCACCCCATGACACGGCAAACGGACCCAAGGCCTCCGTCTCTGGCTCCGCTGTTATATCCTGGGCACTAAAGTCACGCGGCGGGGAGCGCTTCCGGAGCCGTGACACGATGTGATCACGGTTCGGGGTCCTGAACTGTCGCTGTCAGCATTTCCAGCAATTGATCGATCAAACGGTCGCGAAGGTCGGGCTCCTGATCATTGACAATGGCGTCCTCAACCCGACGCGCTGCCCCGCCAAGTTCAGTGAAGCCGAACAAGCCCGCATTCCCCGCCAGGCGATGGCAGATCGCGTGCAGGGCAGCCGCATCCGCCCCCGCATGCGCGACGAGAAGCGCTTCTCGATCCTCACTCAAGCGCTTGAGGAACCGCGCCCGAAGCGGACGCATCCGCTCCGTCAGATCGGTCGGTTCGTTCACGACAGATATGCTCGCGCTTGCGTCGCCAGCGTCATAGGATCGAATGGCTTGGCGATCACGCCTGCAGCCCCAAGCGCCTTCAGCCGCTCGACCTCCTTTTCCTGGAAGCGAGCCGTGATGAACACGATAGGGATGGCGGCACTGGATGCTTCAGCGCGCAATCGTGCCAGCGTTTCGGGTCCATCCATTCCGGGCATCATCACGTCGAGCAGCACCAGATCAGGCGTCCAGCTGGCCACCGCGTCAATGGCCTCGGCGCCACTTGAGCACAGCCGGACCTCCAGATCGGGATCCAGTTCCAGCGACATCTCGGCGATCTGCCGAATATCGTCGTCATCATCGACATAGAGAATGCGGGGCATGGGAGTCCTACTGTTGCGGAGCGGCAGGAAGATCGACGTGAAAGGTTGCCCCTTCGCCAGCTACGCTGTCGAAGCTCACCTCACCTTTCAACCGCGACACGATTTCCGCGACGATACTCAGGCCGAGGCCAGTGCCGCCCTTCTGCCGCGTGTCCGACGCATCGGCCTGCGCGAACTTCTGGAAGATACGGCTTCGGAACGGATCGGGTATTCCAGGGCCAAGACCGGCCACACTGATCCGGTGAGCCAGCTCTCCGGGAACCACTGTGATCCGTACCGCTTCTCCCTCCGGCGAAAACTTGATGGCGTTGGAGAGCAGATTGGTGATTACCTGGATCAGACGATCCTCATCGGCCATGACCGCCACTCCCGCCGCAACAGGTTCCACGACGATCTGCACGCCATATTCTGCCGCAAAGCCCGCATTCCCCTGGGCACATTGCTCCAGCAGCGAAGCCAGCGGCACCGGCTTGATGTCGAACGTCATTTTGCCCGCTTCGATCTTCTCGATATCGAGAATGTCATTGATCAAACGGACCAGCCTCGCGCTGTTCGCCTGAGCAATACCAATCAGCTTGCGCGCCCTTTCCGGCAACTCGCCAGCGGCGCCGCCGGCCAGCAGCCCCAACGATCCGGCAATTGATGTCAACGGAGTCCGCAGTTCGTGGCTGACCACCGACACGAACTCGCTTTTCATCTGCTCCACTTGCTTCCGCTTCGTGATGTCGCGGATAACTGCCAGAAAGCTGCGCTGCGTCTCGCCCGGAACGGTGCTGAGCGCGACCTCGACCGGGAAGTGAGTTCCCGCGCTCGTCTCGCCTTCAAACTCGCGCACATGGCGCAGGCGTGACCGGGTTGGATCAAGCGCAAGCGTGCGGAGGAATGCAGCAACGTCCTCCTCCCGCGGCGCTTCCTTGAACAACATGCCGACGGCCCGCCCGCGCATGTCGTCCTCAGCATATCCGAACATCTTTGTTACCGCCGGATTCAAGCTGCGAATGCGTCCCGACGCATCGAGCAGCATCATGCCATCGTCGGCGCTGTCGAAGATCGCGCTTTGGCGCTCGTTTGACTCACGCATCCGGCTAAGCGCGACGGTGCGGGCCGAATTGATGCGCATCCCGAGCAACGCTGCGATGAACAGGAGGAACAGCACGGCGGTATGAAGGCCAATCGTCGTGCGACGGAGATGCCGGCTGTCGCGTTCCGATGCTTCCAGCCGCGCGCGCAGCTGCTCTTGCCTCAACGTATCGATTTGGGCGACCAATGCACGGATCCTGTCCATGAACAGCTTGCCTTGGCCGGACGCGACCGCCCGTCGCGCCTCGTCGTCCCGTCCCTCCTTGATCAGCGTGACCATCTGCCCGGCAAACGCCCGCTTGTTCCGGGATTCGACGACCAGCCGCCGGTATAGCGGCTCCTCTTCCTTGAGCTCGCGCGTTGAGCCCAGTTGCTCCAGAACGGCCGAGATCCGCCCTTCCGCTTCATTGTACGGCGCAAGAAATGCCGGATTACGCGAGATGATGAAGCCGCGCTCTGCAGTTTCCAGATCAAGATGGAGTTTCAGAAGCTGTTCGAGAGTGTATCGCGTCTCGAACGTGGCGCTGGTCGCGTTGCGTAGCGCGCGGTTTTCGTCGAACTCGCGCTGGAGCAGCCAGTTCGATCCGAGCAGCAGGAGCGGTACGCAAGCCGCTACCGCGACAAGCAGGATCTGAAGCGGCGCGAAGTTGCGGAACAAGGCTGACCTTCGCATCGCTCCTCAACTCGCAACTCGCGACTTTGGTAGCAGAGCCGGCCCCGGATGTGCTGACAATGCGGCGAGCGCCCTGCCTCCGGCGACCAGTGTTAAGATTTCGCTAACGAGATCGGTTATAATTGATCCATGGCAAGGGTTCTCGTTGCGGAAGACGATCCGCTTACGCTCGCAGGCATCGAGGTCCTGCTCGCCAACTCCAACTTCCAGGTCGTTGTGACGGCCAGCACCGGCGTGGAAGCGATGGACAAGCTTGCGGCGGCCCGGCCGGACCTGCTGGTACTGGACGTCGAAATGCCGGAACGCAGCGGTCTTGATGTGCTGCGGACATTGCGCAGCCGTGGTGACCAACGGCCTGTCGTGCTGCTGACCGGCAGTATCAAGGATGCCCGCGTGCAGGAGGCAATGCAGCTTGGCGTCAATGGCTTGGTGATCAAGGCCAATGCGCCCCGTGACCTGCTGCTCTGCCTAGAGGCGGTGGCGCAGGGGCGGCGGTGGTTCGATCAGGAAACATTGCAGCGGGCGATGGAGCTTGTTCAGTCGCCGACCGCAGCGAAGCGCGACCCGCTCCAGGGGCTCAGCGATCGCGAACGAGCCATTGCGGCGCTCGTGCAGCGCGGGCTGCGCAACAAGGAAGTGGCGGCCGAACTCGGCCTGACCGAGGGCACGGTTAAGGTGCACCTGCACAAGATCTTCGACAAGGTAAACGTGCGCAGCCGCACCGAACTCATCCTGCTCGGCAAGGACCAGGGCGACTGAGCCTATATCCAAAGACATAGGTATGTGCGCCGAGGGTTAGCAGCATTCTCGCCGGGCGATGAATGGTCTCGCACCCCGCGTCGCCGCATCTGACCAACAGTGAAGCGGACATCAGTCTGCGGGCTGTGACGGCGGAAGATGCGGTTTCTGAAGACCTTGGCAATGGCGGTGATGGGGGTAGTGCTTGGCACTGCCGCTGTTGGCGCACATGCGCAGGTCACCGCCTACGCCCCGGGCCAAGGCGCGGTGAACAGCGTCGCAGTGAACATCGATGTGAAAGCTTCGGTCAGTGGCCGCTGCGGCTTCGCCACCGGCGGCGCTCCCAGCGGCGCGCTAAGCCAGACCGATTTCGATCAGACAGGTTTCTCGCGCGATTTCGGCATTTCTCTGAACTGCACGGTTGCCTCGCGCATCGCGGTGAGCTCACGCAACGGCGGGCTGCTCGCGGATGGCGCGTCGGCACCAGGTTATGCCGTGACCGCCCCTTATCAGGTAGCGCTGCGCATGGTCGGGGACAACGGCGCCACTGCCGAGGCGGCTTGTGCCGCAGACAAGCTCGGCACGGCAGGCGGCTGCACGTTTGCCGGCACCGCCAGCCAGAGCAACGGCTTGCGTCTGCCGGCGGCTTCCACGCGGGCCAACGGTTCCTATCTGCGCGTCAGCGCGCCCGCTTATACCGGCGCAGCGCCCCTGGTCGCGGGCCGCTACGCCGACACGCTGACCGTCACGGTAAGTATTGCACCGTAATCCCATGGCATTAATGATTAACAGCGAGCGCTTGTTTACGGATCAGGCCGCATGGTCGATGCGTTATGTCGCCCGTGTCCGATCCTTCTGCCAGGTTCCATTTGCCCGAAGGCTGGACAGCGGCGGCAGTTGTCATCTTTTCTACCCTTTATCATGCCCCTGCCCTGGCGCAGGCCGGCAATCGCATCGGAATCTCGGGCTATGTCGCCCCGCGTTGCTGGGCCGCCGTGCCCGCGGCAGGCCGGGTCAGGCAGCAGGCGGGACACTGGATGATCGACGGGCCAGCGGCGGCGCGCTGCAGCCAGGGAGCGATGGCGCTGACGATCAGTGTAGCGAAGCCGGCGGCTCGCGCGGTGCCAGGCGCGGTTCCGGTATCCGGCCAAACCGCTCGCGAAGGAGTAGCGATCGTCGTATCACCGACGGTATGAAGCTGACGACCTATGCCGTCCCGCTCGCTCTGGTTGGCGCGTTCGCGGCCACTGCACTGGCTTCTTCGGCAGAGGCTCAGACCCAGATTTCTCCGCTGTGCGGCGTCACGGGTGACGCAACCGCCCCAACCACGATCAGCTATGATCCGTTCTCCTCGTCCGGGCTGTCCCAGGCAACGATTCCGCTGATCCTGCGTCGGAACCGCGGCCTGCTGACCGGTCGCACCGACGAGGTCAGTCTGGTGCTGGTGGCGCCGGCGGGTACGCCCGCCCTCGACATTACCTATCAGGGCTTCCGCGTCCTCTATCCGGAGGGCTCCACGGCCGGGCGGCCGCGCGCGCTTACGTCCAACGATAATGGCGCCGGCGCTGCTGGCGAGATCCGCTATGAATTCGGTGGCATCTTCGCCACTGATCTCTCCGCCCCACTGAACCTGCGCGTCACCGTGCCGCCGGGTACGGACCTCAGCGCCGGCGAGCCGATCAATCTCGACATCCTCTACATCTGCTCAGGCGCTGGCGGGATGCTCAGCGTACCGGTTCCCGTCCGACTCGCAGGAGCGGTGCGGTTGAACGTCAACACCGTCAGCGCCTTGCAGGCTTCCTATGCTGGCGCCGCGCTCGATTTCGGCGAGATCGGCGAGGCGACTACCCAGACCGTACTGGCTGCTCCTGATCGATACACCACCACCGCCTCCAACGCGCTGCGGGTGCGCAGTTCCGGGCCGTTCCAGGTGCAGGTGCGGTCACAGAACAACTTTCGCCTCACCTATCCCGGGGGCAACCTAGCCGATGCAAACCAGACGATCGGCTATCGGGTGCGTTTTCTGGGGCAGGATATCACCTCCAACGCCTCCCTCGGTACCCGCACCTGCGCCCGCGCAGGTGTCGCAGGCGCGGGCGCTGTGCTGCCGATCCGCGCCACGCTGACGGAGGGGGGTGCAAGCAAGACACCCTCGCCCAGTTACGCGGACACCATCAGCATCACCTTCTCGCCCGTTGTCTCCGCCTCCAGCGCGCAGTCCTGTTCGGGCCTTTGATGCTGCGGTCATAACGCAGCGTCGGCACTAACTTCGGATATACGGGATCGCACCTCTGGTTAGCTTCCTTTTCGCCACCGGGTAAATGTCGGGCAGCCCGCCGCCGGGGCATATGCAGGTCATCGAGACAACGCCGCCGATCACGGCGAACCACGAAGGACCTGACATGAAGAAGACCGCTCTCTCCGTCCTGATGGCTGTTTCCGCCCTGGCTTCGGCTCCCGCCTTCGCACAGGCGAGCGGCACCGTAGATGTTTCCGGCACCGTCGCAGCGAAGTGCGCCGCGGTCACGCCGCTGACCGGCAACATCACGCTGGGCGAACTTGCCAAGTCCGACGGCACCGTCGACGCTGCCTTCTCCGCGAACAGTGGTGGCCTGACCCGGAACTTCACCGTACGCTGCAACGGCGCCAATCCGAAGGTTGCGGTAAACGCCCGTCCGCTGGTGAACGCCGCAGCGCAGAATTCGCCGGCCGGCTACACCAACACGGTTCACTACACCGCGTCGGTGACCGCAAAGACCGCCCAGGGCAGCTCTGCAGTGATCGCGGATGAGTCGCTGAGCGCTGGTGCCACCGTGGGCAACCTGGGCGACCGGATCGCCGCCACCGCCGACAACATCTCGCTGCGGATCGGCAGCGGCCTTACCACCGACGCAGCGGCCATCCTGGAGGCCGGCACCTATCAGGGCAGCGTCGAGATCGTGGTTTCGCCGACTGCCTGAGGCATCGGACCGGCGAGGCGGGCCATCCGCCTCGCCGCAGCATGAGAAGAATATGTCCGCGCACCAGCTCCTCGATCTTGCCATGAAACTTCGCGCCAGAGCAGCATCGGCCGGACCGTGCGAGCGCGAGGACCTGCTGTTCCTCGCCAATGAATATGAAGCGATGGCGGCCCGGTCGTTCAAGGCGGATCAAGCCGAGCCCGTCTCCGTTATACTCCCGAACTGATCAGGCCCCAGGGCGCTCCCGGGGCCGGGATGCGTAAACATTGCGTTAGGGCTTGGGGCAGAGAATCATGGTCTCCCCTGCCCCAGTAGAAGGCTGATCGCGTGAAATCTCTGCCGAAGCGGCTCCTCGCCGGTCTCGCTTGCCTCCTCGCCATGATCGGCTTTGCCACCGCGCTACATGCCATGACGGTGCAGCCGGTGGTGCTGGATCTCACCACCTCCGGCCGGGGCATGAGCCAGGTCATCACGGTGGAGAACACCTTTGATCGGCCGCTGCCCGTCGAGTTGCGCATGGAAGGGCTGGAACTTACGCCTGACGGCGTCCGTGGCACCGGGCGCGACAGCGGTGAACTCGCGATCTTCCCGCCGCAGGCCGTGATTCAGCCGGGTCAGCGCCAGAATTTCCGCGTGCAATATGTCGGCGATCCCGCCGTTACGAACAGCCGCCATTCCTTTGTCACGGTGGCGCAATTGCCCGTGCAGCTTCCTGAGAGCAGCTCGAATATTCAGCTTCTTTACAATTTCCAGGTCCTCGTCAGCGTGTCTCCGCAGAACGTGCGCCCGCAATTGTCGGTCACCGCTACGGAGGTCGGCCGCGACGAAAGCGGCGCACCGGTGCCGGTGATCACGGTCACCAATGCGACCGGCGCACATGGCTACCTTTCCCGTGGCCGGATCGAGATCGTTCAGACAGACGCCAGCGGGCGCGAGATCTTCCGCCAGCAGATGGCGGGCGCACAGATGCAGCAGACCATCGGCTATGGCCTGGTTGGCGGCGGCCAAGTTCGCCGGATCACGCTGCCGCTGCGCTTGCCGAGTGCGGATGGGCGGATCACGGCGCGCTTCACGCCCGACGCGTGATGAACACCGTTGCCCTTGCGGCAACTTCTATCCTCGTCGCTACGGCGCCGGCGCAAGATCAGGGAACCGCCTCGCCGGGTGACGAACAGGTAGTCGGCGGTACCGTCGTGATCGAGCCCGGGCCTGCCGGGAACGAGATCAATCCGACCGCGCGGCCGGTGGTGCTCACGGTGCCGTTGCTCGACGGCGAGCAACTGCTCGGCGACGTGACGGTGACGCTCGATCCTGGCGGTCGGGCGAGCTTTTCTGCTCAGCGCCTGCTCTCGCTCCTTGAAGGTCGGCTGCGCCCAGAGCTGTTGGCGGGGCTGCGCGATGCACTTTCCGGCAGAGGGCGCATCGGCAAGACGGAGCTGGACGCCGCCGGCATCGCGCTTCGCTATAATCCGCAGTCGCTGGAAATGGAGATGACGGTCGCCGCCGCCAGTCGCGGTTCGACTGCCTTGACCCTCGCGGGTGATCAGCCACGCACAGGCATCAGCTATGTCGCACCGGCGCGGCTCAGCGGGTACCTCAACGTGCGCGGATCATTTGATTGGATCCAGCAGGGCGAAGGCTCTGGCTTTGCGGCACCACTCTTCTACCTGGATGGTGCAACGCGCCTGGGCGATCTGGTGCTCGAGGCGGAGGCCAACTGGCAACCTGGCGGGGCTGGCCCCTCATTTCAGCGTCGCGGGTCGCGCCTGGTCTATGACGACCGGGCGAATCTCGCCCGCTGGTCAGCAGGCGATCTGCTAACGCTCTCGCGGGGCTTTCAGTCCGCCCCGGAAATCGCCGGCTTCTCCGTGTCGCGGCTCTATTCCTTGCTCGAGCCTCAAACCATCATCCGCCCGCGCGGCAACCGCAGCTTTCGCGTCGATCGCAGGTCCATGGTGGAGGTGCGGGTCAACGATCAGTTCGTTCGTCGACTGGAACTCGACCCAGGCTCCTACGACCTGAAGGACTTTCCCTTCACTCAAGGCTCAAACGATGTTCAGCTGATCGTCACCGATGATGCCGGACAAACCGAAACGCTGAACTTCGACATCTTCCTTGACCAGGCGCAACTGGCCAGCGGGCTGAGCGAGTTTGGGCTGTACGCCGGCGTTCTCACCACGCCCGGCCGCCGTGGCCCAATTTACAGCGACAATCCGGCGATTACCGGCTTCTACCGGCGCGGCCTGGGGGATCGTTTGACGCTGGGCGTCAATGCTCAGGGTGATCGCTACGGCTGGATGGCTGGCGGAGAAGCGGTGATCGCCACGCCATTCGGCTCATTGGCGGGTTTCGGCTCGGCATCCCGCATCAAGGGCTATGGCAACGGCTGGGCTGGCATCGTCAGCTTTCAGCGTACCATCGCACGCGCCAGCGGTCGCGCCGACGCGCTGTCGTTCTCCCTTGAAGCACGGAGCCGAGCCTTCGGACCGATCGGAACGCGTCGCCCCTTCAACCCTTATGATCTGATCGCCGGCATCGGCTATACCAGCGCACTCAGCGAAACCGTCTATGCCGGTGCCGACGCCCGCTACTCGCGAGGCCGCGATGGGGAGCCCGACGTACGCAGCCTGCGTGGCACCCTGGGCTGGCGGGTCAATCCCTTGCTGAACTTCACTGGCGACGCCAGCTACGAACGGGACGCGCGTGGTCAACGGGTCGCGGTGTTCCTGTCGCTCACCTATCGCCTGAGCGCCCGTTCCAACCTGCGCACCGACTACGACAGTCGCTTCAACCGGGCGCGGCTCGCCTATCAAAGCTACGGCGGATCCGGGACTGGTGCCTATAATCTGAGCGCGGAGCTGGAACGCAGCGACATTGGCGCGGGTGCGCTGGTCAACGCCACCTATTTCGGCAATCGCGCGGAGCTCGGCTTCAGCCACTATGGCACGTTCGAACGGGACCTCGGGCGCTCGCTAGGTCAACGCACGTCATTGCGCTTCGGCACGGCAATCGCCGCCGCGGATGGCGCGTTCACGATCGGGCGCCCTGTGCAGGACGCGTTCGCGATCGTCGAGGCGCACCCCTCCCTCCGCGGGGCTGATGTGCTGATCGATCCCAGCGGTGCGTCTTCGGCAGCAAGCACCGGCGCGCTCGGAACTGCCATGCAGCCCAGCATCGGCAGCTATGCCGAGCGTACCATCTACGTCACCGCCCCCGACGCTCCGCTTAGCGCCGAGTTGGGCGAAGGCTCGTTCCGGCTGTTGCCTCCCTACCGTGCCGGTTATCGCCTGCGTGTGGGGTCGGACTATAACATCAGTGTCGTCGGACGCTTGTTGAGTGCCGGCGGGGAGCCGATCCGCCTGGTCTCCGGCTCAGCGACGGAAGTGGCGCACCCTGAACGCGAACCGGTCATGCTCTTCACCAATGCTGATGGTCGCTTCGGCGCGACTGGTCTCGCGCCCGGCAAGTGGCGGATCACCATGAACGACGCGGACAAGACGTCGTTCACCATCGACCTTCCCGAAAAGAGCGAGGGCACGCTGGCGCTGGGTGACACGCGGTCAGCGCGTCCGGAAGGACCATCGCCGCAATAAGTCGTGTGCTTGCTCTCATCATTGATGCAGATGGACACAGCAGGTGGCCGGCGCGCAACTCGCGCACCTCGCCAGCGGGCTTGCCAGCCGCAAACGGGGCTTATGGCTGGCAGGGACTCCCGTTAAGGGGCGGTATCGAAGCCGCGAAGTACAGATCACGGTCCGTAGCGGTCGGATCCAAGGAGCTAGAATGTCGAGCGTTCTCGATCGCCGCCAGTTGCTACGCGGCGCCGGACTGGTGGGCAGCGGTCTCGCCCTGTCCGCCTACATGCCGGCATGGGCACAGCCGGTTTCCGCCGGCATCTCCAAGCCTCTTCCGACTGTATCGGGTGAGGAGATCACCTTGCGTATCGCTCATCAGAAAATGGTGATCGATGGTCGCGAGAGTCATGGGATCGGGATCAACGGCACCATCCCGGCGCCTCTGATCCGTTTGCGTGAGGGGCAGAATGTCCGACTGCACGTCGAGAATACGTTGGACGAGGACAGCTCCATTCACTGGCATGGCCTCATCCTGCCGTTCCACATGGATGGCGTGCCTGGCGTCAGCTTCCCCGGCATCAAGCCGCGCTCGACCTTCACCTACGAGTTCCCGATCGTACAGTCCGGGACCTATTGGTATCACAGCCACTCCGGGCTTCAGGAACAACTCGGTCACTACGGGCCGATCGTGATCGATCCGGGTGGTGCTGATTCGGTTCAGTCCGACCGGGAGCACGTCATCGTTCTGTCCGATCATAGCCCGCTGCACCCTCACGTCATCTTCAAGAAGCTCAAGCAACAAGGTGGCTATTTCAACTTTCAGAAGCAGACGCTGAGTGGCCTGCTCAGGGGCGAGGATCAGCCGGCGAAAGAACGGCGCCAGTGGGGGGCCATGCGGATGGACCCGACTGATGTCGCGGACGTAACGGGCAGCACCTATACCTACCTCGTCAATGGCTACGGCCCGCGGGACAATTGGACCGGGCTTTTCCGCCCGGGTGAGCGTATTCGCCTGCGGCTTATCAATGCATCCGCAATGACGACCTTCAACGTTCGCATTCCGGGCTTGAAGCTCACCGTCGTTCAGGCGGACGGCCTCCCTGTTCAGCCAGTAACGGTTGATGAGATGCAGATCGCCGTTGCCGAGACGTACGACGTGATCGTGCAGCCAAGCGACGATCGTGCGTACACGATCGTTGGCGAGAGCGTCGATCGATCAGGAATGGCGCGCGCTACTTTGGCGCCACGCGAAGGCATGTCCGCCGCCGTTCCTCCGCTGCGCCGCCGCCCGCTCGCGGACATGAAAGACATGGGCATGGGCGGAACGGCCCACGGCGCCCATGGGTCGATGAACCATGCGAGCCACGGTGCCAAAACCGGAGGTGACATGCACGGCGCGGAGCATGGCGCGGCCACCCCCAGCCCGGCCGTCGATCCCTCCTGCCCGGCGGAGCATGCCGCGATGGGGCACTGCTCGCCTGCCACGCCTGCGGAGCATGGTAACGCCAGCGGCACCCCAACCCAGCACGCGGGCACGAGCCACGGCTCGGGTGCGATGAACCATTCGATGCGCGACTTCTCCGCGGCGCCCGAGGTGAGAAAAACTGCGGCGGTACAAACGATTTCGCCCATGCCGGTGGATCGGATGGGCGACCGCGGCCAAGGCCTCGACGATGTCAGCCACCGGGTGCTGGTCTACACCGATCTGAAGGCCGTGGAACGGAACCCCGATGTTCGCGCGCCCGACCGGGCGCTGCGCATTCATCTGACCGGCAACATGGAACGCTACATGTGGGCGTTCGATGGCGAGAAGCTCAGCGAAGTGAAAAAGCCCATCCCGTTCCTGAAGGACGAACGAGTACGGATCACGCTCGTGAACGACACGATGATGGGGCACCCGATCCACCTGCACGGGCATTTCTTCGAACTGGTGACGGGTCACGGAGACTTTGCTCCGCGCAAGCACACGATCCAGGTTCAGCCTGGCGGCACCGCCACCTTCGACGTGACCACAGACGCCGTCGGTGATTGGGCCTTCCATTGCCACATGCTCTACCACATGCATGCGGGCATGATGCAGGTCGTCTCGGTCCGGCCCCGCGAGGGAGCTGCGGCATGATTTCGCACCTTCTCGCCGCCGCGACCATGTGGGGCATCGGCACCGCGCCGCAAGCGATGGACCATTCACAGCATCGCCCCACGTCGGCCTCGGCGGGGGACGCCGAAACCCAGATGTCTGAACATGCTCCGGACAAGGCGCCGGCGCATCACCCCTCCCCGACCACTCCTGACGCCGTCCATGCTCATCCGTCGGGGGTGTCCGGTGCTGCAACCAGTGCGACGTGCCCGCCGGAACATGCGGCAATGGGGCATTGTTCGCCTCAACGGGTCGACCCGCCATCTGCTGTTTCTGAAGAGGCCAGCGGCACGGCTCTCGCGGCCGGAAACGCCCAAGCACCGGCCGCTCCCGACGCAAAATATGCCGATCGCGTCTGGGGTCGGGCCGCGATGCTCGCCGCACGCGAGACCATGCGCACCGAACATGGCGGAATGTCTTTCTCCCAGACCATGCTGAATCTTGCCGAGGTTCAGGTCCGCGGAGGGGCCGAAAGCTACCATTGGGACGGCGAGTTCTGGTACGGCGGCGACCTCAATCGCCTCACCGTCAAGACGGAAGGCGAAGACACCTTCCGCGAGAAGGCGGCAGGCGAAGTTCAGGCCCTCTACAGCCGAGCGGTCGGTCCATATTTCAACCTTCAGGCTGGCATTCGCCAGGATTTCGTACCCGGTC
This sequence comes from Sphingomonas sp. IC4-52, assembly GCF_020707225.1. Classification (NCBI taxonomy): domain Bacteria; kingdom Pseudomonadati; phylum Pseudomonadota; class Alphaproteobacteria; order Sphingomonadales; family Sphingomonadaceae; genus Sphingomonas; species Sphingomonas sp. IC4-52. The sequence continues at coordinate 296,728 of NZ_JAJFEU010000002.1, read as the reverse complement.
CCGACCGCACCTATATTACCGTCGGCTTTGAAGGGCTTGCCCCTTATTGGTTCGACGTGGAAGGCGCTGTGTTCCTGTCAAACAAGGGCGATGTGCTCGGACGATTGGAGGGCTATTACGACCAGCGGATCACGCAACGCTTGATCCTCCAGCCGCGGGCCGAGGTGAACCTTGCCGCTCAAGATGTGCCGCGCAACCGGATCGGCTCAGGCTTGACCGACGCCGAAGTGGGCCTGCGCCTGCGCTACGAAATCGTTCGAGAACTAGCCCCCTATGTCGGCGTCTCCTGGGAAAGGGAGTTCGGCCGGACGGCCCGCTTCTCTCGGGCCAGCGGAGACAGAACCGGCGGCCTCAGCTTCGTTGCGGGCGTGCGTGCGTGGTTCTGAGCAAACACCTCTCTGCTGTCAGCAGCCTATCTACATCATACGAGCGGTAGTGACGGCAGAAGCACGATCGGCTCGCCTAAAGACGAAAAGCTGCACCCTATATTAGTGGCCGTTTCTCGAGCTTTCGGGCCAGCGTCCGTCGATGCATGCCCAGCCGCCTAGCTGCTTCCGAGATGTTGAAACCAACATCACTCAAGGTGCCCTGAATGAGTTCCCATTCATGAGTCTTGAGGGAGGCGGCGCGATCAGCCAGCGGCACGTCTGGATCCCCGTCCAGCTTGCCGAATGCCGCCTCGATTTCCTCGATCGAGGAAGGCTTCACGAGATAATGGCACGCTCCCAGCTTTATCGCTTCGATGGCGGTAGCCAGGCTCGCAAAACCCGTCAGCACCACGATCGACATGGCGTCGCTGCATTCGCGCAGCCGTTGTACGCACGGAAGCCCGGAAACGCTGCCTAGCTTAAGGTCGACGACGGCGCATTCCGGCACTCGCGCCTCAAGAACCGACTCCAGCTCTTCCGGGTTTGCGGCAACAGCCACGTTATACCCGCGTGCGTCGAATCCTTCCTTAAGGACCATGGCAACAGCAGAATTGTCCTCAAGGATCACGACACTTCGCGGCTCCATGAATCTGCACTCCTGCTGTTGTTTTACCGCACCTTAGGACGAGGGCAGCGTACAGGTCCATGGCGAGCTACGCGAAGCCCACCGGATGATAGCCTTCAATAGACGACCGCTCGTTTGCCGCGCGACAGTCCGACGGCGGCGGCGGGTCTAGGGCGACAGGCCGCCGCCCCGCCGAACTCGGAGGAACTGCGCAATCGCGAACCACTCACAAATTTGACTCTCATAATGGTTCGCATTAGCGGCATGCGCGATATGATTGGGGGTCACATGAAAACGTCGTTGGCGCAGAAGAGCGCGTCATTTCTTGCGCTATCCTGCATCGGCTTCATCGCCACCGCCCACTCGGCCGAAGCAACAAGCGCGGATGCTCCCGCCACGCCGACAAACGCTCAAGATCGAACGCCCGAAGGTGACGCCTCCGCTCCTGGCGACATTCTGGTCAACGGCCAACGGCAGCGCAGCGAGTTTCAGGGACCGAAAGCCTTGGCCCCGCTGGTCAACACGCCCCGTTCGGTGGTCGTACTACCAAAGGACGTTATTGAGCAGACCGGTTCCACCACGCTGGCTGAAGCATTGCGCACCGTTCCCGGGATCACCTTCGGCGCGGCAGAAGGCGGCAATCCGGTGGGCGATCGTCCGTTCATCCGTGGCTTCGACAGCCAGGGATCGACGTTCGTCGATGGCGTTCGGGATCTTGCCGCACAGAGCAGGGACACCTTTGCCGTAGAGCAAGTTCAGGTAGTGCGAGGTTCGGATTCGGCCCTTGGCGGCCGCGGCAGCGCCGGCGGATCGATCAACATCATCACCAAGTCGCCCCAGGCCACCAACTTCGTACGGGCAAGTGCCAGCTTGGGCAGCGCAGATTACAAGCATGCCGCGCTCGACGTTAACCGATACCTGGGCGACGGCATCGGCGTTCGCGTGTCAGCGATGTGGCATGACCAGGATTTTGCCGGACGCGATGCAATTTGGGCACGCCGATGGGGCGTGGCGCCCTCGATCACCATTGGCCTGAGCAGCGACACTCGGCTGACGGCGTCCTATTATTATCTGGAAAGCCACGAATTGCCCGATTCCGGCATTCCTTATCTCTATTCGGCGAGCAATCTCCCCGGGACGGGAGAGATTTATGTGGAGCCGGCGATTGGCCGCGTCACCACGATCGCAGGGGTCACCGGAAAAGTTGATCGCGACGCTTTCTATGGGGTGAAAAGCCGCGACTTTCGTGATGCTTATACCCATCAGGCGAGCATGCGTGTCGAACACGATTTCGGCGGGCTCACTCTGCGCAATACGTCTCGGTTCAGCCACAACGAACAGAATTACATCTTCACTCAACCGGATGATCAGCAAGGAAATGTGTTCGGCACCAACCCTGGATCACCGGCGACCTCCGGCGGCTTGGTCTGGAGGCGGAGCAACACCCGTTATGGCTATGCCGAGGGCCTGACCAACCAGACTGACCTGTTCGGCGCCTTTGACACTGGCGCCATCAAGCACAGCATCGCGGCGGGGGTTGAACTCAGCTGGGAAAAAGCCCGTCGCGGAACCTATGCCGTCTCGAACGGCTCCAGTGTCTCGCCTCGCTGCACGCCAGCCGCCGTCGCCCGCTTCTATTGCACCAGCTTGTTCGATCCCAACCCGAACGATCCCTGGATCAATTATGCGAGCGACGCCTCGACAGTTGTCGCCCCGATCTTGAAGAACGCGCTGGCCACGGAAACTCAGAACAACGCCCGGACCATTTCCGTTTACGCCTTCGATTCGATTACGTTGATACCGGAATTGATCCTCAATCTTGGCGCCCGCTATGATGATTTCACGTCGAAGCTGAGGCCTGGTCAAGCCGCCACCGCGACAGACTCCATCAGCTTCACGCGCAACGACAAGCTGTTCAACTGGCAGGCCGGGCTGGTGTTCAAGCCCAGCCGAAACACGTCGCTTTACGCAAGCTATGCGACGGCAGCGACCCCGCCGAACAGCCTGCTTGGCGAAGGACAAGAGCCGAACGCGATCCCGACCACCGCAACGCCGGCAAACATCGCGCTCCTCGACAGCCTCAAGGTCGAGAAGACGAAGTCTTACGAAGTGGGCGCAAAGGCGGAACTGTTCGACGCGCAGCTGGCGCTTTCGCTCGCCGCTTTTCAGACCGACACGTCAAACGCCCGCGTCACTGGTCCAGACAACACCGTGCAATTCATTGGTGAGCGTCGGATCCGCGGCATTGAGTTCAGCTTCAACGGCAATGTCACGCCGTGGCTCTCGATCTTCGGCGGCTACACTCACCTTGACCCGAAGATCGTCGACGCCGGCTTTACTGCGCTGACGGCGCCCGCTGTCATCGCCAACGGCGCAACGTTGCAGCCCGCGCGTCCGGTGCTTGTTCCGTCGGTCAGCAACGGCCGACAGGCGCCCCAGACAGCAAAGGACAGCTTCACGCTGTGGGCGAATGCCACGCCGCTTGATGGCCTCTCCGTGGGCGCGGGCGCCTTCTACATGGGTCGCGTGTTCGGCGGCTATTCGGATAACCGCAGCGCCACGCAGGACGCAGCCGGCAATGTCACGGTGAACCCCGCGACCCGCGTGCGGATCCTAACCGTTCCCGCCTATTGGCGCTTCGATGCCCGGCTTGGGTACGCGATCAACGAGCACTTCGATCTCAGCGTAAACGTGCAAAATCTCACCAACGAAACCTACTTCCCACAAGCCTTCACTGCTCATTATGCCTCGATCGCGCCCGGTCGATCGGCATTTGCCACGCTGGGACTGAAGTTCTGACCGACCGAGTTAGCGAGCTTACCCCGGACCAAGTACGCGCCCGCCTGTCCGGTGGGGCGCGGGAACGGGCATCCATCATACGTGCCGGCGCCGAACAGGGCATTGCCGAGGCTCAGGCCGTCTGGGCTCAGATGCTCCTTGACGACGGCAAAGCAAAAGAAGGCTTCGCCTGGTTCAACAAGGCGGCGGCGCAGGGGCACCTGATGGCCCTGAACATGGTGGGACGCTGCTACGATCAGGGCTGGGGCGTCACGGTGGACAAGAAGCGCGCCGCCGAATGCTTCCGCATCGCCGCAGAACGTGGCCTTGACTGGGGCATGTACAATTTCGCCACCGCTCTCACGCTGGGTGAGGGTGTGGCTGAGGATAAAGCGGCGGCGCTTGCCTGGTTCAGAAAGGCCAGCGCGCTCGGCAACGCAAAAGCGATCAATTACGTCGGCAGCTTCTATGAAGACGGCTGGGTCGTGGCGCGCGACATGGTGACTGCCGCTGATTGCTACGCCCGAGCGGCAGAAGGCGGCGACTTTCGCGGCGCTTTTAATCATGCCCGCATGCTGATGACCGAGAACCGGGCTGAGGACGCCGCCTACTGGCTACAGCGCTGCGCAGAGTCGGCTACGCCGGCGTTCCTGCATAAGGCGCGCGCCTGGCTGTCCGCCAGCTCCTGGCCCCAACTGGCACAGGCGCCGTCGCTGGAGCAGCCGAGCGACAGAACGAAGCATTAGGCAGTCGCCTCATCCATGAGCGCCTTGGCCTCTGGCCCGGCCCAATCCATGGCGCCGCTCACCCGCCACAGTTCGCGGCCATCGGCACCCAGCATGATGGTCGTAGGAAGGTTCACCTTGTAAGTCAGGCTGAGCCCCAGATCCGGATCAACATAGGGATCCAGGTTCTTCAGTTGGCGCTCGGCAAAGAACGGGGCGACCTTCTCGCGCTCCATGTCCTGGCTCACCGCGATGACGCGCACTTTCCCGCGCATAGCTGCCGCCGCCACGTCAAGGCTGGGCATTTCTTTGATGCAGGGCGCGCACCAGGTCGCCCACAGGTTCAACAGCACAGGCTCACCGCGAAAGTCAGCAAGGCTGATCTTCTTGCCTGCGGGGTCGAAAAAGGAAACGGCGGGTGCGGCTTCCCCCTTGTGTGAACGGTCGACGGTTCCGGCCGCTGCCGCGGGCTGTGCCTTGCTTGGGGCAACTTCATCCGATGTCATCGCGTCGGATGCAGCGACGTTTGCTTGCTCCGGGGCAGGCGTTTGCCTATCGCAAGCCGCGGCCGCCAGGGCGGTCCCGAGGAGAAAGACAGTTCCCGAGCGCGATGGCATGAGCGATTCCAACCAGATGTGGGGCGGCCGGTTTGCGGAAGGTCCGGCCGCGGTAATGCGCGAGATAAATGCCTCCATCCCCTTCGACAAGCGGATGTGGCGACAGGACATCCGCGGCAGCCAGGCGCATGTCCGCATGCTGGCTCAACAGGGCATTGTCGAAGCGTCTGACGCAGCCTCCATATCAAAAGGCCTGGAACAGGTCGCCGCTCATTATGAGGCGGAAGGCGTCGCCGAAGACTTGGCGCTCGAAGACATCCACATGCAGACCGAGGCGCGGCTTGCCGACGCCATTGGGCCCGCGGCGGGACGCCTTCACACTGCCCGCAGCCGCAACGACCAGGTCGCGACCGACTTCCGGCTCTGGGTGCGTGACGCGATTGACGAGACCCTGGCCGCTCTCGCCGCTTTTCAGCAAGCGCTTCTCAAGCGGGCCGAAGAACATGCGGCCAGCGTGATGCCCGGCTTCACCCATCTTCAGTCCGCCCAGCCTGTGACGCTGGGCCACCATCTGATGGCGTATCTCGAAATGGCTCGGCGCGACGTCGGCCGGTTTTCCGATGCTCGAGTACGAATGAACCTTTGCCCGCTTGGCTCTGCTGCGCTCGCAGGTACTGGGTTCCCGGTCGACCGCCACGCTACGGCAGCCGCCCTCGGCTTTGACGGGCCGACCCGCAACTCGCTGGATGCGGTGTCTGACCGTGACTTTGCGATCGAATATCTCACCTGCGCGGCACAATGCGCTCTTCACCTGTCGCGGCTGGCGGAAGAGTTCGTGTTGTGGGCGTCGCAGCCGTTCGGCTTTGTGAGCCTGAGCGATCAATGGTCGACCGGTAGCTCGATCATGCCGCAGAAGCGCAATCCTGACGCGGCGGAACTGGTGCGCGGCCACGCCGGCCGCATCACCGGGTGCCTCGTCAGCCTGATGGTGACGATGAAGGGGCTTCCCCTTGCCTATTCAAAGGACATGCAGGACGACAAGCCGCCGGTGTTCGAGTGCCACGACCTGCTCGGACTGTGCCTAGCCGCGATGACTGGCATGGTGGAGAGCGCGACCTTCCGGACCGATCGGATGCGGGCATTGGCCGAGAGCGGCTATGCCACGGCCACTGATCTCGCCGATTGGCTGGTGCGTGAAGCAGGCGTGCCCTTCCGGGAGGCCCATCACATCACGGGTCGTGCCGTTGCTCGCGCCGAGGCGCTGGGTGTCCGTCTGGATGAGCTGCCGATCGAGGATCTGGTCGCCATCGACAGCCGGATCGACTCCCGGGTCTTCAACGTTCTTTCGGTCGATGCCTCGGTGGCCAGTCGCACCAGCTTCGGCGGCACAGCGCCGGACAATGTCCGTGCGGCTATCCAACAAGCGCGGGAGGCGCTTTCATGAAGGTTGCTGCCCTCATGCTGGCAACGCTGCTGGCCGGCTGCGGCGCTGCTCGCGGCCTCAAGCCGGCGGAAGGACAGCAGTTGCCCGTCGCTCCCTATGGCGCGACCGCCACCCCTACTCCCGCAGACCTGCTCGAGCCACAGCCGCAAGCTAGGCCAGGCCGCAGCGATGAATTGCTACGCAACTCCGAGGAGCGGCGTAGCGATGAATTTGACCTCCCGCCAAGGTAATCGATGGATCACTTTTCGCTCGTTGATGGAGAGCTTCACTGCGAAGCCGTTCCGCTGTCCCGCATTGCGGCGGAAGTGGGAACGCCCGTCTATGTTTACTCGGCGAATACGCTGCGGCGTAACGCACGCGTGTTCCGCGACGGGCTGAAACAGGCCGGCCGGGTACATCTTGCCTATGCAATCAAAGCCAACCCGAACATCGCCGTGCTGAATGTGCTCGCCCGCGAGGGCTATGGCGCGGACGTTGTGTCGGGCGGAGAAATGGCGCGAGCGCTTGCTGCCGGCATGCCGGCCGAGGACATCGTCTTTTCCGGTGTCGGCAAAACCCGTGCAGAACTCATCAAGGGGATCGAGGCAGGGATCGGCCAGTTCAACATCGAGCTGGAAGAAGAAGGCGTGGTACTGGCTCAGCTTGCTGCGGCACGAGGAACCAAGGCCCGCGCCGTGCTGCGCGTGAATCCGGATGTCGATGCCGGCACGCACGCAAAGATCTCGACCGGAAAGCGCGAGAACAAGTTCGGTGTTCCCATCGACGAGGCGGCCGGGATCTTTGCCCGTCTCGCCGGGCTGGATGGCCTGGACCTGCGGGGAGTTGCCATTCACATCGGCAGCCAGCTGCTGGACCTGTCACCGCTCGAGGCGGCCTATACCCGCATCGGCGCCTTCGTGGCCGAACTGCGCGCGGCTGGACATACGATCACTCATGTCGATCTCGGCGGCGGCCTGGGTGTCACTTACAAGGCAGGCGACGTACCACCTGATCCCGCCGACTTCGGGGCGATGGTGGCGCGGGTGACCAAAGATTGGGACGTCACGTTGATGTTCGAACCGGGCCGCGTCATTGCAGGCAACGCCGGGGTGCTGCTGACGGAGGTGATCTGGGTGAAGCCCGGCGTGACCGCCCCGTACGTGATCGTTGATGCAGCGATGAACGATCTCGCGCGGCCTGCCCTTTACGATGCCTGGCATGATTTCGACGCGGTGCGACCCACCGGTGAGCGGATGACCGCGAGCATCGCCGGCCCGGTTTGCGAGACCGGTGATACCTTCGCACGCGACCGAGAGATTGATGCCGTGAAGTCGGGTGACCTCGCGGTTTTCCGAACGGCAGGCGCATATGGCGCGACGATGGCCTCGACGTACAACTCCCGTGCACTGGTGCCAGAGGTGTTGGTGGATGGCGATCGTTACGCCGTGGTTGCCGATCGCATCGCCGCGGAGACCATCCTCGCCGCAGAGCGAGTCCCGGACTGGCTGTGAGCCTGCACAGCCTGCCAATATTCGTACGGCTGCAAGGGCGTGCGGTCATCCTGGTAGGCGATCGGGAGGCAGCGAAGGCCAAACGGCGCCTGCTGGAGCGCGCCGGTGCAATCGTAGTCCGCGAGGATGGCAGCGTTTGGCCTGACCATCGTGGCGTGCACGACGGTGAAGGGGCAGACGCTGCTTCGCAAATGGACGCTTCACATGCACCGGCCCTTGCCATTGTCGTGGACGATGACGAGGCGGTCGCTCGATTGAAGGCGCGAGGCATTCTGGTGAACGCGGTTGATCGACCTGATCTTTGCGATTTCACCCTGCCCGCGATCATCGATCGCGCGCCGGTCATCGTTGCGGTCGGGACCGGAGGAGCCTCGGCCGGGCTGGCGGCGGCACTCCGCCAGCGCCTGGAGGCCTTGCTCCCGGCAAGCTTAGGCCCGCTGGCCGATGCGCTGTTTGCCGCACGTGGTGCCTGGCGGAAGCGATATCCAGAGGCTGCGGATCGTCGCAGGGCAATTGCCGCGGCGCTGGCGCCTGGCGGGGTCTACGATCCCCTTCAACCGACGAATACGCTCGGCACTCCACCGGAACATGCGTCCGAGCCAAATCGTACTTTGGTTTCGATGAAGCTCCATTCGGATGATCCCGACGATCTGACACTGTGGCAGGCCCGGCTGCTCGCCAACGCGGACCGGGTGACCCACGGACCAGACGTTCCTCCTGCCATCCTGAACCGCGCGCGTGCTGATGCGGATCGTCTCGTGTGCGACCGCCCCCCCAGCGACCTTCCCGGGCTTACTGTCGACGTGAGGATGATTTGAGCGGCTTTGCCTACCACATCGGGGATGGCGCCGCCCGGAAGATCCCGGTGAAGGAGGCCATGTCGGGCAACAGCGCGATGGTGTGGGTTCACCTGACCACAACCGCGGAACATGCCGAGGGCTGGCTCCGGGAAGTGGCGAAGTTGCCGGACTATGTCGTCGACCCGCTGATCGCACAGGAAACCCGCCCCCGCTGCGATGCGCTGGACGAGGGCGCGTTTGTTAACCTGCGTGGACGAACCGAGGAGGAACTGGATCCATCGGACATGCTCGCCTCCGTGCGGATCTGGGCCGAGAAGGGCCGCGTGATTTCGGTCACGCGAAAGCACCTCCTCGCGACCGATGCGGTGGAGAAGGAAGTCACAAACGGCCGTGTGCATGACCCCGGCGACATCATTACGGCCTTTGCGAGCGCCATCACGGCCGATCTTGATCCTGTCGTGGCCGACCTGGGTGATGATCTCGACGATTGCGAACAGCAGCTTGATGCCTCCAGGGCATTTGCCCTGCGCCGAAGCGTGACTCGGGTACGAGTGGAGGCAATCAACTATCGCCGCTTCCTCAATCCGCAACGCGCCGCGCTTGAAAAGCTTGCGTCGCTACCCGGCGAGTGGCTTGGCCCGGACGACCGCGCTCACCTGGCGGCCGCAGCGGATCGCGCCGCGCGCATGGCGGAGGAAGTGGAAGCTATTCGCGAGCGGGCGAGCCTGATCCATGAGGCGTTGACCGACCTTCGTGCCGAGCAGCTGGATCAGCGCGGCCTCATCATCTCGATCGCCGCCATGGTGTTCTTGCCACTCACCTTCATCACCGGTCTGTACGGCATGAATGTGAAGGGCTTGTGGCTCGCTGAGGAGCCATGGGCGTTCGACGCGATCGTGGGCCTTTGCGCGGTCATCTCCGTCGCGGTGACAGGCTGGTTCGTCGCCCGCCATTGGTTGCGCTGACCGGACGAACGATCCGGCCGCGGGGCGTGCCGCTTGTCAGGTATCAGGCAGCACGCGCCATTCGCCACGCCTCAGCGATCTCCGCCAGGGTTTCGGCGACCTGCCGAAACGGAGCGCCCTCATGGCCCAGGCTCGCCTCGATCACCTGCTTGCGCGCTCCCGCATATACGCGCGCCAAGGTGGCAGAAACCTGTCCCCCTCTTTCAAAATCCAGATTGGCTTCCAGCGCGAACAGGATGGCTGTGGCACGAGTCACGCGCTCGCTTTTTACTGCGAACTTCTTGTTCTCTGCCGCCCAAGCGGCGACGCGCAGTGCCTGGCAGAGCTCTTCGTAAAGAAGCTGCACCAGCGCCGGACCGTCCGCATTGGCGGTGCGGCCGGCCAGATCGATTTGACGGTAGGTCTGCGCCGGATCGCGCGACAAAACGGACGCGTACGCCATTAATCGTTGCCGTTCGTCCAGGCCTTGATCTGGTTTTCCATGAAGGTCTGCGTGGACTTATAGGCAGCCACGCGGGCGTTCATCGAGGCGAACTGCTGCGTCAGGCGGGTAGTCATCTTTTCCTGCTGGACCGTGAGCTTGTCCTGCTGGTCCGCCAGATCACTCTTCGCCTGATTGTAGCGCGTTGTTGACGCGCCAAGCCCATAAAGCGTGCTGGTCGCGTTCAACTTGATGGAATTCATCGCGGCGAGGACGCCGGAACCGTCGGTGGAGTTGGAGAACATCGCTTCGAGCGCACCAGGGTTGCTGGCGATCGCCTTCGTCAGCGTGTCGTTGTTCACGGACAGGGTGCCGTCGCGATTGGTCAGCACGCCAAGTTGAGCCAAGGTACGCGGCGTCCCTTCCGCTGCGCCCGGCAACAGATTGCGCATGGTCAGCCCCTTGAGGCTGCGCAGCATGTTCTGCGCGCCCGAATCGCCGCGCAGATCACCGGAGATCGGATCGGTCTGCTTCTGCAGTTCGCTCAATACCTGGTTGAACGTGAAGACGAAGTCCTCGACCGCATTGGTCAGGGCTGTCGTCGGCGTGGTGGCGGATAGCGATACAGGAGCGGCCGAGGTTCCGACCAGATCAAGCTTCACGCCCTCAACAAGATCGCTGACGCTGTTGCTCGAACGCTCGACCGTGATCCCGTCCACCGACAGAATGGCGTTACCCGCCTTGCCCGTGATGTTCATGTCGGTGGCGCTTGGGCCGACGTTGAACTGCGCGAGCTTTCCGGATGGGTCGTTGGTCGCCTCAAGCGTGAAAGCCTTGGCCGTGCCCGTCTCGCCCTTCAGCGAAAGAAACGCGCGACCATCAGCGTCAGTGACGACGGACGCAGTCACACCTGCCTTTTTGGCATTGATCGCCGCCGCAATGGTGGTGAGCGAGCCGTCCGTGATGTCGATGGCGATCGTGTCTTCAACATCATCGCCGTTGGCATCGACGCCGGTCAGCCCGGTCATTGCCCCATTGGCGTCGTAGGTCGCGGTACCGAGCTTGAGCGTGAAGGTGCCGGAACCGATCACTTCGCTCTTGGAGCCCAGACTAACCGTGGAAACGGCGGTTTGTGCGGTCGCCAACCGGTCAACGCGGATGCTGGCGGTGAGGCCGGTGAGCTTCGCGCCGGAGATTGCCGTGGCCGTAAGCACAGAGGCATTGGTGCTCATCGGCTGGGACTGCAACGTCCCGCCTTTCACCAGCGAATCCAGCGCGGCGGTGAAGTCCGTAATCGCGCTCTTCAGGGTGGAAACACCGGAAAGCTGCGCCGTCAATTTGTCCGACCGTGCCGTAAGCGCCGCGGTTTTGGCCGCGAATTGCGCCTGCACCAGGCTGGTCACCAGTGTATCCGTGTCGACGCCCGAGCCAGTGTTGAGCGAGGTCAGCAGCGCGCTGGCAGCCGACTTGGTAACGCTGGTTGTGGTCGCGCTCGGCGCGGAGGTGCTGGAGACGCTCGTCATGACACCGTCTTAAACGGCCGCACCAGCCGCAACTTTAGCGCTGTTCGGCTGGTCTAGTGAGCGGGCATGTCTCGGAAGAGAGGCGTCATCGGGGGTAGCCGCTCTCTACTGGAGCGCCGCGCCATTTTCGTCGAAGCGGGCGCCAACCGGCACCTCGATCGGTGGCAGCTGCGCGCCGCCCGCCGCCGCGTTCAGGTTGAACACGAACGCCAGCACCGTTGCGATTGCCATGTAGAGATCGTCGCGAACCTCCTGGTTCTCGCGGCTGGTGTAGTAGATCGCACGTGCGAGCATCGGATATTCGAGGATCGGCACCGCCATGTCGCCGGCGATTTCGCGGATCGCGAGCGCGGTGGCGCCGCGTCCCTTTGCGACCACCACCGGCACTTGATCGCGCCCGCGATCGTAGCGCAGCGCGACGGCAAAATGGGTCGGGTTGGTCAGCACGACGTGCGCCTCGCCCACCGCGCGACGGGTGGAGCGGGACAGCATGGCGTGCTGGCGCGAGCGGATCTGCGCCTTCACCTCCGGGTTGCCTTCACTCTCCTTATGCTCGTCCTTCTGCTCCTGCTTGGACATGCGCAGCTTCTTCATGCGCTGGAACATCTGGAGCGGCACATCGAGGAGCGCGATGGCGACCAAGCCCATCGACATGACGATCATCAGCGTTGTCAGCGTGCCGCCGAGGGCATCCACCGCGGCCCCTAGGTTCGCACGAGCGAGGCCCAAAGTGGTGCGCGCGGTGCTCATCAGCAGCCACGCGCCAATCGATCCAAGCAGCGCAACCTTCAGCAAGGATTTGCCGAGTTCGATCCAGCCGTTCATGCCAAAGATGCGCTTCAGCCCGGAGGCAGGATTGATGCGGTTGCCCTTCGGCGCGAGCAGGCCGGCGTTGAACTGAAGCGAGCCGAGCGCGGCCTGGCTGGCCACGCCGGCCGCCATCACGATCGCAAAGAGGGTCCCGAAGGCCGGCAGCAGCTTCCACCCGGCGGCGGCCAACGGGCGAAACGGCTGAAAATTCTCCACGTCGCCGCGCGTGAATTGGAAGCTTTCGGCCATCACGCCCTTGCACGCGGCGACCAGGGACGGCCCGAAAAAGACGAGCCACGCCACCCCCGCCAGCGCGACGAGCGCCGTCGCGAATTCACGTGATTTGAGAACGTCACCCTTTTTCCGCGCGTCCTTGAGACGCTTGGGTGTCGGGGCTTCTGTCTTTTCGCCGAACTCGTCAGCCAAGTACCAGGCTCCGTGCCGCTTCCAGGCCCTCGCGCACGACGACCAGCATGTAATCACCCATTGCCGGGAACCCCGCCGCCATCGCGATCACGCCGACGGCAAGGCTGGCCGGCAGACCGATCGAGAACAGGTTCAGCGCCGGTGCCGACCGCGAGATCATACCGACCACCAGATTAAGGCAGAGTAAAAGAAAGCCTACCGGCAGGGCGAGCAGCAGACCGGCGAAAAAGGCGTAGCCGCCGAACAGCGCGATGTCGCGCAGCTGCGCCGGCGCGAGCCAAGCGGCGCCGGGTGGCAGCGCCGTATAGCTGCGGGCCACCGTGTCGACGAGCACGAGGTGGCCATCGATCGACAGGAACAGCAACGTCAGCAGGATCGACAGGAACTGGCCGATCGCCGGCGACGAGCGGCCGGAATTGGGATCGATCATGTTGGCAAAGCCGATGCCCATGGACCCGCCGATAAGTTCGCCGGCGATCAGCGGCGCGGCAAAGGCGATCTGGAGAATGAAGCCAAGCGCCAGGCCGACCAGTGCCTCGGCCGCGATGGCGAGGAAGGTGGCCAGAGCGAATACCTGCGGGGGAGGCGTGACATCGTGCATGCCAAGCACCAGCACGCCGACCGCTCCGGCCAGCACGACGCGCACCTGAAGCGGAACGGACACGTTGCCGAACACGGGCGCTGCGACAAAGGCGGCGCCGACGCGGACCATGACAAAGATCAGGGCCCATAACTGCGGCTCGATCGAAAGGCCGAACCCTAGCATAGCGGCGGCCAGTCGCCCAACGCGGCGGCGCGATCGAGGACAGTGGACGCCAGCACCAGCCTAGCGGACCAGATCGGGGATACGTTCGAAGATCGAGACGGTGAAATCGCTGAGCAGGCCGAGGATCATCGCACCGAAAATCACCAGCGACAGGCCGACCACGATCAGCTTGGGTACGAAGCTCAGCGTCTGTTCCTGGATCGAGGTGGCCGCCTGGATCATGCCGAGGATCAGGCCGGAAACGAGCGCCGGAATCAGGATCGGGGCAGCGGCGAGCGCGAGCACCCAGAGCGTCTGGTTCGCCACGGTGAGGAAATAATCTGCGTCTACCATGCTGAACTCCGGTCTCTCTCGCCTGCATCTTGCGTCCGATGGCGGGGAGGCTTGAGGAACCCCCGCCGCCCGGCGCCGCGCTACGCGGCGAAACTGTTGGCGAGGCTACCCATGGTCAGCGCCCAGCCATCGACCAGCACGAACAACAGCAGCTTGAACGGCAAGGAGATGATCGTCGGGCTGAGCATCGCCATGCCGAGCGCCATCAGCACGGTCGCGACGACCAGATCGATCACCAAAAACGGCAGGAAGATCAGGAAGCCGATCTGGAACGCGGTTTTCAGTTCGCTGGTCACAAACGCCGGCAGCAGTACCGAATAGGGAATGTCGTTGGGCGTCGCATACGGGCCCGACTTCGCCATCTCGGCGAACATCGTTACGTCCTTCACCCGCGTCTGCTTCACCATAAAGGCGTGGAGCGGTGCGCCGGCGGTCTTGATCAGGTCGGTGCCGCCCATCTGCCCGGCGGCATAGGGCTGGATCGCGGTGGTGTTGATCTGGCTGATGACGGGCGCCATCACGAACAGCGACAGGAACAGGCTGAGGCCGATCAGCACCTGATTGGGCGGCGTCTGCTGCAGGCCCATCGCTTGGCGCAGGATCGACAGCACGATGATGATCCGGGTGAAGCTGGTCATCATCAGCAGGATGCCTGGCAGAATGCTGAGCAGGCCCATGATGATGAGGACCTGCAACGACAGCGACATCGAGCCCGAGCCGTTCGGTCCACCGCCAAGCTGCCCCAGCGCGCGATCGAACGCGTCCCCTGCCCCTGGTGCGGACGGCGCCGGCGCCGCGGGCGCAATCGGCGCGACCTGCGCGAAGGCTGGCATGGCGACGAGGACTGCCACCAAGAAGGCGAAGGCGATCAGCAGCACCTTGCCCCACGAGAATTCAGCCGGGCGGTTGTGCTCGGCATTGCGAAACAGGGCCGGGCCGTTGCCGACGCGGGTGACGCTCACGAAAAGGTCCTCGGCGCGTCAGCACGATCGACCAGCGTCACCCCGCCGCGCCCAACGGATACCAGCAGCCTTTTGCCTTCAAATTCCACAACGGCGAGCCGCAGACCCGGCGAGATCATCATCGTCTCCTTGACGTTGATGAGCCGCGTGTCGGTGCGACCCGGCATCCGGCTTTCCAGCCGCCGCCACAGATACAGGCAGCCGATCATCAGGCCGCAGACGAGCGGCAACAGCACGATCAGCTTCAGGATATAGGACCACATCATCGCAGATGGTCAGCCGCGCTTGTCGGGATTGACGAGCTCGGTCATCCGCACGCCGAAGCGGTCGCCCACCGTCACCACTTCGCCGCGGCCGATCAGCGTGCCGTTGACGAACACGTCGAGCAGCTCATTGGCTTGGCGATCCAGCTCGATCACGCTCGATTCACCCAGCGCCAGCAGCTCGCGCAGCGTCAGCTGCGTGGAGCCGATCTCCACCGTCAGCTTGACGTCGACGTCCTGCAGCAGGCGGAAATTCGCGGCGAGGGCGCCATCGCCCATGTCCTTTGGCGGGAAGCCGCCGCTCATGTCGTTCACTGGGTCAATCCTTCGAGAGAAGCGAGCGAGGTCAGTTTGATCGCGGCATGGCCGTTCGACGTGCCCACGGTGCCGGTGCCAAGGCGGTCGTTGCCCACCATCACCGGCACGTCCTGACCGAAGCTGATCGGGATCACGTCACCGGGCTGAAGCGCCATCAGCTTGGACAGGCGGATCGTCGGCTCGGCGAGAACCGAGCGCACCGGAAAGCGGATGTTCATCGCCGCGCGGGTGAGCGCGGTCTGCCACAAGGCGTCTTCCGCCGCCGCCTTCGCCACGACCTTGCCGGTCAGCGCCGTGCCGTGCGGCTTTAGCGCCGTCACCGGATAGACCAGATCGATAAACGACGGCTTCGCGCCCCCGGGCGCAATGCCAAACCGGGTGACGATCATCGCGTCGTCGCCGTCGAAGCTGGAGAGCATCGAGGCATTCGCCTCGCACCGGCCGACAGTGAAGTTGACGCGGGCGAGAGGCTCCCAGGCGGCCGTGAGCGGCACGGCGATCATCTGCCCCAGGCGTGCCACCATCGCCTCGGCCGCGGGCGAGAATTCCGCCGGCATTTCCGCAGGCGCAGCGCCAGTGCCGCCGAAGAAGAAGTCGAGCAGTTCAAGCACGAACTTGCCGTCCAGAACCAGCAACGCCGGCCGGTCATCCATGCCGAGCGGCAGCCACGCCGTCAGTTGGTCGGGACGTTCGGCCCGGTAATCAGCAAATCGCTGAACCGCGAGCGGTTCGGCCCAAGCCCGCACTTCCTGACGCAACAGCGGCTCGAACACGCCGCGCAGTCCCCGCGCGAGCCGCGCGGAAAGGTGCTGCAACGTGTGCAGGTCGCCGAACGGATTGAGCTTCGCCTGCCCGAGGCCGCCCGTCTGGACGGCCTGCGGGCGGGGGCGCTCTCGCCGCTCGCGAGGAAGATTTGGCTTGGCGTTAACCATGTGAGGTCACTGAACAACAAAATTGGTAAAGTAGACGTTACTGACGCCGCCAAAGCCTTCTTTCTGTTCAAGCGTGTTGTTGATGGCGGCCGTCAGCCGCTTTGCGAGCGCGGCCTTGCCCTGCGAGGAAAAGACCTGGTCTTCCGTGGTGTCGCCCAGCGCCATCAGGATCGCAGAGCGGATCGCGATATCGTTTGTCTTGATGTTCTGGATGACGGTGTCGTCATAGGGCGTGGAGACCGCCACACCCACCTGGATGAAGTGGACGGAATCCTGAAGGTTCGCCGTAAACTCCTTTTCCAGCGCGAAATAATTGGACGCATAGCGCTCGCCGCCAGTCCCCTCCGGCGTCGGCTTGCCTTCATGGCCCGACCCGCCGCCGCCGGCGTCGCCGCCGTGGCCGCCCCCTGATCCGCCACCTTCTTCGGCCCGCTTCTGATCACTCTTGGGCACCAGCTTCGGCTTGCTTTCGTCCTCCGCATGAGCGCTCGAACCGCCGATGATGCCAGAACCTGCGGCATAGAGGCCGGCGCCGACGCCGCCGCCGATGAGCACGATGGTGCCACCCGCGATCACCAGGATCTTGGCCAGCTTGCCCTTCTTATTCGGCGCCGATTCGGTCGCGCCCTTATCCTTGTCACTCACTGCTCAACGCCTTTTGCCAGTCACGCGATTCGTTCGTCGGCGAGCGCGGCATCATCATCGGATGCGATGCGGCCCGGCCGGTTGGGGGAGAGCGGCGCCGGCGACGGCGCGCGCTGCTGTTGGTGGGAGTGCTGCGATTGCCCGTCACCCTGGCCGGCCTGTGCGGTGAGCTTCAGGCCCCGCGCCTCGGCGAGTTCGGCCAGTTTCGGTTGCGCATCGGCCAGCAACTGGCGAGTCTCGGCCTGCTGCGCATGGAATTGCACCGCGACCGTATCCCCGTCGCGCCGCAATGACACGTCGATGGTGCCGAGCTTGTCGGGCACCAGGCGGATGCTGGTATCCACCGCATCCATGGCGTCGCGGATCATCTCAATGCGCTCGATCATCTTCGCCGGCCACGTATCGCGAAACATATCAAGCGCAGCGTGGCGGCCGCCTTCGATAGCGGCGACAGGATGGGGTGCGAGGTCGGTCGTGGGCGCGGCACTCGGCGCGATCAGCAATTCCCCCTGGTCTGCCGCCCGATCGTCACGCACGGCGCGATGAATGGCAGCAGCGAACATCTGTGCGGCTGGAGCGACCTGCCCCGCTTGCGTTCGCGGAAAAATTCGGGACGTGGCGCCTGCGGGAAGCTGGGGCCGCGACGCTAGCGGAGACGCACCGTTGCTGGCGTTTTCGATCCGTTGCGGCTCGCTGCGGGCAGAGCCGACGAAGACACGGTCTTCCAAGACCGGCGCCGGCATGGAGGCCGCAGGTTCTTGGTCAAGCCGGACCTGTTCGGCCGGAACCTTCTGGAGCGGTGCTGGTGATCCCTGCTGCACCGTGGGCGCGCTCAGTCCCGGGTTTGATGGCGTGACGAAGGCACCGTCCGTTTCGGAAACCGGGGAGCGGCCCTGCCCGGGGGCAGACATGATTGCTTCCCCGGCGTGGGGCTGACCAGGCGGGGCAGCGGCGGGATTCACGGTCGGCGGCGCCGCTAGATCCTGCGTTCCCGCGGTCGACGCATTACGGGCTTGTAACGGGACGGCGAAGGACTCGACTGACGTGACTGCGGCGGCGAGCACGTCAGGCACGGCCGATCCGGGCGACGTCGGAAGCGGCGTTGCAGCAAACAGGGGATGCGCCGTACCCGGCACTGCAATCACTGCCGCGCCGGGATCGGCCAGCGTGTGATATGCGGTGACCTGCTCCGCCCCCGGCGCGTGGACGGGCAAAGCGGTGAGTTGCCCCGGGGAGAGCGGCACATCGGCAGATCGCACCGGTCCGCTGGCGGGCAGCGCGGGGGCGTCCTCCCCGGCGCCGATACTGGCTGGCGGCGGGCAAGAAATCAGCCAGGTGGGCGGAGCGATCCAGATCGCGGCCGAGGCGTCATTGCCGGCTTCCTCATCCTTGCCGGGCACTGCCGGCAAGATGTTGCCGCCTTCGCCGTCACGCTGCCGAGGAAGGGTCGGCACTGTGAAGCCGGGCAGCAGCGCGGAGAAGTCCAGACCCGCCGGCGCCGCGGCAGGCAAGGCGCCCGGTGCCCCGGGCATGGCCGGACTAGGAGACAGGAACGGGATCGGCAGCATAGCGGTGATGGTTGTCTCGTCGCGTAAATCCGACGAATCCATCAGCAAGGATCGTGCCGGATCTTTCGTGTCGGCGGCGCATCTTGCAGCGCGCGGATGGCGCGCAGCGCCGCCTCTGCCTCGCCGCGGGCGATCAGCTTTTCGACCGCCGTCTGATCGCGCTTTGCCGAGCGGGTCACCTCTGCCGCTCGCTCTGCCTCCACCGCCGCGTTGCGCACGCGGTTCTCGACCACTTCGGCGTTGCGGTGAAGCTTTTCGCGATAATGCGCCATGGCGGCGAAGGAGACGGCGGCGCCACTTCCCTGCCCCGGCGCCACGGCGGAAGCGAGCTGGGCGATCCGCTGCGACAGGGCGGTTTCGCTGGCGACCTGCTCCTGCGCACGTATTTCCGCCGCACGGGCAAGGCCCAGTTGCAGCGTGCGGACGCGGTGGACGCGCTGGAGCTTCTTGTTATCCATCGCCGAACACGCCGGTCAGCTCCGCCACCGCATCATCGAGCGAGACGCTGGCGTCGGCATCCTGGCGGATGAACTCCATGACGGCGGGATGGTAAGCGATGGCGGCATCAATCGCGGGATCCGCGCCAGCGCGATAGGCGCCCATCAGCACCAGATCGCGATTTTCTTCGTAGGTCGCGAGATGGCGACGCAGCACGCGCGCGGCCTGGACGTGCGGCTTAACCGCAATGTCCGTCATCACGCGGCTAACCGATTTGGATACGTCGATCGCGGGATAAACGGCATGTTCGGCGAGCGCGCGGCTCAGCACGATATGGCCGTCCAGGATCGAGCGGGCAGAATCGACCACCGGATCATTGCCGTCGTCACCATCCGCCAGCACGGTGTAGATGGCGGTGATCGCGCCGCCGGTGTTCACGTCGGTGCCCGCACGCTCGATCAGATTGGGCAGCATCGCGATGGCCGACGGCGGATAGCCGCGCGCCGATGCCGGCTCGCCGAGCGCCAGGCCGATCTCGCGCCCGGCGTGCGCCACGCGGGTGAGCGAATCCATGATGAGCAGCACGTTCTTGCCCTCGTCACGAAACGCCTCGGCAATGGCGGTCGCGCGCAGCGCGCCGCGGATGCGCAGCACCGGCGAGTGATTGGCCGGAACGGCAACCACGACGGAGCGCTTGCGCGCCTCGCCCGCCACCTTGGTTTCAAGGAAGTCGGCAACTTCGCGGCTACGCTCACCGATCAGGCCGATGACGATCACGTCGGCCTTGGCCGCACGCACCATCATGCCGAGCAGCACCGACTTTCCGACGCCCGAGCCCGCCATGATACCGACGCGCTGGCCCTTGCCGATAGTGAGGAGCCCGTTGATCGCGCGCACGCCCACGTCCAGCGGCTCCAGCACGCGGCCACGATCGAGCGGGGACTGGAGCTTGCCGGCGAGCGGCCACCGACCGGCGCCGCGAATGGGGCCGAGGCCGTCAATCGGATTGCCGGCACCATCAACGACGCGGCCGAGCAGTGCCTCGCCAACTTCCGCCTCGCCCGGCGCCCCGGTCGGGCGGACTGGCATCTGCGGCAGCAGCGCGGCGGGTCCGCCGAGGTTCATCAGCAAGGTGCGGCCGTTGCGAAAGCCGATCACCTCCGCCTCCACGCCCACGCGCGCATCACCGATCCGGCATATCGTGCCGACCGGCAGCGTCAGGCCGACCGCCTCCATCAACAGGCCATCATAAGAGGCGAGCCGACCAGCGACCTTGGGCGCCGGACGAAAATCGGCGTTGCCCAGCGATTCAAGGTAATCGGCGGTGAAACGGTTGAGCATCTACGATCCTGGATAACCAGCGACGGTGGGCGCAATCGCCCCCGACGATGCGATGGTCAGAGAGCGGGAACAGCGACCTTGTCGAGCGCGCTGGTGAGCTGTTCCAGCCAGAGGTCCGGCCCATCCTCGACGATGGTGGAGGCAGCCTCCAGCACGAAGGAGCCACGAGCCAGTGTTGCATCGCCGACGGCAAAGATCGTGTCCGGCAGGCGGCCATGGAGCAGGCCGACATCCTCCGGGTTCACGCGCAGGATAGCGCTTTCCGCCTGATCGGCGAGCAGCTCGGCGGCCGCCTCGACCCGCCCGGCGAGGAGATCGCCGGCAATGCCGGTCTGGCCGATGAGCCCGCCGACGAGATGCAGCACCGTCTGGCGAAGCTGCCGCGCAATCCGTTCCCGATCGATCCGCTCGTCGGATTTCAGCGCGGCGGCAATCCCCTCGATCAGCGCGAGGTCGCGAGCGGCCGATGCCTCATATTCCGCGCGCGCAGCGGCATAGCCCGCGTCGAAGCCGGCCTGATGAGCTTCGACCAGAGGGTCGATCGCCGGCACTTCGGCCATGGCGGCAGCGACTGGATCCATCGCGGGCGGCTGTGCCGCTGCTTCGGGCTCTGGCACCGGCATGCCGTGCGGCTGCGATGAGGCAGAAAACGCCTCCTCGATCCGCGCGATCAGATCGCCGGGTGCAAAGCCGGCAGGCCGTTCGGCAAAGACCCGCTGCAGGCGAACCGCCGCATCGTCCTGGCGCGGCGCGAAGCCGGCGACGAACACATTGGCCGCTGCCCCCGACATGGCTGCCTCAGACATAATCGTCTTCGCCCCCACCCATCATGATCGTGCCGTCCTTGGCGAGCGTGCGGGCGATGGCGATGATCGCCTTCTGCGCATCGAGCACCTCGGACAGGCGCATCGGGCCGCGCGCTTCCATCTCGTCGCGGATGCCGTCCGCGGCGCGAGCGGACATGCAGCCGAGGAAGCGATTGCGCGCCGCCTCGTCCACGCCCTTCAGCGCGCGGGTCAGGATATCGCTGTCGATGTTGCGGATCAGCGTGCCCAGGTTCTTGTCGTCCATGTCGAGCAGGTTGTCGAAGACGAACATCGCCTCCTCGATCGCCCGCGCGGTTTCCTTGTCCAGCTTGAACAGCTTGGGCATCACCCGCTGCTCGGTCGCCTTGCGCGCGCCCTGCAGGATCTTCGCCGCCTCGCGCGTACCGCCCAGCTTCACCTGCGTGCCCTGCGCGGCGCTCACGGCGCGGCTGCCGATCATGGTCTTCAGCGTCTCGACCGCTTCCGGCGTGATCGGACCCAGCTTCGCGATACGATGCAGGATTTCGGGCTGCGCCGCATCGGGCAGCAGTTCCAGCACCTGCGCGCCGACTGCGGGATCGAGGTTGGCGATCAGCAGCGCGCAGACCTGCGGATGCTCCTTTTCGATCATCGCCGCGATGTCGGTCGCGTCCAGCCAATCGAGCAGCTCGATCTCGCACGCCGCTTCCGGCGGGGTAATGCGGGCAAGCACGCTCTCGGCCTTTTCCTGCCCAAGCGCGCGGTGCATCACCGCCTCGATCTTGGGCTTGGGGTCGAAGGTAATGCCGGTCCGCTCGCGCGCGCGGCCGACGAAATCGTCGAGTACGCCTTCGACGTCGGCTTCGCTGACGTCGGCAACGGTGTACATAGCACGGCCCAGCTCGCGCACCTCGTCGGGCTCCAGCTTCTGGAGGATCGCCGCGGCTTCCTCCTCGCCCACCAGCATCATCAGCACCGCGGCACGCTCGGTGCCGGTGAAGGTGCGAAGCGCGACTTCGCTCACTGCGCGGTCGCCTTCATCATGTCGCGCACCGCCAGCGCAGCGCGCGCCGGATTGTCGCGGGTGAAGCCACGCACCTTGCCGATGCGCTCATCGTAATTGCGGCTCGCCTCGATCTCGTCGAGTGTCACCGGCGGGGCGACGGCGATCTCAGCGCGAGCGGCCTCGCCCTCCTCGCCCGCGGCGGTGCCATCCGCGGCAAAGCCAAGCGCCGAGCGGCCCGGGGCCTCCGCCTCTTCCTTTTTCTTCATCAGCGCCTTGGCCAGCGGACGGACGCCGAGCAGCAGCACCAGCAGCGCGATAATCACCGCAGTCAGGTTGCGGGCGATGACCGGCATCCAGCTGTTGTCGTACCAGGCAGGACCGTCATTTGCCGCATCCGCCTCGCCGGCGAACTTGCGGCTGATTACCGTCACCTGATCGTTGCGGGCCTGATCATAACCAACGGCAGAGCGGACCAGCTCGGTGATCTGGTTGATCTCCATCGCGGTGCGCTTGCCCTTCTCCGGCTCGCGCAGCAGCACGGCGACGGACAGGCGCTTGACGCCGCCCGGCGCTGCACGCGTAACGGAGACTTCGCGGCCAAGATCGTAGGAGCGGGCGAACTGGTCCGACTGCTTGTTCGGGTTCGGCGCGGGGCCGCCGGCGACCGGCTGACCGGCCTGCGCAGCCTGCCCATTGGCGCCGGTCGCGGCCTGCGGCTGCTGAAGCGCGGCGGCGGGCGGCGGCGTGTTGCTGAGCGCACCGGGGATGCCGCCGGGCGCTTGTCCGTCCTGCGCCTGGTTGCCGGTCCAATTGCCGGTTTCGGCACGCAGCGCGCCTTCCTTGTCGTAGCTTTCGCGCGTTGCGGACGTTTCGTCCATGTTGACGTCGGCCTGAACCTCGGCCGTGAAGTTGCCGGCCCCGACGAGCGGCGTCAGCAGCTGGATCAGCTGCGTGCGATACTTTTCCTCGACCTGCTGTTGCAGGGCAATGCGCTGCTCTGTGCCGCTCTGCCCGGCGCCGCCCGGCTTGGAAAGGAGCCCACCCATCTGGTCGACGATCGTTACCGCTTCCGGCTTCATGCCCGGCACGGACGACGCAACGAGATTGATGATCGACTGCACCTGCGCTTCGCTCAGCGCACGGCCACCCTGCAGCTTCACCACAACGGAGGCGCTTGGCTGCGCATTGTCGCGCACGAACACGCTCGATTCCGGCATAGCCAGGTGCACGCGCGCCTCGGTGACGACGTCGATCTCCTGGATCGATCGTGCGAGCTCGGTCTCGCGTGCCTGGCGCAGTCGCTCGCCTTCCACGGCGCGGCTGACGCCCATCGGCAGCTGATCGAGGATCGCATAACCACCCGGCGCCGCCTTCGGCAGGCCCTGGCCGGCGAGCAGCAGGCGGGCGCGGGAATAATCCTCTTCGTTCACCGTCACGGCATCGGTCGCGTCATCGATCTGGCTGTCGATGCTGGCGGCGGACAGCGCCTGGGTGACGGCCGCCTTGTCGGCATCGGGCAGGCCCGAATAGAGCATCTTCTGCGGCGGCGTGGACAATGCCGACCATGCGAGGGCGGAGGCGCCGATGAGGCTGACCATCAGCGCCATCGGGCCCGCCTTGCGGACCGCAGGCTGCGCGAAGACACCCTGGATCTGCTTCAGCGGATTGGCGAAGCGTTCAGGGATCACGGCGTTCGAAGGGGCGAGTGCATTAGCCATATCAGACCGGCATGCTCATGATGTCCTTGTACGCGGACAGGATCTTGTTGCGGACTTGCAGCGTCGCTTCGAAGCCGACGGAGGCTTCCTGGCGGGCGAGCATCACCTTGGCGATATCCACCGTTTCGCCGCGTTCGTACGCTTCGGACAGGGCCGACGCTTTCTGCGACTGGTTGTTGACCGACTGAAGCGCCGTTTCCATCGTTGCGGCGAAGCTGCCCGCCTGCTGCGCACCCGACGCGGGCGCCGTGTCTGCCGCAGCCACCGTCGCGTTCGCCCGGCTCAGCGCAGCGTTACGTTCCAGGATCTGGGCACGCAGCGCCATCACCCGGTCGATCCCGCCTACACCTCCAACACCGCTCATGCCGTCAGTCTCCGATCATGCGGCGCAGCGATCTCTTCACCCTGCTCGCGCGCCTTCGCGAGACGGTAACGCAAGGTTCGTTCCGAAATGCCGAGGCGGCGGGCAGTTTCGATACGATTTCCGCCGCACGCCTTCAAAGTCTCGCGAATGGCGGCAAATTCTGAGAGCTGTACGACCGATCCCAGGGTCGCCGAACCGGGCGCGGCAGGCTCGTTGGCGAACACTGGCAGGCGCGGCGCGGCAGCCCGGTCGAAGACGATGTGCTCGGCCTCGATCGTATCCCCGCCACAGAACAGCAGCGCGCGCTGAATCACATTCTCCAGCTCACGCACATTGCCCGGCCAGTCGTGACCGCTGAGCTTGGCAATCGCCTCATGCGAGGGCCACGGCACGACTGCGCGAGAACCGGCGTGACGCAGGATCATGGTGGCAGCGAGCGCCGGCACATCCTGTGCGCGGTCAGCCAGCGCGCGCGTGGTCAGCGGAAAGACCGAAAGGCGATAGTAAAGGTCCGAGCGGAAGCGTCCGGCAGCAACCTCTTCCTGAAGATCGCGGTTGGCACAGGCCACCACGCGCACGTCGATCGGTACCGGATGCGTCGCGCCGATTGGCACCACTTCGCGCTCCTGAAGAACGCGCAGCAGCTTGGCCTGCAGCGGCAGCGGCATTTCGGCCACTTCATCAAGCACGATGGTTCCGCCATTGGCGGCGCGGAAGAAGCCGTCGCCTGCGGCAGACGCACCGGTGAAGCTGCCCTTCACATGGCCGAACAGCATTGCCTCCAGCATGGTTTCCGGCAGCGCTGCGCAATTGATGGCAATGAACGGTCCCTCACGCCGCGCCGAATTGCGATGGATCGCGCGGGCCAGCACTTCCTTGCCGGTGCCGGTCGGGCCGTTGATGAGCACGGTGATATCGGCCTCTGCCACCCGCTCGGCGAGCGCGAACAAGGCGAGGCTTTCGGGATCGGCGGCGGTCGGCAGCTCGGGCCCGCCGGCCAGTGCGCGAACAAAGGCGTTCCCGACTACGGAATCCGCATGATCAAACGTGAGACGAGCGGGCGCACCGTCGCGAAACGGCACCACCCTGCGCTCCCCACGGGCCAGCACCACCGTCCGCGACGGAACGGGCGATGCCTCCCCTTCTGCCACCAGCCACGCCGTATCAGCGTGCGGACGACCGGTTGGCGCCGTCATCGAGAAGCCTTGCGCCCGCAATGACGAGACCAACGCCACATGGGCATCAGCAACCGTTATGGATGGAACGATCGAGCGCATCTTTGATCCCTTACGAATGATTCAGTCCATATCGGTGCAGTGGTTAACGGCCTGTTTAACCGGCAGCCGGCCGGCCGGAATCTGCCGGTGGATTGCCGCACCAGCGCAATATGCGGACGCGCCTTCGTTCAGGATTTTCCATGCACAGGCAGCAACTTGCCGGCGGCCGGCAAATTCCGGCTAAATTTTGCCGGTTGCCGGCCGTTTGGGGTGGTGACGGATCGACGCCCGCAAGTGGGGCTTGCGGTTTCCGTCGAATCACTCGGAGATCGAAATGACCGTTATCGCCTCGAACACCTCGGCGTTGCGCGCCGCCAATGCCTCGACCAGCGCCAACAAGGCTCTCTCGACGGCGATGGAGCGCCTGTCGTCCGGCAAGCGCATCAACTCGGCGAAGGACGATGCGGCCGGCCTTGCCATCGCTAGCTCGATGACCGCGCAGATCAAGGGCATGAACCAGGGCATCCGCAATGCCAACGACGGCATTTCGATGGCGCAGACCGCCGAGGGCGCGCTGGACGAGGTGAGCAACATGCTCCAGCGCATGCGCGAGCTTGAGGTCCAGTCGAAGAACGGCACCTATCAGGACGAGGATCGCGTCAACATTCGCGCCGAGCAGAAGGCGCTGAAGGAGCAGATCAGCTCGGTCGTCACCGACACCGAGTTCAACGGCAAGAAGCTGTTCGACGCGGACGCGGCCACCGGCTTCAACATCCAGACCGGGGACACGTCGCTCACGCTGAAGTCGACGAACTTCGCGGCGACCGATTCCAAGCTGAAGGTCATTACCGACGAGACCTTTGCCGACAAGGACAACGTCTCCGACCTCGCAGCCTATGATGACGCGCTGAAGGAAGTGTCCAAGGCTCGTGCCGACCTCGGCGCGACGCAGAACCGGCTGGAAAGCTCGGTCAACAACATGACCTCCAACGCCACCAACCTGTCCGATGCGCGCAGCCGGATCGAGGACGCGGACTTCTCCGCCGAATCGACCAATCTCGCCAAGGCGCAGATCCTGAACCAGGCGTCGACCGCGATGCTGGCGCAGGCCAATCAGTCGCAGCAGGGCGTGCTTCGCCTGCTTGGCTAATCCACTGAACGGAGCCGGCGCCGCTTTCCTTGCGGGTGTCGGCTCCAGCGGCGCCGCCTGATCATTCGGGCGGAGGACAAGCCTCGGTGGCCGTGCGGCTGCCGGGGCTTTTTCCGTATTGTTGCCCGCCGCGCCCGATTGCCGCGAGCGCACGGCGCGTCCCAGCAACTTTTTGCTAAAGCCTGCGCCAACCCGGCCGTTTGCAGTGGCGGTATCCGGATCTTCGCCACGGGGGCGGTGCAGGATGCCGGATTATCGGAGAACATCAGTGACCGTTATCGGAAGCAACATCTCGTCGCTGCGCGCCAGCAACGCATCGACCAAGGCCCAGGACGCGCTGTCGACCGCCATGGAGCGCCTGTCGACCGGCAAGCGCATCAACTCGGCAAAGGACGACGCCGCCGGCCTCGCCATCTCCAGCTCGATGACCGCTCAGATCCGCGGCATGAACCAGGGCATCCGCAACGCCAATGACGGCATTTCGATGGCGCAGACCGCCGAAGGCGCGCTGGGCGAGGTGAGCAACATGCTCCAGCGCATGCGCGAACTGGGCGTTCAGGCGTTGAACGGCACCTACTCGGGCGACGACAAGAAGAACATCAAGGCGGAGATGGACCAGCTGTCGACCCAGATCACCGACGTTCTGGCCAACACCGAGTTCAACGGCCAGAAGCTGTTCAATGGCACTGCGGGCACCACCGGAACGGTGAAGATCCAGGCCGGCGCCACGTCTGACGACAGCATCGACCTGAAACTGGATACGCTGACCACCAACGCCGACATCATCGCCGTGGCGGGCGCCACCGCTTCCGCAATCGACGTCACCGCGGCTGCCTTCGCCAGCACCGATCTCAATAAGTTCGACAAGGCGCTTGCCGCCGTCTCCACGACCCGCGCCAACCTGGGCGCTACGCAGAACCGTCTGGAAAGCGCGGTGAACAACCTCACCAGCAACGCGACGAACCTGTCGGATGCGCGCAGCCGGATCGAGGATGCGGATTTCTCCGCAGAGTCCACCAATCTCGCCAAGGCGCAGATCCTCAGCCAGGCGTCCACCGCCATGCTGTCGCAGGCCAACCAGTCGCAGCAGGGCGTGCTGAAGCTGCTCGGCTGATCCCGCACCGCGGCTCCGGCCCCGCCCCCGCACAGGGGAACGGAGCCGATACGACACGACAGCCCCGGCGACCCCAGGTCGCCGGGGCTTTTCGCAAACAAAAACCGCTTAAGTCCTGCGCCGTTCGGCCGTTTGTTGGTGCGGATGGCATGGCCAACCGCCTGGGGGCGGCGGCCCGTCCAGATTATTCGGAGCCAGAAACATGACCGTCATCGGAAGCAACATCTCGTCGCTGCGCGCCAGCAACGCTTCAATCAAGGCGCAGGACGCGCTGTCGACCGCGATGGAGCGCCTCTCGACCGGCAAGCGCATCAATTCGGCAAAGGATGATGCTGCCGGCCTCGCTATTGCCAGCTCGATGACCTCGCAGATCCGCGGCATGAACCAGGGTATCCGCAACGCTAATGACGGCATCTCGCTGGCGCAGACCGCCGAGGGCGCGCTGGACGAGGTCAGCAACATGCTTCAGCGCATGCGCGAGCTTACCGTGCAGTCGCAGAACGGCACCTATTCGGCAGACGACAAGAAGAACATCTACGCCGAACAGAACGCGCTGGCAGACCAGATCCGCTCAGTAGTCAAGAACACCGAATTCAACGGCGAGGCGCTGTTCACCGGCGGCACCGGCAACGCGGCCAAGGAATTCTCGATCCAGGCCGGTGCGAATTCGGGCGACGACATCAAGATCAGCATCGACAAGCTGACGGCGACCACGGACAACGCCCTGGCCAACGTTGTTGATCTGGCCGCCACCGAAAAGGGCATGACTGGCGATTCAGATGCCACCGCGCCGGTCGTGCCGGATCTCGACGCCTTTGACGCTGCGCTGAAGCAGATTGCCACCGTTCGTGCGAACCTCGGTGCGTCGCAGAACCGGCTGGAAAGCGCGGTCAACAACCTGACCAGCAACGCGACCAACCTGGCCGACGCACGCAGCCGGATCGAGGACGCGGACTTCTCCGCGGAGTCCACCAACCTCGCCAAGGCCCAGATCCTCAGCCAGGCGTCGACGGCGATGCTGAGCCAGGCGAACCAGTCGCAGCAGGGCGTGCTGAAGCTCCTCGGCTAAGCGCCTCTGCGGCTCCGGCCCCGCCCCCGATCATCGGGTTGGAGCCGACACATCAAAGAGCCCCGGCAGCCTGACGGTTGCCGGGGCTCTTTTGCGATTAGCGATACGGGGCAGACGGCCGAAGCGAGTTCGACCGCCGCGCCGGCATCACGAACCTTCGGCCGCTCTCACGGCGGCCCCTTACGCCATTACATGCCGTTCAGCATTTCCAGATGGTGCTGGACCACCGGTGCAGTCTTGGCGGCCACGGCCTTCAGCGGCGCGGCGGTGCCGGACTGCGCGTAACCCTGGTGAAGCGCTAGCGCCTTCTGATGCGCCGCCTTCTGCTGCGTCACATACGCCTGATCGCGCGCCTCGCCGCGCGCTTGGCGGAGCTCGGCCACCATGCGCGACTGGTCCGCATCAAGTGCGGGCGGCGGCGGGGTAACGCCGGCCTGCTTGGCGGCCATCTTCACGTCGTTGGTGCTCTTGGTGTGATCGGTGATCATCATCTGAGCGAACTGACGGATCTTCTGGTTCTTGGTCGTTTCCAGAACGAGCTTGCTTGACGTGCGCTCGTAAAGGTCGCTCGCACCGGCTTTGGTGACGAAGTCAGAAGGCGACAATGCCTGCGCCGCGACCGGGCTGGCGATGATGACCGTGGCAGCGATGGCAAAACTCGACAGTGCTTTCACTTGCTTCCTCCTCCGTTTGACGCGCCCCAACGCGGGAATAACTTCCCGTGCCGGGGGTATGATTGCCGAACATAGGCGGAGCGCGCGAGTTCCCTGCGGGTGTTCATTCCTGATATAGATCAGGTACTTTCCACCAATTCGGGTGAAAGCACGCGATAGTCGATGGGTTTGAAGCTGCCGCCGTTGGAATCATAGGCTGAACAAGCGGTCAGGCCGATGATCAAGTCCATCGCGGCGCGAAACACTATCCTGTCGCCAGCCTTGCTGATCGGCGGCAGCACACGCAGCTTCCCAGTTTCCCCGTCGACCGGCACGTTCATGAAGCAATTGAACGCGCTCGGGATCATGTCCTCGGTAATCCCGTGCGGCGCGAGGGCGGCAGCGAGGTTGCCGAAACAGCCCCGGTGGAGAGGCTTGTCGGGATAGAAATGGCGAAACGTATCCAAACTGCACGGGGTAAGCAGAAAGTCGTGTCGCCCGACATCGTCTGCGACGATTTCCAGCATCGGCCGGGATCGGTTCGAATACAGGGTGTGGCCCGTGGTGAGATAGATGGTTTCCGCGTAATCGAACGTCCGCCCGGAGGAGATCGCCTCGCCGACGTCATTCGCGTTGAAGGCGAGCAGATCGGCCACCTGCACGCCCTTGGGATCGATCACTTCGAGCAGGGCGCCTGAGGGCAGGTGAAATGCCGTCCCGCTACGTTCGGGAATGCGAATGGGGTCAGTCATTCTGGCCTTGGTAGTGAAAGGGGCAGGTCCAGCCGTCATCCACGACGCGGCCGCTATATTGGCGGGCCTCGCTTGCCTCCCCGTGGCGGGCCAGCATCGGGTTGCGCGATCCCGCCAGCGCCTCGTCACGCACGAGGATCTTCTCGCGCATGCTTTCGTACAGGCCATCGGCACGCAGCCGTTCGAACTGGTCGTGCAGGTTAAAGACCAGCGCCGGCTTCGCGAAGCGGCGCGCCGGACGGCTGGCGTTGGGATGGAGACCGACGACGAAGAAGGCCTCGCCGCCGAAGCTCAGCGAGAAGTGAACATCGTCGGGATCGGGGCTGACGCGGGCGTCATATTCCTGGCCGCGCCATACATCCTTGTCCGACAAGGATTGGATCCGCGCCCATAGCGCGCGTTCGAATTCCGCCTCGCTCAAATTCTCCGGACCGTTGAAGACGACGGCATAGCTCCGGTAAAGCGCCGGCTCCTCGCGATAAGCGGCCGCGAAGCGCAACAGGCCGTCGTGAATCCGCAGATCGTCCCACCCGCTGTCGATGCGGTTGCAGGCCAGAACGCTCAACGTGCCCTTGGCGAGCGCCGCCTTGGCACCGACGCACGGAAAAAGCCGGTCCTGAACATGCACCTGCAACAGGCGCTCGAATCGGTCCTGGTCCTCGTGGCGCCAGGGGAATAATGGTGTGACAGGCGCAGGCATGGACCGATCCTACGCGCGGACAGCGTGGTCCGTTCCCGAGTTTCCGGTTGATCTGAGTTAATCGGCGCGGCGACAGGGCAGCGGTTCGGGCACCAAGGATCTCTCGTTCAAGGCCGACCGCCAGCGCTCAAACGCGCGCCATCGCCTTCTTCAGCTTGGCGTGCGCAGCGCTCTTGATCTGGCAGACCCGCGCAGCACCGACACCCAGCACCGCGCCAATTTCATCCAGGTTCAACTCCTCGACGTGATACAGCTGGATCACCAGCTGATCTCGCTCTGGCAGCGCGGCAATCGCGGCGATCAGGCGATCGCGCACCTGCCCTTCCGCCAGTTGCTCGAAGGCGCTGGGCTCGTCACTCGCAAACCAGGGCTGATCATCCGCATAGACCTCGTCAAGCGAATCGAACTGCATCGCCTCCGCCGTCGCATAATCAGCGCGCAGCTTTTCCACGCTGATCTCCAATCGGCCCGCAATCTCGCTTTCGGTCGGCGACCGACGCAGGTCATGGGTCAAAGCCTTGATGGCACCCTGATAAGCGCGACGGCGCTTGATCGCCCCGCGCGTCATCGCGGCGTGCCGGCGAAGCTCGTCGATCATGGCCCCGCGCACCCGCGTGGTGAGATATTGTTTGAACGTCGCTTGTCCGCGGTCCTCAAAGGTGCCGGCCGCTTCAACCAGAGCGACAAGCCCCACCTGCACGAGATCCTCGACCTCGACCGCGGTGGAGACGCTGCCATGCACATGCCAGGCGAGCCGGCGAACGAGCGGCAGGTGTTCACGGACCAGCGCGCCCTCTTCTCGCGCGCGGCTGCGCGGCGTGTAGGTGAGCGGCATCACCTGCTGGGCCTGCTGGAACTGGGCCTGCTGGAACTGGGCCTGCTGGGGCATCGCGCTCATGCTGCCACCGCCATCTGCGGCTGGCCCGCGCCGATTGCCGGGTGCGTATCATTCGCGCCGATCACGGCGACGACCTCGACGGCCTTGTCCTCGGGGACTTCGAAGAAGCTCATGACGGGGGTATCCGGCAGACAGGTTTTGACCAACTTGCGGATCGCGACGCGGATCGCGGGCTGCACGACGAGCGCAAAGGGCTTGGCCTCGGCGATCATCGGCTGGGCGGCGCGCTGCAGCGCATCGACGATGCGGCGGCCGAGTTCGGGCTCGACAACGTGGCGGCGCGACGGATCGGACCGCATTGCCTGGCCGAGCAGCCCTTCGAGGCCACCCTCCAGCGTCATCACGCGCAGCGGCTCGCGCACGCCGCACAGTTTCTGGATGATCAGCGGGCCCAGCTCCGGGCGGATCAACTCGACGATCTCCTCGGCATCCTGCGTGCGCTGCGCCACCGCCGCGATGGCGGCGGCGATGCGGCGGAATTCCTTGAGCGTGATGCCCTCGTTCAGCAGCGCCTTCAGCACGCTGGTCAGCGTGGTGAGCGACAAGGGCTGCGGCACCATCGAGGCGACGAGCTGCGGATTGCGCTCCTTCAGCCCGTCGAGCAGCGCCTGTACCTCGTCCGCGCCCAGCAAATCGGCGGCATTCTGGCCCAGCGCATGGTTGAGGTGAGTTGCGATCACCGTCCCGCTGTCGACCACCAGATAACCCGCGCCAGTGGCGGCATCGGCATCGCCCGGCGCGATCCAGGTCGCGTCGAGGCCGAAGGTCGGATCCTTCGCCTTCTTGCCCTGCAGCTCGCCGAAGCCGGTGCCGGTGTCCAGCGCCAGCATCTCGTCCGGCGACACTTGGTCCTCGCCGACGACGACGCCGCCCACGAGCAGGCGATAGGTGTAAGGCGCCAGATTGATGTCGTCGCGCACCTTCACCTGCGGCACGACGAAGCCGAGTTCCTTCGACAGCTGCCGCCGCACGCCGGTGATCCGGCCCATCAGCGGCGCGCCCTTGCGCTCGTCGACCAGCGGCACGAGGCCATAGCCGATGTCGAGGTTGACCATCATGCCGTCGGTCACTTCCTCCCAGCCGATGCGCGACTGGTCGACCGGCTCGGGCGCGGCGACCTCCTCGACCGGCGCGGGGCGCTGCGCGATCTTGTGGAGCTTCCACGCGGTGAAGCCGGCAATCGCGGCGGCGGGCAGCAGGATCAGGTGCGGCATGCCCGGCATGACGCCCAGCAGCCCCAGGATGCCGGCCACCGGCGTCCAGGTGCGCGGGGATCCGAACTGGCTGCCGATCTGGCCGGCGAGGTCCTTCTCGCTCGACACGCGCGTCACGATCGCGGCGGCGGCGATCGACAGCATCAGCGCCGGCAGCTGCGCGACCAGCGCATCGCCGATCGCGAGCAGCGTATAGGTCTTGGCCGCTTCGGCGATCGACAGCCCGTGGCTCACCGGCCCCAGGATCAGCCCGCCGATGATGTTCGCCGCCAGGATCAGGATCGCGGCGATCGCATCGCCCTTCACGAATTTCGACGAACCATCCATCGAGCCGTAGAAATCGGCTTCGGTCGCCACTTCGACACGGCGCTTCTTGGCTTCGTCGGGCGTCATCAGGCCGGCGTTGAGATCGGCGTCGATCGCCATCTGCTTGCCCGGCAATGCGTCGAGCGTGAAGCGCGCCGACACTTCGGACACGCGGCCTGCGCCCTTCGTCACCACGATCAGGTTGATGATCATCAGGATCGCGAAGACGAAGATGCCGACGATATAGTCGCCGCCGATCAGGAAGCTGCCGAACGCCTCGATGACATGGCCGGCCGCCGCCTCGCCCTCGTGCCCATGCACCAGCACGACGCGCGTCGAGGCGACGTTGAGGCCGAGGCGAAACAGCGTCGCGAACAGCAGCACCGTCGGAAAGGACGAGAAGTCGAGCGGCTTTTGCGCGTTCAGCGCGACCATCAGCACGGCCAAGCTGATCGCGATATTGGCGACAAAGAAGATGTCGAGCAGGAAGGCCGGGATCGGCACGACCATCACGAGCACCAGCAGCAGGATCGCACCGGGCAGCGCGGCCTGGCGCGAGTTGGCGAGGAGCTTCACTGGATCAGCCCCCCATGCTCGCGAGCATCATATACGCCAGCCGGGCATTGTCGGGTGACGGGCGGAGCAGATTGGCCGCCTGCGCCGATGCCTGATTGGCGGTCCGCCCCATGGCGGCATTGGCCCAGGTCATCGCGTCGGACGCCGACTGGTTCGCGCCGGTGATCACCGTCGCGCCCTCCATGTCGAGCATCTGGGCGGCAAATTGCAGACGCGGCAACGAATTGCCGGCATTGCCGGTGCTGCCGGCAGAACCTGCGCCATCCCCCAGCTTGGCGCCGAACCGCTCGTACACCTCGCTCAGCGAACGGGCGGAGCCATCGCGGTTGAAGAACACGTTGCGGTTCGCACCCGCTGCGGCCGGGAACATGCTTGCGGCGGAACGGTCGGGCGACGCCTGCATCGCCTTCAGGAATTGCTTGGCGCCGCCCAGCCCCAGGAAATGCGCCATGTAGAGGTCGGTGCCGGTCACGTCGCGGCCAAGGCTCGCCTCCAGCGCATCCTTGTTGTCGGACGCATGCTCGGCGGCCATCAGCGATGCTGCCTCGGGGTTGTTGCGAAGATCCAGGATCGCACGGCGCAGGCCGGGATCGCTCACCGTCAGGCGACCCGCCGAATTGCGCTGGATACCGTCGGCAGCCCAGCCCATGCCGTGTTCCGCGCCATGGTTCTTGACCACCGCGAGCCAGCTCTGCTCGATGAATTGATAGAGGCCGCTGGCAGACGAGGTGCGCGCGCGTGCAGTCGCGTTGAAGCCGCTTTCGACCTTCGCCTGACCCACCAGATAGTCGAAGTCGATCCCGGTCTTGGCGGCTGCCCGCTGGATCGCGGACTGCACCCGGCCAGCGGCATTGTAGATGGCGTTGACGGTCATCGTTGCTGAGGCACTTCCCTGTTCTCAGGGCGTGATCAGCAAGGAGTGTGCCAGATCAGGCGGCGGGATAGTGCAGCGGCCGCCGAGGATGGGGACGGCGCAGTTCAGGCAAGAACGGCGTTCAGGGCATCAACGACGTGCGCGCGCAATCAGGCGTAGGCGACGGCCCCCGGGCGATAGGCGTTGCCGCCCTCACCGGTCAGAAGCTGCAGGCGGCGGCGAACGTTTGCCGCCATCAGGTTCACGTAGATCCGGCAGGTTTCGTTCAGGCGGTTCGCTTCGTCGGCCAGTTCGCGCAGCTCCGGCCCAGCCGGCCCTTCCCCCAGGCCGCGGAGCGTGTCGATCGCTACCAGCTTGGCCGAAGTGGCCTTTTCCAGACCGACAACGTCATTGGCCTTCAACGCCGCAATTTCATGGTGGAGCGTATCGATCACGCGGATCAGGGCATCACGCCTTGTCATGCGACATCCATTCGTAGCGTGCCGCGATCAGCGCGTCCGCGATCGTGGCCGGAGAAAGAGGAAAATTGCCGTTGGCGATGGCCTGCTTGATCATCTCCACCCGGGCGGTGTCGACCGGCGCCGAGGCGGAAAGCTGCGCCGCGACGGTCGGCGCCTGCGTCGCCCGCGCTTGCTCCGTCACCGTCGCCGGGGCCTTGGCCGTCCCGACACGGGTTACCCCTCCAACCTTCCGATCCAAGGGCCTTGGCCCGATTGAGTCGACCATAACTACACCTGCTGCGCCTCGATCCCGCCGGGTTAAACGGCCGGGGCACGCAGGGCTTTAGTACTTTTTTCACTCCACCCATCCCGGCAGAGTCGCACGGCCGGGAGCGAGCGCCACCGCCTGCACCGGCATCTTGCCACCATCGACGCGCACCATCAGCCGCTGGCCCGCCGCGGCGTCTGCCATGGCGACGCCTTCGCGGGTGATGGAAAACCCGTCGGATCCCGCCTCGATGACCAGCGGATCGCCGCGCTTGATGATCTTCTCGGCAGCCATGCTGGCCGCCGCCGGGGCGGCAGGCGGGCGCGCAACGGATGCGGATTGCGCGGGCATCCGGATGGGCACGAACAGGCGCCACTCCGGCCCGGCGCAGGACACGACCACCGCATCATGCGCGTCGGTGCGCCACGACAGGGCAACGGTGGGGCATTGCTTCAGCCGCAGCCGCGGGTCGATCGCGGCGCGCGCACCACCATCCTCACCGATCGGCCGACCAGTAAAGGCAGCCACGGCCCTGTCGAGCGCGGCGGTGTCCTGATGAGCGACGGCGGCGAGCGCCAGGGCGAACGCGATCACTTCTTCTCTCCGGTAAACGCGATGGTGACGACCGCCTGCCGGCGCGAGGGCGGCTCGGCGGTTTGTATAAGCAGGCGACGGCCCGGGACGACGGGCGCCAGGGCGGCGGCGACGGCCCGGGCGCGATCCGCAGCCAGCACGGCGGCGCTGCCGGTACCGGGATCGACATCGCGGGCGGTGCCGTCGACAGACGCCGTTACGCGGAGCGACACGCGCGGATCGCTGACCGCCTCCCGTGCCCAGGCACGGAGAGCCTCGACCGATTTCGGAAGAACCGCTGAACCCGGCGCGAAGTCGAACACGCCGGCTGCGGCTACCGCCAGCGGATCGGGCGCCATGGCTTGGGGCGCCGCGCCAAAGCCGGCGCGAATGCCATCCGCGAGAGCTTTGCGGTCAAGCGACTGGTTCGCCTGAAGCAGCACAAAGAAGCCGACCAGCAGCAAGGCGAGATCGGCAAGAGTCACCAGCCACAGCGGGCGACCCTGCGGCGATGCTGGAAACTCGTCGGCGTACGTCATGCCGCCTCGCTGGCGCCGTGCCATGAGCGGACAACGGTGCCACGGGGCTGCTCACGCGCCGCAAGCGCAACCAGTGGCTCCTCCAGCCGCCGACGCTCGAACGCCTCGACGCGCGCGGCGGCGCGCAGCCTGCTCGCCACCGGCATGGCCACCAGATTGGCGAGCAGCGCACCGTAAAGCGTCGCCAGGAGCGCAACCGCCATCGCTCCGCCGATCGCCTGCGGGTCGGTCATCTGGACGAACATGGCGACCAGGCCGACAAGGGTGCCCACCATGCCCATCGCCGGGGCTGCCTCAGCCATGCCGGCCCATACGTCCGCGGCCGCGCAGTGGCGCTCGATCCGGGCCTGACGCAGGTACCGCAAGCGACTTTCCACCGCGTCCGGCCCGTGGCCATCGACGATGTCGGCGATCGCGGCGGCAACATCGGGATCGGCAATCACCGACTTATCGAGCGCCACCGGGCCATGACGGCGGGCGATGCGGCCGAAGGCGGCGATCTGCTCCAGCAGCGGATCGGCAGCAAACCGGCGGCGCGGCAACGTGCGAAGGGCGAGAAGCGCACGGGCGAGATCGCCTGCCGATGTTCGCAGCACGGCGGACGCGATGGTGCCACCGCCGACCAGGGCAAGCGCATAGGGATCGAGAAAGGTCTCGAGGTTCATGCGCACCCCTACGCAAGCGGCGGGCCATTTTGATCATCGGGCCGGTGCGCCGCCCTGATCCGGGTTGCTGCCGGAGTCAGGCAAAACTGCGAGCGGCAATGCTGCCACCCCGGCACCCCGGCAAGATTGCCGGCCGCCCGGCAAATCCTTGCCGCCGCACTCTGCCAGCCTCGCGCCAGCCGCCTGTTGCGACAGGTTGGCACACAGCTTGCGGAGTAACTCGCGCACAGGCTCGTGCAGGAGATTTCAGGCCAATGGCCAACGGCAGTCTTTTCGGGGTTCACGGCGCGGCGCTTGAGGTGCGGGCGCAGCGGATGAACCTGCTCGCCTCCAATATCGCCAATGCCTCGACGCCAAACTTCAAGGCGAAGGACATCGATTTCACTCAGGCGCTCGCCTCGGTGGAGCGGCAGGGCGGCATCGAACAGGCGACGCTGTACCGCACACCGGACTCGCCCTCGATGGACGGCAACACGGTGGAGCTCAGCAAGGAGCAGACCGCCTTCGCCGAAAACGCCGTCCAGTATCAGACGACGCTGTCGTTCCTGAACGGCCGCATCAACCAGCTCACCCGCGCGCTGAAGGGAGAATAACCCATGGCGAACCAACCCCTATCGATCTTCCAGGTCGCGGGCCGCGCCATGTCGGCGCAGCTCGTGCGGATGAACACGACCGCCTCCAACCTCGCCAATGCCGGCGCGGTGACCGGCTCGTCGGAAACCGCCTATCGCAGCATCAAGCCGGTGTTCCGTACGCAGTTCGACCAGGCGAGCGGCATGGCCACCGTCAACGTGGAGCGCGTCGTCACCGCCGGTGAGGACCCGATCAAGATCCGCGATCCGAACAACCCGATGGCTGATGCCGACGGCTTTGTTTACCAGTCGGCGGTCGATGAAACGCGCGAGCTGGTCGACATGATGGAGACCGCACGCAGCTATCAGAACAACGTCGAGGTGATGAACACCGCCAAGTCGTTGATCGTCGACACGCTGAAGCTGGGGCGCTGATAGATGGCGACCTCCTTTGACGCCACGATCGGCAATTTGGGCATCGGCACCGCGAACGCGGCGGCCAAGAATGCGGCCGCAAAGTCCCCGACCATGGGTCAGGCCGATTTCCTGAAGCTGATGACCGCGCAGATGAAGAACCAGGATCCCTTCGATCCGGTCGACAATACGCAGATGGTTGCGCAGATGGCGCAATTCTCCTCGCTCGCCGGCATCACGGAGATGGGCTCCACGCTGAAGGCGATCGCCGACAAGCTGGGCGCCACCAGCATGCAGGACGCGGTCAGCTATGTCGGCCGCACCGTGCTGACGCCGGGCAATGTCGCCTACGGCCGCGCCTCGGGCGGCATCGCCGGCGGGATCGAGCTTGGCGCCGATGCCAGCAACGTCACCGTCGCGATCTCCGATGCCAACGGCCAGCTGCTGCACAGCGCCGATCTCGGCGCGCAGAAGGCGGGCACCGTCAGCTACGACTGGGACGGCAAGACCGCGGCCGGCGCGGATGCCGGCCCGGGCCCCTTCACCGTCAGCATCAGCGCCAATGACGGCAGCCGCTCGGTCGCCGCCAGCAGCCTCGTCTGGGCGCCCGTCACCTCCGTCTCGACCACCAGCGGCGCTGCCGTCCTCACCTTGCCGGGGATCGGTGAGGTTCCCGCCACCGCCGTTCGCCAGATCGGCTGACCTCTACCCTCACCTATCCCACGTTTCAGGAGCTTCCCCCATGTCCTTCTACACTTCGCTTTCCGGTCTCCAGGCTGCGCAGACCGACATGTCGACCATCTCGCACAACATCGCCAACGTCGCGACCAACGGCTTCAAGAAGAGCCGCAGCGAATTCACCGACATCATGGCGTCGAACTTCACCAGTGATCCCCGCCGCCTGACCGGCTCGGGCGCGGCGCTGGCGCAGAACAAGCAGATGTTCGGCGCGGGCAGCCTGGTGACGACCGGCTCGTCGCTCGACCTCGCGATCGCCGGCGACGGCTTCTTCCCGGTGAAGACCGCTGCGGCGGGCGGCTCGACGATCGCCTATACGCGCAACGGCAGCTTCGGCGTCGATCCCAACCGCTACATCACCGATACGCAGGGCAGCCGGCTACAGGCCTATGCCGTGGAAACCGACGGCACGGTGCCGAACAACGGCACGCTCATCGACGTGCAGGTGCCGATGACCAGCGGCACCGCCAGGGCGACCGGCACGGTGACGCTGAAGGCCGCGCTGAACAGCGGCGCGACCGGCACCGATGCCGAGTTCAAGCGCACCGATCCGTCGACCTACACCAGCGCGACCAGCACGACGGTGTATGACGCAATGGGCAATGCACAGACCCTGACCAACTATTTCGTCCGCAAGCCGGCAGAAGCCGCCGCCGACGGCACCGAGCTGAAGTCGAGCGACTGGACGGTCTACAGCTACATCGGTGATACCGCGGCAAACGAGGGCGCCGGCACTCCGGTGTCGTTCGATGCCGAGGGCAATCTGATCAGCGGCAATGGTGAAAAGCTCGTGTTCGACGGCGCCGGCGACCCGCGCACCATCACGCTGGACCTCACCGGTACCACGGCGGCCAAGCAGCCGTTCGCCATCGCCTCGCGCTCGCAGGACGGCCAAGCGCTGGGCG
This sequence comes from Sphingomonas sp. IC4-52, assembly GCF_020707225.1. Taxonomy (NCBI): domain Bacteria; kingdom Pseudomonadati; phylum Pseudomonadota; class Alphaproteobacteria; order Sphingomonadales; family Sphingomonadaceae; genus Sphingomonas; species Sphingomonas sp. IC4-52. Next base: position 256,720 of record NZ_JAJFEU010000002.1, on the reverse strand, counting down.
AGTTCGCCGGCATCACTGTCGACAGCGCCGGCGTCATCACCGCCAGCTATTCCAATGGCGATGCGGTGAAGCTGGGCAAGGTGGCGCTGGCGAACTTCGTCAACCCGACCGGCCTGCGCCAGAATGGCGGCCAATATTGGAGCGCCACCGGCCTGTCCGGCACGGCAACGATGGGCGGCGCCAACGAGAATGGCTTCGGCAAGCTCATGTCGGGCACGATCGAGGGTTCGAACGTCGACATCACCGAGGAGCTGGTGGAGCTGATCGCGGCGCAGCGCAACTTCCAGGCGAACGCCAAGGCGCTCGATACCTCCAGCCAGATCTCGCAGACGATCTTCAACATCCGCGCGTAATTCTGGCCTGACTCTTGCTGTGTTCCGGTTGCGCCTCGGCGTGAACGGAACACCTTTGGATCGATCGAACCATGGACAAGCTGGTCTATACGGCGGCGACGGGCCTCAAGGCGCACATGGCGGCGCAGGCCGCCATCGCCAACAACATGGTAAACGCCTCCACGACCGGCTTTCGCGCCGATCGCGTGGTGTTCGACCGGATCGAGCTGAAGGGCGGCGGCGCGCGTTTCGATGCGCGTGCGCCCGCCGCACAGGAAGTGACCGATGCCGACCGCAGCGTCGGCGCGATGATCCAGACCGGTCGCAATCTCGACGTGGCGCTGACCGATGCCGACACCTGGCTGACGGTACAGGCGCCCGACGGCACCGAAGCCTATACGCGCCGCGGCGACCTTACCGTCACCGCATCGGGCACGTTGCAGACAGGCGACGGCTATCTGGTGATGGGGTCGGGGGGCCCCATCACCATCCCGCCCTACACGTCGCTGTCGATCGGCTCGGACGGCGCGATCTCGATCGTGCCGCAGGGCGGCGCCTCCACCGACGTCACCGTCATCGACAAGCTGAAGCTGGTGTCGGACCGCGGCTCGTCCACGGTGAAGGGCCTCGACAATCTGATGCACGTGCGCGGCGGCGGGGTGCTGCCCGAGAACATGGACGCCAAGGTCGCGTCCGGCACGCTCGAACAAAGCAACGTCAACATGACCCAGGTGCTCGTCGACATGATCGAGAACCAGCGCAGCTACGAGGTCCAGGCCAACCTACTGAAGGAAGCCAAGACCATGGACGAAGGCGCCGCCTCCGTCATGCGGATGCCCGGCTAAGCCCCGCGCGCGATTAGAAGGAATTAGACCATGACCACCGCCGCCATGCACATCGCGCGCACCGGGCTCGACGCCCAGGACACGCGCATGCGGGTTATCTCGAACAACCTCGCGAACGTGAATACCACCGGGTACAAGCGTGATCGCGCCGCGTTCGAGACGCTGAGCTATCAGGTGATCACCGCGCCCGGCGCGCAGTCGACGCAGGAAACGAAATATGCCACCGGCCTGAACCTGGGCACCGGCGTGCGCGTGCAGAGCACCGCGCGCATCGACACGCAGGGCTCGCTGGCCACCACCGGCAACAGCCTCGACATGGCGCTCGACGGCGACGGCTATTTCCAGGTGCAGCTGCCCGGCGGACAGCTTGGCTACACCCGCGCGGGCAATTTCTCGCGCTCGCCCGAAGGCCTGCTGGTCACGTCGGAGGGCTATCAGGTGATGCCCGGCATCAACGTGCCCGAAAATGCCACCGCGATCACCATCGGCATGGACGGCACGGTGTCGGCGACGATCCCCGGTCAGGCGGAGGCATCGAACCTCGGCCAGATCCAGGTCGCCAGCTTCCCCAACACCGCCGGGCTTCAGTCGATCGGCGACAATTACCTCGTCGAGACCGGCGCGTCGGGCACCGCCAACATGGGCGTCCCGGGCGAGGATGGCCGCGGCAAGATCCGCCAGGGCATGCTGGAGGCAAGCAACGTCAACGTCGTCGAGGAGCTCGTCGACATGATCGAGACACAGCGCGCCTATGAGGTCAATTCCAAGATGATCTCGGCCACCGACGAAATGCTCAAATACGTCAATCAGAACATCTGAGGACTGATCGGCCATGACGTCCCGCACGTTCCCGCTCGCCGCCGCGCTGTGCAGCGCCGCGCTCCTCGCCGCCGCGCCCGCCCATGCCGGCCTGTTTGGCAAGAAGGCGCCAGCGGAGGATTTCACCGCGGTCCATCCGCTGCCCGCCGCCCCCGCGCCGGCACCGGCGACCGGCGCGATCTTCCAGGCGGCGGACGGCTATGCCGCACTCCACGAGGGCTGGCGCGCACGCCGCGTCGGCGATCCGCTGACGATCGTGCTGGTGGAGCGGACCGCGGCGTCCAAATCCTCGACCTCCAAGCTCGATTCGGGCGGCGGCTTCGGCATCACCCCGCCGACCACCGGCCCGCTCAACCTCTTCAACACCACCGACGCCAGCGTCAGCGGCAATCGCAATTTCGCCGGCACCGGCACGGCGGGCCAGGCCAATTCGCTCTCCGGCGAAATCTCGGTCACCGTGGCGCAGGTCTATCCCAATGGCACGATGCTGGTGCAGGGGCAGAAGCGCGTGACGCTCAACCGCGGCGACGAATTCATCCAGATCAAGGGGCTGGTGCGCACCGCCGACGTCGACCGCGACAATCGCGTCGCCTCGACCCGCGTCGCCGATGCCCAGATCGCTTATACCGGCAAGGGCGATGTCGCGCGCGCCGGACGGCAGGGCTGGCTCAGCCGGTTCTTCCAGGTCGTCAGCCCGTTCTGACCGTCGGCATTTAGCGCCGCATTAACCATGTCGCCCTCACACCCGAGCATCATGACCATGTTCCGCACCCTCCTCGCCCTGCCTGCGCTGCTGATTGCCGCGCTGTGCGTCCCGGCGCCCGCCTCGGCCGACCGGATCAAGGATCTCGGCGGGTTCCAGGGCATCCGGTCGAACCAGCTCACCGGCTATGGCGTAGTGGTCGGCCTGCCCGGCACGGGCGACGACAATCTCGAATATACCGTGCAGTCGATGAAGGCGGTCGCCTCGCGCTTCGGCCTGCAGCTGCCGCCCAATGCCAATCAGGGGCTGAAGAACGCCGCGGTGGTGATGATCACCGCCGAGCTGCCTGCCTTTGCCAAGCCCGGCCAACGGATCGACATCACCGTTTCCTCAATGGGCAAGGCGAAGAGCTTGCGCGGCGGCAGCCTGATCATGGCCCCGCTGCTGGGCGCCGATGGCCAGATCTACGCCATGGCGCAGGGCAATCTCGCCGTTGGCGGCCTCGGCGCGGAGGGCAAGGACGGCTCGCAGATCGTGGTCAACACGCCCTCGACCGGCCGTATTCCCGAGGGCGCCACGGTGGAGCGGGCGGTCGCGACCGGCTTTGCCGATGCGCCCAACCTCACCTTCAACCTCCAGCGCGCCGATTTCACCACCGCGCAGAATGTCGCCGCCGCGATCAACCAGAAGCTTGGCTTCGGCGTGGCGCAGGCGGTGGACGCCGTGTCGGTCGCGGTGCGCGCGCCGGTCGGCGCCGACGTGCGCGCGACGCTGATGTCGACGATCGAGAACCTCGACGTCACGACGGCTGAGCCACCTGCCAAGGTCATCGTCAACGCTCGCTCGGGCACCGTCGTCATCAACTCCGCCGTGCGCGTCGGCCCGGCCGCCGTCACCCATGGCAAGCTGACGGTGCGGATCGACGAGAACCAGCGCATCAGCCAACCCGCGCCCTTCAGCCAGGGTCAGACCGCCATGGAGCGCAAGTCCGGCGTCGCTGTTGAAGAAGAGCAGCGCCCGATGTTCCTGCTCGCCCCAGGCCCGAAGCTTGCTGACATCGTCAAGGCGGTGAACGCGATCGGCGCCTCGCCGGCGGATCTCGTCGCCATCCTCGAGGCGCTGAAGGAAGCCGGCGCGCTCAAGGCCGAGTTGATCGTCCTGTGACCGGGCCCGTTCAGATCGGCCGCATCTCCGGCACCACCGGCATCGACTCGGGCCTGAAGCGCGAGGCGTCCAGCGAGAACCTGAAGGCCGCCGGGCAGCAGTTCGAGGCGGTGTTCACCGGCATGATGCTGAAATCGATGCGCGCGGCGAAGCTCGCCGAGCCGCTGTTCGACAGCCAGGCGATCGACACGTTCCGCGACATGCAGGACCAGAAGATGGTGCAGCAGATGGCGCAGCACACGCCGCTTGGCATCGGCAAGGCGATGACCGACTTCCTGTCGCGTGGCCTTTCGGCAACAGCACCGGGAAATTCAACGGACTCGGCCAAAGCGGCCGACGAAGGCCAAAAGTCTCAATCCGGCCTTAACCAAGGCGCCGACATAAGGCCCGCGTGAGCGACCTTCTTTCCATCGGCGCGTCGGGCGTCCGCGCGAATCAGGCTGCCCTCGGCACGGTGTCGGAGAACATCGCGAATGCCGGGGTGACCGGCTATTCGCGTCGGACGATCACGACCACGGAAGTCGTCAGCATCGGCGGTCGCGCCGGTCTGACCTCCGGACACGGCGTGTTCGTGACCGGCGTCAATCGTGCGGCCGATCAGTTCAAGGCTGCTGCTGTTCGTACCGCCGGCGCCGATCTGGCCCGCACGGAGGCCGGTGGGGTCTGGATGGACCGGATCCAGTCCGCGCTGACCGGTTCCGGGCTCGACTCCCGCCTGTCCGCCTTCTTCAATGCAGCGAAAGGGGTTGCGGCCGATCCGACCGCGACGGCGCCGCGGGCAGCAATGATCGAGCAGGCGCGCTCGCTTGCCGGATCCTTTACCACGACCGGCGCGGCTCTGGCGCAGGCCACTGCCGAGCTGGACGCGACCGCCGATCAGGCGGTGGCCGATCTCAACAGCCTCTCTGCCGCGCTTGCCAAGGTGAACGAGGGCCTGGGCCGGGTCGGCGCGAACACCACAGGCGCGGCGAACCTCGCCGATCAGCGCGACGACATTCTCGAAAGGATGAGCGCGCTGGTGGATATCACCGCCAGCTACGATGCCGCCGGCCGTGCGACGGTGCGTGCCGGTGCCGGCACCGGTGCCATGCTCGTCAGCGGCAACCAGGCCGCCACGGTCAGCTACGCGCGGAGCGCGGAAGGCGTCGTCGCCATCGCCGTGAAGAACGGGAACGACGTGTCGATGCTGTCGCCCGGTGGTGGCGCGATCGGCGGGATCGTTGATGGGGCGCAGCGGATTGCGGCAGCGCGCACGCAACTGGCGGAAATGGCGGCGGACTTCGTCAATGGCGTCAATGGCGTGCAGGGCAACGGCCAGACGCTCGATGGCGCAGCAGGCGCGCCGCTCTTCGCGGTCGGCGCCTCGCCCACCGACATCACCCTTGTCATGTCCGATCCGCGGGGGATTGCCGCTGCCGCCCCCGGCGAAGGAACCCGCGGAAACGGCAATCTTGCGGCCTTGGAAGGCCTGCGCAGCAGCGCCGGCTTCGAAGGGTCGCTGAACAATATGGTCTCCAGCAACGCGGCCGCCATCCAGGCGCGCGGGGTTGTTGCCGATGCCCAGACCGCGATCCACGACAGTGCCATTGCCGCGCGTGACGCGATCTCCGGCGTCGATCTGGATCGCGAGGCTGTCGACCTGCTGCGCTTCCAACAAGCCTATCAGGCGTCAAGCCGGGTGATCTCGATCGCGCGAGACGCCTTCCAGACCCTGCTGGATATCCGCTGATGAGCGCCAACATCTCCACCAACCTGTTCTTCAACCGCTCGACCGCGTCGATGCAGAAGCTGCAGGCGCAGTTCGATCGGCTGAACGAACAGGTGTCGACCGGCAAGAAGCTGCTTGCGCCGTCGGACGACAGCGTCGGTTACCAGCGGTTGCAAGTGATCAACCGCGCCAATGCGGATGGCACGCAGGATGCCGCCAACGTGAAGCTTGCGCAGTCGACCCTGCAGCAGGCCGGCAGCAGCCTGTCGCAGATGACCGAACGGCTGCAGCGCGCATCCGAACTGGTGATCCAGGGCCGGACGGGTACGAACTCGGATACCGCCAAAGCTGCCATCGCCACCGAACTGGAGGGCATTCTGGAATCCGTGATCGCGCTGGCGAACGGCAAGGATGCGCGCGGCATGCCGCTGTTCGGCGGCAAGGACGACGGGGCAGCAGTTGCACGTGGCGCCGGCGGCACGCTCACCTTCGCCGAAGGGAAAGCGGCGGCAATGCCGATCGGCGATGGTCAGAGCGTCGAGGTGGTCGTCAACGCCAAGGATTTCCTGGCGGTAAAGGACAGCGAGGATCTGGGCAGCGCCATTGCGGCCATGGTTGCCGCACTGCGCGCCGGTGAAACGATCCCTGAGAGCGCCGCCGATACGCTGGCGACAGTGGCTGATCAGGTCACGGCGACCCAGGCGTCGCTGGGTGCCCGGGAGGCGCGAGTCGATCTTCAGGCCGCGCAGCTCAAATCGGCGGCAGACGACCGTGAACTCGCGCGGGCAGACATTGAGGATGCGGACCCGACCGAAACGATCGTCCAGCTCCAGAAGACGATGACGATCCTTCAGGCGACGCAGGCGAGCTTCTCGAAGCTCTCGAGCCTGTCGTTGTTCGACTATCTGCGCTGACCCGCACTGCCGCCGCGCACGCGGGGCAATTTCCCGATAAAGAATCTGCTCCCCCGGTCGTTTGACAGAGAGCACCTTACGTAGCGTCCGGGGATAAAGATGTTCGCCGCCATCGGCCTTGTTGTTCTTATTGCCATGGTCTTCGGCGGCTTTGCCTTCACGGGCGGTTCGCTGGGTCCGGTGCTCCACGCCCTTCCGCATGAAATGCTGATCATCGGCGGCGCCGCTGCCGGCGCGCTGATCATCGGCAATTCCGGCAAGGAGCTGAAGGCGATGGGCGGCGGCCTGGCCAAGGTGTTCAAGGGCCCGAAGTACAAGAAGCAGGATTATCTCGACGTCATCTTCCTGGTGTCGAAGCTGATGAAGATGCTGCGCATGGAAGGCCCGATCGCGCTGGAGCCGCATGTCGAGGATCCGAAATCCTCCGCCATCTTTGCCGAATATCCGCGCCTGGTGGCCGATCATACGTTGGTCAACCTGATTGCCGACACGCTGCGCCTGGTGGTCGTGTCCTCCGGCACGCTCGACGTTCACGCGGTGGAAGAAGTGATGGATAATGCCATCAAGACCCACCATCATGAGGTGGAGGGGCCACACACCACCCTGTCCTCGCTTGCCGACGCCCTGCCGGCGCTTGGCATCGTCGCGGCCGTGCTCGGCGTGGTGAAGACGATGGGTTCGATCGACCAGCCGCCATCGGTGCTGGGCGGCATGATCGGCTCCGCGCTGGTGGGGACGTTCCTTGGCGTGCTGCTCGCCTACGGCATTGTCAGCCCGCTCGCCTCGCGCCTGAAGCAGGTGATCGATGCCGATGCCGCGATCTATCATGTGGTGAAGCAGATCATCATCGCCTCGCTCCACGGCCATCCGCAGCCGCTGGTGATCGAGGCGGCGCGCTCGGGCATCGCCCACACCAACCAGCCCGGCTTTGCCGAGGTGTTCGACGGCCTCAGGGGCAAATAAGCCATGGCCGCGCGCGCACCCCATGGCAGCAACCAGCCGCCCAAGATCATCGTCAAGAAGATCTATATCGAGGGGCACGGCGGCCATCACGGCGGCGCGTGGAAGGTCGCTTATGCCGATTTCGTGACCGCGATGATGGCGTTCTTCCTTCTGATGTGGCTGCTCGGCGCCACCACGGAAAAACAGCGCAAGGGCATCGCCGACTATTTCGCGCCAACCGTTCTCAACACCAAGTCGCTCGGTATCGGCGGCAGCGGGTTGCTGGGTGGCCAGTCCGTCACGTCGACCGAAAAGACGGGGCCGAACGACGGCAACTCGCGTATGCCGACCATCGTCTCCAAGGCAGAAGGTGCCGGCGGCGCGCAGATGGGCACCGGCAGGAAGGGATCGCTGCGCAGCGCCGAGGCGATCGCCGCAGAGGATCGCCGCAACTTCGCCAAGCTGAAGGAACAGGTCGAGCGGCAGCTGAGGGAGCGCAAGTCACTGGCGGCGCTCGCCAAGCACATCCGCTTCACGATGACCCCCAACGGGATGCGCATCGACCTGGTGGATGACGCGAATTATTCCATGTTCGCGCTTGGCACGACCGCGCTGGAAAAGGATGCCTCCACGTTGATCGGCATGGTCGCGGAAGGGATCCGTCCGACGCAGAACCCGATCATGATCCGCGGGCATACCGACAGCCTGCCCTATGGCGACCCGCGGGCGATGAACAACTGGATGCTGGGCACTGCGCGTGCCGAGGCGACGCGGCGGCGCCTCGCGGCCGGCGGGATACCGGAACAGCGCTTCTACCGAATTGAAGGGGTGGCGGATCGCGAGCCGATGATCACCGAAAACCCGATGGATCCCCGAAATCGCCGGGTCGCCATCACTCTCCTGTACCGTGCAGGGGCATTCGGGCAATAACTCGTCCAGAGTGAATGCTTTTGAGAGCGCCGACAATACTTGGCGGCGGCCCCGGGACCGGATAGAGATCACCCCTTGTCCCGGGGGGGATCTGTGATTTTACCATCGTTTATCAGGAGAGGCAGGGCAAGAACGGCCACCGCGGTTCTGACGGCCGTCACGCTGGCGTTCCCCGCCATTGGACAGGATTCGTCCAGCACGCAGACGCCGCCCCTGCTCCCCGGCCACACCGGCAATCCGATGGCGATCCGCGCGGAGGATGATCCGCTGCTGGAACTCACGCGCCGCACTGCGCCGGTGGAAACGCTGCAGCAGATCGTCAACGCGACCCTGGCGCGCGCACCGGAGGCGGAGGAGGCGAGCGCCAATCGTGATCAGGCCAGCGCCGCGCTGGGCGAGGCCAAGTCGGCCCGCCGCCCCACGGTTGATGTCACGATCACCAGCTACAAGGTGCTGTCCCGCAACTTCGGCAACAATGTCGAAAACATCATCGAGGAGTCTCGTCCGGGACGCCGCACCGATCAATTGCTGACGGTGGACCAACTGCTGCTCGACGGCGGCAGCGCCAATGCGCGGATCGGTGCTGCACGCGAGCGACTGCGCGCAGCGGAAACCGACATCCTTGGCGCGCAGGATCGCGTTGCCCTGATGACGCTCGCTTCCTGGTACGACGTCTTTACCTATCGCGCGCTGGTGGCACTCTCGACGTCCTTCTCCGCCAGTCAGCGGGAATTGCGCGTGATGGTGCAGGAACGCATCCGGCGTGGCGCCTCGGCAGAGGCCGATATCGCGCGCGTGGACAGCTACATCGCCTCCGCCGACGCGCGGCTGGCGCGCTTTCGCCGGCTGGAGGCGCAGGCGTCCGCGCGATTCCAGTCGCTGACCGGCGCACCGCCCCCGCCAGGCCTCGCCCGCGCGCCATTCATCGGCCAGGCCAGCGTCAGCAAGGATCTGGCGGTCGCACGGGCGGTGGACGTGCCGGCGGTGCGCTCCGCCCGTTCGGTGGCGGAGGCCGCTCGCAACGATGCCCGCGCCGCTCATGCCGATCGGCTGCCGACCCTTGCCGCGGGCATCGATGCCGGCCGCTACGGCATTTACGAAACCCCGCGCGACTATGACGTGCGCGCGCGGCTCACGCTTCGTCAGCGTCTGTGGGGCGGCATTGAGGAGCGCGACCAGCAGGCCCAGGCCCGCGCCCGCTCGGCCGAGGCGCGCGCCAACCGCGTGTCCACCGAAGCGGCGCGCGACGCGGAAATCGCCTGGTCCGACGTACAGGCGCTGGAGGAGCAGCGCCGCGCTCTGGAATCGACCTATCTGGCCAGCCGCCGTTCGCGCGACACGATCGCCGAGCGTTTCCGTGTCGCATCCGGCACGCTCTTCGATGTGATCGGCGCGGAAGACAGCTATTTCGAAACGGCGGTCGGCTATCTCCAGGCCGTCACTGAACTCGACGCATCACGCTACGTCCTGCTGTCCAGGACGGGCCAGTTGCTGCCGACACTCGGCATTACCGATCCATCCCAAGGACGCCAGCCATGAGCGACCATACGCTCGTCCCCGATCCCAAGCCCCGCTTCGCGCCCTGGCTGCTCGAGCCGATGGCCGAGAACAAGCGCACCTATATCAAGGTTGCTGCGGCGGCGGTGCTCATCAACGTCTTTGCGCTGGTGACTTCGCTGTTCTCCATGGTCATCTACGATCGGGTCATCCCGAACAACGCCATGTCGAGCCTGGTTGCCTTGTCGATCGGCTTTGGCTTTGTCGTCATCTTTGACTTCGTGCTGAAGATGCTGCGTGCGTATTTCGTGGATATCGCTGGCGCCGACATCGATCACCAGGTCGGCGATCGCGTGTTCAGGAAGCTGCTGGCGATCCGGCTTGACCACAAGAAAGGGTCGACCGGGGCGCTCGCCGGCTTGATGCGGGAATTGGAAGCGCTGCGCGACTTCTTCGCCTCCGCCACCATGACGGCGCTGGTCGACTTTCCGTTCCTGATCCTCACCGTCGTGGTGATCTGGGCGATCGGCGGCAAGGTGGTGCTCGTCCTGCTCGTCATCATCCCCGTCGTGCTGCTGACCGCCTGGGCGACCAATCCGGCCCTGGAACGACTCACCGCGCGAACGCTGCGGGAGGGTTTGTCCAAACAGTCCGTGCTGGTGGAAACGATTGGCGGGCTGGAAACGGTGAAGGCATCAGGCGCCGGGCCGATGCTTACCGATCGCTGGCTCGGCGCCGTCCGGCAACAATCCGATTCCTCGCTTCGCCAGCGCCTGATTTCCAGCATCGCGATCACCGTCGCCGGCTCGGCAAGCACGATCAGCTATGCCGCGGTGGTGATCGTCGGGGTCAACCTGATCGCCGCGCGTGAGCTGACCTCGGGCGGCCTGATCGCCTGCTCCTTGCTCGCCGGCCGGGCCATCGCGCCGCTTGCCCAAATCTCTCAGTTGCTCGCACGGCTCTCGGCAACCCGAACCGCCTATCGCCAGATCAACGCGATGATGGAGCAGCCCAGCGAAGGGCCCGCAGGAGAACCGCTGCAGATCGCATCACTCTCCGGCAAGATCGAATTCCGGAACGTCACCTTCCGCTATCCCGGCGCCGCAGAGCCGGCGCTGCAGGGCGTGTCCTTCACCATCGAACCCGGCGAGCGCGTGGCGCTTCTGGGCCGCGTGGGTTCGGGCAAGTCGACGATCACTCGGCTGATCCTCGGGCTCTACCCACCCGAAGACGGCCTGGTGATGGTTGATGGCAGCGACCTGCGGCAGATCGACCCCGCCACGCTGCGCGCCCAGATTGGCGTGGCGATGCAGGACAGCGTGCTGATGACCGGCAGTGTCCGGGAGAACATCAGTCTGGGCCGATCGGGCGTCGATGATACCGAACTGCTGCGCGCGGCGACGCTGTCAGGCACGCACCAGTTCATGGGGCAAATCGCCAACGGCTATGATCTGAAGCTGGCGGATCGTGGCGAAGGCCTGTCCGGCGGGCAGCGCCAGTCGATTGCCATTGCGCGGGCACTCGCCGGTCGGCCGCCGATGCTGGTGTTTGACGAGCCTTCCGCCAGCATGGACGCGCAGACCGAGCAGGGATTGATCGAGCGGCTTCAGAACGAGGTACAGGGTCGCACCATGGTGCTCGTCACTCATCGCCCGCCATTGCTTCAGCTTGTGCAGCGGATCATCGTGATGGAGCGCGGCCGGATCGCAATGGACGGCCCGCGCGACAAGGTGATGCAGCAACTTACCCGGCCGAAGGTGGCCTGAACCATGTCGCAAACACCTGCCCCGCGCGCCGTAAACCCCCTGGCACCAGCCGAACCGACGCGGCTCGAGGATTTGGCGGAGCGCATCAAGCCCCGCCAGGCGTCCAACGTGCTGCTTTGGGCCATCCTCGCCTTTTTCGTCATCTTCATAATCTGGGCCTCCTGGGCAACGCTTGATCGAACGGTGCGTGGTCCAGGCCGGGTGATCGCCAGCTCTCAGTTGCAGACCGTGTCCAATCTTGAAGGCGGGATCGTGCAGGAGATCCTGGTCCGCACCGGACAAGTGGTGCGGGCCGGTCAGCCGCTCGTCCGGCTCGATCCCACGGCGACCGGGGGTGAGCTCAGTTCAGGCGAAGCGCAGGCCGCTGCGCTTCAGGTCAAGATCGCGCGACTGAAGGCTGAGGTTCTCGGCCGCGAGCCGGTCTATCCTGCGCCGATCAACGCGGCGGTGGCTGAGCAGATCGAGATCGAGAAGGCGCTGCACACCGCACGGATGCAGGAACTGGCCGGCATTACCGGCGCCTATGGCGCGCGCGGCGTGCAGGCCACTCGCGCAGTGGCGGAGGCGCAATCCGCGCTCAGTGCCCGGCAAAGCGCGCGCGAGGCGCGGGCGACCGAGCTCGCCACGATCAAGCCGCTCGTCGAAAAGGGGATCGAGCCACGCCTTTCCCTGGCGCAGGCCGACAGCGCCGCCTCCGTGGCCGCAAGCGAAGCGGCACAGGCGGCGGCGTCGCTCGCCCGCGCGCAGGCCGGCGTGGCAGAGGCCAATGCCAGCCTCGCCCAGGCGCGGCAGGATTGGCGAGCGCGTGCCGCGGACGAGTTGGCGCGGGCACAGGCGGACCTGGCGGCACGCGCCTCCACCATCCCGGCGCTGGCGGCGCGCGTACAACGCACCACCGTGCGCGCACCGCTCGCCGGGCGGATCAACCGCGTGCTGGTGACAACCGTCGGCGCCGCCGTTTCCCCGGGCGCGCCGCTTGCCGAAATCTCGCCCTCACGCGACACGCTGCTGATCGAAGCACGCATCCGGCCCGAAGATATCGCCCGCGTGCGAACCGGCCAGCATGCGCGGATCAACATCACCGCCTATGACAGCTCCATCTACGGCTGGATCGACGGGAAAGTGGAATCGATCTCGCCAGACGCGATTGTCGATGAGCGGGCTCAGGTGAGCTACTACAACGTCTACGTCCGCACCGACACCAAGGGCCTGCTGGATCGGCGGACGAACAAGCTGCTGCCGATCGGCACCGGCATGACGGCGGAGGTAAACCTGCTCGGCGATCCGCGCACGGTGTTGCAGTACATCCTGACGCCGATCACCCGCCTGTCGGAACGTGCCTTCCGCGAATGAACAACCTGAGGCCCGGTCTGATCCGGGCACTTCTTGCCGCCGCGCACAATAAGTCGCCCTGGCGAAAGCAAGTGAGAAGACGCGGTCATTCTGTATCGTGCAGGGAGGAGTATGCGACTGATCGCGGCGTCGGTGACGGCAGTTGCCTTGATGGCAACCGCGGGGCACGCACAAGAGGCGGGGTTGCTCCCGTCGCTGGAACGGCTTGCAAAGACCGATAACCCAGAGGCGATCTACCACCTGGGAATGGCATACCACACCGGGTCGGGTGCCGCCAAAGATCTCAACAAGGCACTCGCCGCCTTCAGGAAGGCTGCGGCTCTGGGTGATCCATTGGCGTCCTATAAAATCGGCTGCTATTACGACGGACAAGGGGCAGGACTGGTCTCCTTCGACGAAGAGAAAGCGCTTGAATACAAGCTGGTCGCTGCAAAGGCAGGATATGCTCTGGCCGAACAGGACGTAGGCATCCTCTATGCACGCCGCGGCAATATGGCGGAGGGCCTCGCTTGGCTCGAAAAGTCTGCGTCGCAAGGATGGACCGAAAGCCTGCTGACTCGCATCAGTGTACAACGGGACATCGGGAATCACGCCCGATCCTGCAAAAACAGCAGCGTATTTTCGGCTCTTCCTGTCTCGGTCAGAACCTGACGCACAGCAGGAGGCGTGGCTCAGCCGCTTTGAACAGCAGCTATCGCCCGGCGATAAGAAGCGGGCGGAGGAGATCGTCCGCCGCTATCGACCCACGCCTACGCTGCTGACGTTGAAGGGGCTTTCGGGGCAACGCGCTGCACAAGCGCTGATCCAAACATCGATTTCCAGATAACCGCGCTTGGGTAGCACGTCATCGCCTGGCGGCCGACGTTGCGGCCACTGACCTCCGCTCTTGCGTGGCCCCTCCCCCCCACGCAACGGGGCCTCCGCGGCTGCGTGGGGGAGGGGCGTACCTCCTACGGCTCGTCGCGGTAGATCGCGACCGTCGGGGCGCTGCCGGCGCTTACCCGTCCGCGGTACATGCCGGGGGTGTTGTAGCTCCAGGCCGTGGCGCCGGACGGCGTGTTGACGATCACCCCGCCGTCGCCGCCCAGTTCCTGAACCTCCGCCATCACCGCATCGGCGGCGACCTGCGGGCTCTCGCCCTTGAAGCGGATCCTGGCGCAGATCTCGTGCGCCACGCCCTCGCGGATGAAATACTCCCCTGCCCCCGTTGCGGAAACGGCGCAGGCACGGTCATCGGCATAGGTGCCGGCTCCAATCACTGGCGCGTCACCGATCCGGCCCCAGCGCTTGCCCGTCACGCCGCCCGTCGACGTCGCCGCCGCGACATGGCCGTTCGCGTCGCGCGCCACGGCGCCGACGGTGCCATATTTGCGATCGACGTCGATGGCTGACAGCTTCTTGGCCTTCAGAGTCTCCAGCTGCTGCCGACGCTCTGGCGTTGCGAACCAGCTGGGGTCCGCCTGTTCCAGCTTCTGGGCGCGAGAAAAGGCGTCGGCACCTGCCCCGCCCAGGAAGACGTGATCGCTCTTTTCCATCACCGCACGGGCAAGGCTGACGGGGTGGCGGGTGGTGGTGACGCCGGCCACGGCGCCCGCGGCGCGGGTGCGGCCATCCATGATCGCCGCGTCCAGCTCGTTGCGGCCATCCCAGGTAAACACCGCGCCGCGACCGGCGTTGAAGTGCGGATCATCCTCCAGGACGTGGATCGCCGCCTCAACCGCATCCAGGGCGCTGCCGCCCTTGTCCAGCACGGCCGAACCCGCCTTCAGCGCCTGGTTCAGCGCGGCGCGGATCGCCTTGTCCTGCTCGGGCGAGAGCTTGTCACGCTCGATCACCCCGGCGCCGCCGTGAATCGCGAGCGACCAGCGCGGCGCCTGCTGAGCGGTAACCGGGGTGGCCAGCAAGGCGGCGAGAACAGGCAGAAACAGGCGCATGAAATCCCTTCTTCTTCTCTTTTTCAAACAATGGCCGGGCGTGAATCGGGAATATCGGCGCGTGGGCGGTGCAGACGCAGGCCGATCAGCGGGCGGAGCCAGGGGATGCGGCGGCCGCCGAGGTAAAAGGCCCAGCATCCCGCCACCGTCGCCGCCACCAGGATCAGGAAATCGAGCACCAGCGGCAGCCCGGCGTGCAGCAGCCAATAGGCCACCACCACGATGATCGTCTGGTGGATGATGTAAAACGGAAACACGGCCTCGGTCAGCATCGGTCGCCAGCGATGGTCGCGGTTCCAGAAGGTCTCGGCGATCCCGATCAGCGCCGCGATCGTCATCCAGCCCTGCACGCCGCGCGCCAGGCTGAAGATCGTGCCGAACGGCCGCGGTGTGACGCGATAGCCGGCAAAGACGATCTGGATTGCCGCCACGGTCAGAAACGCCAGCAAAGCGAGGATCGCCGTTACTTTCCACCAACGCGCAAAGGTCGCGATCATTCGCTCGCTGCCCGCCATGGCATAGCCGAGCACGAACATCGGGAAGTAGGTGGCGTGTGCCACCCAATCGCCGACCATCTCGTGCGTTTCGCGCGCGCCGGGGAACAGGACGCCGCTGACCAGCATCAGCCACGCCATTGGCAGGATCAGCGCGCCAGCCCCGCCGAACAGCCGCTCGAAAACGCGCTGTGCCCGCGCCCGCACGCCGCCCGGCGTAACCGTCAGCACGGCGGTAAAGGCAAGCGTATAGACCCACAGGTAAGCGACGAACCACAGGTGGTTCCACGTAGGCAGGAACAGCCCATCGAGGCGGCCGAACGCCAGATAATCGCCCGACCAGAACGCGAAGAAGCCAGCAGCATAGCCATGCTGCGTCACCAGCTCGACCCACGGCTGTGGCGGCACGATCACTGCCATGCCGAACACGAGCGGGATCAGCAGCCGCGCGGTGCGGTTGCGCATGAACGGCCACGGCCCGGTATGGCGCACGAACAGCGCCCGGCTGGCATAGCCCGAGACAAGGAACAACAGCGACAATCGCCACGGGTTGGACAGCATCATCGGCACCGTCACCCATTGTTCGGCCGCGAGCTTCGCGTGGAAGCCCCACGGCACGAACACCATGCCGATGTGATAAAGGATCAGGATCGCGAACGCCCCGATCCGAAGCCAGTCGAGGCCATAGTGCCGCTGCATCGCGCGCTGACTACCCGCTTGCGGCGACTACGGATAGGTCGCGCGGATCAGCGCTTCATCCGCAACGCGCCCAGGAAGTCGCGCTTGCCGATCTTCATCCCGAGCGATCGCAGGATCCCATAGGCCGTGGTGGCATGGAAATAGAAGTTCGGTTGCGAGAAGGAGAGCAGGAACTGCGCGCCGGTGAACGGCATGCGCAGCTCGCCCATCGAGAATTGCGTATCGCGGTCCGCCAGCGTGTCGAACTCGGCACGGTTGACGGCCTCCAATGCGGCAATCGCACCGCGTACCCGCTCGTGCAGCCCGGCAAAGTCGGTGGGCCACGCCGCCATGCTGGGCGAGAAATTGCCCCCGCGCACGCCCTCGATCCCACCGATCGAATGTTCCGCCACCGATTTCACCTGATAACCGAACGGCAGCATGTCGGGGGCCAGGCGCGCGTCGATCAGCTCGGCGGCGGTCATGCCCTTTTCGGCCGCAAACGCTTCCGCCTTGTCCAGCAGGCGATCGATCGCGCCCAGGATCTGAATGTTCGACGGAATTACCGCGTCGTACAGCGAAAGCGTCATCGTCCTGCCCCACGTTTCGTTTATGTGTGCGAAGCGCTATATCGCCGCCAAAGCCGATAGGAAGCCCTTCGATGTCCCTACGCCCCTGGCGTGATATTCACCGCCGTGCGAGCCGCCAGATCATGGTCGGCAACGTGCCCGTTGGCGGCGATGCGCCCGTCACCGTTCAGACGATGACCAATACGCCGACCGACGACGCGCGCGCGACGATTGACCAGATCCGCCGCTGCGAGGACGCCGGCGTCGACATCATCCGCGTCAGCTGCCCCGACGTCGAATCCACCGCCGCGCTGAAGCAAATCGTGCGCGCGGCGCGCGTGCCGATCGTCGCCGACATCCATTTCCACTACAAGCGCGCGCTCGAGGCGGCGGATGCTGGCGCGGCGTGCCTGCGCATCAACCCGGGCAACATCGGCTCCGCCGATCGCGTCAACGAGGTGGTCAACGCCGCCAAGGCGAACGGCTGCGCGATCCGTATCGGCGTCAACGCCGGCAGCCTCGAAAAGGACCTGCTCGAAAAATACGGCGAGCCCTGCCCCGAGGCTTTGGTCGAAAGCGCGCTTGATCACATCAAGCTGCTGCAGGACCGCGACTTCCACGAATTCAAGGTCGCGGTGAAGGCATCGGACGTGTTCCTCGCCGTCGCGGCCTATCAGCAGCTCGCCGACGCGGTGGATTGCCCGCTGCACCTTGGCATCACCGAGGCGGGCGGCTTCGTCGGCGGCACGGTGAAGAGCGCGATCGGCATCGGCTCGCTGCTATGGTACGGCATCGGCGACACGATCCGCGTCTCGCTCTCGGCCGAGCCGGAGGAGGAGGTCCGCGTCGGATTCGAGATCCTGAAGGCCCTCGGCATCCGCAACCGCGGCGTGCGCGTGGTCAGCTGCCCCAGCTGCGCGCGCCAGGGCTTTGACGTGATCCGCACCGTCCAGACGCTGGAGGAACGCCTTCAGCACATCCGCACCCCCATGTCGCTCTCCGTCCTCGGCTGCGTCGTCAATGGCCCGGGCGAGGCGCGCGAGACCGACATCGGCCTTACCGGCGGCGGCAACGGCAAGCACATGGTCTACCTCTCGGGCGTGACCGACCATGTCGTCCAGGACGAGGGCATGATCGACCACATCGTCCGGCTGGTCGAAGCCAAGGCAGCGGAGATCGAGGCCGCTGCTGACGCGACGAAAGTCGCCGCTGCTGACGCGACGAAAGTCGCCGCCGAATAAGCATCGCCTGTTGGCAGGATTTTTCAGCCCGCTGAATCTTCTTGCCGATGATTGAAACCGCGGCCCGCATCCTTTAACCGGATGGCGACAAGGAGAGCGGGCTCACAGGCGAGATGGATCGTCCCCACGGACGGCCGGTTGTTCGTCCAGTTCGCTCCCGCCAAGCAGGAGCTGACACAATGACCCTCCGCCGCGCCGCCATCGTCGCCCCGATCCGCACCGCCGTCGGCAAGTTCGGTGGCAGCCTCTCCTCGCTGACCGCGGGCCAGCTTGGCGCCACGATCCTGAAGGCGCTGATGGAGCGCACGAAGATCGACCCGAGCCGCGTCGACGACGTCGTCTTCGCGCAGGGCTATGGCAATGGCGAGGCGCCGGCGATCGGCCACTGGGCATGGCTCGCCGCCGGCCTGCCGATCGAGGTACCCGGCTATCAGCTCGACCGCCGCTGCGGCTCGGGCCTTCAGGCGGTGATCGACGCCGCGATGATGGTGCAGACCGGCGTCAGCGACGTGGTCGTCGCCGGCGGCTGCGAAAGCATGTCCAACGTCGAGCATTATACCACGGACATCCGCAAGGGCGTGCGGGCCGGCAACCTCACCATCCACGATCGCCTGACGCGCGGCCGCCTCATGTCGCAGCCTGTGGAGCGCTTCGGCGTCATCAGCGGCATGATCGAGACCGCCGAGAACCTCGCCAAGGATTACGACATCACCCGCGAGGAGGCCGACGCCTATGCCGTCCGCTCGCACCAGCGCGCCACCGCCGCCTGGGAACAGGGCCTGTTCGCCGACGAGCTCGTCCCCGTCTCGGTGCCGCAGAAGAAGGGCGATCCGATCGTCTTCGATCGCGACGAGGGCTTCCGCCCCGACGCGACGATGGACTCGCTTGGGCGTCTGCGCCCGCTCGAGGGCGGCGTCGTCACCGCCGGCAACGCCAGCCAGCAGAATGACGCCGCCGCCGCCTGCCTCGTCGTCGCCGAGGACAAGCTGGAGGAGCTGGGTCTGGAGCCGATCGCCTGGTTCCACAGCTGGGCCGCCGCCGGCTGCGATCCCTCCCGCATGGGCATCGGCCCGGTGCCCGCGGTCGAGCGCCTGTTCGCCCGCAACGGCCTCGGCTGGGACGATATCGACCTCGTCGAGCTGAACGAGGCCTTCGCGCCGCAGGTGCTCGCCGTGCTCAAGGGCTGGGGCTGGAGCAAGGACGACAGCCGCAACGAAATCCTCAACGTCAACGGCTCGGGCATTTCGCTCGGCCACCCGATCGGCGCGACCGGCGGCCGCATCCTCGCCAACCTGACGCGCGAGCTCGTCCGCCGCGACGGCCGCTATGGGCTGGAGACGATGTGCATCGGCGGCGGCCAGGGCATCGCCGCGATCTTCGAGCGCGCCTGATGCTGCGGCTCTCGGTGGAGACGCGCGCATGAGCGCGCTGGGGCAGGCACTGGCGGCGGCGCAACGCTATCGCGACGACGCCCGTGCCGCCCTCGCGGCCCGGCTCGACGCCGCGCCGATCGACAGCGAACAGCGCGCGGCGCACGGCTTCGCCTGGGTCGCCACCACCGTCGCCGCGCTTGAGGCGGTGGCCGACTGGTCCGATCGCAACGCCGGTGAGATCAATGCCCTCGTCGCCCGCCTCGCCTTTGGGGAAAGCATCGCCCAGCTCGTCGGCGGGCTGCCGATGGGCCAGAATGAGCTGTTCCGCCCCGCCGACCTCGGCCTCACCGCCGCCGCCCACACGCTGGCGAGCGCCTGCGCAAACCTCCTCGATCATGACGCCGCCGCGGATCGCCGCGCGCTGGTCGATCGGCTCGCCGCCGGCGAATGGCCGAGCGAGACGCTCCACGATGCCGAGCTGGACGCGATCCGCGATCAGTTCCGCCGCTTCACCGATGCCGAAATCCTGCCCCACGCGCACGGTTGGCACCTCGCCAACGATCTGATCCCTGACGCCACCGTCGCCAGCATGGCCGAACTCGGCACCTTCGGCGTCTGCATCCCCGAGAATTACGGCGGCCTCGGCCTGTCGAAGCTCGTCATGTGCATCGTCACCGAGGAATTGTCGCGCGGCTGGATCGGCGCCGGCTCGCTCGGCACCCGCTCCGAAATCGCCGGCGAACTGATCGCGGGCTCGGGCACCGAGGCGCAAAAGGCCGAATGGTTGCCGCGTATCGCCAGCGGAGAGGTGCTCCCCACCGCCGTCTTTACCGAACCCGACGTCGGCAGCGACCTTGGGTCGCTCCAGACCCGCGCCCGCCGCGACGGTGAGAACTGGCGGATCGACGGCGCCAAGACCTGGATCACCCACGCCAGCCGCTCGGACCTCATGACCCTCCTCGCCCGCACGCTGCCGGATGCGAAGGGTTATGCCGGCTTGTCGATGCTGCTCGTCCCCAAGCCGCGCGGCACCGATGGTGATCCCTTCCCCGCCCCCGGCATGTCGGGCAGCGAGATCGAGGTGCTCGGCTATCGGGGAATGCGCGAATATGCGCTCTCCTTCGACGGCATGGCCGCCCCGACCGACGCGTTGCTCGGCGGCGAGGAGGGTCAGGGCTTCAAGCAGCTGATGCGCACCTTCGAGGGCGCCCGTATCCAGACCGCGGCGCGCGCCGTCGGCGTCGCCCGCCGCGCGCTGGAACTCGGCCTTTCCTACGCGCTCGACCGCCAGCAGTTCGGCCGCGCGATCATCCACTTCCCGCGCGTCGCCGACAAACTGGCGATGAGCCTCGTCGATCTCATCGCCGCGCGCGAACTCACCTATGCCGCCGCGCGCGCCAAGGACTCGGGCAAGCGCTGCGATATCGAGGCCGGCATGGCGAAGCTGCTCGCCGCCCGCGCCGCGTGGAGCAATGCCGACGCCAGCCTTCAGATCCACGGCGGCAACGGCTATGCGCTGGAGTTCGAGATCAGCCGCATCCTGTGCGACGCGCGCATCCTCAACATCTTTGAAGGCGCAGCGGAAATCCAGGCGCAGGTCATCGCGCGCGGGCTGGTCGCACAGCGCAACTGACGCCCCCTTGCGCAACGCCTGCTGATCGCGCCAAGACTGCGCGACTGTGCAGATCAAGCGGCTGCGCCTTTCCGGCTTCAAAAGCTTCGTCGATCCGGCCGATCTCAGGATCGAGCCGGGGCTGACCGGCGTCGTCGGCCCCAACGGCTGCGGCAAGTCCAACCTGCTCGAAGCGCTGCGCTGGACCATGGGTGAGAATAGCGCGAAATCGATGCGCGGCGCCGGCATGGAGGACGTGATCTTCGCCGGCACCGCGACCCGCCCCCCGCGCGATTTCGCCGAGGTGTCGCTGCTCGCCGAGGTGAACGGCGCGGAGACAGAGATCGTCCGCCGCATCGAACGCGGCGCCGGCAGCGCCTATCGCATCGACGGCAAGGACGTGCGCGCCAAGGACGTGTCGCTGCTGTTCGCCGACGCGGCGACCGGCGCGCACTCGCCCGCCCTCGTCAGTCAGGGGCGGATCAGCGCGGTGATCGCCGCCAAGCCGACCGACCGCCGCGCGATGCTGGAGGAAGCCGCCGGCATCGCGGGCCTGCACGTCCGCCGCCGCGACGCCGAGCAGAAATTGCGCGCCACCGAGGCCAATCTGCTGCGGCTCGACGAAGTCATCGCCGATCAGGAGGCACGCGCCGCCGCGCTCCGCCGTCAGGCGCGCCAGGCGGAAAAATACCGCCTCCTCTCCACCCAGATCCGGCTCGCCGAGGCACGGATGATCTTCGCCCGTTGGCGCGAAGCAGCCGCCGCTGCCGATCTGGCCAAGGCAGAGGCCGCGGCGGCCGAGGCACGCGTGACCGCGGCCAATCTTCTCCAGCAACAGGCCGCGACCGCGCAGGCACAGGCCACCGAAACGCTCGCCACCGCACGCGCCGCCGCCCTCGCCGCGCGCGATCAAAGCAGCGAGATCGCCCACCAGCTCGCCACCCTTCGCGCCGAGGAGCAGGCCACCCGCCGCCGCCTCGCCGAACTGGCGCAAGCCACTGCGCGCATCGCCGACGATCGCACGCGCGAGGGCGCCCTCGCCAACGACGCCGCTGAAGCGCTCGCCCGGCTCGATGCCGAGCGCAAGGCGCTGGAAGCCGCCATCGCCAGTGCCGCGACCGACCTGCCGCTGCGCGAGGCCGCCCTCGCCGAGGCCGAGCGCCTAGCCCGCGACGCCGAAGTCGCACTTGCCCAGGCACTCGCCCGCCAGGCCGCCGAGGCTGCCGACGCCCGCGTCGCCCAGGCCGCCGTCACCGCCGCCCGCACTCGCCTCGACCGCGCCAATCGCGAGGTGGCACAGGTCGCGCAGCAGCTCGCCGCGCTAGGCGACGCCGCCCCGATCGAGCATGATCGCGACACCGCCGCCGCCACACTCGCCGCCGCTCTCCAGCAGGCCGAAACCGCCCGCATCGCGCAGGCTGAGGCGGAAGCGGCTGAACGCACCGCGCTCACCGCGCGAGACGCAGCGCAAGCCACCCGCGCCGCCGCGCGCGCCGATCTCGCCGCGCTCGACAGCGAGGCTGCCGCGCTCCGCCGCGCCACTGAGCGCAAGGGCCGCGACCGCCTGCTTGATCACGTCCGCGCCGCGCCCGGCTACGAACGCGCCCTCGCGGCAGCCTTGGGCGACGATCTGGAGGTTGGGCTCGATCAGCAGGCCAGCACTTACTGGTCAGATGCCGCCGCCCAGTCAGAGGGAGGCGCAAGCGCCTCGGCTGACCGCCTGATCCACTACGTCACCGCGCCACCACTTCTCGCCCCCCGCCTCGCGCACATCATCGTCCTCGAAACCGACGATCAGCGCCCGCTGGCGCCCGGGGAACGCCTCGTCACCCGCACCGGCCAGCTCCGCCGCTGGGACGGCTATGTCGCGAAACAAGGCGGCGCTGCGGCTGCCGAACGGCTCGAACGCCTCAACCGCCTTGCCGCAATCGACGAAGCGCTCCCCGCCGCCCGCCAGCGCGTGGCAGTGGCCGAAGCAGATCTTGCCCGCGAGGAAGCGACGATCGCCGCCGCCCGCACCGCCGCGCGCGCCGCACGTGAACAACTCGCACGCGCCGATGCAACCGCCCGCGAGGCGCGCGCCCGCCAGGACCGCGCCGCCGCCCAGATCGAGCGGCTCGCGGGCCTGCGCGCCGATCTCGACACCCGCGCGACGCGGACTGCCGCCGAACGCGACGAGGCCGCGCGCGACCACGAAACCGCCGCCGCCGCGCTCACCGCGCTGCCCGATACCAGCGCCACCGCCGCCACCGTCACCACGCTCCAGCGCGAGGCTGAGCAGCGCCGCGCCGCCGTCGCCGAGGCGCGCGCCGCCCGCGTCGCCACCGAGCGCGCCGGGGCGGACGCCCGCACCCGCCTCGCCGCCGCACAGGCCGATGTGAAAAGCTGGCGCGCCCGCGCCGGCGACGCTGCCCGGCGGATTGCCGACATGGGCAAGCGCGAGGCGGAAATCGCCGCCGAAACCACCGCCCTTGCCGCGCGTCCTGACGTACTGGCCGCCGCGATCGCTGAGGCCGCCACCGCGCATGACGCCGCGCGCAAGGCCGCGGACGAACTCGCCGCCGCCGAACACGCCGCCGAGGCCGCGCTGCGCCAGAGTGAGGAAGCCGCACGCCGCGCCGGCGAGGCATTGGCCGCGGCGCGCGAGGCGCGTGCCGGCGCTGCCGCCCGTGCCGAAAGCCAGGAGCTTCGCCGTGTCGAGTTCGGCCGGGTCTCGGGCGAACGCTTCGAATGCCCCGCGCCCGTCCTCCCCGAAAAGGTCGGCTTCGACAGCACCGACGTCCGCTCTCCGCAGGAAGAAGCCGCCGCGCACGACAAGCTGACCCGCGACCGCGAGCGCATCGGCCCGGTCAATCTCGTCGCCGAACAGGAACTGGCCGAGCTTGAGGCCGGCGCCAGCGGCAACGCCGCGGAGCGCGAGGAGCTGGGCCAGGCCGTGAATCGTCTGCGCGGCTCCATCGGCACACTGAATCGCGAAGGCCGCCAGCGCCTGCTTGCCGCGTTCGAGGCGGTGAACGGCCACTTCCGGCGCCTCTTCACCACCCTATTCAACGGCGGCCAGGCGCATCTCGAACTCGTCGATTCGGATGATCCGCTCGAGGCCGGGCTGGAGATCATGGCGCAGCCGCCCGGCAAGCGGCTCCAGTCGCTCACCTTGCTCTCCGGCGGCGAACAAGCGCTGACCGCGGTCGCGCTCATCTTCGGCCTGTTCCTCACCAATCCCGCGCCGATCTGCGTCCTGGACGAAGTCGACGCTCCGCTCGACGACGCCAATATCGAGCGCTTCTGCGACCTCCTCGATCGCATGAGCCGCGAGACGGAAACGCGCTACCTCATCGTCACCCACAATGCCGTCACGATGAGCCGCATGCACCGCCTGTTCGGCGTCACCATGATCGAGCGCGGCGTCAGCCGATTGGTGTCGGTGGACCTTCAGGCAGCGGAGACGTTGCTCGCGGCGGAGTGATTGTCCGCAGCCTGGCGAGCGACCGCCTCCCCATGTTGTTGCGGTGTCGACCGGTACTGCTACCATCCACCGCTGTTTCGGGAGAGTGAAATGGCTTTTGAGGGTAGCTGCCACTGCGGTGAGGTCACCTTTCGTGTCGATGACCAACCCCCCACGACAGCGATCAGCTGCAATTGCTCGCATTGCCGCAGGAAGGGACTTCTGCTGTCGTTTGTACCCGCGGAGGCGCTGACGATTACCCAGGGTACAGAATCGCTAACCGAGTACTTCTTCAACAGGCATGTGATCGCGCATCGCTTCTGCGCAACCTGCGGTTGTCAGCCCTTTGGTAGCGGTACAGCGCCGGGCGGAACCGCGATGGCGGCGATCAACCTGCGCTGCGTTCCGACCATCGATCTCGATTCTTTGACGATCGAGAAGGTGGATGGAGCGAAGTTCTGACCCGCCTGGGTGATGATGCCACCTCATCGCTTCAGATGAGCTGACCCGATATTGCGAGCTTCCTGCTGAGCTCTCGTCATCACCCAATCGGGCGCACGGCCCCGTACAATATCAACAATTATCCAGAGCAACGCCGCCGCCCGAAATGCGGCTGCCCAGGCGATATGCATTTGGGTCACGCCCGGTCCGCCCCCGCCCAAAGAAGCAAAGAACCAGAACTCCGCCCAGTAAGCGCCTACGTCCCCGAGCGCGAACCAGGCGATCGGCCACAGCCGGCGGCTCGTCAACAGGAGGAAGGGATAGAGCCAAAGGTCGAATTGCGGCGAATAGACTTTGTTGGTGAGAAGAAACCACGCGAGCACGGGCGTGAACAAGGCCCAGAGGTGATCGCGATGCCGTGGCCAGCCGAACGCGACGATCGCTCCTGCCCCGCCAGCGAAGATCAGAAACGACCAGAGGTTTCGCGTCGCCAGGTCCGTGTTCCACCATCCTTGTACCGCTAGAATTTCCCAGACGGATGCAGCGGTGCCACTTCGTTCGCGGCTGAATGTGTAGAATTCGGCCCAGTTCTCGAATGCGCGAGCCGCGAGCGGGGCATTCAGCGCGCCCCAGAAGACGACTGCAACAAGCGCCAGCCCACCGGCGCTGCGAAATCGTGCTGTCCAACTACGGTTCCGCTGGAACAGCGCGCTGAGGCCGAGCAGCGGCAGTAACAAGATGGGGAAAAGTTTGGCGGCGGTGCCAATCGCCGCCAGCGCGGCTGCTGCTGCCGGCTCACCGCGCCGAGCAGCGAGGATGGCGGCCATGGCAAGAGCAACCGCCAGCATGTCCCAGTTATGCCCAAGGTACAGGATCAGTGGCGGCGCGGCGGCCCAGCACCAGCGCCGCAGCAGCGGCACGCCCGCGCGCTCCATCATTCTCAGCACTGCAAAGGCGAATGCTGCATTGACGATGGACACGACCAGCAGGAAATCAGCCGCGTCGGCCCGAGGGCCAGCCAACGTGCGCGCTGCCAGACCTTCAAGCCAGATCAGTGCACCGGTGAGCACCGGATACTCGATCCTGGACTCGACGTACGGCAGTTGGCCCGCGGCTACGCCTCGCAATCCCCAGAACGGCAGCGCATCCGAATAGCAGCCGGTCAGATACTGCTCGTCGCCGGTCCATGTCGCGCCACAATGAGCCTTGAACAACCACCCGGCGGCGCACGTCAGGGCGAGCAGAATATAAGGTCCAAGCCGATCAACACGCGATGTCCCCATCCTTGCGTCGATAGCTTGCGCGCCGCACGAGGTCGACAAGCGCCCAACGAGAACTTATGTAGAACGAATGGCGCAGCTCGACGTTCGACAGAAGCTGGAAATCCTTGCGGATGCGGCAAAATATGACGCTTCCTGTGCATCGTCCGGAACGGCAAAGCGCAACTCCAGCGATGGCAAGGGGCTGGGCTCCACAGAGGGGATGGGCATTTGCCACGCCTATGCCCCGGATGGCCGCTGCATCAGCTTGCTGAAGGTTTTGCTGACCAACAGCTGCATTTTCGACTGCCATTATTGCATTAATCGGAAGAGCTCCAATGTTCGGCGTGCGCGCTTCACCGCGCAGGAGGTCGTGAATCTCACCCTCGCTTTTTATCGTCGCAACTATATCGAAGGACTGTTCCTTTCCTCCGGAATCATTCGCTCATCCAACTACACGATGGAGCAAATCGTGGAGGTGGCGCGATCGCTGCGCGAGGATCATCATTTCCGCGGCTACATCCACCTGAAGACCATCCCCGACGCTGATCCCGAGCTGATCCATCAGGCAGGGCTGTATGCCGATCGCGTCTCTATCAATGTCGAATTGCCGACGGAAAGCGGGTTGAAGCGGCTCGCTCCCGAAAAGGACGGTGGTCGCATCGAGGGTGCGATGGGCGACATGAAGTCGTCAATTCTGGATACCAAGGACGCGAAATCCCGCTACAAATCCGCCCCCAGCTTTGCGCCGGCAGGGCAGTCGACGCAGATGATTGTTGGCGCGGATGCGGCGACCGATGGTGATATCGTCACCAAGGCGGCAACGCTCTACAACAGGTTTGACCTGCGCCGGGTATATTATTCGGCCTTCAGCCCGATTCCCGATGCTTCAGCCGTGTTACCTCTTCAACGACCACCGTTGATGCGCGAGCATCGTCTGTATCAGTCGGACTGGCTGATGCGTTTCTACGGCTTCCAACCGAACGAAGTAGTCGCGGCCGCGGATGAAGCCACCGGTATGCTGCCGCTCGATATAGATCCCAAGCTCGCCTGGGCGCTGAAGTTTCGCGATAGCTTCCCGGTGGACGTGAACCGGGCGCCGCGCGAACTTCTGCTTCGTGTCCCCGGTCTCGGCACGAAGGCGGTGGCCAATATCCTCACCAGCCGGCGTTGGCGCCGCTTGCGACTGGAGGACGTGGCGCGGCTCACTGTTTCGATAGCGAAGATCCGCCCGTTCATCGTCACGGAGGATTGGCGCCCCGTCGCCTTGACCGACAAGGCAGAGTTGAAGCCGCTCGTCGCGCCGAAGAAGAAGCAGCTCGAGCTTTTCGCCGCTTGAGCGCCAACAAGCGCGCAGATCAAGCGGGGTGGGATTAGTCCCCCGTTCGGGACATCACTGCATCCGTTCGCTGCGAATGCCGCGCGCTCAACAACATCGCACAGGTTCGTTCGGCCGTTGCGCGGACTCGATCAAGCTGCTGCGCGGCGTAATCGGCCTTCATATCCGGTACGACGGAATCGATCCTGATGTGCTCGGCTTGCTGCATGCCGAACCCCTGCCACAGATAGGCGTCGAAAATTTCGCGCAGCGAGCCGACCTGCCCCTTTTCGTGCAGCCATGACAATGACGTGCCCGACGTGCTGAATGACAGAAGCGGCTTTCCCCTCAGCGCCGGGTGGCCGGACTGCTGCTGAACGTCGCGAAAACTGTACCCGGAGCCGAGCACCCGGTCGACATAACCCTTCATGATGGCCGGCGGCAGAGCGAACCAGATCGGGTAGACTAGCACAAGGATCTGCGCCGTCTGAAGCAGCTCCAGCTCGGCTGCGACGTCGGGCGAGATCTCGCCGTTTCCGTGTAGTGGCCGCTCCTCATCACGCAGCACAGGGTCGAAACCCATGGCGTAGAGATCACGGACGATCACCTGCTGCCCATGACGCTCAGCCGCCTCCACATAAGCGTCGACGATCTGGCCATCGAAACTGCCACGGTTCGGGTTGGCGAATACCAGATGGTGGCGGATCACATCGGATTGCGACCGGCTCATATCGTAACCTCCGTAGCTTGTATCACCGCATCACATAGCATGTCCGGCCCGGTGATCGAACGTGCAGATCCCGTTACGGCTCCAGAGCGAGACGACGCGCCCGAGCGCCCCGGACACTATCCCAGGCGAAAATCGCGCACCCCGTCCAGATCAGCGAAAAGACCAGCAGGTGCAGCGGCCGCAGGGGCTCCCCAAAGATCGCTACGGCGACAATGAACTGAAGAGTCGGCGCGACATATTGAAGCAGCGCCAATGTGGAATAGGGAAGCCGCCGCGCGGCCGCGGCGAACATCAGCAACGGCAGCGCAGTTAACGCACCCAGCAGAACGAGAAGCACGTCCGTCGACCGGGCGGCACCCATCGCGCCACTGCCTGCACTTCCGACAACCGCGACATAGCCAAGCGAAAGCGGAGCGAGGAGCAGCGTCTCGATCAGGAGCCCGCCCAGCGAGTCGATCGCCACGACCTTGCGCACGAGCCCGTACAGGCCGAAACTCACCGCGAGAGAGAGCGAGATCCACAAGGTATCGAGCGCAACAAAGGCCATCGCCAGCACGCCCACGCTAGCAAGCGCGATGGCAACGCCCTGCCACTTACGCAGCCGCTCGCCGAGCACCACCACGCCTAATGCGACGTTCAGCAGCGGGTTGATGAAATAGCCGAGGCTGCCCGCCAAGGTGTGCCCGTTGTTGACCGCCCAGATATAGATCAGCCAGTTGATCCCGATCAGCGCTGCACTGGCAACCAGCATCGCGAGAGTGCGCGGGTTAATGGCCGCCCGAACCGCTCGCCAGCGCCCCATGACGCTGACGACGCCGACGAGGAGCACCAGCGACCAGATCACCCGGTGCGCCAGCACCTCGATCGCTGGAACCGACGCAAGCAGGCGGAAATAGAGCGGCAAGACGCCCCACATCGCATAGGCACCAAGGCCCAGCAGCAGACCGCCGCGCGCGGCGTTTTCAGTCAATGCGGCGACCCTTCTGTCGATTAGCGTTCGCTGAGGTAGTAGCGATCGGTGGCTGCCAGCTGATCGTCGAGCTCATAGACGATCGGCTGCCCGGTCGGGATCTCCAGGCTGGTGATCTCGTCGTCCGGAATGTTCGACAGATGCTTCACGAGCGCACGTAGCGAATTGCCATGGGCGGAGATCAGCACCCGCTGCCCGTCCTTCAGCGCAGGTGCGATCCGCTCCTCCCAATAGGGTAAAACCCGCGCGATGGTGTCCTTGAGGCTTTCCGTCGCCGGAATGTCGATGCCGGCGTAGCGGCGATCGTTGGTCAGGTCATAGGCACTGCCCGCTTCGGCCGCCGGCGGCGGGATGTCAAAGCTGCGGCGCCAGATATGCACCTGCTCGTCGCCATGCTTGGCCGCTGTCTCCGCTTTGTCGAGACCAGTGAGACCGCCATAATGGCGCTCGTTGAGGCGCCAGTGCTTTTCCGTCGGCAGCCAAAGACGGCCCATTGCCTCCAGCGCAATGTTCAACGTCTTGATCGCCCGCGTCTGAAGCGAGGTAAAGGTCAGGTCAAAGTCGAGGCCCTTTGCTGCCATCAGCTCGCCCGCCGCTTTGGCTTCGGCGGCGCCTTTCTCCGTCACATCCACGTCCCACCAGCCGGTGAAGCGGTTCTCAAGGTTCCATGCGGACTGGCCGTGGCGGATCAGGACGAGCTTGGGCATGTGTCTCATTTCTCCCGTTCGCGCCTTTGTTCACGACGCGCTGGCTTTTCCATTGTTGCCGCGCTGATAGAGAGAAGGAGAGCCCTTCGACAAGCTGAAGGGCAACCTTTGAGAGGAGAGTGCAATGGCGATCGTCCGGCAGACCCTGGTTTATGACGGTCCGGGCGGCCCGTTCGAAGGCGTTATCGCCTGGGAAGACGAGGTGGAAACACCGCGTCCGGGCGTGCTCGTGTGCCCCAACATCCTGGGCCAGAAGGAGTCGGACAACAGGAAGGCTGAGGATCTTGCGAAACTCGGCTACGTCGCCCTCGCCTGTGATGTTTACGGCCAGGGGAAGCGCAAGACACGCGAGAGCGAGAACGTTCCCGAGTATATGGACATGCTGAACGCCGACCGCGCGTTGCTGCGCGATCGTCTATCTGCGTCGCTCGAGGCGTTGCGGGGTTTTTCCGCGGTGGACCCCACCAAAGTCGCCGCAATCGGCTTCTGCTTCGGGGGCAAGTGCGTGCTGGATATGGCGCGCAGTGGGCTGCCTATCTTGGGTGGGGTAAGCTTTCACGGCGTCTATGATCGACCCGACTATGCCAACGTATCCTCAATCACGGCAAAGCTGCTCGTCTGCCACGGCTGGGAAGATCCTTTAGCAACACCGGATCAGATGGTCGCCTTGGGTCGTGAGCTCACCGAAGCGAAGGCTGACTGGCAGATCCACGCCTATGGTAATGCAGGCCACGCATTCACCGATGCAGAACTGGTCAAGCCAGCCGCTCCCGGCGTTGCCTATGAAGAACGCGCGGATCGCCGCAGCTGGAAGGCGATGAGCGACTTTCTCGCCGAATTGTTCATCTAACCTGTCGTGGCGGCGGATCCGTCCGCCGCCGCTTTCGCCATGCCGGCGTGGTTTAAGCCCGCCTATTCCGCCGCGTCACGATCTTCATGGCCGACCTCGCCGGGCTGCGCCCAGTGAAGATCATCTTTCCCGAGCACACGGCCGTCATGGCTCAGGACGGCAACCTGCTGGATCGGCCGATTGTCGCGCGCGTCAACCAAGATCGGAAAGGCAGGGCAGCCCGTTTCCCAGCGCTCGCCCCATTGCCGCAACGCGACCATGGTCGGCAGTAGCGCATAACCCTTGTCCGTCAGGCAGTAAGCGATCTTGCGACGGTCCTCGACGAGGGACTGACGCTCCATGATCCCATGATCGACAAAGCGCCCCAGCCTGCTGGCAAGGATGTTGCGCGCAATCCCCAACTCGGACTGAAATTCCTCGAAGTGGCGCAATCCGTTGAACGCCGCCCGCAGGATCAGGAACGCCCAACGCTCGCCCATTGTCTCCAGTGCGGCGGGGAGGCTGCATTCTCCCAAGGGTTCCCGCAACTTGTCCATCAATGCTCCTCTCGCGGCGACGCTAGCCCATCCACAAGTCTACGCCGAATAGAAAATAAAAGTTTCGATAAGCAACTCGCATATGCGAGTTGTCTATTGAAACTCGCTTGTGCAGCAATTAGGTGGAACGCATTAGGTTTTTGGGGAGTGGTTTCGATGATTCGCATCCTTGCAAAGTCGGTTCTCGCCTCCGCGGCGATCCTTGCTGCCGCCGGTGTTTCCGCGGGTCCGCGCGACACCTATGTCGCGACGCCCGCGGCTGCGCCCACCAAGAGCTTCCTGATTACCCGGGATACGTCGTGGCAGGTTCGTGACGGCGCCTATGTGGCGACCAACGCACCCATCCGCGAGATGATCGCGTGCCAGCTTGTGGCGCGCAGCGCTGGTGCGCTCACCGGGTTTTCCGTGAACGGAGAGGCATTTGACGGTGCAGAGCTCGACACCTGCAACGCCAAGGCGAAGGGCGGCAAGGCGGTGGCCGTGAGGACGGAGACCGCTCAGGCACCGACCAACTGATCGGCACTCCCGCCGATAAACGGATGGGGTCTGCATCGCTGGATGCGGGCCCCTTTTTTCTGCCTAGCCCTTTTTTGTTGCAAAGAATCTTCCGCCTGCTCAGATCCTAACCGTGCTGCGGCAATATGAACTTGTAGATCGGGTCCTCGAATATGACCCGGACGCCGACGAGGCGCTGCTTAATCGCGCCTACGTCTTCTCCGTGAACGCTCATGGGACGCAGAAGCGCGCCAGCGGCGATCCCTATTTTAGCCATCCGATCGAGGTCGCCGGCATCCTGACCGAACTTCATCTGGACGATGAAACGATCGCAACCGCGATCCTGCACGACACCGTTGAGGATACGGTCGCGACCAGCGACCAGATCCAGCAGTTGTTCGGGGATAATGTTGCCCGTTTGGTCGAGGGCGTCACCAAGCTGAGCAAGATCGAGGCGCAGACAGAAAGCGAGCGCGCAGCAGAGAACCTGCGCAAGTTCCTGCTCGCCATGTCAGGCGACATCCGGGTCCTGCTGGTGAAGCTGGCCGATCGGCTACACAACATGCGGACGCTTCACTTCATCAAGTCCGAAGAGAAACGTCGCCGCATCGCGCGCGAGACGATGGAGATCTATGCGCCGCTGGCCGAGCGGATCGGCATGTATGAGTTCATGAAGGAGATGCAGACGCTCGCCTTCCAGCAGCTCGAACCCGAAGCCTATCAGTCGATTACCCGCCGTCTGGAACAGCTGAAATCCGGCGGGGGCGATCGGATCGCGAAAATCGCATCAGGCCTAAAGATGCTTCTTTCGCGACACGGGATCGAAGTAGAAGTGACCGGTCGCGAGAAGCACCCGTACAGCATCTGGCGCAAGATGCAGGAGCGGCACATCAGCTTTGAGCAGCTGTCCGACATCATGGCCTTTCGGGCGATCGTGAAAACGGAGAATGATTGCTACGCGGCACTGGGCCATATCCATCGCCGCTGGCCGATGGTGCCCGGCCGGTTCAAGGATTACATCTCCACGCCCAAGCGCAACGGCTATCGCTCGCTTCACACGTCAGTGATCCACGCCGAGAATCAGCGCGTTGAAATCCAGATCCGCACGGAGGAAATGCATGCCGAGGCCGAGTTCGGCCTAGCGGCACACTGGGCCTACAAGCAGGGCGCCCGGGTCAGCCCGCAGACCCAGCATAGCTGGATCGCCGATCTGGTGGAGATCCTGGACACCGCCGGCAGCCCCGAGGAGCTGCTCGAACACACCCGCATGGCGATGTACCAGGACCGCATCTTCGCCTTCACGCCGAAGGGCGAACTGATCCAATTACCCAAGGGTGCCACACCGATCGACTTCGCTTACGCCGTTCACACTGATCTTGGAGATCAAGCGGTCGGCGCGAAGATCAACGGCCGGGTCGTTCCGCTGCGCACCGTGATCGAGAATGGCGACCAGGTGCAGGTGCTTCGTTCCAAGGCGCAAACGCCGCAGCCGAACTGGATGAACTTTGCGATCACCGGCAAGGCCCTCGCTGCGATCCGCCGCCACTTGCGGCAGGTCGAACGCGACCAGACAATTGCGCTCGGCCGCAAGCTTTACGACGACATTGTTGCACGCCTGCCCGCGCCATTGGGAAGCGATGCGCTCTCTCACGCGCTCAAGCGCCTGAAACTGGCCGATGACGCAGCGCTCATGCAAGCGATCGCCCGGCGCACTCTGACCGATGCCCAGGTGATGGAGGCGCTGATGCCGGGGTCGGCCGGCGCCGATGTCGCTCATGCGCCGCCGCAATCCTCAGCGATCTCGATCGACGGCCTTGCGCCAGGCGTCGCGTATGAACTGGGCGAGTGCTGCCATCCTGTTCCCGGCGACCGCATCGTCGGCTTGCGCCGCCCCGACGCGTCCATCGAGGTGCACCGGATCGACTGCCCGACCCTTGCCGAACTCGCAGATCGGTCGGAGGAGGAAACCGACTGGCTGGACGTGAAATGGGGCACCAAGACCGAGGGGGCCACGGCGCGCATCTCGGTTGAGGTGAAGAACGAACCCGGCGCTCTGGGTGTGCTGGCCACGATCATCGGGCAGCACAAGGCGAACATCATCAACCTGCGTCTCGATACGCGGGACACCCAGTTCCACACCAATATGATCGACGTCGAGGTTCATGACGCCCATCAGTTGATGCGCCTCCTGGCAGCATTGCGGGCTGCGGACGCGGTGAACTCTGTCGAACGGGTCTGATCAAGGCTACGACACACGGCTGCTTGCAGGCGCCTGCCACAAAGGCGGCGGCAAAGGGGCGCTCTTATCGCGTCGCCGCCGATGGTGGAGAAAGCTGCCGCGCTCACTTGCGGCATCATGACTGCCATGACTAGGATTGTGTCGCTACCTCAGTGAAAGGCACAAGCCCTTGGATCGCCGTACCTTCCTCGCGTCCGCCAGCGCAGCGTCCGCTTTCGCCCTGGTTCCCGAAGCCCTTCGTGCTCAGCGTAGTGCCGCCACGCCGGCGAACCCCGCCGATGCGAAGCTGAACACGCTGTTCGACAAGGTGTTCGCACAAACGCTCCAGCGTTCGCCCGAGCTCGCAACGTCGTTGGGCATGGACAAGGGCGCCAATGCTGCCCTCAAGCGGCGGCTCTCGGATAGCTCTCCAGCCGGCAAGGCCGCAGCACGAGCGGAGCTCAAGCAGGCTATCGCGGCAGTTCGGGCGGTTGATCCCGCGCCCCTATCGCCCCGGTCAAAGCTGGATCGCGAGGTCGTTCTGTATTCGCTGGAAACCCGGGCCATTCCCTATGACCGGTTCAAGCTGGATGGCGTGCAGCGCCCCTTCACCATCTTTCAGCAAGGCGGCAGCTATTTCTCGACACCCGACTTTCTAAACTCGGCTCACACGATCAACAACGCTGAGGATTGCGAGGCTTATCTTGATCGGCTGGGCGCCTTCGCCAAGCGGCTGGATCAGGAGACCGCCGATCAGAAGGAAGAGGCAGCGCGCGGCTACCTTGCCCCCGATTTCTCGCTCGATCTGACGCTCGTCCAGATGGCGAAGCTGCGCTCCCCCGCTGCGGCCGAAAGCGGCCTGGCCCAATCCGTCGCAAAGCGCGCTGCCGCCAAAAACATCCCGGGCGACTGGCAGGCGCGCGCAGCCCGGATCGTCGAAGCCGACATCTATCCAGCGCTGGATCGGCAGATCGCGCTCATCAAATCGCTTCGACCGAAGGCGCGCAGCTCTGCAGGAATTTGGGACATCCCGCAGGGCGGCGCGATTTACGCAGCCGCGCTGGAACAGGCCACCACTACCAAGTTCACGCCCGACGAGGTCCACAAGATGGGCCTCGACCAGGTGGCAGAGATCTCTGCCCAGCTGGACGCAATCCTGAAGAAGCAGGGTCTAATCAAGGGCAATGTCGGTGCACGGCTCAACGAGCTGAACGTGCGGGCCGACCAGCTTTACCCCGACACGCCCGAAGGGCGGGTGGCGTTGATCAAGAGCCTCAACGAGGGGAATGCGGCGCTGACGGCAAAGCTGGGCCAAGCCTTTATCAACCCACCAAGCGAGCCGCTGGACATCCGCGCTGTGCCCGTCGAAATCCAGGACGGCGCCTCTAATGGCTATTACAGCCGCGCCGCGCTCGATGGTTCGCGTCCGGCGATCTACTGGATCAACCTGAAGAGCGTTGGAGACTGGCCGAAGTATTCGCTGCCCAGCCTCACTTATCATGAAGGCGTGCCGGGACACCACTTGCAGATCTCGATTGCGCAGAAGGCGCCGCAGCCACTGCTGCGTAACCTCAGCTTCTTCAGCGCCTATTCGGAAGGCTGGGCGCTTTACGCCGAGAGCGTGGCCGACGAGCTTGGCGGCTATGCCGACGATCTGGAGCGCGCCGGCTTCCTGCAGAGCTATCTGTTCCGCGCCGCGCGGCTGGTGGTGGACACGGGCCTTCATACCAAGCGGTGGACCCGCGAACAGGCAACCGACTACATGGTCCAGACCGTCGGCTTCGCGCAGCCGCGTTCCCAGCGCGAGGTTGAGCGTTACTGCACCCAGCCGGGACAGGCGTGCAGCTACAAGGTGGGACACGCCGCCTGGGTGCGCGCACGCGAACGTGCACAACAGATCCGCGGCGATCGCTTCGACCTGAAGCAATTCCATGAGGTGCTTCAGTATGGCGCGGTGCCGCTGACGATCCTCGAACGGCTGGTGGAGGAACAAGCGCGCGCCTGAGGCGCAACTTCCACGTGATTTCGTGCGGGGCGGTCTGTAGATCGCGGCGATCATGCACCGTCCCGCACTCTCGATCGTCGTACCCTGCTACAATGAAGCAGCCACCCTGCCCCTGCTCCACCAGCGGATTTCCGCGGCCGCCATGGCCGCCGTGGGCGAGGATCACGAGATCATCCTCATCAACGACGGCTCTCGCGATGCGAGCTGGCCGATCATGCAGCAACTCGCCGCAGCAGACCCAAGGCTTGCGGCGATCAACCTGTCCCGCAACCATGGCCATCAACTGGCACTCACCGCCGGGCTGGACCTGTGTTCGGGCGAGCAGATCCTCATCATTGACGCCGATCTTCAGGATCCGCCCGAGCTGGTGACAGCCATGCGGGAAACCATGGAGCGGGAAGGCGCGGACGTCGTCTATGCAGTGCGGCGCAAGCGCGCCGGCGAAACCCTGTTCAAGAAAGCGACGGCAGCGGCTTTCTACCGGGTTCTTGATCGGCTCACCGATACCCCCATCCCGCTGGACACGGGCGATTTCCGCCTGATGACGCGCCGCGCGCTGGACGCCCTGCTCGCGCTGCCTGAACAGGCGCGGTTCATTCGGGGCATGGTGGCGTGGATCGGCTTTCGCCAAGTGCCGTTCCCCTATGATCGCGCGGAGCGGCACGCAGGGGAAACCAACTACCCCCTGTCGCGCATGCTGCGGCTGGCCTTTGACGCCGTGACCGGCTTCTCAACCGCGCCGCTGCGCTTCGCCAGCCACGCCTCCGTCGCACTGGCGGGCGCGTCGGTTCTGCTGCTGGTCTATATTCTGTGGGGTTATTTCGACGGCAGCCCGGTGCAGGGCTGGACGTCCACCATGTTGGTCGTGACGGTGCTCAGCGCGGTTCAGATGTTCGTGCTCGGCATGATCGGCGAGTATATCGGGCGCCTGTACATCGAGTCGAAGCGCCGGCCGCTTTATCTCGTGGCGGACATCGCTGGCACCGTCC
Organism: Sphingomonas sp. IC4-52; assembly: GCF_020707225.1. NCBI lineage: Bacteria > Pseudomonadati > Pseudomonadota > Alphaproteobacteria > Sphingomonadales > Sphingomonadaceae > Sphingomonas > Sphingomonas sp. IC4-52. The sequence goes on along the minus strand of NZ_JAJFEU010000002.1, from coordinate 219,883 downwards.
ATCGCCGGTCGACACTGGGCTTCCAGGCCGCACGCACGCGCATTCCGCACAGTGAAGTGGTGGACGAAGACCGCGCATAAGCGCGCCCCGCGTCCATCGCGACCACCTCCGTTCGTCAGACGGGCTCCGCTAAGGTCAGGATCGACACGCCAGGAGGCATGGGCACTCGTCCGACCAGATGGCGTTCGATGCGGAAGATGGTCTCGAACAGCGCGTTCACGGGGCCTGGAGGCGGCGTATCATCGCTGTCGTCCCGCCCCGTCACTCGGCCCGCAAGCCGCGCGCCCGCCGCAAGCGGGAACAGCAATGAGTTGAAATAGCCAAGCTTGCGCGGAAGAAGGCCTGCGGCCAGGATCGCCTGGCGAAGACTGCTTTTCGAATAGCGCCGGTGGTGATGGTTCACCACGTCATGGGCGCTCCACATCCACTGATGCGCGGGCACGGTGATGAGGATCTTGCCCCCGGGGGCCAGCCGTTCCCGCATAGCACGAAGTGCGGCCACATCGTCTTCGATATGCTCCACCACATCGAGCACGGCGATCAGATCATATTGGCCGTGCGGAACACCGGGCAGCGCGGGCAACGGGGCGTCGCCGACCGGCTTCCCCAGGCGCTTTCCGGCCACATCCCGGGCGGCGGGATCGATTTCAATGGCGTCCACGGTGCCGAACTGCGCAAGCATCGGCAAATTATGGCCAGTACCGCAGCCAATCTCGAGGATGCGCGCTTGGGCCGGGAGGCGTGCTTCGCGGCTCAGATAGTCGGACAGAATGTCACGGCGCGCACGGTACCACCAGTGGGTGGAATCGTGCTCAGCCATGCGGTCATAGACGCGACGATCCATCAGGCGAATACCCACAAACGATTGAGTGCAAAGGTGACAAGGGGCGTCACCAGAACGATCGGGATGAGCGGCCACCACCAGGCGCCGGCGAACATCGCATCATCAGTCAGTAGCCACACCCAGAAGGTGTTCACGGCATAGCTGACCAGCGACACGGCAAAAAACTTGGGCATCGAACTGGTGGCGGATGCGCCATGGCCGCGGAAGCTCCACCTGCTGTGGAGCACGTAGCCGGACGACATCGCGACCAGATAGCCGCAAATATTCGCCACTTGCTCGGACGTGATCTCGAGCGCAGCGAGCGGCGAGTAGACGGCGGCATAGCACACCGTGGCGAGCCCCCCCGCTATGCCGAAGCGGACCAGCTGCCAGAAGGTATCCTGCATTCCGGATGCATGTCTTTTGCGGATTGCGTCCACGCCTTGCCCTTTGTGCCGCCTCAGCTAGAGGCGAGCGCCACGAACAGCCCGCTCAGGCTGAGCCTGTCAAAGCCCTGCCCTTTTCCGTGGCCGAAGAGAAGTGGTGCCTTTCAACTAGCCAGAGCGAGCAATTGAATGTGGCGGGCGTCTAGTGCCCCGACGCCGGCGAGGGAAGCCCCGTGAACAACCGACTAAAACCGCTTGCCAACGAGCTGGACCGGCACTGGATCAAATTGACCACCATAGCCTGGGTGGTGATCGCGATCTTCTACGTCTGGAAGCGCTGGGCGGCGATCCACTGGCTCTCGCTGGGGGATACCGACGATAACATGCGCTTGATGCAGGTGCGTGCGCTGCTCGACGGTCAGGGCTGGTATGACCTGCGCAACTACCGGCTCAATCCGCCACACGGTTTCGACATTCACTGGTCGCGCATCGTCGATCTTCCCATCGCCGGACTGATCCTGCTCCTGCGCCCGTTCGTCGGCGTTGCGGAGGCAGAGAAGCTCGCTTGCGGCATCGCGCCGCTCCTGCCGCTCGGCATCGTGCTGGTTTCGCTGGGTGCCACCGTACGCAGATTGGTGGCGCCCCTCGCATGGCCGCTCGCGATCATCTTCATGATGAGCTCCACGGTCGCCCTGACGATGTTCATGCCCGACCGTATCGACCATCATGGCTGGCAGCTGGCGATGCTTAGCCTGACGGTAGCCGGGCTGTGCGATCCCAAAGGCGCGCGCGGCGGTGCGATCGTCGGGTTGGCGAGCGCGGTGTCGCTAGCGATCGGGCTTGAGATGTTGCCTTATTGCGCGATGGCGGGCGCGATCATTGCCCTGCGCTGGATTGGAGATGCAGCGCAGCGGCCGCGCCTGATGAGCTATGCGCTGGCGCTGGGCGGCGGATGTGCGGCGGGGTACTTGGCCTTCGCCTCGGAAGCTAACCGGGTGATGCGGTGCGATGCGCTCACGCCGATCTGGCTGAGCGTCTTTGTCGCGGCGGGGGCGGGCCTCGCGCTGCTCGCAATGCTGTCGCCTGCTGATCGCAGGGTCCGGCTGTTGCTCGCCGTGATTGTCGGCGGCGCCATCGCCGGCGCATTCGCGGGGATGTTTCCGCAGTGCCTCGCACGACCGGAGCAGGTTTCGGACGAGCTTTACACCAGCTGGCTGAGCAACGTGCGCGAGGCGAAGCCGATTTACCGGCATCCGTTCCGCACCGCTTTTCCGCTCGCCGCGTTGCCGGTGATGGGGCTGATCGGGGCGGGAGTAGCGACGTGGCGCGCGCGACGCGGCGACAGCTTTGCGGGATGGGCCTGTGTCAGCCTGTTTGCGCTATTCTCTGCGGCCATGCTGCTGTGGCAGGTCAGGGCCGGCGCCGCGGCGCAGCTCATGGCGGTGCCGGGCGTGACGGCTCTCGCCTTCATCCTTTTGCCCTGGCTGTTGGCGCAACGGTCGATCTTCGTCCGGGTCTTTGCCGGCGCCGCGGTGTTCTTGGTGATTTCCGGCTCTTTTTCGACGGTTATGCTGCGCACGCTGCCGATCGACCGGCCCAAACCCTATGTTCAGAGGGTCAATCGTGCCACGGGGCTGTGCGTGACGGTGCCTGCCATGGAGCCGCTGAACCAGCTGCCCCGCACGACGGTCTTCACCTTTGTCGATCTGGGGCCGCGGCTGATCACGCTGACCCATCATGATGCGGTCGCGGGACCGTATCACCGCAACGGGGACGCCATTCTTGATGTCCACCATGCCTTCAAGGGATCGCCAGAGCAGGCGCGCGCCATCATGACGAAACATGGCGCGACGCTGATGCTGGTTTGCCCGAACATGGCGGAATCAACGGTTTACCGGGATCGCTCGCCTGGCGGCTTCTACGACCGGCTGGCGCATGGCGAGACGTTCGACTGGTTGACGCCGGTGCCGCTGCCCAAGCGTTCGCCATTGCGGTTGTTCCGGATCGAGCAAGCCTCGAAATAGCGCCAAGCTCCTCAGGGGCGGGCGTGATCCGGAGAAGTTTGGCCTGTTCCAGCCCGCTGGCGGCCGCCCTGCGGCGTCCATTCGGCCGCATTCTTTCGGATCGCGGCCACAAGGTTCAAGCATTCGCGTAGAGCGGTCAGGCGGCGGGCAAGCTCAGCACGAATCGGGCGCCTTCGCCGGGCGCGCTATCGACCGTCAGATCGCCGCCCATCGCGCGGGCGAGACGGCGGGCGATGTAAAGGCCGAGTCCGCTTCCGCCGGGCTCGCCGGGATCGACCCGCTCGAATTTGGCAAAGATGCGTTCCTGATCGTCGAGCGCGATGCCTTTCCCCTGATCGGCGACGATCGCGTAGACGCGGTCGCTGTCGCGCTGGAGCCGCAGCCAGACGATGGCGTCGCGGGGCGAATAGCGCACCGCATTGCCGATCAGATTGACCAGGATCTGCAGGGTGCGGCGAAACTCCCCGTGCGCCGGCATGGCGCTGTCCAGATCGCCGCGGTCGATCGTCACGCCGGCATTGGCCGCCCGTACCGACAACAGGCCGGCGGCACGGCGGGTCACGTCCGCCAGATCGATGCCCTCATCCTCGACGGTGAAATCCTCGCGTTCAATCGCCTCAATGTCCGAAAGATCGTCGATCAAGCCCATGAGGTGCCGGCCGGCGCTGGCGATATCGGCAGCATAGTCGGCATATTGCAGGTCGATGTCGCCATCCACGCCCGCATTGATGCTGTCGGCATTCGCAACGATCTGCCCCAGCGGGCGCCGCAAGATGGTGTCGAGCCGGTGATTGAACAGACCGCCGATGCGGGGATCCGGCAAGGAGGACAGCTTCTGGTGATAGGCGGCGCCGACGAACCCGCCGAAGCCGCCGCCACGATCCAGCCGGACATGGCCGGCGAGCATCACCTGAACGCCGCTGCCGTTCAGAACCGCAGGCTGGTCCGAAAAGTCATCAAGCGACGCCACCGCTTCCAGCAAGGGCACGACCCCATCCGGGTTGCTTTGCAGCGACAGCAGCTTGGTCAGCGGCTGGCCCAGGGCGGTAACCGGATCGACACCGTGGCAGACCCCGGCCGCGATCAGCAGCTGCTGGATACGCAAGTGGGCATCGACCTCCCACGTCCAGTCGCCGTCAGGGGGCGGCGGCACTGCGCCACTGAAGGGGGACGGCTGCCAGGCCGGGCGCTCACGAATCAGCGAGATGGCGAGGACGACGTCTTCCGCGGCCGGTGACGCGTGAACCCAACAGTCGAGATCCTGATCGGCATCCGCGATCGTCACTGCCCGCGCGACCGGAATGCCGAGCCGGCGCGCCAGCCGGCCCAGCGCGGCAAGCGGCGGCGCGGCGAGCGGCCGGCCAACAGCGCCGCCAGCACGCTCGTTGAGCGCGGCAAAGCGGGCATCGGCCTCGATCAGCCGGTCACTGCCATCCAGACGCGCGGTAAAGGCGGGAACGTCGATCACCGCGCCACCGCACGATCCAGCGCACGCACCGCCGCGCGAAAATCCGTCGGCAAGGTGAGCAGGGCCAGCCCTTCCAGGGCTTCCTCCGGCGCAATCATGGCGACGACGTCCAGCGTGTCTGCGAACGCCTCGATATCGCGGCGGGGATCGGCTTCGGTGAGCAGAAATCCGACGCGGGCAATGGCCGCACGATCAAGGCCCGCCGCCCGAAGGGCAAGCGACAGCTGCTCCCCGGCGGGATCGAGCAGCAAAGCCCGGATCTCGCGGGCATCGACCGCTAGCACCTGCGCCAGAAGCGCAACAAAGAGCGCGAGATGCCCCTCCTCGAGCGACTGGGCCAATCGCTCCGACAGTTCGGCGGCGCCGGGACGAAGCAAGGCGGCGAGCCGATCTGCAATCGCCTCAAGACGATCATCATCGCGGTACGCCGAGATGCTGTGCTGTGCCGCACCAGCGATCGCACGGTCGATGGCGATTCGGCCCGACGAGCCCCCAGACCATTTCTCACGAAGCACAGCCGCGGCCCACCAGGTCAGGCGTTCCCGAAGCGGGCCGGGCACATCCGATCGGCCGCCGGCTCGCCGGGCGTTCTCCGCGTGCAGATAGGCGATGGCCGCATCCGCCAGCCCCTCATCGCTGCCGGCGGACAGCGCCGGCAAGAATGACGGCGTCGCACCCGGCGCGCGATTGACGAGGAGCGCATCACTCAGAATATCCTGTCGGGCCTGCGCAAACAGTTCCTCCATCAAGCCGTGGTCCCGCAACAATCCCGATGCATACAGGCGGTGCACCAGCGCGCCCGCCGCGGCATGGCGCGGCAGCGCCGCCGTGCAGGGTTCAACGGCATGGCCGGCCAATTGCTCCGCCGCATGACCGGTCAGATCATGCGCAATGGAGTTAAGGATGGCACGCAGCGTTGCCGCCGTCGCGGCGCGGGTTCGATCATCCAGCCGATCGCCCTCAGCCAGAAAAAAGTCCTGAATGGCAGAGGCCAGATGGACGTCAGACCGCACGGCGGCAGCCGCGGCACGCGCCAATAGCGGTGCTGTTTGCGGCTTGCAGGCCTGTGAGGCGTCGCTTTGATCGACCGACATGAGAGCGCACCTAGCGCCGGTCACGTTAAAGGGCTGCTAAACTGGCGCGCGAAGCGCCTCGATTGCGAGCGCCAACGTGACGGTGGCGTAAAGCGCGGCGCAGACAAGGCCCAGGAACGGCATGCCGAGCATCGTGCTGACCGCCAGTGTGACGAGATAGGCGGGTGCATCGCCCCACCAATCCGGCCGCTGAGCCCGGATCGCACGATAGCCCAGCGCCCCTGCTGCGACGAGCGCCAGCGCGAGCACACGGCCGGTAAGCTCCCCCGTTTCGGCATCAAGGGCATGGCCGAGCAGCAATGCCGCCAGCGCCGGCACGCCCAGCACGGCCGCCGCCATGGCGCGTGCAAGGACATCTTCGTCGCGCAGCCAGGCGAAGCTCGCCGCAAGCGCGCCCACGGCCACCCCGAAAACGCCCAACAGCAAGCCCAGGGTGAGTTGCCCGCCCCACAGCGCGACAAGGCTGGTGAGCCCGATGGCCGCGGTGGCGCCGGCCAACACGGTCGTCGGCACATGCCGGCGCATCAGCCACGGCATGGCGACGCGAGCGAGCGGGCGAACCAGCCAACGGTTGAACCAGCCCGGCCGAGCCGCGAGGGTGGCGCCAACAACGGCGCGGCTACGCATTTCCAGTGTTTCGCGGCGAGTTTCGATGCCGTGGCCGATCCTGGGCTCCCCCTCCGGAAGCACCAGCCGGAGCGCGCCCGCCTGTGCCGCAACATGGAGCAGCGAGGACTGAACATCATAATCGCGCGGCATGGCGGCGACTTCCGCCAGACGCTTGCTGTCGAGGCGCGCGATCCCCGCCCAGGCATCACCGCCACCGATCAGCTCATAACCGGCGTCAGCCTCCCCTTCCGGCACCACCAGCAATGCGTCGCCCTGCTCGCGCGCCAGCGGGACCAGCACGCTTTCGGTGGTAATCAGGCCATCGGCGAGGACCAGGAGCCGTGACAGCGGGTGCAACCGGGCCGCTGCCTCGCCGGCGCTGCGCACGGTATCCACCGTCACCCCGCGCCGCCCGATGCGCGCAACCGCGCCAAGCAATTCCGGTGGCAAGCGCGAGACAACCACCACGATCTGCGACACGCCCGCGGAAATGAGCAGGCGCGCCTGATATTCGATCACCGTCATTCCGGCGAACGGCAGCGTGGCGGCGAGCGCCCCCATTTGGTCGTCCGCATCCTGAACGGCAAAGATCAGCCCTGCGAGCATCGCGCGCTGTTACGGTCTGTCCGTACGCTGAGCAATCATCAAGCGGATGCATCGGCAGCGGAAATTCGCCCCCATGCGACGGCGGCGCTACAGCCGCGCAATCGCCTGACGCAAGCGCTTGATCATGGCGCGATCGCCGACCGGCCGCCGTGTCGCCTCCGTCGCGAGCGCAACGAGCCGCACCGCACCGAAACTGGCCGCGAGCCCTTTCAATCGCCAGGCGGCAGCGCGCCATGATTCCTCGTCAGCGGCATTTTCGATCGCGGCGAGGCCGCGATGCGCGCTGTCCACGAACGCGGCGCGCAGTTCGGCGATCAGAGCGGGATCATCCCCCACTGCCGCCGCCAATGCGGCATCGATTGCCCCCGGATCGATCGCCATTCGCACGACGCTACCACGAAACGCTTAATCGCAAGTTTCCGCTATTCGCTTTCAGCAGAGGGATTTCATGGTACATCTCGCCCCATGACTGGGGGGCAGACGATAATCGACATCCGTACGCGCGACGCAAGCGAGATGAACGAAACCAGCGCACCGGACGTGCCGGCAGAAGCGGTTGAGCATCCCAGCCCGGCGGAGCAGGACTATCACGCTCCGCCCGAGGTGACGGCGCCGTCGTCGCGCGGCGAGATGGCCGTGCCGATCGCGCTCGTCGCCATTTCCTTGATCTGGATCGGTGTGCTGCTGTGGCTGGCCAGCGATCAGTTCGCCAAGATGGATGCGCTCGACCGGGCGCAGTTTGCCGCGGCCCTGGTCGTCGGGCCAGCGCTCGCCGGCATCGTCTGGCTGATCCTGCTGCGCACAAGCTGGGCGGAGGCGCGGCGTTTCGCGGCCACTGCCCACGCGATGCGCGAAGAAGCCGCGGCGCTGGAATGGCTGGTTTCGTCGCTCTCCGACACCTTGCAGGACAACCGCCACCGGCTGGCCGAACAGGCCCGGGAGATCGGGACGATCGGCAACGAAGCGACGGCTCGCCTCGCCACGATCGGCCGCGGCCTATCGGAAGAGATCGACCAGGCGGACGTTCATGCCCGATCGCTGGCCGAGGCGGCCGGCAACGCTCAGAACAGCCTGGCCGCGCTGCTGGAGACCATGCCCAAGGCGCAGGCGGATGCCGAGTCGCTGATCGGCCGGATCGAAGGCGCTGCCGCCACGGCCGGCGAACAGGCAGCAGCGCTCGAGGCGAAGATCGTCGCTTTGACGGAGCGTAGCCGCGAGGCAGAGGCGGCGGCAGACAGCGCCGCGCAGAAGCTTGCCGCTCACCTGAGCCGGATGGAGAGCACCAGCGAGAGCGCCGGCGCCCGTCTGGAGGCAGTGACCGGCGAGATGTCGGCGGCGGTCGACGCGTTGCTGAACCGGACTGCCGACGCGGTCGAGGAATCGCGCAAGGGCATCGCTGCGCAGGCTGATGCGATGCTGGCGATGGTCAGCACCAACCAGGCCGCGCTTGACACGGCGGCGCGCGAGAGCGCCGAGGCGCTGGCCGAACGGGTCGGCCGGATCGAAGCGGTGATCGAGCGCATCGCCGAGCGGCTCGACAGCCAGCGTGCGGCCGGCGACGGGCTGGTCGGCGATCTCGAAGGCGGCATCGCGCGGGTCGAGGACCGGCTGCAGCGGCTGCATCATCAGGGCGTGGAGCGTTCCCAGCTATTGGCCGCTTCGATCAGCGCGCTGGGCGGATCGGCGGATGCGATGACGGAGGCACTCGCGGCCGGCGACGCTATGGCGAACAAGGCGATCTCCACCACCGAAGCGCTGCTGATCGCCCTCGATGCAGCAGCTCGGGAAATCGACGAGACGCTGCCGGCGGCAGTCGACCGGCTCGATTCGCGCGTGGTCGCCGCCAAGGCGGCGGTGGCTGCGGCCAAGCCGGAACTGCTCGCGCTGGTGACGGCGGCGGAAAGCACCCACTCGGCCATCGAAGCGATTGCGCAGGTCATCGCGGATCAGCGCGGCAACGTCGACATGCTGACCGGCAACCTGCTCGAGACGCTGGCGACCGGCCGGGCGAAGGCCGATGCGATGGGCCAGATGGTGGACGAAGCCGCCGATCGCGCCAATCGTTTCGCCGAGGAAGCCGCGCCCCGGCTCATCGAGATGCTGCTGCGGGTGCGCGACACGGCCAGCCAGGCGGCGGAACATGCCCGCGAAGTGCTGGCCCGCGTCATTCCCGAAGCGGCCGATGCGCTCGGCAAATCGGGCGCGGACGCGCTGCGCCGGGCGGTGAATGCCGGCCTCGACACGCAGATCCACCAGATCGCCGCCACCGCCGAAGTCGCCGTCAAGGCAGCGTCGCAGGCAGCGGATCGCCTCGACGAGCGGCTGAAGGAGATCGAATCGCTGTCGGCCACCGTCGATTCGCAGATCGAGCGTGCCCGTACGGAGCGCGAGGAGCAGGAGCTGGAAAGCTTCGCGCGGCGTGCCTCGCAGCTGATCGAGGCGCTGAACTCCGCGTCAATCGATATCACGCGCAGCTTCTCGTCCGATGTCGCGGACAGCGCCTGGGCAGCGTATCTGAAGGGCGACCGGGGCGTGTTTACCCGCCGCGCCGTCCGCCTGCTGGAGGACGTGGACCAGCGGCAGATCGCGTCTTTCTACGACGACGATGCCGAGTTCCGGGACCAGGTAAACCGCTACATCCACGATTTCGAAGCGATGCTTCGCGTGATCCTGACCCAGCGCGACGGATCGCCGCTGGGCGTGACGTTGCTGTCGTCGGACATGGGCAAGCTGTACGTGGCACTGGCGCAGGCGATCGAACGACTGCGCTGAGCGAACCGGGTTCAGGCGCGTTACCGGGGTTACTGAGCCGGTGGCGCGCCGCCGGGCGCGGTCGCCGGTGCCCGCGTGCCGCACGGCGACGTCGGGGCAAGGGCGAAATCGACACTGGAGGATCGATCGGCGGCGGTGCGGCTGGCCGATTTTGCTGCGGCAGGCCGTGCGCGGCAGACTCCACTTTCCCGGCGCTGCTGCAGCCGGCGCAGCGTGGATCAGGAAAGCGCGGCGGTCACGCCGCGCTCCCCCGGCCCGGTCCGCATAGGAGCAGGCCGCAGGCTGCCACCCCGGCCCGGTCCGCATAGGAGCAGGCCGCAGGCTGCCACACGTCGCTTGCAGGATCAATATTTGGTCATGTCCACCATGTCGGGCGTGATCCAGCCGTAGATGTAATTGGCGTAGAACAGCGCGAACAGTACGGTGGCGACGATCGTCACCCGCAGCGCGATCTTGCCCGGCGCGAATTCATGGGGCGCGCTGTCCGCCTGCCCCGCCACCCGCTCAACGCCGGCCTCCTCGCTGGTGCGAACCCCGAAGGGCAGCACCAGAAAGACGGAAAAGGTCCAGAAGAGAATGTAGATCGCGAGCGCCGACGTCCACTTCATGGTGCGTCACACCTCCAGCAACAGAACATCGACGATCGGCTTCTTGCCGGTCCAGCGCGTGGCACAGCGGCGTACCGCCAGACGGACCTCCTCGCGCAGCCGGTCACGATCGCGCGAACCGCCCTGCACCGCTTCCGCCGCGGCGTCCTCCGCCTCCGCGATGAAGGCCGCGCGTTCCTCCTCGACCGGGATGCCCTGAAGCCGAACCTGCGGAGATCCGGCCAGGCGGCCACGATCCGTTACCGCCACGGCAACGGAAACCTGGCCATGAAGACCGATCCGGCGCCGCTCGTTGATGGTCGCGCCGTCCGCCGGCAGGATCACGTCCCCGTCCAGCACCAGACGCCCGACCGGCGCGTGGCCGATCTTCTCCGGAGCGCCCGGCGCCAGCCGGACGAGATCACCGTCCGTCTGAACGATCGTCTGCGGGATTCCCTGCGCAAGGCCGAACCGCGCCTGTTCCATCAGGTGGCGCATTTCACCATGGACCGGCACCAGCACGCGCGGGCGCAACCATCCGTAGATCTGCGCCAGCTCCGGACGTCCCGGATGGCCCGACACATGGACGTGAGCCTGCTTTTCGGTGACCATCGCCACGCCGCGACCGGCCAGGATGTTCTGAATACGGCCGATCGCCACCTCGTTGCCGGGGATCTGCTTGGACGAGAAGATCACCGTATCGCCGGCGTCCAGCTTGATCGGGTGCGACCCCTCGGCGATCCGCGAGAGGGCAGCGCGCGCCTCCCCCTGGCCGCCGGTCGCGACGATCAGCACCTGATCGCGCGGCATGCGCATCGCTTCATCAGGCGTGATCGTGTCCGGGAAGTTCCGGAGATAGCCGCAGGAACGGGCAACCTTGATGATCCGATCCAGCGAGCGACCAGCGACGCAAAGCGCACGGCCGCTTTCCTTCGCCACCTCGCCGAGCGTCTGAAGGCGCGCAGCGTTGGAGGCAAAGGTCGTCACCAGCACGCGGCCGCGCGCCTTGGCGATCGTTTCGGAGAGCCCGACACGAACCTCGCTTTCCGATCCGGACGCCTCGGCATTGAACACGTTGGTCGAATCGCAGACCAGCACGTCGATGCCCTGGTCGCCGATCGCGGTCAGTTCGGCCGCGGTGGCAGGGGTGCCGATCACCGGCGCCGCATCCAGCTTCCAATCGCCGGTGTGGAAGACCCGGCCGGCCGGCGTGTCGATAATCAGCGCATTCGCTTCCGGAATGGAATGCGACATCGGCACGAACTGGAAGTCGAACGGGCCGACCTTGAAGCGTTCGCCCGGCGTGATGACGCGCAGGTCGATGCGATCGGCGATGCGTTCCTCTTCCAGCTTGTGGCGGATGAGGCCTGCCGTGAACGGCGTAGCATAAAGAGGCACGCCAAGATCATCGGCGAGGTAGGGCAGCGCCCCGATATGATCCTCATGCCCGTGGGTGAGGACGATGCCGCCAAGCTCCTCCAGCCGATCCTCGATGAACGAAAGATCCGGCAGCACCAGATCGATGCCGGGATAGCTGTGATCGGCAAAGGTCACGCCGCAGTCCACCATCACCCAGCGGCCGCGGCAGCCGTACAGGTTTACGTTCATTCCGATCTCGCCGGAGCCACCAAGGGCGCAGAAGAGCAGTTCGTCGTTCTTGGAAATTGTCTTTGTCCTTAATCCACACCTTTGGCGCATACCGAAGGTGCAGGCGCCACTTCGGGCGCCCGTGCATTGCCGGCCTCATGATTGCTGGGCGAGGCGTTCCCCAATTCCGTCATTGCCCGGTGCGATCCGGGCCAGGCCAAACACCCGAGGCACCGATCGGCGAAACCGCCGACCCGCGCGCTGCCGAGCGCAAAGGCCATGAAACTCACCTGCTGATATGGGCACGTTCCCACATGATCGCCAGTCCCTGGATCGTCAGGTCTGGCTCGATCGCATCGAACACGTCGGTATGCTGCTCGAACAGCGTGGCGAGCCCGCCGGTCGCCACCACCTTTGCCGGGCGGCCGATCTCCGCCTTCATCCGTGCGACCAGCCCCTCGATCATGGCGATATAGCCCCAGTAGATCCCGATGTTCATCTGATCCACGGTGTTACGGCCAATCACGCCGACATTGCCCTTGGGCGCCTCGATCGCGATGCGCGGCAGCTTGGCCGCGGCATTGACCAGCGCGTCGAGCGACAGGTTGATGCCCGGCGCGATGATCCCGCCCTTGTACGCACCGTTGAAGTCCGACACGTCGAGGGTGGTGGCGGTGCCAAAGTCGATGACGATGAGATCGCCGTGATGAAGCGCGTGCGCGGCGATGGTGTTCACCGCGCGGTCGGCGCCCAAATTCTGCGGCTCGTCAACGTCCAGCGCCACGCCCCATTCGACCGGCGGGCGACCGGCGATCAGCGGCTGGTGATCGAAGTATTTGGTGGAGAGCACTTCCAGATTGTGGAGCGCGCGCGGCACCACCGTGGAAATGATCACACCTTCCACATCGGAGCGCTGGTAACCCTCCAGGGTCAGCAGCTGGCTGAGCCAGACCGCATATTCGTCCGCCGTGCGGCGCGGGTCGGTGGCGATGCGCCAGCGCGTCTTGATCTCGCGCCCGTCGACCAGCGCAAAGACGATGTTGGTGTTCCCCGCATCGATCGCGAGCAGCATAAACCCCTCCCCCTATACCAGGAACACGTCGCCGGCATGGATGACATGCACGCTGCCATCCGCCAAGCGCAGCCGTAGCGCCCCGTCAGGCGCAAGACCATCATATGTGCCGGTGATGGTCGTCCCATCCGCCAGATTGGCGTTGAGCGGCGTTCCGGGCGCATGTGCCTGCGCCTGCCATCGAGCGACGACGGGAGCCAGCCCCTGAGCACGCCAGATGCCGAGCCAGCGGGCGAATTCGACCGTCAGATGATCATAGAGCTCAGCGACGGAGTGGATCCACAATCGGCCGGCGAGGCTCGCGGTGCGACGACCGTCGATGGAGGGATGCGAGGCGAGGTTCACCCCGAAGCCGATCACGATCGCATTACCGCTGCGTTCCAGCAGAATGCCGGCAAGCTTTGCGCCATCCAGCAGCAGGTCATTCGGCCATTTGATGGTGACGGCGGGACAGCCGAGCACCGAAATCGTTTCGGCAAGCGCCACGGCGCTGACCAGCGCGAGCGAGGGTGCGGGCGGATCGTCCGGTCGGGCCTGCACCAGCGTGCTGGCGTAAAGATTGCCGGTCGGCGAGGACCAGTCACGCCCCTGACGACCACGTCCAGCCGTCTGCCGCTCCGCACGGAGCCAAACGCCTTCCGCCTCGCCCCGGGCGGCCAGGGCGAGGAGGTCGGCGTTGGTAGAGCCCGTTTCGGCGACCGTCAGAATACGGGTCAGAACGGCTGCACTCAGAACAGGGCTTGCGCGGCCGCCATCGTCCAGCTGCCCAGCAGCGGAATGGCGAGATAGCCGAGCGGCGAGACGGCAACCGCCGCCACGGCGATCAGCCCGCCTTCGAGCTTGTCGCCCTCACCGAAGGATTCCGCCGGCTCGTCGAAGTACATGGTCTTGACGACGCGCAGGTAATAATACGCACCGATCACGCTGGCCGCGATGCCGACGACCGCCAGCGGGAACAGGCCAGCACGAACCGCCGCATCGAATACCGCGAACTTCGCCCAGAAACCGAACAGCGGCGGAATGCCGGCGAGGCTGAACATGAAGATCGCCAGTGCGGCGGCGAGGCCAGGGCGCGTGCGCGACAGGCCGGACAGCGACGCGATCGTTTCGATCGACCGTCCCGTCACGTCGCGCATCTGCAGCACGACCAGGAAAGAGCCGAGCGTCATGGCGACATAGATCGCCATATAGGTCAGCACCGCAGCGACGCCTTCGGGTGTACCGGCGGCGAGACCGATCAGCGCGAAGCCGACGTTGTTGATCGAGGAGTAAGCGAGCAGGCGCTTGATGTTGCTCTGGCCGATCGCGGCCACTGCACCGAAGATGATCGACGCCAGGGCGGCAAAGATCACGATCTGACGCCACTGCACATCGGCCGGGCCCATCGCCTCGATGGCGACGCGGGCGGCGAGCCCCATTGCCGCGACCTTCGGGGCGGAGGCGAAGAAGGCAGTGACCGGCGTCGGCGCGCCTTCGTACACGTCCGGCGTCCACATGTGGAACGGCACGGCGCTGATCTTGAAGGCGATGCCGGCGAAGACGAAGACCAGGCCGAACATCAGGCCGATCGACTTTGCCTCACCAGTGAGCGGCGACGCGGCATAGGCGCCCGCAACCTCGTAGAACATGGTGGAGCCAGTGAAGCCGTACACCAGGCTGATGCCGTACAGCAGGATGCCGCTGGCCAGCGCGCCGAGCACGAAATACTTCAGGCCCGCCTCTGCCGAACGCTGATCCTGGCGCATGAAGCTGGCCAGCACATACGCCGCAAGGCTCTGCAGCTCGAGGCCAATATAGAGGGTCAGCAGGTCGCCGGCGGACACCATGATGCCCATGCCGATCGCCGAAAGCAGGATCAGCACCGGATATTCCGGCCGCAGATCATCGCCCGCCGTGCGCTCAAAGAAGGTCGGGGCGAGCAGGATCGCGACGGCCGCCGCGATATAGATCAGCACCTTGCTGAAACCGGCAAAGGCGTCCGCCCGGTACATGCCGTCGAACGCGCTGCCGCCAGCGGTGGCCGGACCGATCAGCGCGAGACATGCGCCGAGGAGGACGGCAACCGCGGCCCAGGAAATGGCGCGCGTCGCGGAAGGCTGCGCCCAGGCGGAAACCATCATCAATGCCAGCGCGCCGAGCGCCAGCACGATTTCGGGAAGGGTCATCGCGACCTGCGATGCGTAATCCATCAGTGCGCCTCCCCATGGGCGTCAGATTTGGGCGCGGAATGTCCTTCGGCGTGGGCGGCCGGGATAACTCCCGTGCCCGGCGTCGGCCGCGAGTCACCCGCGGGCTGCGCACGCTCGATCCGGGCCAGCAGGCGCTCGGTATCGGCACGCATCGGCGCGATGAAGCTTTCGGGATAGACACCCATCCACAGCACCACCGCGGCGATCGGCGCCAGCAGCCACATTTCGCGGCTGGACAGGTCGGGCATGGCGCGGACCTCGTCCGACTTGATCTCACCCCAGACCACACGGCGATACAGGTACAGCATGTAGGCCGCGCCAAGGATGATGCCGGTCGTGCAGAGCAGCGCGACGGTCGTCGAGACCTTGTACGTTCCCATGAGCGAGAGCAGCTCGCCCGGGAAGTTGCTGGTGCCCGGCAGGCCGATCGAGGCCATGGTGAACAACAGGAACAGGATCGCGTAGCGCGGCATGTTGTTGGCAAGGCCACCGTAGCGCGCGATCTCACGGGTGTGCAGGCGATCATAGATGACGCCGACGCACAGGAACAGCGCGCCCGACACCAGCCCGTGGCCGAGCATCACCAGCATCGCACCCTCGATGCCCTGCGCGTTGAACGCGAACAGGCCGATGGTGACGATCGCCATGTGCGCGACCGACGAATAAGCGATCAGCTTCTTCATGTCGGACTGCACCAGCGCAACGAGGCTGGTGTAGATCACCGCCACCGCGCTGAGACCGAACACGAGCCACACGAGCTGCGAGGAAGCCTCCGGGAACATCGGGATGCTGAAGCGCAGGAAGCCGTAGCCGCCGAGCTTCAGGAGCACGCCAGCCAGGATCACCGAACCGGCGGTCGGCGCCTGAACGTGCGCGTCGGGCAGCCAGGTGTGGACCGGCCACATCGGCATCTTCACCGCGAACGAGGCGAAGAACGCCAGCCACAGCCAGGTTTGCACTTCCGGCGGGAAGTCATAGTTCATCAGCGCCGGGATGGACGTCGTGTCGGCCGTGATGCTCATGTAGAGCATCGCGATGAACATCAGCAGCGAGCCGAGCAGCGTGTACAGGAAGAACTTGTACGACGCGTAGATGCGGTTCGCGCCACCCCAAATGCCGATGATCAGGAACATCGGGATCAGGCCGGCTTCGAAGAAGATGTAGAACAGGAAGATATCCTGCGCCGCGAAGGTGCCGATCATTAGCACTTCGGTCAGCAGGAACGCCGCCATATATTCCGGCACGCGCTTCTCGATCGCCTGCCACGACGCGCCGATGCAGATCGGCATCAGGAACACGCTGAGCGCGATCAGCAGCAGCGCATAACCGTCGATGCCGAGTGCCCAGGCAAAGCGGCCGAACACCGGCGCATATTCGACGAACTGCCACTGCGCCCCGCCGATGTCGAAGCTGAGCCACAGGATCACGCCGAGCGCGAGATCGACAAGCGTCGCAGCCAGCGCGAGCCAGCGCGCGCTTTGCGCGGACAGGAAGAGGCAGGCGACCGCGGCAATGGCCGGGATCGCGAGCATCACGGAAAGGATCGGGAAGGATGTCACGACTTAACGTCCGTTCGCCCTGAGCTAGTCGAAGGGCGTGGCGCCCGCGAAGGAAGGACGGGCGCCCCGGAGCGACGCCCGAACAATGGTGAAGTGCTGGCCATCATCCCGCGATCACCCAGGTGGCCGCGGCTGTCAGCCCGAGCAGCATCACGAATGCATAGGTATAGACGTAACCCGTCTGGATCCGTCCGGCCACGCGGCTGGACAGGGCGACCACCCATGCCGAACCGTTCGGGCCGAAGCGGTCGATCGTGCCCTCGTCGCCCTTGTGCCAGAAGAAGCGGCCAATGGCGAAGGACGGGCGAACGAAGAGCAGGTGATAGAGCTCGTCGAAATACCATTTATGCGCGATGAAATCGTACAGCACGTCGAACGTCGCGGTGAACCGCTTCGGAATGTCGGTGCGCCAGATGTACGCCATCCAGGCAACGACCAGGCCGATGATCATCACGATCGTGGCGGCAAGCTTCACCAGCAGCGGCACCTGATGCATTTCGTGCATGAGGTGTTCGTTGAAGAACAGGCTGCCGCGCCAGAACGTCTCGCCCGCCTCCGGTTCGATGAACCAGTGATGGAACACGAAGCCAGCGAACACCGCGCCTAGTGACAGCACGATCAGCGGGATCAGCATGACGAGCGGGCTCTCATGCGGATGATAGCCAGCGGTTCCCGTCGGAAGCTCATGAGCATCATGACCATGGGCGTGCGGCGAGTGACCGGCATCCTCCGCGGCGGGATCGTCATGGGCGTGTGCATCATGGCCGTGCGCATCATGGCCATGGCCATGGGCGTCGTGCACGGCGTGCTGGATATGCTCCGACCCGGCCCAGCGCGGCTTGCCCCAGAAGGTGAGGAACATGAGGCGCCACGAGTAGAAGCTCGTCAGCAATGCGGCGAACGTGCCGACCCAGAAGGCACCCTGCCCGCGGCCCGAGGCCCATGCCACCTCGAGGATCGCGTCCTTCGAGTGATAGCCGGCGAAACCGCCGAAGCCGTAGATACCGACGCCGGTGATCGCCAGCGTACCCAGCATCATCGCCCAGAAGGTGATCGGGATGTGCTTACGCAAGCCGCCATAGAAGCGCATGTCCTGCTCATGGTGCATCGCGTGGATCACCGAGCCTGCGCCCAGGAACAGCAGCGCCTTGAAGAAGGCGTGCGTGAACAGGTGGAACATCGCCGCGCCATAAGCGCCGACGCCCGCGGCGAAGAACATGTAGCCGAGCTGCGAACAGGTCGAATAGGCGATCACACGCTTGATGTCGGTCTGTGTCGTGCCGATCGTCGCGGCGAAGATGCAGGTTGCGGCCCCAATGCCGGTCACCACCATCAGCGCGGTGGGCGACGCTTCGAACATCGGCGACAGGCGGCAGACCATGAAGACGCCCGCGGTGACCATCGTCGCCGCATGGATCAGCGCCGACACCGGGGTTGGGCCTTCCATCGCGTCCGGCAGCCAGGTGTGAAGACCAAGCTGCGCCGACTTGCCCATCGCCCCCACGAACAGCAGCAGGCAGAGCACCGTCATCGTATCGAAGCGATAGCCAAGGAAGCCGATGGTCGAGCCGGCCATGCCAGGCGCGGCCTCAAGGATCGCGGGGATCGAGACGGTATCGAACACCAGATAGGTGCCGAAGATGCCGAGCATGAAGCCCAGGTCACCGACGCGGTTGACGACAAACGCCTTGATTGCGGCAGCCTGCGCGCTCGGTTTCTTGAACCAGAAACCGATCAGCAGATAGCTGGCGAGACCAACGCCTTCCCAGCCGAAGAACATCTGGATGAGGTTGTCGGCCGTCACCAGCATCAGCATCGCAAAGGTGAACAGCGACAGGTATGCGAAGAACCGCGGCTGATCCGGGTCCTCGCTCATATAGCCCCAGCTATAGAGATGGACGAGCGCCGAGACGCTGGTGATCACGACCAGCATCACGCTGGTCAGGGCATCAACCCGCAGCGACCAGGACGCGTCAAACGTGCCCGAGGTAATGAAGTGCAGCACCGGCGTGACGGTCGCAGAGAGGCTTCCCGACATGAAGCCGAGGAAGATCGGCCACGACAACGCGCACGACACGAACAGCGCACCGGTAGTCACGCCCTTGGCGACGACGCCGGGAACCGACTTGTTGCCGAAGCCAGCGACGATCGCCGCGAGCAGCGGCAGGAACACGATGAAGAGGATCGAGGTCACGGGTCGTTCAGCCCTTCATCCGGCTGGGATCGTCAACCGAGATCGAGCCCCGGCCACGGAAGAAGATAACGAGGATCGCAAGGCCGATCGCCGCCTCGCCCGCCGCCACGGTGAGCACGAACATCGCGAACACCTGGCCCACGAGATCGCCCAGCGCCGAAGAGAAAGCGACGAGGTTGATGTTCACCGCGAGCAGGATCAACTCGATCGCCATCAAGATGACGATGATGTTCTTCCGGTTGAGGAAGATACCAAGCACACCCATCGTGAACAGCAACGCTGCCACGACGAGATAATGGATCAGGCCAATCCCCCCGGCCGCATTCATGGCGCTCACAGCTGCACCCCCTGTCCGATCTCCGGCCGCATGTTGCGCGTCGCATCCTGCGGACGGCGCGCGATCTGCTGCGCGATATTTTGCGGGCGCACGCCCTGGCGCTGACGATGGGTCAGCACGATCGCCCCGATCATGGCGACCAGCAGCACCAGCCCTGCACCTTCGAAGACGAAGAGGTAGCGGGTGTAGAGCAGGTTGCCGATCGCCTGAATGTTGGGGATGGTGGGATCAACCGGTGCGCCGCGGCGTGCCAGATCGACGCCGCCGGCGCTCCACGCACCAACCGCGATCACGATCTCGGCCACCAGCGCCACCGCCAGAACCAGACCGATCCCGAAATACCGAACGAAACCAGCGCGAAGCTCGGCAAAGTCGATATCCAGCATCATCACGACGAACAGGAACAGCACCGCGACCGCCCCGACATAGACGATGACGAGCAGCATCGCGATGAACTCGGCACCCGCCAGCACCATCAGGCCAGCGGCGTTGAAGAACGCCAGGATCAGCCACAGGACGCTGTGCACCGGATTGCGCGAGGCAATCGTCATCGCGCCCGATACGAGCACAACGATGGCGAAGAGATAAAAGGCGATGGCCTGGATCATGCCGCCACCCCTGCTAACCGTTGAATCATCGCGCGCCGCCTATCGATATGCCGCGTCTGCGGCAATGTTTGCCGCGATCGCGCTTTCCCAGCGATCACCGTTATCGAGCAGCTTGGCCTTGTCGTAGATCAGCTCCTCGCGGGTCTCGGTCGAGAATTCGAGGTTCGGCCCCTCGACAATCGCATCCACCGGGCAGGCTTCCTGGCACAGGCCGCAATAGATGCACTTCGTCATGTCGATGTCGTAGCGCGTGGTGCGGCGGCTGCCGTCCTCGCGCGGCTCGGCCTCGATCGTGATCGCCAGCGCCGGGCACACCGCTTCGCACAGCTTGCATGCGATGCAGCGTTCCTCGCCATTGGGGTAACGACGCAGCGCATGCTCGCCACGGAACCGCGGCGACACCGGGTTACGCTCGAACGGATAGTTGATCGTCGCCTTGGGCTTGAAGAAATACTTCAAGGTCAAAGCGTGGGCCTTCACGAACTCCCAGAGGGTGAAGGCCTTGATCGTCGAAGCGATACCCATGCGTCAGATCCCAACTCGGTCGAGCATCAGCACGCCGGACACGAGGAATACCCAGAATAGCGACACCGGCAGGAACACCTTCCAGCCGAGACGCATCAGCTGATCGTAACGGTACCTCGGCACCGTTGCCTTCACCCAGCTGAAGCAGAAGAAGAAGAACAGGATCTTGGCGAACAGCCAGACAATCCCGGGCACGTAGTACAGCGGCGCCCAGTCGAACGGCGGCAGATAGCCACCCCAGAACAGCGTCGCGTTCAGCGTGCACATCAGGATGACGTTGGCATATTCGCCAAGCCAGTAGAGCGCGAAGCTCATCGACGAATATTCGGTCTGATAGCCGGCAACGAGCTCCGACTCTGCCTCGGTCAGATCGAAGGGCGCGCGCTGGGTTTCGGCCAGCGACGAGATGAAGAACATCACCGCCATCGGGAACAACAGCGGGTTCAGGAAGAACCCGTTGACGGGCGTGTTCAGCACGCTGCGCTGCGCTTCGACGATCGAGGTGAGATTGAACGAGCCGGCCCACATCACGATCGAGATCAGGATGAAGCCAATTGCCACTTCATAGCTGACCATCTGCGCCGCGGCACGAATGGCCGAGAAGAACGGATATTTTGAGTTCGACGACCAGCCGGCGAGGATGATGCCGTACACGCCCAGCGACGAGGCCGCGAGGATGTAGAGCAGACCGACGTTGATGTCGGCGAGCACGACGCCAATGTCGAACGGCACCACCGCCCAGACGATCAGCGCCACGGTGAAGGTGATGATCGGTGCCAGCAGGAAGAGGCCGCGGTTCGCCGCCGCGGGAACGATCGTTTCCTGCAGGAACACCTTCAGGCCGTCCGCGAAGGACTGCATGAGGCCGAACGGGCCAACGACGTTCGGGCCGCGACGCAGCGCCATCGCCGCCCAGATCTTGCGATCGGCATAAATGATCATCGCCACCGCCAGCATCAGCGGCAGCGCAATGACGAGAATGCCGACGAGTGTGGCCAGGAACCACGCCCAGCCATAAGGCAGGCCAAGAGTTTCGTTGAAAAAGGCGGTCATTCCGCGGCCTCCGCGACGATTTCGCCGTGCACCAGTTCAGCCGAGCAACGCTGCATCGTCGGCGAGGCGCGGCAGATCGCATTGGTGAGATAGAAGTCCTTGATCGGATAGCCTTCCATCACGCCCTCAGCCTTCGTGTCGAGCGACGGCGGGTTCCAGGCAAAGGTCAGCAGGCCTTCGTTCGCCAGTTCCGGGCAATCGAGCGCCATGGCAGCGCGCAATTCGTCCATGGTGTCGAAGGGGAGCGGCCGACCGAGCGTTTCCGACAGCGCGCGGAAAATGGTCCAGTCCTCACGCGCATCGCCAGGCGCGAAAACGGCACGATTGCCGCGCTGTACCCGGCCTTCGAGGTTCACATAGGTGCCCGACTTTTCCGCATAGCTGGCGCCAGGCAGCACCACGTCCGCGGCCGCCGCACCCTTGTCGCCATGGTGGCCGACATAAACCTTGAAGCCGGCGAAACGGGTGAAATCGCACTCGTCCGCGCCCAGGAAGAAGGTGAGCTTTGCGTCGTACAGCGCGGAAACGCCGGCCTTCTGCGCAAAGCCGAGCATCAGCCCGCCCATGCGGCTGGCCGCCATGTGCAGGACGTTGAACCCGTTCCAGCCATCCTTGATGAGGCCAAGCTTCTCGACCAGCCCGAGCGCTGCGCCGTGGGCGCCCTTCAGTGCGCCACCGCCGACGATGACCGCCGGACGCTCCGCCTTTCCGAACGCCTCGGTGAGCGCTTCCGGCAGATTGCCGAGCACTGCCAGGTCGTTGCCGAGCCACTCGACCTTGTAGGTCAACTCCGTCTCCGGGCCGATCGCCCAGACCTTGGCACCGCGCTTGATCGCTTTGCGAATGCGCGTGTTGACGAGGCTGGCTTCCCAACGAAGATTGGTGCCGACCAGCAGGATCGCGTCCGCCCGTTCGATACCGGCGATGGTGGTGTTGAAGTTCACCGCGGCCAGGCTGGACGTATCATAGTCCATGCCGGTCTGCCGCCCTTCGAGCAGCGACGAGCCCATGTCCTTCAGCAGCGCCTTGGCCGCGAACATCGTTTCGCAATCGACGAGATCGCCAGCCACGGCAGCAACGCTGTCACCGGCCCCCTTCGCCACCTCTGCGATCACGGCGAACGCCTCGTCCCAGCTTGCCGGAACCAGCTTGCCGTCGCGACGCACATAGGGGCGGTCGAGACGGCGGCGAACGAGACCGTCGACGGCGTGGCGCGTCTTATCGGTCGCCCACTCCTCGTTCACGTCCTCGTTCACGCGCGGCAGCGAACGCAGCACCTGACGACCGCGGCTGTCGAGGCGGATGTTCGTGCCCACCGCGTCCATCACGTCGATTGTCAGCGTCTTCTTGAGCTCCCACGGGCGCGCCTCGAACGAATATGGCTTCGAGGTGAGCGCGCCTACCGGACACAGATCAACGACGTTACCGGACAGTTCGCTGGTCACCGCCTTTTCGAGGTAGGAGGTGATCTGCATGTTCTCGCCGCGATAGATCGCGCCGATTTCCTCCACGCCCGACACTTCTTCCGCGAAGCGGACGCAGCGCGTGCACTGGATGCAGCGGGTCATGATCGTCTTGACGATCGGGCCCATGTACTTCTCGGTGACCGCGCGCTTGTTTTCCTGGAAGCGGCTGTGGCCGCGGCCATAGGCAACCGCCTGATCCTGAAGATCGCACTCGCCACCCTGATCGCAGATCGGGCAATCCAGCGGGTGGTTGATCAACAGGAATTCCATGATGCCCTCGCGGGCATGCTTCACCATCGGCGAAGTAGTGAACACTTCCTGATTGTCCGCCGCGGGCAGCGCGCACGACGCCTGCGGCTTGGGCGGTCCGGGCTTCACCTCGACCAGGCACATGCGGCAGTTGCCGGCGATGCTCAGCCGCTCGTGATAACAGAAACGCGGGATTTCCTTGCCGGCCGCTTCGCACGCCTGGAGCACGGTGGCTCCCTGCGGCACCTCAACCTCGATCCCGTCTACCTTCAGCTTGGGCATTATTCTGCAGCTTCCTGCATGGGGGCGAGACCGCCACCCTTACGTTCGGTGATGCGGCGTTCCAGCTCGGGGCGGAAATGCTTGATCAGGCCCTGGATCGGCCAGGCCGCCGCGTCGCCCAGTGCGCAGATCGAATGGCCCTCGACCTGCTTCGTCACTTGCTGAAGCATGTCGATCTCGCCGATTTCGGCGTCGCCAGTGCGCAGCCGCTCCATCACGCGCCACATCCAGCCGGTGCCTTCACGGCACGGCGTGCACTGGCCGCAGCTCTCGTGCTTGTAGAAATACGAGATGCGGCTGATCGCGCGGACCACGTCCGTGGACTTGTCCATGACGATGATCGCCGCGGTGCCGAGGCCCGAGCCGACCGCCTTCAGGCCGTCAAAGTCCATCGGCGCGTCCATGATCTCCTTCGCCGGGACGAGCGGCACGGACGAGCCGCCCGGGATCACCGCGAGGAGATTGTCCCAGCCGCCGCGGATGCCGCCGCAATGCTTTTCGATCAGCTCGCGGAACGGGATGCTCATCGCTTCCTCGACCACGCAGGGCTTTTCGACATGGCCGCTGATCTGGAAGAGCTTGGTGCCCTTGTTGTTCTCCGCGCCGAAGCTCGAGAACCACTCGGCACCGCGCCGCAGGATCGTCGGCGCAACCGCGATGCTCTCGACGTTGTTCACCGTCGTGGGGCAGCCGTAGAGGCCGGCGCCGGCCGGGAATGGCGGCTTGAGGCGCGGCTGGCCCTTTTTGCCTTCCAGGCTTTCGATCATCGCGGTCTCTTCGCCGCAGATGTACGCGCCAGCGCCGCGGTGGACGAAGACGTCGAAGTCATAGCCCGAGCCGCAGGCGTTCTTGCCCACAAGGCCGGCGTCATACGCCTCCTGCACGGCCGCGAAGAGCGTCTCGGCCTCGCGGATATATTCGCCGCGGATGTAGATGTACGCCGCCCGCGCCCGCATCGCGAAGCCGGCGACCAGCGCGCCCTCGATCAGCTTGTGCGGATCGTGGCGGATGATCTCGCGGTCCTTGCACGAACCGGGCTCGGATTCGTCGGCATTGATGACCAGGAAGCTCGGCCGCTCGGGGCTCGGCGTCTTGGGCATGAACGACCATTTCGTGCCGGTCGGGAAGCCCGCACCGCCGCGACCGCGCAGGCCCGAGGCCTTGATCACGTCGATGATCTTGTCCTGGCCAAGCTCCAGCAGCGCCTTGGTATTGTCCCAATCACCGCGCTGGCGTGCGGCCTGCAACGTCCACGGCTGATAGCCGTAGAGGTTCGTGAAGATGCGGTCCTTGTCCGTCAGGGACGTGATGACGCTCATGCGCTCGCTCCCACGGCAGGATTGTTCCATTCGGAACGGTAATCGTGGTTCTCGTTCACCATCGCGGTCAGCGTGGTCGGGCCGCCGAGCGGCTCGACCGTGTGGCGGCCGGGCTCCTGCGTGCCCGCCTTGGGCTGCTCGCCGCGCGCCAGCGCATCGAGGATCGCCAGCGTGCGATCGTAGTCGAGATCCTCAAAATTGTCGTCGTTGATCTGGACCATCGGTGCCGAGGCGCAATTGCCCATGCACTCGACCTCGGTCAGCGTGAACAGGCCGTCCGGCGTCGTCTTGCCCTTGGTAAGGCCACGGTTCTTGCACGCCGCCAGCACGTCGTCAGAGCCACGCAGCATGCACGGGGTGGTGCCACAGACCTGCACGTGAAAACGGCCGACCGGCGCCAGATTGAACATCGTGTAGAAGGTCGCGACCTCGAACACGCGGATGTACGGCACGCCGATCTCGCGCGCGACGAACTCGATCACCGGCACCGGCAACCAACCCTGCGTGTTCGTTTCCGCCCCCACCTGGCGCTGTGCCAGATCGAGCAGCGGAATCGACGCGGACTGTTCGCGGCCAGCAGGGTAACGCGCGAGAATCGCGTTGCGCTTGGCAATATTTTCGTCGGACCACTGGAAACCGCTCCAGCGCGCGCGGACTTCGGCCTCGTCGGGGATCTGGGGAGCGTCAGCCATCAGCGGTCACATTCACCAAAAACGATATCCATCGCGCCGAGAATGGCGGTGGTGTCCGCGAGCATGTGGCCGCGGCTCATGAAGTCCATTGCCTGCAGGTGCGAGAAGGCCGTCGGCCTGATCTTGCAGCGGTACGGCTTGTTGGTGCCGTCGGACACCAGATACACGCCAAACTCACCCTTCGGGCTCTCCGTGGCGACGTAAACCTCGCCAGCGGGCACGTGGAAGCCCTCGGTATAGAGCTTGAAGTGGTGGATGAGCGCTTCCATCGACTGCTTCATCTCGCCGCGCTTGGGCGGAACGACCTTGCGATCGAGGCTGGCGATCGGCCCCTCCGGCATTTCGGCCAGGCACTGCTTCATGATCCGCGCAGACTGGCGGACCTCCTCCACGCGCACCATGAAGCGATCATAGCAATCGCCACGGGTGCCAACGGGGATTTCAAAGTCCATCTTGGCGTAGACGTCATAGGGCTGCTGCTTGCGCAGATCCCAGGGCACGCCCGCCGCGCGGATCATCGGACCCGAGAAGCCCCAGCGGATCGCGTCGTCGCGGCTGACAATGCCAATATCGACGTTGCGCTGTTTGAAGATGCGATTGTCAGCGACAAGGCTGATCGCGTCCTCGAACAGGACCGGCAGGCGATTGTCGAGCCAGTCGGCGATATCCGTCAGCAGCTTCAGCGGCACATCCTCGTGCACGCCGCCGACACGGAAATAATTCGCATGCATACGAGCGCCCGACGCGCGCTCGTAAAAGTTCATGCAGTCTTCGCGCAGCTCGAACAGCCACAAGTTCGGCGTCATCGCGCCAACGTCCATGACATGGCTGCCGAGGTTCAGCATGTGGTTCTTGATGCGCGTCAGTTCAGCGAAGAACACACGCAGGTATTGCGCACGCAGCGGCACTTCGAGATCAAGCAGCTTCTCGATCGCGAGCACGAAGGTGTGCTCCATGCACATCGGCGAGCAATAATCGAGGCGATCGAAATAGGGGATCGCCTGCTGATAGGTCTTGTACTCGATCAGCTTCTCGGTGCCGCGGTGAAGCAGGCCGACGTGCGGATCGATGCGCTCGACGATTTCGCCGTCGAGCTCCATGACGAGGCGAAGCACGCCGTGCGCCGCGGGATGCTGCGGGCCGAAGTTGATCGTGTAATTCTGGATCGCCACCTCATCATGGGTGCGATCCCCTTCCGCCACATCAGCCAGCCGCTCCGTAGCGGGATCGATGCGATCGTTAAGGACGGTATCGGTCATTGGTTCTGCCCTCCCTTGCCGGGAATGACGTCGCGGTCGGCTGGCTTTTCGCCGATATGCGGATGGGGCTTGCCAGCGCCGGTTTCGGCCGTGCTGTCCGCATCCTTTTTCGCATAGGACTCGCTGGGTGCCGCGGCGGGCTTGGCGGGCGACTGAGTCGCACCGGCCTTCTGCACCTGATCCGCGCTGAGCGGTGTCGGCGCACCCTTGGCCTCTGGCAACGAACCCTTCTCATCGCCCGGCAGGACGTATTCCGCCCCTTCCCACGGGCTGGTGAAATCAAAGGTACGGAAATCCTGCGCGAGCTTTACCGGTTCGTACACGACGCGCTTTACTTCTTCCGAGTAGCGCATCTCGACATAGCCGCTGAGCGGGAAGTCCTTGCGCTGTGGATGGCCGCGGAAGCCATAGTCGGTCAGGATGCGGCGCAGGTCGCGATTGCCGGCGAACAGCACGCCATACATGTCGTACACTTCACGCTCATACCAGCCAGCCACCGGCCACAGCTCAGTCACCGTCGGCACCGGGGTGTCTTCGGACGCGGCAACATGGACGTGCAGACGATGGTTACGGGTCAGCGAGAGGAGGCAATAGACCACCTCGAACCGCTCCTCGCCACGATCGGGATAGTCCACCCCGGCGATATCCATCAGCTGCTGGTATTCCAGCCCCGGCGTATCACGCAGCGCGGTCAACGCCGCGATCAGGTGATCGCGGTGAACGTGCAGCTGGATCTCGCCAACATGCGCGAAGGCATCGACCAGCCCGTTCGGGATGGCGGCGCGCGCCGCATCGAGCGTCGCGTCGTTTAGCTCTGCGGCCCAGCGGGGTGCAGGCGCCCTCACCGTTCGATGCTCCCCGAGCGGCGGATCTTCCGCTGCAGCTGCATGATGCCGTACAGCAGCGCCTCGGCGGTCGGCGGGCAGCCCGGGACATAGATGTCGACCGGCACCACGCGATCGCAGCCGCGCACGACGCTGTAGCTATAGTGATAATAGCCGCCGCCATTGGCGCACGAGCCCATCGAGATGACGTATTTCGGCTCCGACATCTGGTCGTACACGCGGCGCAGCGCCGGGGCCATCTTGTTGCAGAGCGTGCCGGCAACGATCATCACGTCCGACTGGCGCGGTGACGCGCGCGGCGCGGCGCCGAACCGCTCCAGATCGTAACGCGGCATGTTGACGTGGATCATCTCCACCGCGCAGCAGGCGAGACCGAACGTCATCCACCACAGCGAACCCGTGCGGGCCCACTGGAACAGCTCCTCCGTCGAGGTGACGAGGAAGCCCTTGTCGGTCAGCTCACCGTTCAGGTCGTTGAAGAAGCCGGGATCGGGC
The DNA here is from genome assembly GCF_020707225.1 of Sphingomonas sp. IC4-52. Lineage (NCBI taxonomy): Bacteria > Pseudomonadati > Pseudomonadota > Alphaproteobacteria > Sphingomonadales > Sphingomonadaceae > Sphingomonas > Sphingomonas sp. IC4-52. The sequence goes on along the minus strand of NZ_JAJFEU010000002.1, from coordinate 191,783 downwards.
TGAACGAGGCCCGTTCCACTGGAGATCGCGCGCGCGTCGCGCGGAAGTTCGACGGGGCCGGAGTGCATGGTCATTCCCAATCCAGTGCGCCCTTTTTCCAGGCGTATACAAGGCCAAGCGCGAGCTCGCCGATAAAGATCATCATGCTGATCCAGGCGGTCCAGCCGAGATCGAACACGCTGACCGCCCAGGGATATAGGAACGCGGCCTCGAGATCGAAGATGATGAACAGGATCGCAACTAGATAAAATCGCACGTCAAATTGCGCGCGGCTGTCCTCGAAAGCGGGGAAGCCGCATTCATATTCGCTGAGTTTTTCGACGGACGGCTTGTACGAACCCGTCAGCCGCGAAACTGCCATGGGCAGAAACACGAACGCCGACGACAGCACGAGTGCCACGCCGAGGAACATCAGGATCGGCAGATATTGCGACAGGTCAACCATCGGCGCTCTTTCGGGGCTTTTCTCGCACGGGCGAACGGAACGGGGGCGCTTTAGGCCCGCCGGACGGACGGGGCAAGGCATCGGGCCGGTGAGAATCACTCGCAACTTCCTGGGGTGGCCGGGATTTCGGGCTTCGGCTAGCAACCGGCGGCATGACAGCATTGAGCCGGATCGAAGAGCAGGCAGTTGCGCGCACAAGCGCCTCGCCAATGCTCGCGCGGACAAGGGCGTGGGCGGCGGTGAACAGCGGCACCGGCAATATCGCCGGGCTGGACGCGATGGCCGGCATGCTGGCGGACGCGTTCGCCGCGCTGCCCGGCACCGTGCGGCTGATCGAACCGGCTGCCGCAGAGCGAGTGGCGGCAGATGGCACGGTCGCCGCGGTGGCGCACGGCCAACACCTGCACGTGTCGGTCAGGCCCGACGCCGCGCGCCGGCTGCTCCTGACGGGGCATATGGATACCGTCTACCCCGCGGATCATCCATTCCAGACCCTCACGGACCGGGCGGACGGGACGATCAACGGCCCCGGTGTTGCCGACATGAAAGGCGGCCTTGCCGTCATGCTCGCCGCGCTCGAAGCGGTGGAGGCGGCGCGGTGCCCGATCGGCTATGACGTGATCATCAACTCCGACGAGGAAACCGGATCCTTTTCGTCCGCCGCGTTGATCGCAGAGGCGGCGCGCGGCAAGCTCGCGGCGCTCACCTATGAACCGGCCCTGCCCGATGGAACCCTGGCCGGCGCACGTGGGGGCACGGGCAATTTCTCCATCGTCGTGCGCGGACGCGCGGCCCACGCCGGGCGCAATCCACAGGACGGCCGCAACGCCATCGTCGCTGCCGCCGCGCTTGCCCTGGCCCTGGATGCCGCCAAGGGACCACGCTTGTCCGTCAACCCGGCGCGGATCGATGGCGGCGGGCCGAACAATGTCGTTCCGGACCTGGCGGTGTTACGGGTCAACTTCCGTCCTGCCGATGCCGATGAGATCGCACGGGCGCGGACGACGATCGATACCACCGTCGCCGCGGTCGCCGCAGCACATGACGTTCGCATCGACGTGCATGGCACTTTCAATCGGCCGCCCAAGCCGATCGACGCGGGCGCGGCGCGTCTGTTCGATCTGGTTCGTCAGGTGGGCGGCGATCTGGACCTGCCCATCGCATGGCGGGACACCGGCGGCGTGTGCGACGGCAATAATATAGCCGCCGCCGGCACCCCGGTGATCGACACCATGGGTGTGCGGGGCGGCGCAATTCATTCTGCGGACGAATTTCTGATCGTCGAAAGCCTAGCCGAACGAGCGGCGCTTTCGGCGGTGACCATCCTGCGACTGGCGGAGAACGGCTTGTGACTTTCGTGGTTCGCGCGGCGCGCGACGAGGATCTGGCGCATCTGTACGAGATGGCGAAGCTGACCGGTGGCGGCTTTACCAACCTGCCGCCCGATCGCCGCGCGCTGAAAGCCAAGCTGGATCGCAGCCACGCCGCCTTCACGCGCGACGAGGAAAGCGTCGCTGACGAGCTGTTCGTGCTGATCCTGGAAAATACCGCAACCGGCGAAGTACGTGGCACGTGCCAGATCTTCACCCAGGTCGGCCAACGGCACCCGTTCTACAGCTACCGCATCAGCATGCTGACCCAGCACAGCCGCGAACTGGACCGCACCTTTCGCGCCGAGATGCTGTCGCTGACCACCGACCTGGAAGGATCGAGCGAGGTGGGCGGCCTATTCCTTCATCCCGGAGAACGGGCGGGCGGCCTGGGCCTGTTGTTGGCGCGAAGCCGCTATCTGTTCATCAAGGCGCATCGCCAGCGGTTCGGCGACCGGATCCTCGCCGAGTTGCGCGGCGTGATCGACGAAGCGGGCGGCTCGCCGTTCTGGGACGGGCTGGCCGGACGCTTCTTCGGCATGAACTTCCAGGATGCCGACGCCTTCAACGCCATCAACGGCCATCAGTTTATCGCTGACCTGATGCCCAAGCATCCGATCTATACCGCGATGCTGTCCGAGACAGCCCGTGCAGCCATCGGCCTGCCCCACCCGTCCGGCCGGGCGGCGATGCGGATGCTCGAGAACGAGGGCTTCGCATTCGAGAAGTATATCGACATCTTCGATGGCGGGCCGACGATGACGGCGCGGATCGACTCGGTACGCTCCATCCGCGAAGCGCGCGAGGCACGGATCGTCGCCATTGATCGTGACGGCGGCACCGAGGCGCTGGTCGCTCAGGGACGCTTGTCCGATTTCCGCTGCGCCTTCGGCAATGTGCGCGAGGTCGGTAGCGAGGTGGTGATCGACCCCGATTGCGCCGCGGCGATCCAGGCGCGCGAGGATTCCCGCGTGCTGCACGTGGCGCGGATCTGACTGCAACGCTGACCGATGGCCTGCGCCGGGGAGCCTTTATGATCCAGGAAATCAATTTCGACGGCATCGTCGGGCCCAGCCATAATTATGCTGGCCTCAGCCCCGGCAACCTGGCCGCCACTCGCAATGCCGGCGCGACAGCGCATCCCCGTGCCGCCGCCTTGCAGGGACTGGCCAAAATGCGCGCCAATCTAGCGCTGGGGCTGACCCAGGGCATCCTCCTGCCGCACCCGCGGCCTGATGACGCATGGCTTGCCTCGCTCCACACCCATTACCTGGCCGCTCCTGCCCATCTGAAGGCTCGGGCGTTCTCGGCCTCGCCGATGTGGGCCGCCAACGCCGCCACCGTTTCACCGGCGCCCGATGCTGGCGACGAGCGTTGCCACCTGACCGTCGCAAACCTCGTCACGATGCCGCATCGCAGCCACGAATGGCCGGCCACGCTGGCGCAGCTTCGGCTTGCGTTCGCGCATGAGCATTTTGCTGTTCACGCGCCCATCCCCGCCCCGTTCGGCGACGAGGGCGCGGCAAATCATATGCGGCTGTGCGCCGCTCATGACGCGCCCGGGGTCGAGGTGTTCGTCTACGGCGAGACGGGTGGGCCATTCCCCGCGCGGCAACACCGCGAAGCCTCCGAGGCGATCGCGCGGGCGCACCGCCTCGACCCCGCCCACACCTTGTTCGTGAAGCAATCGCCCGAGGCGATCGCCGCGGGCGCTTTTCATAATGACGTGGTTGCCGTCGCCAATGAGCGTATCCTGTTCGCGCACGAACAGGCGTTTGCGGATCGGCACGACTTCTTCGCCGATCTGCGCCGCATCATGCCGGACGTCGAGATCGTGGAGGTCCCGGCGGAGCGCGTGAGCCTTGACGACGCCATTCGGTCCTATCTCTTCAATGCGCAGCTCGTGACCGCGAGTACGGGCGCCCAGACGCTCATCGTGCCGGCGGAAGCGCGGGAGAACCAGGCGGTCTGGTCCTGGCTGCAGGACCATCTGGCAGGCAATGGGCCGATCCGCGCGGTAGACGTGGTAGACGTGCGCGAGTCGATGGCGAATGGCGGCGGTCCGGCGTGCCTGCGGCTGCGTGTCGCATGTGATCCGACGCTGGTTGACCCCCGTTTCCTCGTCGATGCGGCGAAGCTGGACCGGATTGCGGACGTGATTGCGACACACTGGCCCGAGGCGATCGCGTTCGACGCAATCGGGGATGCCGACCTAGTGGCGCAGGTCATCCGGGCACGCCGAGCGCTCTACGCAGCGCTCGACCTTGTCGAACTTATTGACAGTTGAGAGGAAGGTAGAGCGGCTAAGCGGCGGAAATCCGCCACTGGCGTGGAGCTTGCTTGGTTAACGCCATGTTTACCAAGATAGCCCGGCTCTTCACGATCAAGACGAAGTTCGAGGCGTTCATGGTCATCTATGGCCTCGGACTGGGCGCGACCGAGCGCGGGGTGCATTACTTGCGGGACTATCCCGGCCTCGGCGGCTGGCTGCTCTTCTCCGTCTGCCCCATCGCGGTTTTCATGGCCGGCGGGCGGATCCTTGAATCGGTAGAGCGCAACGGCGAGTAATCGCCGCGTCCATGCCAGGAGGGCGGCGGTGACGCCGCCCAGCTGTCGATTGCCTTTACAACCCTGCCGGCCGCGCAATCCGATAGGTCACCGTGTGCCGACGCGGATCGTCAGCCGCAAAAAGGGGATGATCGAAGTCCATGGCGGGCTCGTAGCTCATGCCAAGGCGCTCCATCAGCAGCCGGCTCTTGGCATTGTCGGTCGCGGTGATCGCGACGATAGCGTTGTCGTCTCGGTTCTCCCAACCCCATGCAATCGCGGCGGCAGCGGCCTCTCGCGCATAACCGGCGCCCCAATAGGGGACGGCCAGCATCCAGCCGATCTCCAGCATTCCCTCGATCGGCGTATCGGGGGCGCCGGGCTTCAGCCCGCAAAAGCCGATCGTCGCTTGCTCGGCCCGCAGCACCACGGCGCGGAAGCCGAGCGGTGCGTAGGAGGCGTGGCGAGCGAGAGCCATGTCGCTTTCCGCTGCGTTCTTCACCGGTCCCAGATCGGCCATGACGATGGGATCCGCCCACATGGCATGAAGCGGCGCACGGTCCTGCGGCTGAGGCGTGCGCAGCACCAGCCGCTCCGTCTCGATCGGCAACGGGGGCGCCGTCATGCCCGTCATTGGCCAAGCAGGCGGGCTGCGTGCACCGCGTGATAAGTGAGGACGCCCGAACAGCCAGCGCGCTTAAAGGCGGTGAGAGTTTCGAGGACCATGGCGTCGCGATCGGCTGCGCCCGCAGCGACCGCGGTCTCGATCATCGCATATTCGCCGGACACCTGATATGCGAACACCGGCACCTCGAACCGCTCCTTCACGCGTCGGGCGATATCAAGGTATGGCAGGCCGGGCTTCACCATCACGCTGTCGGCGCCTTCGGCGAGATCGAGCGCAACCTCGCGAAGAGCCTCCTCCCCATTCCCATAGTCCATCTGGTACGTCTTCTTGTCGCCCTTCAGCAGCCCGCGGCTGCCCACGGCGTCGCGGAACGGGCCGTAGAAGGCACTCGCGTATTTGGCCGCATAAGCCATGATCTGCACATTGTGACGGCCATCCGCCTCCAGAGCGGCGCGGATCGTGCCGATACGGCCGTCCATCATGTCGGATGGCGCGACGATATCAGCGCCGGCGGCGGCCTGGTTCAGCGATTGGCCAACCAGTAATTCCACGGTTGCATCGTTCAGCACATAGCCGGCCTCATCCACGAGGCCGTCATGGCCATGCGCAGTATAAGGATCGAGCGCGACGTCGGTCAGAATGCCAATGTCGGGAACCGAATCCTTGATGGCGCGAATGGCACGGCACATCAGATTGTCGGGATTCAGCGCTTCACGGCCATCTTCGCTGCGCAGATGCGCCGGCGTGTTCGGAAAAAGCGCAAGACACGGGATCCCGAGCGCATGCGCCTCCTTGGCCCGCGCGACGATGAGGTCGACCGACCAGCGCGAAACGCCGGGAAGGCTGGCGATCGGTTCCTCGACGCTCTCGCCCTCGGCGATGAACAGCGGCCAGATCAGATCGGCGGGGGTGAGCGTCGTCTCCCGATGCAGGCGCCGGCTCCAGTCAGCGGCACGGGTTCGACGCAGGCGAAGGGCGGGAAAGGAAGCGTGCATGGCCCTGCCTTGCGCCGCTCCCGACGCCTGCGCAAGCGTTACGGGGGCGAATCGGCCTGCCGTGCGTTAGGGCGGCATGAGCGAGATCCGGTCAGCCGCGTTGATCGTCAACGCCAAGTCACGCAAAGGGCAAAAGCTATTCCAGCGCGCGTGCGAGCGGCTGCATGAACTGCCGTTCTCGGTCGACGCGCACGCGGTGCAAAAGCCGGAGCATCTGGAGCGCACGGTGAAGCGCGCGCTGGCAAAGAACCCCGATCTGGTGATCCTGGGCGGCGGCGACGGGACGGTGAGCGGCCTGGTCGACCTGCTTGTCGGAAAGGACGTGATCCTGGGCGTCCTCCCGCTTGGCACGGCCAACAGTTTCGCGCGCACCCTGGGTCTGCCGCTTGACGTGGATGGGGCGATCGATGTGCTGGCAACAGGCGTGCCCAAGCGGATCGACCTGGGCATGATCGATGGAGACTATTTCGCGAATTGCGCGGCCATGGGCCTGTCGCCGCAAATCGCGGAGACGGTGCCGCATAATTTGAAGAAGCTATTGGGGCGGATCGGCTATCTCGGCTGGGCCGGGCTGCAATATCTGCGCTTCCGCCCCTTCATCCTGACCGTTGATGACGGAACGGAAGAGAAGCGGATGCGGGTGGTGGAAGTGCGGATCTCCAACGGGCCATATCACGGCGGCACCTGGCTGGTGGATGAGGCGAAGATCGATTCGGGGCAGATCGTCGTTCAGGCCGTTACCGGGCGTTACCGGCGCACGCTGCTGAAAAACTGGTTCGCCAACATCCTGGGCCTTTCGGCGAGGCACCACGATACGATCACCTTTTCGGGCCGCAATCTGAAGATCGACACGCGCCCCAACCTGCCGATTTCAATCGACGGCGAGGTGCTGGCACACACGCCCGTTCACGCCAAAATCGCGCCTGGCGCCATTCAGGTGATGGTGCCGCGAGACTCCGACGAAGAATCTGGCTGAGAGTCAGCGATCAGGCTGCCGGCTTTAGCGTGCCGGCAGGTTCGATATCGGCGTGGCTGCGCTCTTCGCAATGCTCCTCCGGCACGAGTAGCCCGCCCTCCCGCCAGCGCCCGAAGCGGTAATAGAGCGCTGCCAACAGCGCGTTGGCACCCGAGCCCACTGGGAAGCTCCACCACAGGGCGTCCGCTCCGATCACGGGAAGCAACGCATAGGCCACGCCCAGCCGGACCGGGAACATGGCGATGGTCATGATCAGCAACGGGCCCCAGACGGCGCCGTTGGCGCGGATCACCCCGAACAGCACCATGGTCGCACCGAACATGATGAAGCCCCAGGTCGCCAGCAGGTTGATGTGCTGCGCGATCGGCACCACGGGGCTGGCGCCGGGGATGAACAGGCCGATGATGGCGAAGTCGAACAACAGCACCAGCGCAACCGTCGCGCCGGTAATGAGGACATTGTAGACGATGCCCGCGCGGGTGATGCGCGCCACCCGGTCCCATCGCCCGGCGCCAATGTTTTGCGCGGCCATCGCCGACACCGCCGCGCCGATGGCCATGGCCGGCATCTGGACATAGCCCCACAGCTGCTGAACGATGCCATAGGCGGCCACCGTATCGATACCGCTGCGGTTGACGAGGCCGACCATCGCCAACGCGGATACCGACAGCACCAGCATCTGCGCACCGATTGGCACCCCCTTGCTGACGATGGTTCGAACCAGCTCGCGTTCGGGAAGGATGTAGCGGATCTCGGCGCCCTTCAGGCGCAGCGGCAGATCGCGCCACCTGATCCAGGCGACCAGCGCGCCGAGCGCGACGATATTCGCAATCAGCGTGGCGGTGGCAGAGCCCGCGATGCCCATGCGTGGGAACGGACCCATGCCGGCGATGAGCAGCGGGTTCATCACCGCGTCCACCAGAACGGCAAGCCCCATGAACCACAAAGGGGTGACCGAGTCTCCGGTGCCCCTCAGCCCCATGAACATCAGCACGAGCAGCATGGAGGGTGGCAGCGCCAGGAAAATGACGCGCAGGTAATCGAGCGCTGGCTCAAAGGCGTCCGGCGGGGTGGCGAGGGCGACCAGGATCTCCGGCGCGAATATCCAGCCCAGCGTTCCCACCACGACCGATCCGGCGAGCACGAGGCCGATGGCGGAGCCGAACGCCCGACGCGCAGCCTCCACATCGCGGCGGCCCCAGCTCTGGCCGACGATGATCGTTGCCGCCATGCCGAAGCCGAACACGGCACCGAACATCAGGAACATGATGATGTTGGCGTTGGACGTCGCGGCAAGCGCCCCCTCCCCCAGGAAGCGGCCCACCCAGATCGTGTTGATCGAGCCGTTCAGGGATTGAAGGACGTTGGAAGCAAGCGTCGGGAGCGCGAACAGCAACAGCGCGGAGCCGATCGGACCCGTGGTGAGATCCCGCTGCCCGGGACGGCCGTGAACATGGGAAACCGCTTCGTCCATGTTGCCCCCTCCTAGTTTCTTGCGCCGGCTTGATACCGATCCTCAACCGTCCATGCGGCACGCCCAACCGGCCGACAAGGAGGATTCACTTGCCGCCGCCAAGCCGGTTGTTGGCGCCAATGTTGAGAAAGTTGAGACACTCGCGAAGGATCTTTCGACATTCACGCCCCTCGCCGCTGCGGTTGCCGCAGTGCCATGAACGGCTGACGTAGGACAGCGGGGCGGCGCATCTGGCCCCCTGGCCCGCGATCTGGCGGGCACGCAGCACAGCGGCAAAACGGAACGACGCGGCGCTAGCGGGCCGCGACCGGCTACTCCTCGATCCGCGCAACACCCAAGCGAGGAATGTCGATGGCGGGGCAGCGATCCATCACGACCTTCAGCCCGGCCGTTTCGGCGCGTGCTGCCGCCTGCTGGTTGACGACACCCAATTGCATCCAGACCGATTTCGCCCCGGCCGCGATCGCTTGATCAACAGCCTCGGCGGCAGCCTCCGAGCGGCGGAAGATGTCCACCATGTCGATCGGCTCGCCAATCTGCGACAGCTCGCGAAAGACATATTCGCCGTGCACATGTTCGCCGGTGATCTGCGGATTGACCGGAATCACGCGATAACCGTGCGCCTGCAGTTGCCGCATCACGCCATAGCTGGGCCGATCGGGGCGATCGGATGCGCCCACCAGTGCGATCGTACGGGTTTCCTCTAGCAGAGCCTTGATATCGGCATCGGCGGTCAGCGGCATGATCGGCCTTTCGACTATGGTCCGCTCGTGCCGCAGCCCCAATGCATGCGGCACGACCGGTCCATTGCTAACGCGCGCCGCCTCCGCCGGTTTCCAGCCAGGACGCGACCGCACCGGCGAGTGGGGCGAACACGGTATCGCCCGGTTCAGCGGCGGGCGGACGCCCAGCGTCGGACGCGGTGCGGATGGCAATGGTGAGCGGCACGCGCCCGAGAAACGGCACGCCCAGTTCCCGCGCCGCTGCTTCAGCGCCGCCTTGCCCGAACGGGTCGGATGTTTCGCCGCAATGCGGACAGACATAGCCAGCCATGTTTTCGACCAGTCCGATGATCGGCACGCCAGCCTTGTTGAACAGGTCGATCGCTCGGGTCGCGTCGATCAGCGCGAGATCCTGCGGCGTGGAAACGATCACTGCCCCGGCAGGCCGATATTTCTGGATCATGGTCAACTGCACGTCGCCGGTGCCCGGCGGCAGATCCAGCACCAGCGTGTCGGCCGCGCCCCAGTCCGCCTCGACAAGCTGACCCAGGGCGCCAGCCGCCATTGGCCCGCGCCAGGCGATCGCCTTGCCCGGCTCGATCAGCTGCCCCATCGACAGCATCGGTACGCCATAAGGGGTGGAGACGGGCAGCAGCACCTTGTCCTTCGCCTCCGGCCGCTGGCCTTCCGCCGCCATCAGGCGCGGCTGAGACGGACCGTAGATGTCGGCATCCACCAACCCGACCCTTCGTCCCTGCTGGCGAAGCGCGATGGCGAGGTTCGCCGCGAGCGTGGATTTTCCGACCCCGCCCTTTCCGCTCGCCACGGCAATGAGCTTCCGGTTGGCGCGCTCCGCGGTGACGACCACGCGCGCGTTGGGGCCCGCGGCCATGCGGACGGCCGCTTCCATCGCGTCGCGCGCCTTGGCGTCCAATCCCGTGGCATCAAGCACCACCCCGACACGCTCGCCTTCGATCCTTACGGTGGCGCGCGCGCCCGCAACGGCGGCAACCGCCTGCTTCACGTCATTCTCGTCCATGGCAACAAGTCGTTACGCCCTTCGCCGCCGCTGGGCACTGTTTTTCGGAGGAAGGACACCTATAAAGACTGACATGACCATCCTGCCACAATGGCTGCGCCGACCTTCGATCCTGACGAACGACTCCTCCAACGGGCCCTGGGGCGGCGGTGGTGACGACAATGGCGGTACGCCGCGAAACCCGTGGGCAGTGCCACCCGGCGGCCGCAAGGGAACGCCCAAGCCGACCGCCCTCGACGAGTTCCTGAAGAAGGCGCGGGGCGGTGGCTCCGGCGGTGGCGGCGGGCCACAATTGCCGCTGGGCGCGAACCCGCGCAGCCTGTGGCTGATCGGCCTTGCGCTGATCGTGGCCGTGTGGCTGATCTTCACATCGCTGCACCAGATCGGGCCGCAGCAGCGCGGGGTCGTGACGTTCCTTGGCCGTTACTCCGGCATGCTGGAACCTGGCATCCGCCTGACGCTGCCGGCGCCGCTCGTTGCCGTGCAGAAGGTGGACGTCGAGGCTGTGCGAGTGGATGAATTCCCGCGCGACGGCAGCGAAAACGTGCTGACCGGGGATCAGAACATCATCGACCTCGCCTACACGGTGCGCTGGCGCGTCGACAATCCGAGCGACTTCGTGTTCGAGATCAAGGACCCGGTGGAGACGGTGCGCGCGACGGCCGAGAGCGCGATGCGCGCCGTGCTGGCGACGACCACGCTGAACCAGGCGATCGGCGCCGGCCGGACCGACATCGAGGCGCGCGTCGCTCAGATGATGCAGCAGATCCTGAACGATTACCGCGCTGGCGTCCGCGTTCAGGGCGTCTCGATCCGCCAGGCCGCGGCCCCGGCCAGTCTGATCGACGATTTCAATGCCGTCACCGCCGCCCAGCAGGAGGCAGTGGCCAACCTCAACAACGCGCGCAGCTATTCGCAGCAGGTGATCGCCCGGGCACAGGGTGAGGCCGCGTCCTTCGACAAGGTATATGAACAGTATCGCCTGGCGCCTGAAGTGACGCGTCGCCGCATGTACTACGAGACCATGGAGGCCGTGCTGGCCAAGACCGACAAGACCATCGTTGAAACGCCGGGCGTTGCCCCGCTGCTGCCGCTGGACCGTGCGCGCAAGCTGCAGGAGCCGCAGGTCGAGGTTGCCCAGCCGCAGGGAGGCGCACGATGAGCGCTGTCACCCGCAATCCCGTCGCGATTGGCTTTGCGGCGCTGGGCGCCGTGATCCTGGCGGCCGCGACCTTCGCGATCGTGCCGGAAACCAAGCAGGCGGTCGTCCTGCGGCTGAACAACCCGGTGGGCCAGCCGGTGAACCAGTATCAGCCTGGTCAGCAGATCGGCGCAACCGGCGCCGGCCTGATCGCGCGCATCCCGTTCATCGACAAGATCGTCTGGGTCGACAAGCGCGTGCTGGACGCCGACCTCGACAACACGCTGGTGCTGTCGACCGATCAGCTGCGCCTGAACGTCGATGCCTTTGCACGTTTCCGCATCGTGGATCCGCTGCGCGCCGTGACCTCCACTGGCAGCACCTCGAACACCGAGGAGCGGGTGGCCGATCAGCTTCGCCCGCTGCTTGGCACTGCGCTCCGCAACGAACTGGGCAAGGTGCCGTTCTCCGTGCTGCTGAGCCCGGAACGCGGCAAGGTGATGGACGCGATCCAGGCCTCGCTGCAGCGTGATGCCAAGCAATATGGCGCTACCATCGTCGACGTGCGCATCAAGCACGCGGACCTGCCCGATGGCAGCCCGTTGGACAGCGCGCTTCAGCGCATGCGCACGGCGCGGCAGCAGGAAGCGAACACCATCCGCGCCCAAGGCCAGAAGCAGGCGCAGATCGTTCGCGCGGACGCCGACGCGACGGCCGCGCGCATCTATGCCGAATCGTTCAGCAAGGATGCGAGCTTCTACGATTTCTATCGCGCCATGCAGTCGTACCGGCATACGTTCGGCGTTGATGGCGGCCCGCGTCCGGAAGGATCGACCAGCATTATCATGAGCCGTGACAATGCCTATCTGAAGGAATTCAATGGTCGATAGGACCGCAACGGGAAAGCGGCGGGTTCGTTGAACATTCAAATGCCGTTCATCGACTGGACGGCAAAATCCAACGGTTAGGCCGGAATCGGCCAAACGAGAGGAACATGACGATCGTGCGTTACGCTTACGCCCTCACTGGTGCCTTACTCCTCGGCGGCACCGCCGCCTCGCTCGCGATGCAGAATCCGGCAACCGCGCAGAGCGCGCAGAACGAGCCGGGATCGATCCAGGCCAGTGCGCCGCGCGTCGGCGCCCCGATGAGCTTCGCCGACATGGTCGCGAAGCTGCAGCCGGCCGTGGTCAACATCTCCACCGACCAGAAGGTTACGGTGGCACAGCCGGCCAACCCCTTCGCTGGCACACCCTTCGCCGACCTGTTCGGGCAGTTCGGTGGCGGTCGTGGCCAGAATGGCGCTCCGATTACCCGCGAGGCGCAGTCGCTGGGTTCCGGCTTCATCATTTCGCCCGACGGCTATGTCGTCACCAACAATCACGTGGTGGCACCGGGCACGAACCGCGCAACGGTTGAGGCAATCCGCGTCACCCTGCCGGATCGCAAGGAATATGTCGCGAAGCTGGTCGGCCGCGATGCTGCTTCCGACCTCGCGGTGCTGAAGATCGATGCGCCGGGGCCGCTGCCCTATGTGCGTTTCGGCGATTCGGCGCGGGCGCGCGTTGGTGACTGGGTGGTCGCCATCGGCAATCCCTTCGGCCTTGGCGGTACCGTGACGGCCGGCATCGTGTCCGCGGTTCACCGCGTGACAGGCCAGGGCGGCGCCAACGACCGGTTCATCCAGACCGATGCGTCGATCAACCAGGGCAATTCGGGCGGCCCGATGTTCAACCTGAATGGCGAAGTGATTGGCATCAACAGCCAGATCTTCTCGCAGTCGGGCGGCAACATCGGCATCGGCTTCGCCATTCCGGCGGAGGACGCCAAGCCGATCATCGACACGCTGATGAAGGGCAAGCCGGTCCAGCGTGGCTATATCGGTGTTAGCATCCAGCGGCTGACCGATGACATCGCCGCTGCGCTGAACCTGCCGAAGGATTCGGGCGAGATCATCGCCCGTGCCGAGCCCGGCGGGCCGGCGGCCAAGGCTGGCCTGCGGGCGGGCGACGTCGTGACTCGCGTTAACGGCACTGCCGTTACGCCGGACACCACGCTGTCCTATCTGGTGGCCAACGTGCCGCCGGGCCAGCAGGCGCGACTGGACGTGATCCGCGACGGGCGGCCGACGACGGTTACCGTCACCACCACCGTTCGTCCGGCCGAAGAGCAGCTTGCCCAGCAGCTTGGCACCGACGACAGCTTCTCCGACGAAAACGGCGCGGATGCGCCGGCATCGGGCGGCGCCAACGGGATCGGCCTGACCGTTCAGCCGCTCACCCCGGCGATCGCACGCCAGGTGGGTGTCGACTCCACGGTTCAGGGCGTTGTTGTCAGCGGCGTCGATGCGGCAAGCGACGCTGGCCAGAAGCTGCGCCGCGGCGACGTGATCGTTTCCGTGAACTCGGTACCGACCCGTACGGCAGCGGACGTGGCCCGCGGGGTGCAGGCTGCCAAGGCCGCAGGGCGCCCGCAGGTGCTTCTGTCAGTGGTGCGCGGTCGCAACCCGGCCGTCTTCATTGCGGTCAAGCTCAAGTAAGCGCGACAGCGAACCCGAGGGATCAGGGGCCTCGCACGGCGGTGCGGGGCCCTTTCCTTTTAGGGCGCACGGCAAGCCGCACGCCGCTCGACTTCGCCGCGGTTCGAAGATTAGGAACAAGCCGCAGAAGCGGAGGGTGACGTGAGCGATACCATCTTCATCGGCGCGGACGAAAACGGGGCCAATCCGCAGCACCTGAACCTTCGGCTGGCCAACCGCCACGGGCTGATTGCCGGGGCAACCGGCACCGGCAAGACCGTGACGGTTCAGGGCATCATCGAGAATTTCTCCGCCGCCGGCGTTCCCTGCTTCGTCGCGGATGTGAAGGGTGATCTCGCCGGCCTTGCCATGCCTGGCTCTCCCCTCGCCAAGACTCATGCCGCTTTCTCCGACCGCGCGAGCATCGTCGGCTTGTCAGACTGGCATTATGCCGAGGCGCCGGTTCAGTTCTGGGACCTGTACGCAGAGCAGGGCCACCCGATCCGCACGACGATATCGGAGATGGGCCCGCTGATGCTCGCCCGGCTGCTCGGCCTGAACGAAGTGCAGGAAGGCGTTCTGACGATCGCCTTCCATGTCGCCGACCAGGACGGGCTGCTCCTGCTGGATCTGGACGATCTGCAGGCGATGCTGGCGCATTGCGCGGAGCGGGCGAGCGAACTCACCAGCACCTATGGCAACGTGTCCAAGCAGTCGATCGGCGCCATTCAGCGCGCGCTGATGCAATTGCGTAGCCAGGGCGGCGAGCGCTTCTTCGGGGAGCCAGCGCTGGACCTCGCCGATTTCCTGCGCACCGACGATCGCGGGCGCGGGGTCGTGAACATCCTGGCCGCGGATCGGCTGATGGCGGCGCCGAAGCTGTATGCCACCTTCCTGCTGTGGCTGCTTTCGGAGCTGTTCGAAACCTTGCCGGAAATCGGCGATCCCGAGCGCCCGACGCTGTGCTTCTTCTTCGACGAGGCACATTTGCTGTTCGATGATGCGCCAAAGGCATTGGTCGACAAGATCGAGCAGGTCGTGCGCCTGATCCGGTCCAAGGGCGTCGGCGTCTACTTCATCACGCAGAACCCGATCGACATCCCTGACGAAGTCGCCGGCCAGCTCAACAACCGCATCCAGCACAAGCTCAACGCCTTCACGCCACGTGATCAGGCGGCGGTGCGAAGCGCAGCCACCACGTTCCGCGCCAGCCCCGGCCTGGATGTTGCCGCCGCCATCACCGAATTGAAGATCGGTGAGGCGCTGGTGTCGCTGCTGCAGCCCGACGGAGCACCGTCGCCGGTGGCGCGGTGCCTGGTCCGCCCACCCGCAAGCCGGGTTGGACCGCTTTCGGCGGACGAGCGGCGCGTCCTCGTCATGACCGACGCGGTCGGCACCAAATACGACGCGGTGGCGGATCGGGAATCTGCCGAGGAACGACTGGCTGCCCGGGCCGCAGCGGCGGTCGAAGAAAGAGCGCAAGGAGCCAGCGACAAGGCCGCGGACGCGCGCGACAAAGCAAGCGCCAAGGCCGCCCGCACTGCCGAGCGGGAGCAGGCGAACTCCCCCTGGAACCAGGCGATCGCCTCGGCCACGCGCGCTGCGGGCTCCTCGATCGGGCGGCAGGTGGCGAATGAGCTCGGCAAGCAGGTGTTCGGCTCCGGCCGGGGAAAGGCGAGCGGCGGGCTGATGGGATCGATCGTTCGCGGCGTTCTGGGCGGGCTGTTCCGCGGCCGATAAGGCAAGAAGCGCGCTGCGCTGCGGCCCGAGCATCTCGTTGCAATCGCAACAACTGCTTTGGTCTTGGGAATTTGCGCGCTAGGCTCGCCCGTCAAGGGGGCCCCGTTCCCCCAACATCGTATCATCGGGGAGCGTATTCTTGCCCATCATTCCGTCGATCGCATTCGGCTTCCTTGCGATCCTGTTGGCCGGCGGTGTCGCCGGCGTCGTCAAGAAAGGCCCGGAATTTCTTGGCCATCCCAAGGGACTTTACGTCCTGTTCTTTGCCGAAATGTGGGAACGTTTCTCCTACTACGGCATGCGCGCGCTACTGATCTTCTACCTGACCAAGCACTGGCTGTTCGATGACGGCAAGTCGAACCTGATCTACGGCGCCTATACGAGCCTGGTGTACATCACCCCGGTGCTGGGCGGCTATTTGGCCGACCGCTATCTGGGCCAGCGCAAGGCAGTGACGTTCGGCGCGGTGATGCTGACGCTGGGCCACCTGCTGATGGCGGTGGAAGGCGACGGTGGACAAGGTTCTGCGGCGATCAACATCTTCTGGCTGGCGCTCGCGTTCATCATCGTCGGCACCGGCTTCCTGAAGGCCAATATCTCGGTGATCGTGGGCCAGCTCTACCCGCTCACCGACACTCGGCGCGATGGCGCTTACACCATCTTCTATATCGGCATTAACACCGGCGCGGCGATCGGCACGATCATGGCCGGCTGGCTGGGCGAGACTTATGGCTGGGCCTATGGCTTCGGCGCGGCCGGCGTCGGCATGCTGCTGGGCCTGGTGGTGTTCATCCTGGGCAAGCCGCTGCTGCTGGGCAAGGGCGAGGCGCCTCGTCCGCTGACGGCACGCACGGAGTGGTCGCTGTACGGCATCGGCCTCGCCTCGGTCGCGGTGATCTGGGCGCTGGTGCAGTATCAGGACGTTATCCAGACGCTGCTGATCATCTCTGGCGTGGCGATGCTCGGCTATGTCCTGTTTGAAAGCTTCAAGCTGGAGCCGCACGCGCGCGACCGGATGTTCGCGGTGCTGTTCCTGATCGCGCTGAATCCGGTATTCTGGGGTCTGTTCGAACAGGCCGGCGGCAGCCTGAACCTGTACACCGATCGCTTCGTGGATCGCGGCGGCGTTCCGGCATCGCTGTTCCAGTCGATCAACCCGATCTACATCGTGTTGCTCGGCCCGATCTTCGCCGCTTTGTGGGTGTTTCTGGGCAAGCGCGGCCTGGAACCGTCGGCACCGGCAAAGTTCGGCCTCGCCCTGGCGCAGGTCGGCCTTTCCTTCCTTGTGTTCGTGTGGGGTGCGCAAAGCGTCGGCCTGGCACTGGCAACGCCGGTGTTCTTCGTGTTCGCCATCTATTTCCTGCAGACCACGGGTGAGCTCTGCCTCTCCCCGGTAGGCCTCAGCGCGATGAACCGACTGGCGCCGAAGCACCTCGCCAGCCTGATCATGGGCGCGTGGTTCTACATGACGGCAGTCGGCAACTTCGTCGCAGGCAAGATCGGTGAGGCGACCGGCGGCGAGAGCGGCGAGATGACCAAGGAAGGCACGCTCGCGATCTATTCGACCATCGGCTGGTGGACGATCGGCATCGCCGCGGTGGTCCTGGCCCTGAGCCCGCTGGTGCGCCGCTGGATGCATCTCGATACGTTGCGGGACGTCGACCATGCCATGGCCGGCGAAGCGGAGCTGGCGGAGCCGAAGGCGGCCGGCATGAACACCAGCGGGGAAACGCGGCGCTGACACCGCGCCCGCGAGCCAATCAATCCGTCGCCCCTGTTCCGGCCGGGGCGACGGCAAGGAGATCGTGACGTAATTTCATAGGGGCGGGAGAGGCAGGATGGGCAATGTCGTGGCGGCAGCGTTGGCGTTCGTAGGCACCCACTTCCTATTGTCTCATCCGCTCCGAAGGCCGCTGGTGCAGGCCATTGGCGAGAAGGGCTTCCTGGGGCTCTACAGTCTCGTCGCCGCAGTTACGCTCGGCTGGCTGGCGCTTGCCTATCGCGCCGCCCCGCCCGCCCCGCCCCTCTGGCCGGTGGGTGACGTGCTATGGGCCATCGGGACGGTGCTGATGCTGGCGGGTGCGATCCTGTTCATGGGATCGCTGGTCCGCAACCCTGCCCTGCCGCAAGCCGCGGCGGGAAGCGTGCCGGAGGCGAAGGGCGTCTTCGCGATTACGCGCCATCCGATGATGTGGAGCTTTGCCATCTGGGGCTTCGTCCACATCCTGGTCTTTCCCGATCCGTCCAACATCGTGCTGGCGCTCTCGATCATGGTGCTCGCGCTGCTCGGTGCCCATCTGCAGGACCGAAAGAAGGAAGTGCTGCAGCCTGAATTCTGGCACGAATGGGAGCGGCGCACCAGCTATTGGCCGTTCGCCGCGATCGCCGCCGGGCGGGCGCGGGTCGGCAAGATCGGCATGCATGCGCTGGCGGGCGGGTTTGTCGTATGGCTCGCCGCGACCTGGGCGCATATGCCGCTGGCGGGTTGGCCGGCGGGCATCTGGCGCTGGATCGTCTGACCTTCCAAGCCGAGGGATCGCGCAAGTCAGCGGCGGAGCGCCGCCAGATCCTCTTGCGTGTTCACATTGGCGGGCACGACCCCGAGTGCGACACTGCGTGCGCCCGCCGCAGCCGCCCAGCGGCGCACGGCCCGTGGCTGTCCGGATGCAAGCCATGCATCGATATGGTCGGCCAAGGCCACCGGCCACCACCCCAGCACCGGGAGGCCAGCGACATAGGCCGGCCCTTCACCCGCGAGCGATTCCACCAGATTGGCCGGCAGCAGCGGCGCGTCGCAAGGCGCGCTGAGGACCGAGGCATAACCGTTGGCCTGCGCCCATCGCAGCGCGCCGGCGATCGCGCCGAGGGGGCCAAGCCCCGGCGCGGGATGATCCGCGACGCTGATCAGCGAGCCGTGCTGCCGGCCGACCACAATCAGCGCCTCGCTTTCGCTCCCCAGCGCCGCGGCGACATGGTCGATCAGCGGCGCCCCTTCGAACAAGGCCAGGGCCTTGTCTGACCCGAAGCGACTGGCCGCGCCGCCAGCGAGGATGGCGCCGACCACGCCTGCAACCTTTGCCACATCAAACTCCGGATCGAACTTCCCAACGGCCGAAGGGCCCGGTGATCGCTCACCGGGCCCATGGTACGCGCCGTTACATCCGGCAGAAAGACTTAGCGGCAAACCACCTGGCCACGATCGACCGAGTTACCGAGCAGCGCACCGGCACCCGCACCGATCAGGGCACCCAGCGTGTTGGAGCCGCCATTGGCCAGCAGGCTGCCCAGGACGCCGCCGCCGATGCCACCGATAATCAGGCCGGTGGTGCCGTCCGAGCGCCGGCAATAGTAGCGGCCGTTATAGCCGCGGTAGATGCGGTCGTTCCGGCTGAGGCGGCGCTGCTGATAGTAGCGGCCGTCGCGATAGAAATTGTCGGCGTAGTAAGCACGCTGGCCCGGGGGCATGCGGTTGTAATCGAACCTGCTCCACTGCTGGCGATCACGACGCCAGTCGTTCCGGGCATCGCGCACGTCGCGGCGATATTCCCGCTGCGCCTGACGCACGTCACGGCGGGAATCGGCGCGGCGCAAGTCCTCGCGATACTCACGGCGGGCGTCACGGATGTCTTCGCGATACTCGCGGCCGGCCTGCGCCTGCACCGGGAGCGCGGTGACCGTGGTTGCGGCAATCGCAGCGGCAATAATGATACGCATGGAACAACTCCTCGCTGATTATGCCGCAACAACCTGCAAAACACCTGGTAAGTTGCGTGAACGAAAAACTACATCTCGTTCATATTCGTGAAAGTCACTGTTCCAAGGTATGCGAAAGCGTGATTTCTGCATTTAATACTTTGGAAACCGGGCAGTTCTTCTTGGCGTCTGCCGCAATCCTCTCGAACTCGCTGTCCGAGATACCCGGAACTTTGGCGCGCAGGTCCAACGCCGATTTGGTGATGGTGAATCCTTCACCATCCTTTTCAACCGTGACTTTCGCGCTGGTTTCTAGCGTTCCGTCGTTATAGCCGGCGCCTGCGAGTGCGAAGCTGAGCGCCATGGTGAAGCAGCTGGCATGAGCGGCGGCGATCAACTCCTCCGGATTGGTGCCAGGCTCATTTTCGAACCGGGTGCCAAAGCCATAGCGTTGATCGGCCAGGACGCCCGATTGGGTCGAGATCCAGCCCTTGCCCTCTTTGCCGAGCCCTTCGTACCGGGCCGAGCCACTGCGTGTCGGCATGCCTATTCTCCTCACGCGCGCGAGGCGCGACTGCTTAGGGTCGCGCCTCGTCATCAAAGATGGTGATTGGGGCGATCAACGGCAGCGGCGGTTGCTCGTGCTGCGTTCCACTTCGCGGCCGGCAAGCGCACCCACCGCGGCGCCGCCCAGGGTGCCGAGCGTACGATCGCCCCGGGTATCGATGGTGCGGCCCAGCAGGGCGCCGGCAACGCCGCCGACGATCAGGCCAGTGGTGCCATCGGGCTTGCGGCAACGCCAGCGGCCGTCCTTGCCCTTCCATTCGCGATAGCTGTAGCGGCGCTGCGCATCGGCGTCGGTCGTGGTGACAACCACGCTGGGCAGAACCATGGCGGTGGCGCCGAGCGCCAGCATCATCTTACGCATTTTACACTCCCTCTGAACTTACGGACGTCATGAAACAGGTACGCGACCGTAACGTGCGCTACTGACGCGGGTTGCATGAACCTGACACAACATCGTGTTCATCGAGGGAAAGGGTTGCCAGGGCGCCGTTGCGAAAAGAACCGGATCGGATCCGCGCGGCCGGTCGCAGCGCGATGGCCCGATGCAAGGAATTGCGGGAGGTAAGCGAACGAGCCGGACACGGAGGTCCGGCTTCGATCGCACGCCGGATCAGTCGCGAAGCAGCTCGTTGATGCTGGTCTTTGAGCGGGTGCGCTCGTCCACCCGCTTCACGATCACCGCGCAGTACAGGCCAAGATTGCCGCCGCCAGTGGAGCCGGGCACGACCACGGCATAGGGTGGCACCTCGCCCATGAACGTCTCACCGGTGGCGCGGTCGATGATCTTTGTCGATGCGCCCAGATACACGCCCATCGAAAGCACGGCGCCCTCGCCGACCCGCACGCCTTCGGCAACTTCCGAGCGGGCACCGATAAAGGCGCCATCACCGATGATGACAGGATCGGCCTGGAGCGGCTCCAGCACGCCGCCGATGCCGACGCCGCCGGACAGATGCACATTCTTGCCGATCTGCGCGCAGCTTCCGACCGTCGCCCAGGTGTCGACCATCGTGCCCTCACCGACATAGGCGCCGATGTTGACGAAGCTGGGCATCAGGATTGCGCCCTTGCCGATGAACGCTCCGCGGCGTGCGACACTGCCGGGAACGGCACGGAAACCGGCAGCGCGGAACTCCGCCTCGCTCCAACCGGAGAATTTGGACGGCACCTTGTCGAACCAGTGGCCCGCGCCCGGGCCATTGTCGATCAGCGCATTGTCGTTGAGCCGGAACGACAGGAGCACCGCCTTTTTCAGCCACTGATTGACGCGCCAGCCGCCGTTGCCGTCCGGCTCCGCCACCCGTGCCGCGCCGGAATCGAGCAGGGCCAGCGCACGGTCAACGGCGATCCGCACCTCGCCAGCCGTGCCGAGCCCGATCTCCGCACGATCTTCCCAGGCCGTGTCGATGATTGCTTCCAGATCGCTCATGCCGATTCCAATATCCCCTGAAGCCACGTGGTCAGATCGTGCGTCGTATAGTCGATGAAGCTGCGATCGGGATCGCTGGCCTGTTCGGAGCCGTTATCGACCCAGACGGTGGTCATTCCGATCGCCTTCGCCGGCGCGAGATTGCGCGCCATATCGTCGGCGAACAGCGCGGTGGTCGGATCAATGGACAGAGTAGCGCACAGACCCTCATAGGCCGACGGTGCGGGCTTCGGCGCCAGATCCATGGCGTGAATATCGTGGATCGCCTCGAACGATTCGCCCAGGCCAAGTCGTTCAAGCACGCGCGTTGCGTAAGGCGCGTCGCCGTTGGTGAAGACCACCTTTCGCCCCGGCAGCTTGGCAACGGCCGCGGCCAGCGGGACATTCTCCTCCAGCACGTCCATTTCGATATCGTGGACGAAGGCAAGGAAATCGGCGGGATCGACGTGATGCTCCGCCATCAGCCCGGCCAGCGTCGTGCCGTGGCCGAGGAAATAGGCCTTCTGGATGCGGCGCGCCTCCACGCGATCAACGCCGAGCAAGCGGGCAATGTAGTCCGTCATCTTCACGTCGATGCGCGCAAAGAGATCCGCACTCGACGGATAGAGCGTATTGTCGAGATCGAAGATCCAGGCGCGGACATGGGCTAGACCTGGCAGCATGGCGCATCCGTTACGAAGGGGAGCGCGGTTCGGCAAGCATATCCTCCTTTGCCCATCCCAAGGCGAAAATTGGCGCTCCGCGGCCTTGCGGCAGCGGGAATAGTCGAGCTTGGGGGCGGCGAAGCGCAGGACGGTTGCGAAGCACAACCCTTCCGCCCACATCCCTTTCATGACCAAATATTCGCTGCTCGATCTCGTCCCCGTCGTCGAAGGCGGCACCGTCGCCGGCGCGCTCGCCAATGCGGCAGACCTCGCCGCCCATGCCGAGGCGCACGGTTTCAACCGCTATTGGGTCGCCGAGCATCATGGCATGGAAGGCATCGCCTCCGCCGCCACCGCAGTCGTGATCGCCCATGTCGCCGCCGCAACGCGGACGATCCGCGTGGGGGCCGGCGGGATCATGCTTCCCAACCATGCGCCGCTTCAGATCGCCGAACAGTTCGGCACGCTCGACGCGTTGTTCCCGGGCCGTATCGACCTTGGCCTCGGCCGCGCGCCGGGCAGCGACCAGCGAGTGGCGCGCGCGATCCGCCGGACGCTCGACAGCGACCCCAATGCGTTCCCGAACGATGTGGTGGAGCTGCAAAGCTATCTTGCCAACGATGGGCGTACCGGCATTGTCGCCACGCCGGGCGCGGGCGCCAAGCCAGAGATGTGGATCCTCGGCTCTTCGCTTTACGGCGCGCAGCTCGCCGCGATGCTTGGCCTGCCCTATGCCTTCGCCTCGCATTTCGCGCCCGATGCTCTCGACCAGGCGATGGAAATTTACCGCCGCGACTTCCGCCCCTCGGCGCAGCTGGATCGGCCTTATGCCATGGCGGGCTTCAACGTCTTTGCCGCCGACAGCCGTGAGGAAGCGGAGCTGCTTGCAAGCTCCCAGCAGCAGCAGTTTGTTGCCCTTCGCACTGGCAACCCCGGCAAGATGAAGCCGCCGGTCGCCGGCTACCGCGACACCTTGCCGCGCGCCCATGCTGCGATCCTGGACCAGGTGCTGTCCTGCAGTGCGATCGGGGATCGGGATGATGTGGCTGCGGGCATCGCTGCTTTCGTGAAGCGCACGGGCGTGGACGAGGTGATGCTGACCAGCAGCATCTACGACCACGACGCCCGCAAGCGCAGCATCGCCATCGCGGCCAAAGCGATGCGCGTGCCCGAAGCGGCGTAAGCCCTCCCGACACACGAACGGGACCGCGCCCATTGGGGTGCGATCCCGTTTCGTCAGGTAGCGCGAGTTCGGCGCATCCCGCGCGGGCGCGGCGTTGCGCCGCCCACGCCCCTTCCAATGGCTCAGGCGGCGACGCGCACCGCATCCGACTTAGCGCGCACGCCGAGCAGGTGACAGATCGCGAAGCTCAGCTCCGCACGGTTCAGCGTGTAGAAGTGGAATTGCTTCACGCCGCCGGCGTAAAGCTTTCGGCACAGCTCAGCCGCGAGGGTTGCCGACACCAGCTGCCGCGCGCCGGGCAGATCATCGAGGCCAGCGAACAGGCGCCCCATCCATGCCGGAACCTCCGTGCCGCACATGGCCGACATGCGCTGCACAGCCGCAAAATTGCTGACCGGCATGATGCCGGGCACGATTTCCGCGTTCACACCGGCGGCAGCCACCGCATCACGGTAGCGGAAGAACACGTCGGGCGAGAAGAAGAACTGACTGATCGCGCGGGTCGCTCCCGCGTCAATCTTGCGCTTCAGATTGTCCAGATCGATCGTCGCATCGGCGGAGTCAGGATGACATTCCGGATAGCAGGCGACCGAAATCTCGAACGGATGGAGCCGCCGCAATCCCTCGACCAATGCGGCAGCATTCTCATAACCACCGGGGTGTGCCGCATAGCGTTCCCCCGCGCGCGGCGGGTCGCCGCGAAGGGCCACGATGTGGCGAACGCCGGCAGCCCAATATTCACTGGCCACCGCGTCGATCTCTTGGCGCGTCGCCTCCACGCAGGTGAGGTGAGCCGCGGCAGGTACATCGGTCTCCCGCGCGATCCGCGCCACGGTCGCATGCGTGCGCTCCCGGGTGGAGCCACCGGCGCCATACGTAACCGACACGAACCGCGGCCCGAGCGGCGCGAGCGTGCCAATCGAATCCCACAGGGTCGCTTCCATCGCCGCCGACTTGGGCGGGAAGAATTCGAAGCTCACGTCGATGTCGCCCGCCACGTCGGCGAACAGCGGCGCTTCAAGCGCGTGGCGCGCTTCCTCGAGCTGATTGATCGATAGGGTCATGCCGCCTTTACCTCGTGAATTGTGGCACCCTGCTGCTTTATGCCGCCAGGGGCCGGCTTGCGCCCAAGCCAGATCTTCACCGTCAGTTCGCCGCCTTCCAGCGTCTCCGTCTGCTCCACCGCCAGCCCGGCAGTGTCGAACCAGCCGCGGATCTGGGCGTCGGAGAAACCCAGACGGGTGTGCGCATCCTTGGCGCGCAGTTCCTCGCGATCATGCGGCGCGAAATCGGCGATGAGCAACCGTCCGCCGGGTGCCAGTGCGCGCGCAGCCTCGACGATCGCGGCACCCGGCTGCTGCGCATAATGAAGCACATGGTGGACGATGGCGACGTCTGCACCGCCATCCGACACGGGAAGCGAATAAAGGTCCGCCTGGCGCAATTCCGCGTTCGCCAAGCCGCGCTCGCCGATCTTGGCACGCGCAATGCGCAGCATCTCCGAACTGCGGTCGATGCCCAAGGCCGTGCTGGCGCGCGGTGCAAACAGCTCGATCATCCGCCCGGTGCCGGTGCCGATATCGACGAGGCGGCCAAGCGGTTCATCGCCGAGCAGTCGCCGCATGGCACCTTCGACCTCGCTCTCCGCGATGTGAAGCGAGCGGATCGCATCCCATTCGGTCGCGTGCGCCTCGAACCATTGCGATGCCGACGCCGCCCGATCCGCCCTGACCGCGGCGAGGCGGGCCGCATCGGTCGCCCCTTCCGCATCCGCGGCTTTCCCGTCCAAGGCATCGATCGCAGCCATCACTGGCTCGACCAGACCTGGCGCCCCGAGCGCGACGAAGACCCAGCTGCCCTCCTTGCGACGCTCCGTCAGCCCGGCATCGCAAAGGATCTTCACATGCCGGCTTACGCGCGGCTGGCTTTGGCCCAGCACGAGTGCGAGCTCACCAACGGACAGCTCCATCGACCGCAACAGGCGAAGAATGCGGAGCCGCGAGGAGTCCGCCAATGCTCGAAAGGTTTCCAACGCCTGGGTCACCCCAGCACATATAAAGATATCTTTATATGTCGTCAAACCAAGACGGATTCCGCTGCGATGATGGGCGGCAAACAATCGTTGCGGAGCCAAAACGCCTGCGCCACGTTTGTCGCGCTGTCACCGCTTGCGGTTTCGGGTAAACAAGAGGGAGAGAGTTGATGAAGTTTTTCGCCATTGCCGCCGGCCTCGCCACTGCTGCCGCGCTCGGCGCATGCAGCCCCAAGGCCCAGAATGAGACCGCTGAAGCAGCCAATGCGGTCGGCTCCGATGTGAGCGCCACGACCGAAAACGCGGTTGATGACGTGGATGCGGCAACGGACGAGGCGCTGGGTTCGGCCGAAGCAACCCTGGACAATGCCGGCGCCAAGGCTGAGCGCGGCGCAGATCGGGCCGGCAACGCCATCTCGAACTCCGCCGATCGCGCAGCCGACGCCACCGGCGAGGCGCTGACCGATGCTGGCAATTCGCTGAAGGATTGATGATCCGCACGATCAGGGGGGCGCAGCTAGCGCTCCCCTTCTTGCTGCTCGCCGCCTGTTCCGGCGATCCCGCGACGCCCGGCGCGCCAACGGCAGATGAAGAACGGCAGCTCAATGATGCAGCGGCCATGCTGGATGCCAACAGCATCGCCCTCGACAATCTTGGTGACGGAGCCTTGAAGTGAAGCAGCGCCTGGGTTCCTCCGACCTTGAAATCGCGCCACTGGTGCTTGGCGGCAACGTCTTTGGCTGGACCGCCGATCGTGCGGCGAGCTTTGCGGTGCTGGACGCGTTTGTGGCTGGCGGCGGCACGATGATCGACACCGCGGACGTCTACTCCGCCTGGGTGCCGGGCCATCGTGGCGGCGAGTCCGAAGCGATGATCGGCGAGTGGCTGCAGGCATCAGGAAAGCGGGATGACGTACTGATCGCCACCAAGGTCGGCATGCTGCCCGGCGAGGGCGGGGAGAAACTCGCGCCTGCACGCATCGCGGCGGCCTGCGAGGCATCGCTCAAGCGGCTCGGCACCGATCGCATCGATCTTTATTTCGCGCACCAGGACGATGAAGATACGCCGCAGGAGGCCGCGCTGGAGGCTTTCGGCCGCCTGGTTGATGCCGGTAAGATCCGTGTCGTCGGCGCATCGAACTTTCACGCCGCGCGCCTGAAATCCGCCAACGAAGCGGCCCGCGCCGCTGGCCTGCCGCGCTATGACGTGCTCCAGCCAGAATACAATCTTGTCAGCCGGCACAAGTTCGAAGGCGAGCTTCAGGATTATTGCGTTGAGCAGAACGTAGGCGTGGTGCCCTATTACGGCCTCGCCTCAGGCTTCCTCACCGGCAAATACCGGTCGCGCGACGATTTGTCGAAAAGCGTACGTGGAGGCCGGATGGGCGAGTTGCTCGAAGGCAAGGGCGGCGAGGTGCTGAAGGCGCTCGACGCAGTGGCAGCCGAAACCGGCGCAACGCTCGCGCAGATCTCGCTTGCCTGGCTGATCGCGCAGGACGGCGTCACGGCGCCGATCGCCAGTGCGACAAGCGTGTCGCAGGTCGAGGAATTGCTGCCCGCCATGACGCTGTCGCTGTCCACCGAGCAACTCGATCGCCTCACCACGGCGGGTGCCTGATTGATCGGCGGATAGCGACGCAAGCGCGTCGGTTCCGGCTATGAACAATGCTGCTGGCGACGTTCGAGGCTGTACCGCCATTAACCCTGTCACGTCAGCCCACCGCAACCATCCCGCATTAGGACAGGATCATGCTTCCCCGGGGCCGCCTCCTTCTCTTGCCGCTTGCCATTGCGGCCGGGGCCATCGCCTTCGCCGTAACGCGAACCGCTCCACCCGAGCCGGAGCCGGCACCCGTCGCCAAGACCGTGCCGGCGGCAGCTCCATCATCGCCCCTCGTTTCCGAGCCTAGTCCTGCGCCAGAGCCTGATCCGGGCGCCTATACGATCAAGTCGATCCTGCCGATCGAGGGCCCGATGAAAATGGGCGAGCATCATTGGGATGAAAGCGCCGCGCCAGCGACGGGCACGATCGTCATCACGGTTGATCTCGCCGCCCAGGTGCTCAGCGTGTTCCGCGACGGTCATGAGATCGGCGCAGCGGCGATCCTGTTCGGTGCCGATGCGAAGCCGACACCGCTGGGCGTTTACCCGATCACGCAGAAGAGCAAGGACCACGTCTCCAACATCTACAACGCGCCGATGCCCTACATGCTTCGCCTGACCAACGATGGCATCGCGGTGCACGCCAGCGAAGTGGCCGACGGCTATATGACGCACGGTTGCATCGGCGTGCCCCTGGCCTTCGCCAAGAAGCTGTTCGAGACGGTGACGCTGGGCGACAAGGTCATCATCACTCGAGGGGAAACCCTGGCAGTGGGCGAGCCTGTCAAGGCAATCTGACGCGGCGGACGACCCCGGTGCTCAATCCCCCGCAAAGGTCAGGGCGCTGACCCGCCGCTCCCGCTCGTTGATCGTCAGCGCGCGGCCGGCCGGCGCCGCAGCGCGTTGCGGGCAATCCTGACGGAAGCACTGGCGACACCCAAGTCCGATCGGCATCGCGGGGCCGGCAAGATCGAAGCCGCGCGCGACCGTCAACGTGCCGGCATGTTCCACCGCAACGCCGATCCCCACCGCGAACTCGGCCGACACCAGGCCATAGCGCTGCCCCTGCGGCGTCACCGTGCGCGCCATCGTCAGCCACCGCTCGCCATCTTCCAGCTCGACCAGCTGAACCGCGAGATGCCCCGGCCGATCGAAGGCGTGATGGAGGTGCCAGAGCGGACAGCGCCCCTCCGCCTCGACCAGCGCAGCGCCACTCGCCCCGGCATAGCGCTTCGATGACTGCCCGGCGCGATCGACGCGGATCATGAAGAATGGCAGGCCGCGCGCGCCGACGCGTTGCAGCGTCGTCAATCGGTGCGCGACATGCTCGAACCCGGCGCCGAAGCGTCGCTGCAACAGCTCGATGTCATAGCCGGTCGCCTCACACGCGCGCAGGAAGCGGGCGTAGGGCATCATCACCGCGGCGGCGAAATAGCTGGCGAGATGGCGGCGGAACAGGCGATCGGCGGCGATTTGACCGAAGCCCGCGCCCGCCACTAGTGCATCGATCTCGCCGCGCGCTTCGATCAGCGCCAGCTGGAACGCAGCGGCAAAGGTACGGCTGGCGGGATCGAGCAATTCCGATAGCTGAAGCTGGCGGGCGTGAAGGTCCAGCCGGCGCAGCACGTCGGGCATCACGTCGACCGGCAGGATTCGGATCGCGAGGCTGTGCTTGACCCGCAGCCGCTCGGAAATCGCGCCGTACAAATCACCGGTGCCAAGCCGCAGTTCATCGGCCAGGGCCTCCGCCGCCGCGTCGAGATCGGGAAAATGGTTGCGCCAGCGCCCGATCTCCCGCCGCACCAGCGCCACGGGATCATCGCCGGGTGCCGCCGCCGCCGTCCCCTGCCCCATGCGGTCGAAGGCGCGCGCAAAGGCCTCCGCCCCGCCGGGCGCGGCGGCCAGCCATTCCTCCAGTTCGTTGCGGTCGATCTCCAGGTCAGCGAACATCGGGTCCGCCAGCCGTCGCCGCATCGCGTCGCGCCCGCCGCCTGGCTCAGCCGCCATCAGCGAGCGCGGATCGAAATCGAACGTCTCGGCCAGTTTCACCAGCAGGGTCGCCGATACGGGGCGCTGGTTGCGTTCGACGAGGTTGAGGTAACTGGGACTGATCGCCAGCATCTCGGCCATCGCCGCCTGGCTCAGCGCCTGCTGCCGTCGCAGCCGCCGTACCACATGCCCCGCCATCAGCTTGCGCTCTGCCATGCCATGACGCTGGCCGACCGCCGGCTTTATGTCAATTATTTACAGCATTACCAATGATCCCGGCGCCCGGTGCGACCCGATGACACCGAATCACCTCGGCATCGCGTTGTGAATTCCGGCTCCATGCTGTTTCTATGATCGCAGTTGTAAGCATTCACACAGGAGAACGACCATGGACGCTACCCCGCAGCGCAGCCGCGCCGTTTTCTCGACCGAGGACTTCGGCCTCATGAAGGAAGCCATCGGCGAGTATATCAAGAAGATCGCCGACGAGCCCCGCTCGGCCAAATTCTCCAACCTTTATCACCGCCTCGGCCGCCTCGGCTGACCGATCCAGACTGCGGGACCGGTCCCGCGTGCCACCATCCGCGACAGGAACAATCATGACCTACCAGGAACAGACCAGTCAGATCGGCCAGCTCGTTGCCAGCTACAATGGCACGTGGGACGGGATCGACGCTGAATCCGTGGCGCGGATGCGGCTGCAGAACCGGTTCCGCACCGGCCTCGACATTGCGCGCTACACCGCCGGCATCATGCGCCGCGACATGGCCGCTTATGACGCCGATCCGGCCAATTACACCCAGTCGCTGGGGTGCTGGCACGGCTTCATCGGGCAGCAGAAGCTCATCTCGATCAAGAAGCATTTCGGCACCACCAAGGGGCGGTATCTGTACCTTTCCGGCTGGATGGTCGCGGCGCTGCGCAGCGAGTTCGGTCCGCTGCCCGACCAGTCAATGCACGAGAAGACCAGCGTTCCCGCGCTGATCGAGGAACTCTACACCTTCCTGAAGCAGGCCGATGCCCGCGAACTGGGCATGATGTTCCGCGATCTCGACAAGGCGCGCGAGAGCGGCAACGAGATCGAAGCGCAGCGGCTGATGCAGGCAATCGACAATTACGAGACGCACGTCGTGCCGATCATTGCCGACATCGACGCGGGCTTCGGCAATGCCGAGGCGACGTACCTCCTCGCCAAGAAGATGATCGAGGCGGGCGCCTGCGCGCTCCAGATCGAGAACCAGGTATCGGACGAGAAGCAGTGCGGTCACCAGGACGGCAAGGTCACCGTGCCGCATGAGGACTTCCTCGCGAAGGTCCGCGCCTGCCGCTACGCCTTCCTCGAACTGGGCGTCGACGATGGCATCATCGTGACGCGCACCGACTCGCTCGGCGCCGGCCTCACCAAGCAGATCGCCTTCTCCAAGGAGAAGGGCGATATCGGCGACCAGTACAACGCCTTCCTCGATTGCGAGGAAGTGACCGACCTGTCGACCCTGCGCGGCGATGTGGTGATCGAGCGTGACGGCAAGCTGATGCGCCCGAAGCGGCTGCCGTCCAACCTGTTCCAGTTCCGCGAAGGCACCGGCGCCGATCGCTGCGTGCTCGATTGCATCACCTCGCTGCAGAATGGCGCCGACCTGCTGTGGATCGAGACGGAGAAGCCACATATCGAGCAGATCGCCTCGATGGTCGACCGCATCCGCGAAGTCGTGCCGAATGCGAAGCTGGTGTACAACAACAGCCCGAGCTTCAACTGGACGCTGAACTTCCGCCAGCAGGTGTTCGACGCCTGGGTGGAGGCCGGCAAGGACGTGTCCGCCTATGACCGCGCCAAGCTGATGAGCGTCGATTACGACGACACCGATCTGGCGGCAGAGGCCGACGAGCGGATCCGCACCTTCCAGAAGGATGCGGCGGCGCGGGCCGGCATCTTCCACCACCTCATCACGCTGCCGACCTATCACACCGCGGCACTGTCGACCGACAATCTCGCCAAGGAATATTTCGGCGACGCGGGCATGCTCGGCTACGTGAAGGGCGTGCAGCGCAAGGAAATCCGCGAAGGCATCGCCTGCGTGAAACACCAGAATATGTCGGGCAGCGACATCGGCGACGATCACAAGGAGTATTTTGCTGGGGAGGCCGCGCTGAAGGCGGGCGGCGTCCACAACACGATGAACCAGTTCGCGGCGTGAGGCGGTCGCCGTAGCAATCGCTACGGCACGCCGACCTGACGCCCGGTCAACAGCGCGGCTCTGCGGCGAGGATGACCGAAAGTTTCCTGGGGAGGAAAGGTGCCCGTCGGTGGTTCGCCACTGGCGGGCATTTCCGTGTTTCGCCGCATCGCGCAAGCACTTGAGCGGCAGACCGGACAATGACAGAACCGGCGACATGACGCGATTTGTCGCCACGATCGCCGCGCTTCTGCTGTCCCTGGCTGCGCTGCCCGCCCATGCGGCGGTGGTCATCACCTTTTGGAGCCACGAGTTCGGCAACCACTTCCCGCACGCCTTTTTTACGCTGAGAGGCACGCCGGATGCCGGCGGCGAGGCGGTCGACCTCAACTATGGCTTTACCCCCAAGGCGATTTCGCCGGCCATTCTGTTCGGCCCTGTTGGCGGGCGCATCGACATTGCCAAGCGCAGCTACATGGAAGGGAGCGATGCGCAATTTTCGCTGGTTCTCACCGATGCGCAATATGCCGCGATCCTGCGGCTCGTCGATGAATGGGACGAGAAGAAGGGCGACGGCACCTACCGGATGAACACGCGCAATTGCGTGCATTTCGCACAGGAAGCTGCTCGCCGAGCCGGGCTGACGCAGGTGGAGTTCCCCGGTCTGATGAAGAAGCCGCGTTCATTCCTGAAGGCAGTGGCACAGGCGAATGCAACACAGGTGACGGTGATCGACCGTCACGGCAAAGAATATCTGGCAGCGCTGGATGCCGAAAAGCAGGCGAGCCCCACACCGATGGTCGCGAGCAATGCGCCCGCTGCAGTGAACGAAGCAGCCCGCTGAACGCTCAGGAGGAAGCGGGCACCAGTTCGATCACGTCCAGCAGGGACTCAAATGCCGGCAGCGGCAGAACGAGTCTCCATCGCCGATCCCCCACGCGATCAACGAAGCCGGCCATGTCACGGCTATTGTCCCGGCCGTAGGCGATGGGCCGGGTCTCGTCGGCCAGCATCAACGTACCCAGGAACACGGGGCGCCCAGCGGGATCGGGGAAGATGCGTCCGACCGGCCGCTGTGAACCATTGATCTTTTCGAAGCGGAGCAGCGAACCCTCGCGCTCGATCCGACAGGTGAACGGCGGATAGCCGGTGAAATCGCGCATACCCACGGCCTTGCCACCGAGCTTGAACATGCGGCACCGATAGCTTCCCGGCGGCGGGATCGGATCCGCGAGGCGCACATCGGGCAAAAGCAAAGCGCCTTGCGCGGAGATCGCGGCGCCCGCCCCGCTGACGCGGGCGCGGCTGAGGGCATCAAGCCAGGTCGACCGCCATTTACGCAGCCGATCGCGATCTGCCAGCGTTGCCATCCGTCGCCAATCGGCAGGCGCTGTGGTCGCACCGGTGGTGACCGGCGAAGCAGCTGGTGCCGGGACGCTTGCAGGCGCCGGGCGTCGGCCACCGCAGCCAGCGAGTGTCGCCGCCGCCATCGATGCAATCAGCACCCGCTTCACGCTGCCGGCCCCTCCCCAGTTACAGAAGGGCTAGCCCGCGATCACGCGGCGGTCCAGCCGCCGTCCATGGAAAGGTTGGCCCCAGTGATAGACGCTGCCTCGTCCCGGCACAGGAACAACGCAAAGGCCGCCACCTGATCCGGGGTCACGAACCTCTTCGTGGGTTGAGCGGACAGCAGCACGTCGTTGATCACCTGATCACGGGTGAGGCCGCGCGCCTTCATGGTGTCGGGGATCTGATTCTCGACCAGTGAGGTCCAGACATAGCCAGGAGAGATGCAGTTGACGGTTATACCATCAATTGCCGTTTCCAGCGCCACCGTCTTGGTAAGCCCGACCAGACCGTGCTTGGCAGCGACATAGGCCGACTTATTGGGACTGGCGACGAGGCTGTGGGCAGATGCGGTGGAAATGATGCGTCCCCAGCCGGATGCGCGCATGTGCGGAATGGCAGCGCGCATCACATGAAAGGCGCTGGTGAGATTGATCGCAAGGATGGCGTCCCACTTCTCCGGCGGAAAGTCGGCAACCGGTGCGACATACTGAATGCCTGCGTTGTTGACGACGATGTCGGGCCCGCCGAGCTCCGCATGGCAGCGCGCAACCATCGCCTCGATAGCCTCGGGCTTCGTCATGTCCGCTGGATCGTGAACCGCCCGGGCGCCGCTCGCGTCCGCCAATGCGGCGCATTGCCGTTCAATGGCCTGCGCATCGCCAAAGCCATTGATCATGACGGCCGCTCCGGCCTCCGCCAGCGCGCTTGCATAAGCCGATCCGATCCCCGAGGTCGAACCAGTCACCAGCGCTGTCTTGCCCTTCAGAAACATGGTGCGTCTCCCACCGCGCGGCCGGGCATGTTCGGCCTTTGCCCGGGCTCCGTTCAATCGCGATCGGATGATGCGCCGATCGAACGCGGATGATCAACCCGCACCAGTTGCAACCGCCCCTCCTCCTCGCGCATTCATACCGCACCGGTAACGAAGGAACACCGCAATGCGGCTCGACGATTTCGACAACGACATCAACGTCGAGGATCAACGCGGGCAAAGCTTCGGCGGTGGCGGTGGTGGTGGTCTGCTCCTGGGCCTGCTGCCGCTGATCGGGAGTCGCTTCGGTTGCGGGGGCATCGTGGTGGTGCTTCTGATCTTCGCCGTGTTCGGTGGTCTCGGGAACATCGGCGGCCTGCTTACTGGTGGCGGCAGCGCGCCGCCCACGCAGGTCAGCCGCAGCGGCGCGGGAAGCGCGGGCGGATCCGGCGCAGCGGCCGCCTGCTCCGTGGACGCAGCCACCCGATCGACCTGCAACGCCTTTTCTTCGGCGGAAAACACCTGGGAGCGGCTGTTCGCCCAGTCAGGGCAGCGTTTCCAGGCGCCCAAACTTGTCTTTTACGGTGGCCAGGGCATGTCAGGCTGCGGCGCGGCATCCTCGGCAATGGGGCCGTTCTACTGCCCATCGGACCAGGGCGTCTACATCGACACCAGTTTCTTCCAGGAACTGGAGCAACGCTTCCGCGCAGCTGGCGACTTCGCCCAATATTATGTCGTGGCGCATGAATTTGGCCACCACATCCAGACTTTGACGGGCGCCTCGGATCAGGTCCGTCGTGCGCAGGCAAGCGCCAGCAGGGCGGAAGGCAACGCATTGTCGGTCAGGCTGGAGCTTCAGGCCGATTGCTATGCGGGCGTTTGGGCGGCGCAGAACCGCAACCGATTGGAGCCGGGCGATATCGAAGAGGGCATGACTGCGGCAGCCGCGATCGGTGACGATACGCTGCAGCGCGAGGCGCAGGGCCGTGTCGTTCCGGAGAGCTTCACGCATGGCACGTCGGCTCAGCGACAGGCATGGCTGCGGCGCGGACTGGAAAGCGGCGATCCGGCCGTGTGCGATACGTTCAGCGGGGCGATCTGACCGCGATCACGCAGCGCTGACGTCGGGCGAGATCGACATCAGCGGAGCGGCAAACGAGCGCCGCGGCCGAAACCGCAGCGCCGTCGACGATATCAAATGCGAACGAGCATCTTGCCCTTGTTCGCGCCGGTGAAAAGACCGAGGAATGCGTCGGGTGTCGACTCCAGACCCTTGAACACCGTCTCTTCGCGGGTGATGCTCCCGTCATTGAGCCAGCGGCCCATGTCCGTGTAGAAGTCAGCAGCACGGGCCAGATGGTCTCCGACCAGAAAGCCCTTGATCGTCACACGAGCGCCGATGACCTTCGCCAGATATTTAAGCGATTGGGGCTGGCCCTCATTGTAGATGTCGATCATGCCGCAGATCGCAAAGCGCGCGTTCATGCGCGATGCGAGCAGCGCCGCGTCGAGATGATCGCCGCCGACGTTGTCGAAATAGACGTCGATTCCCTCCGGTGCCGCCCTGGCAAGTGCCTGCACCACATCATCCGACTTGTAATCGATGACTTCGTCGGCGCCGAGCGACTTCACCCAGTCGCACTTCGCCGCGCCCCCGGCCGACCCGATCACCGTCATGCCCTTCGCTTTGGCGATCTGAACGACGGTAGAGCCGACCGCCCCGGCCGCGGCGGACACGAACACGATATCGCCTGCCTTCGCCTGCGCCACATCAAGCAGCCCGAAATAGGCGGTCATTCCCGGCATGCCGAACTGACCAAGGAACGCTTCTTCTGGCACGTCGATCGGCGGCAGCGGCTGCACATGCTGGGCGGGCAGCACCGCCTCCTCGCGCCAGCCAAGCATATGCTGCACCTTGGTGCCTACCTTGATGCCTTCGGCGCGGCTTTCCACCACTTCGCCAATCGCTCCACCCTGCATCGGCTCACCAAGGGCGAACGGCGGAACGTAGCTCTTCACGTCGTTCATCCGGCCGCGCATGTACGGATCGACAGAGAGCCAGCGATTGGCGACACGGACTTCATTGTCGCCCAACGGCGCGGAAGGCTGGTCAATCAGCGCGAAATCGCTGGATGTGGGCATCCCCTTGGGGCGCGAGTGCAGAGTCCAGGCACGCGGCATCATTCTCTCCCATATTGTCCGGTTGGCGCATTCATGCCCGAGCGCCGGGCACAAAGCAAAGAGCCCGGGCATCATACCCGGGCTCCCCGCTCGCCTGGCCGCAGAGGGAAACGGCTGGCGGTTGGCTAGTCTCGATCAATAAGTGCCGGAGAAGCTGCGATCGAGGTTCGTGCGGCGTTGATTGTCATCCTGACCGCCCGACTGATTACCGCTCTGAGTCCCGCCCTGTTGACCACCACGGCTCCGCGTCTGATCCCCGTAGCCGAACAATGCGGAGTTATTCTCCTCATCGCGCCAGTGCTTCTTCGCTTCGTCGGCCGTCTTCGACAGCGTCACGTTCGTATCGACGCTGGCGATCCAGCTCGACGGGATCGAATGATGATGGCCCTCAGCCTCCGGATC
Source organism: Sphingomonas sp. IC4-52 (assembly GCF_020707225.1). NCBI lineage: Bacteria > Pseudomonadati > Pseudomonadota > Alphaproteobacteria > Sphingomonadales > Sphingomonadaceae > Sphingomonas > Sphingomonas sp. IC4-52. The sequence continues at coordinate 155,973 of NZ_JAJFEU010000002.1, read as the reverse complement.
ATTCTTTGTCAGCAGGATCCGGTCACCGCGAACCTTGTCGACGGTGCCGACATGCGTGCCGTCGGAGCCGACCACATCCATATGCTCCGTCACCTTGTTGAGCGATTCCCGCTGCGTCTGGCGAGTGGTGCGCCAGCTCGAAAACTCGTTCTCGAACTTGCTGCGGTTCTCACGCCGATACTCGTCATAATCGCGGTCGAGCGCTGCGATCTGCGTCCGGCGCCAGGAGCCATAATCGGAGTCGCGATCATAGGAATCCTGATCGCTGTAGCCGCGCTCGTCATAGCGCATGTCCGCTTCACGACGGCGCTCCGCCTCCTCGTCGCCGAACCAAGAACGGACTTCATCCCCCGCGCGCGCAAAGAAGCCGCGATCGTCATAATCATAGCCCTGCGGCACGCCGCGATAGCCACCGCCTCGCTGGCGATTGCCACCACCCATGCGATCACCGCCCATGCGATCACCACTCATGCGTTGACGCTGGCCGCCATATTCCTGGCCGCGGAAGCGATCGCCGTTGTCGAACCGGCGCCCCGCGCCATAGCCGCCACCACCACCATAGCCGCCGCTGCTGCTGCCGTAGCCACTGCGATGGTCATCCGAGTCATAGCGCGCCCGGCCGTAGCGATCGCCCGACGACTGGCCATAACCGAAGCCGCTGCCGCTGCGCTCGCCCCAGTCACGCGTATCGTTGTCGCGATCGCTCCAGCCGCGACCACCGCCGCGCCGGCCATAGCCCTCACCTGATCCGTAGTTCCGGTCGTTGTCGCCACGCTCGCCATAAGGAACGAAATTGCGCGTGTAATCGCGATCATCATCGTCGTCATGGCCGCGATTGCGGCCGCGATCGAAGGCGCCGGCGGCGCTATATTCGCGTGCACTGGAATAGCTGTAGTCGCGCCCCGAGCCGAAGTCGCGGCCGAAGTCCTGCGGGTCGCGGCGCCCGTTGTAATCGCCACGGGAGTAACGATCGTAGCCCATGTCCAAACTCCTTACGTCTGCGGACAGCGCCGGACTGTGACGCCCGGTCACGGTGCTGATTCAAGTTATGACGAAGGCGAATGTTCCGCTGCTGGCGGGCGGTTTCGGCCAGCTGCATCGGGCGAGCGGCCAAGCCATTCCGATGATCGTGCCGGCGATGAAACAGAAGGCGTTGCATGAGCGCGCGGGCCAAGCTAAGGGCGACGCTCCCGGCTTCGCCGGGTTCCGGGCGGGGCCGTAGCTCAGATGGGAGAGCGCTGCAATCGCACTGCAGAGGTCAGGGGTTCGATTCCCCTCGGCTCCACCACCCGCCGGTCTGTTGATCGCTTTAGCCCTCTTTCCTGACGAACTTTGCTGCGCCGCGGCGTGACTTTCCTGCGCGCGGGTCGTTAAGTCGGTCGTATGAGTGACGATCTGCCCGAAGCGATTCCCGCTGCCACCCTGATCATCTTCCGCGAAGCTGCGAACGGCCCACCCGAATTGTTGATGGTGGAGCGGGCGAAGGCGATGGTTTTCGCGGGCGGCGCAATGGTGTTCCCGGGTGGCCGGATCGATTCGGGCGACCATGTGCTGGCAGAGCTGAACGGTGGCGGCGACGAAATGGCCGCCCGGATCGCGGCGGTGCGTGAAACGATCGAGGAGGCCGGTCTGCCAATCGGCCTTTCCTGCCTGCCCACCGCCGAGCGGTTGGCGCAGATGCGGGTTGCCCTGCACGGGGGAGCGACCCTCGCCGAAGCGCTGGCGGAGGCGGAGGCAACGCTTGATCTGGAGCAGCTTGTACCCTGGGCGCGCTGGCGCCCGGCGCATCGCAATATGCGCATCTTCGACACCCGGTTCTATCTTGCCGAGTTGCCCCGCAACGCGCCGCACGCCACGGTCGACCGCACGGAAAATGTCCGCCTGGTCTGGGCAACGGCACAACAAGTTCTGGCAGACGCCGATGCCGGCAAGCTTGAAGTGATTTTCCCCACCCGGCGCAATCTGGAACGTCTCGCGCAGTTCAACAGCTTTGCCGAGGCGGCGGCCCATGCGCACGAGACGCCGATCCGCACCGTTACGCCCTGGTCGGAAACCCGGAATGGTGAAGAGCATCTCTGCATCCCCGACGATTGCGGCTACCCGGTCACGTCGGAAGTGATCGCGAGCGCCATGCGGGGCTGATGCCGCGCCGGAAACGCGCGCGCGGACGCGTGCGCCGCATCCTGCGCTGGCTGGTGATACTAGCAGTGAGCGGGTTGCTTGGGCTGCTCGCTTATGGCTGGCTCAGGCAACATCCCGAGGATACGCCATGGGCGCCGCTCGACCTCGCGCAGCCAATCGGCATGTTCACAGGTCGTAAGCTGGTTTCGCTGGGCAATGATTTTCCACGCTGCCGAGCGCTGCTGGATCGGGCAGGCATTGAATACACCGCGCTCGCTGAAGTCAGGGAGGGCGCGCGATGCGGCTATGCGGATGGTGTGCGCTTCGCGGCGGACGATCCGCGTATTACTCCCTTCACTCCAGGGCGGCTTGGCCTCGCCTGCCCTGTCGCCGCAGCATTGGCGCTGTGGCAATGGGAGGTGGTACAGCCAGCCGCGGAGCGCCACTTCCGCATGCGGGTCACCGCGATCGAGCATCTCGGCAGCTACAATTGCCGGCGCCTTTATGGTCGAAGCAGCGGCGATTTCAGCCAGCATGCCACCGCCGATGCCGTCGACATATCGGGATTCAGGCTCGCGGATGGACGACGGATCACGCTGGCTGGCGATTGGTCGAAAAAGGGACCAGAAGCAGCGTTTCTTCGTGATGTGCGCGATGGAGCATGCCGCGTGTTCGCAACCGTCCTTTCACCCGCTTACAACGCCGCCCATCGCGACCATCTGCATTTCGATCAAGCGGACCGGGGCACCATGGGATGGCGCTCGTGCCGATGATACCACGGTCGCGGTCCCGACCGGCCGACGCAGCACAACCCGTTCAGTGCGGCAGCGCGCCCGCCTCCACCTTCTCGACCCAATAAGGGTAGAATGCTGGCTGGCGCGATGACCAGCCGGAGGCCGTAGCCGCCGCCTCGCTGATCGACTGCAGCAGCTTGCGCCGCAACTCGGGATGAAGGTGCGGCAGCGCTGCTGCGGCGCAAAACGCTCCCGGAAGCCAGGGGCGAACAGCGGCCCCGATCAGCCGTTCGTAGAGGAAGCGATAAGCCGAGAAGCTGGAAATCCGCTCCTGCCCCAGATCGAACGCGCTGACGGTGGTGAGCGGCCCCAGGAACCGCTCGACGGCATCAAGCCCGCTATCATCCGGTATTAGCGCCCGGATTTCCGGCAGGCGCATATAATGACGGGCCTGAGCGCGAATGCTGGCTGCCTCGACGACATCTCGTGACCAGCGTGCCATCGCGTCGTCGCGGTCCAGGCCTATATCGAGGCTGCGCCTGATGTAGCGCTGCGTCGACGCGGTGAAACTCGCGAATTCCTTCATCTCTGCCAGCGTCATCACGCCTTCTGCTGGCTTCATCCTGGCACTCATTGCGACCACCCCGCCCGCATTTTCGAAGTCGATCTTGATGCCAGGATGATCATCAAACATCCGGCGCCGAAAACCGACGCCGGATACGATCATGCCCCATGCCGCGCCGCAACATCATATGCGACGAACAGCAGCGAAATATTACGGAATGACGTCGGATGCGACTTTCGCGCAACATATCATGCGTCGCGTTGCCGCTCCTGCTCTTCATTGTAGCCGGAAGACGGCGCGGGATCGGCACGGCCGGGCTGAGTGCTCGACGGGGGATCAGACGCATCCATGGATTCGTCGAGCCCGGCGTCTAGCTGCGCGTCCTTGCTCTCGGGGTTTTTGTCGAGCCGCTTGGCGATTGATTCATCGCGACCGGCGTCCTGGGACGGAGGTTGTTGGGTCGGCATGGCGCTTCTCCTTTGAAACGGATCCTCAACGATCCACGCGCGAACCCTGTTCCTTGATCAGGGCTGGTCTTCGAGCCTGCGCACGTTGACCGTTTGGGCGAACAGATATGCCGTGCCGAAGATGGTCATGAATGCGATGTCGGTTGCGTCTCTCCCAACCGCCACGCGCGCAATGTCTGCGCAATTCGCCATGCCAGTGGCGTCAACAAGCCGCCACGCGCCGCCCAGCCACAATTCCGCGACTGCATGGAAGTCGGGAGGATCAACCCCGGGGGCATAGACGGCGACGCAGCGCGCGGGGATCTCCGCCGATCGCGCCAGGGCGACGAGTAGGTGCGCGTAGTCACGACACACGCCGCGCCGCTCGGCAAAGGTGGTGAGCGCGCTGCCGCGAGACTCGGTGGCGGCTGAGCTATATTCCAGCGCTCCCTGCACCCAGTCTACGAGCGCCGCAGCCAGCATACCGCCGGAAAGACCGGCAAACTGCCGTCGCACGAAATGTTCGAACCGGTCAGATTCGCAGTATCGGCTGGGTAGAAGGTAGCGAATCGTTTCCGGCGGCAGGAAGCGCACCGGCGTGGCGGGAAGCGAGCCGAGATCAACGGCCGGCCGTTCGACGCTCACTATCGCCCGATAATCAGCAACCAGCCGCTGCTCCGCACGTGCCCAGCAGCGCTGGCCGATGCCTTCCTCGCCGGCCACCGCACGAATGGGATTGTCGGAATGGATGACCAGCGATTCGGCCTCGATCCGCTGATCCGGCATCGCCGCCGTCTCGATCTGCAGCAGAACGTCCGCAGGCTCCGGGAATGCATAGTCGAGATGGACATCGATCGAGAGGCGCATCGCTTGCTCCTGCGCCGGCATCGTACGGCGAGATCATTAAGGTGTTTCCGGCGGAGCCGAGATTCTTTCTTGCCCGTGGATGATTTCACTCAGCGCCGATGCTCCTGCGCTCATCGGCGTTGGAGCCAAATAAAAAGGCCCGGCGGGTTTCCCCGCCGAGCCCCGTGTCTCAGCCTCGCTGCCGCTTATTCGCGGTTGCCGAGGAACGAGAGCAGGAACTGGAACATGTTGATGAAGTCCAGGTAGAGCGACAGCGCGCCCATGATCACTGCCTTGCCCATCATGTCCGTGCCGGCGACGTAGGCGTACATTTCCTTGATGCGCTGCGTGTCATAGGCAGTCAGGCCAGCGAACAGCAGCACGCCGATCGCGCTGATGCCCATCTGCAGGGCCGGGCTCTGCAGCCACAGGTTCAGCAGCGACGCCACGATCAGGCCCACGACGCCCATGATCAGGAACGTGCCGAAACCCGAGAGGTTACGCTTCGTCGTATAGCCATACAGGCTCAGCGACAGGAACGCGACCGACGTGGCGAAAAACGTCGTGGCGATCGAAGTGCCGGTGTAGACGAGGAAGATCGTCGACATCGACACGCCCATGATGCCAGCAAAGGCCCAGAAGATCGCCTGAGCCGCACCGGTCGAAAGGCGGTTGATGCCGAAGCTCAGCACCATCACGAACGCCAGCGGCGAGAACATCACGATGTATTTCAGAATACCGGGCGCAAGGAAGATCTGCGCCGCGAGGCTTTCACGCCCGCCACTGGCGAACAGCAGCGCGACGATGCCGGTGAGCAGCACGCCGGATGCCATGTAATTGTACACCGACAACATGTATTTGCGGAGACCCGCATCATATGTCGTGCCGCGCGTGCCCGGTACGCTCGCGCCGAAGGCATTCGCCGTCGGACGGGGGTCGGACCAGTTAGCCATTGTCAGTTTGCTCCTTCGTCCGGCAAATGGCCGGATACGCCTTCGAATATCGCGTGGACGTTCCCAAAGTTCAAGTTCGCGCCGTGTTGGCAACAGTTCGTCACAAAGAGGTGATCGCCGATGCACCGCTTGTTCGTCGCCCTTCGCCCGCCCCCTGCCATCCGCGACGGGCTTGCCGATGTGATGGACGGCGTACCGGGTGCCCGCTGGCAGGACGACGATCAGCTGCATCTGACCCTTCGGTTCATCGGCTCGGTCGATCGACCGGTGGCCGAGGACATCGCCGCCGCGCTGGGCGGTATCCATGCCGCGGCCGTGGAAGCGACCGTTTCCGGTGTCGGGCGGTTCGGTCAGCGGGGCCGCAACGAAGCGCTATGGGCGGGCATTGCGCCGCAGGAGCCGCTCGCCGCCATCCATCGCAAGGTCGATCAGGCGATGGTGCGCGTGGGGCTGGAGCCGGAACGACGCGCTTATCTCCCGCACATCACGCTTGCCCGCCTGCCGCGCGGCGTGAACGCCGGCCTTGAAGTGGAAGCGTGGCTGTCGCGTCACGCGGCCCTGACGAGCGGTCCCTTCGCGCTCCATCATCTGGTCCTGTATGAAAGCCATCTGGGGCGAAGCGGCGCGAGTTACGAGCCAATCGCCCGCTGGCCCCTGGATTGATCGTCTGTTACGCCCGGACACAAAGAACCGCACGAGGGGAGCAGGATGACCACGACCACGGACGGCGAATACCGCGCGACGGGCTATGCCTGGTACGTGCTCTCGATCCTGTTCGTGGTGTACATCCTCAACTTCATCGACAGGCAGGTGATCTCGATCCTGGCCGAGGACATCAAGCGCGACCTGAACCTTCGCGACGAGGATCTCGGCTTTCTTTACGGCACCGCGTTCGGCGTCTTCTACGCGCTGTTCGGCATTCCGCTCGGGCGGCTCGCCGATAGCTGGCACCGCGTCCGACTGATCAGCGTGGGCCTGGCGCTATGGTCGACCATGACCGCCTTGTCGGGCCTGTCGAAGACTGGGGGGCAGCTCGCCGCCGCGCGCATCGGGGTTGGCGTTGGCGAAGCGACCGCTAGTCCCTCCGCATATTCGCTGATCTCTGACTATTTTCCCAAGAAGCTGCGCGGCACCGCGCTTTCGATCTATTCGGCAGGCATTTACGTCGGCGCGGGCATTTCGCTCTTCATCGGCGGCCTGATCGTGCAGAGCTGGAATGCCGCCTATCCAAACGGGGGCCCGTTCGGCCTGGCCGGCTGGCAGGCGGCTTTCCTCGCGGTGGGCTTGCCCGGCATCGTCATCTCGCTGTGGATAGCCACGCTGCGTGAGCCTGTTCGCGGCCTTTCTGAAGGGCTGGCACAACCGCCACATCCCGCGCCGTTCAAAGCCTTCTTCGAAGAATTGCTGACGATCGTTCCGCCGTTCACCGTGATCGGTGCGGCTCGGCTGGGTACGCGAACCTTGCTTTGGAACTTGGTCGCCGCGGCCATCACCGCAGCAGCGATTGCGGTTCTTGTCACCCTGGGCGAGCCACTGCCGCAATGGTTGGCGGTAGGGATCGGCTGCTACGCCGTCTTCTCCTGGGCGAGTGCGCTGCGCCATCGCGATCCGCCGACCTTCGCGCTGATCGTCGGAACGCCGGCATTTCTGTGCACGGTGGTAGCGTACGGCCTCAACGCCTTTCTCAGCTACGCCGCCGGCTTCTGGGCGGCGCCCTACGCCATGCGCGAACTGGGCGTATCGCCAGCCGAAGCCGGGTTGATCCTGGGCGGAATGGGCGCCGTTTCGGGCTTCCTCGGGGTTACGGTTGGCGGCATCCTGGGCGACAAGCTACGTCAACGAAACGCCGGCGGACGGCTGATCATGGTGACACTGGGTGCCGTCGTGCCCGTTCCCTTTCTGGCGATCGGCTTCACCACTGACACGCCCCTCATACTCTATGCCTGCCTTTTCCTTGCCCAGTTCACGGCGAGCTGGGGCCTCGGCAATTCGGCCGCGACAACGCAGGATCTGGTGCTGCCACGCATGCGCGGCGCCGCCACCGCCACTTACTTCATCGGCACCACCTTGCTGGGCCTTGCGCTTGGCCCGTACCTCGCGGGTCGAGTGTCGTCGCTAACCGGCAGCCTCTCCACCGGCATGCTCTCCTTGCTGGTGACCGTGCCGATCACGCTTGGCGCTGCCATCGCTGCCTTCCGGCTCGTTCCCGCCGCCGAAGCAAGCCGCGAGGATCGCGCCCGTGCAGCCGGCGAGACCGACTTCACTTGATCCGCGTCGCATTGCGGATAGCGGCGCTGGTGCTGGCGCTGCTGTTTGCCGTTCCGTTCCACCTTCTTTGGCGGCTTCTGCGCCTGAGCTCGCCGTGGCCGAAATGGTTTCTGGGCAGCGTTGCGCGGATCATCGGCGCGCGTCGGCGAACGGTCGGCGCCCCGCTGCGGCGAGACGTGGTGTTTGTTTCCAATCACCTCAGCTGGATGGACATCCCCATCCTGGCGGGGCGCAACGGCAGTGCCTTTGTCGCGAAGGCGGAACTGAGGTCAGTTCCGCTGGTGGGTTGGCTTTGCACCCTGAACGGCACGATCTTCGTCCGCCGCGACGACCGCATGGCAGTCGCGGATCAGATCAACGCCCTGCGCGAGGCGCTGACGGAAGCCTGGGCGATCACGATCTTTCCCGAAGGCACGACGGGCGACGGGAAATCGCTGTTGCCGTTCAAGGCGGCGCTACTGGCCGTGCTCGATCCCCCGCCCCCGGGCGTGATGGTTCAGCCCGTGCACATCGATTATGGTGCCGCCACGGCGGAACTCGCCTGGGTCGGGGATGAGCCCGGCACGTCCCATGCGCTGCGCGTCCTGCGCCGACGCGGCACGTTCGTTGCAACCATCCACTTCTGCGACCCCTTCGATCCCCGCGACTTCCCCGGGCGTAAGGCGATCGCGGCGGAGGCGCGGGCGCGGATTGCGGCTGCCGGTGGCGAAAGGAGCCTGTCTCCGCTATAGGCGCCGCCCCATGAAGCCAGCGCCAAAAACCTTTGCCGTCAAATCCTTCGGCTGCCAGATGAACGTCTATGATGGCGAGCGCATGGCGGAATTGATGACGGCCGAGGGCATGACTCAAGCCGCCGATGCCAATGACGCGGATCTGGTGGTGCTCAACACTTGCCACATTCGTGAAAAAGCTACCGAGAAAGTGTTTTCCGATATCGGGCGCCTGCGGAAGCACGGGCGCGCGCCGATGATCGCCGTGGCAGGCTGCGTCGCCCAGGCCGAGGGGGAGGAAATCGTTCGCCGGGCCAAGGTCGACGTGGTGGTTGGTCCACAAGCCTATCACAACCTGCCGAAGCTGGTGGCCGAGGCAGCCGCCGGAAAGGCCGCGCTCGACACCGACATGCCCGTGATGTCGAAGTTCGGCGCCCTTCCCGCCCGCCGAAAGGTAGGGCCCAGCGCATTTCTGACGGTTCAGGAGGGCTGCGACAAGTTCTGCACCTATTGCGTCGTGCCATATACGCGGGGCGCCGAAGTGAGCCGGCCCTTTGCCGCGATCGTGGAAGAGGCAAAGGCGCTCGTCGATGCGGGGGCGCGCGAAATCACCCTGCTGGGCCAGAACGTCAACGCCTGGACAGATGGCGACAACCGTGGCCTCCACGACCTGATCCGAGCGCTGGATCGCATTCCGGGCCTCGCGCGGATCCGGTACACCACCAGTCATCCCAACGACATGGCACAGGGCCTGATCGACGCCCATCGCGATGTCGAGAGCCTGATGCCGTTCCTCCACCTACCGGTACAGGCAGGCAGTGATCGGGTGCTGAAGGCAATGAACCGCAGCCATAGTCGGGATTCCTATTTGCGTTTGCTCGACCGGGTCCGGGCCGCCCGTCCCGACATTGCCTTGTCTGGCGATTTCATCGTCGGCTTTCCGGGGGAGACCGACGCCGAGTTCAACGAGACCATGCGGCTGGTGGACGAGGTTGGCTATGCCCAGGCATTCAGCTTCAAGTACAGCCCGCGTCCCGGCACACCGGCGGCCGAGCTCGCTGATCAGACCCCGGAAGAGGTGATGGACGCGCGGCTGCAGCAACTGCAAGCCGCGCTGAACCGGGACCAGCTGGCGTTCAACGAAGGATCGGTGGGGCGGACATGCGACGTTCTGGTGGAGCGGCAAGGCAAGTACGCAGGCCAAATGCTGGGGAAATCGCCGTGGCTGCAATCAGTTCTTCTGTCCGGGGAACACAGGATCGGCGACCTGGTAACCGTTCAGCTTACCCATGGCGGCCCCAACTCTTTGAGGGGGCTATCCGATTTCGCTTCGGCGAACGAGGACAAGTTGTTGACAGTTCTTGCAAGAAGCGAGAGGCTGCGCGCACAAGAACAGGCAGGGGCCGCGATCAACGCCAGCATTATTGTATCCTGAAGATCGTCATTGCCGCGCGTCAGTGACGCTTTGGATATTTGATCCCTGCTCTTCCGGCGGAAGAGCAGTCGTTGGTTCGGCTAAGTCCCCTGCCTGAAGGAGTAGGGAGGACGATCAGATGTCGATTGTGGACGCACCCACTGGCGCGATGTGCCAGTGCCCCGCGTGTTCTGGCGGCGGCACACATCCTGAAGGCAAGATCTGGGATGACGGTCGGTACGTAGACTATAGCTCGCTTGATCCCGATGCTGGCGGCACTTACGCCGGCAAGCCGATCTGGGATGTCGGCACCATTTCCGCCAATCTTAATCGCACCGGCGACGATTGGTACACGAATAACTACGGCGAACTGGACGACGGCGTCCTGAATTTCGGCTTCTGGAAGAACTTCGCCGAAATCTCCAATAGCTACTACGTCAATGCCACTGGCACTGATTATTTCAGCGAAGCTGATCGCGAGACCTTCTCCGCCTTCAACGCAGATCAACGCGGTATCGCCCGCACCTCGATCGGCCTCTGGGACGATCTGATCGACATCTCCTTCCGGGAAACCAAGTCGTTCGACGCTGACATCACCTTCGGCAATACCGACACCGGCGGCGCGCAGGCCTACGCCTATCTGCCATTCGGCGACACGCTGGACGATCTCTACGAGACGCAATATGACTTTTCAGAAGTTGGCCGGCTCAGCGGTGACGTCTGGATTGACGGCTTCGTAGCTTCCAATTTCTTCCCGGTGGCGAACAGCTATTATGCCGTCACCACCATGATCCATGAAATCGGCCATGCGATCGGCCTTAGCCATCCCGGCGACTACGATGCGCTCGACGACGATGATGGTGATGGTGAGCCTGACCCGATCACCTATGCGAACGACGCCGCATTCGCGCAGGACTCGCGCCAATATTCGATCATGAGCTATTTCGACGCTTATGAGACTGGTGCGCAGCACATCGACTTCACGCTCACGAACTTCGCTTACGCAGCCACCCCGCTGGTGCACGACATTGCCGCCATCCAGGCCATTTATGGCGCGGACACCTCTACGCGCACCGGGAACACGACCTATGGCTTCGATTCGAACGCTGGCCGGGCTGCGTATGATTTCACCCTTAACACCCGGCCGATCGTGACCATCTGGGATGCCGGCGGCCGCGACACGATCAACTTCTCCGGCTGGGACACGCCTTCGATCATCGATCTGAACGAAGGCGCCTTCTCTTCCGGCGGTGGCGTGATCGAGTTCCCGTCGCTTGAGGAAGTGAATGCCAATCGTGAGGCGCTCGGTTTCGCACCGCGCACCCAGGAGCAGTACGACTTCTATGTCGCCCTGCGTGAGGAACTCGGGCTCGAAAACGGCCTGTTCACCGACAACATCTCGATTGCTTATGGCACGGTAATCGAGAACGCCGTGGGCGGCGGCGGTGATGACCTTATTGTCGTCAACAGCGCGGCAAACCGGGTTGACGGCGGCGCGGGTGTGGACACCGTGAGCTACGAAAGCGCAACGGCTGCCGTGACAGTGTCGCTCGCCAACGGCATGGGATCGGCGGGTGCGGGTGGTGATCGCCTCACCAGCATCGAGGGCCTGATCGGCTCTGCCTTTGCAGATCGGCTCACGGGCAATAGCGGCGCGAACATCCTTGAGGGTGGAGCCGGAGACGATCGCCTGACGGGCGGCGGCGGCCGCGATACCTACGTCTTCAAGCTTGCCGCGGGCGGCACTGGTATCGATCGTATCACGGACTTCAACCGCGACGACATCATCGTCACTGACAAGGCCCTCTCCGATCCCAACAACGACGACATCATCAAGATCGGCAGCAACGGCAAACTGGTACTGGACGCCGCAACGGACTCCCGCGTCATCCTGCAGAACTTCGAGGTCGGCAGCGGCATCAACTTCCTGGGCGAACGGGATGGGCTGTTCTACTACGGCTATGCCAGCGACACGCCCCGGATCGACAAGCCGGTAACCAGCGCGTTCGCCGCCGGACGCGTCTATGAGGCGCCTGTTCCGTTCTCCGAGGCGATCGGTGGCGACCTGTTCGCGCCCAGCACGACGAGCACGCCAACGGTCAACGCCAATGCATTCTCGCTCGACGACATGCGGCTCGCCAGTGGTTCGGCCTCGGCGGGCGCCGGAGGTGTGGCGAGCTTCGAGCCGGCACTCCTCTATACGCAGGCGTCGCCGGTCCATTCGCTGGATACGATCAACTGCGTTATTGCCTGACGTGATCAGGGGCGGCGCCGGGTCGATTGCGGTATATTCGCAACGATCCGGCGCCGTTTCCGTTTGTGGGCGTGATGGGACTTACACTTGCCCGTTGCCGCTGCCACATTGGTGGCGCATGACGCACCTTCAGGGAGCCAGATGAGCCGAAAGCCCGTAGCCGCCCAAGCGGGCGATCGCAGCAGGGTCGAACTAACCTTCGATCGTCCCCAACTGCTCAGTGCCTTGTTCGGCCAATATGATCGTAACTTGGTAGCGTTGGAGAACCGCCTGGGGGTTTACATTACCGCGCGCGGCAATCGCGTCGGGCTGGAGGGAACCGCTGAACAGGTCGCGCTTGCGCGCGACGTTCTAAACGATCTCTACGTTCGCATTCAGCGCGGCGAAGAAGTTGACTCGGGGCTGGTCGATGCGTCGATCGCCATGGCGGCCGAACCGACGCTGGATGGTATCATTTCCGCCGAAAAGACGGGCGGCGCACCGCCCATCATGATACGAACACGCAAGAAGACCATCGTCCCGCGGACACCCGCGCAGGCGCATTATATGCGCGAGCTTGTTCACAACGACATGATCTTCGCGCTCGGCCCGGCCGGCACCGGCAAGACGTATCTGGCAGTAGCGCAGGCGGTGGCGCAGTTGATCACCGGCAGTGTGCAGCGCCTGATCCTGTCGCGTCCTGCGGTGGAGGCGGGCGAACGGCTCGGCTTTCTTCCCGGAGACATGAAGGAAAAGGTCGATCCCTACCTTCGGCCGCTTTACGATGCGCTGTACGATTGCCTTCCTGCCGAACAGGTGGAGCGACGAATCGCCAGTGGCGAGATCGAAATCGCCCCAATCGCGTTCATGCGCGGCCGCACGCTATCTGACGCTTTCGTGATCCTGGACGAGGCGCAGAATACGACGCCTGCGCAGATGAAGATGTTTCTGACCCGTTTTGGCCAGAATAGCCGGATGGTGATCTGCGGCGATCCCAACCAGACCGACCTTCCTGGCGGCGTGGCGGCGAGCGGCCTCGCCGACGCCACTATGCGGCTGGAAGGTGTGGAGGGCATCGCAATGGTTCGCTTCACCGCCGCGGACGTGGTGCGCCATCCAATCGTCGGCCGGATCGTCGAGGCATATGAAGGGCGCGACGCTTGACGGCCTTGGCACTCCGGCTGTGCTGTGACGCACCCGCATGCGCTAGCGGCAGTGCATCAGGGCGCAGGTCACGCCCTCTCGCCCCAGCGATGCCGCTCCACAAGTGCGGCAAATTGGTGCAGACGGATCTCACATGATTGACGTTGCCCTCCTTCAGGAAGAGCCCTGGCCCGACGGCCCTTGGGAAACGCTTGCTGGTGCCGCTGTGCGCGCTGCGATCGGCGCCACCCCGTTTGGCACATTGCTCGACACCCGAGCCGCCGTTGAGGTGAGTATCCGCCTGACCTCCAATCAGGAGGTGCAGACTCTCAATTCCCAGTATCGCGGCAAGGACAAGCCCACCAACGTGCTGTCCTTTCCGATGGTACAGCCCGACCTGATCGATACGGTCAGCCACAATTCGGACGATGGCGAGGTTTTGCTGGGCGATATCGTGCTCGCGCACGGCGTCTGCGTGGCTGAGGCGGCGGATCGCGGGATCAGTGTCGAGGATCACCTTTCCCACCTGATCGTGCATGGCAGCTTGCATCTGCTGGGCTATGATCACATGAGCGACGACGAAGGGGATGCGATGGAAGCGATCGAGCGGGACGCGCTCGCCACGCTCGGCATCGCGGATCCCTATGCCATACGAGAGGACTAAGTGTCCGAGGACCGAAGTAGCGCCGGAAACGGCGAGCCGAATGAAGGCAGTATCTGGCGTGGCCTGCGCACTCTGATCTTCGGGGATTCCGAAGAAGCAACGCTGCGTGATGTCCTCGAGGCGGCAATCGACCGTCATGAGGAGGACCCGGGCCCCGACAGCAAGGGTGATCTAACCCCGCTCGAACGGCAGATGGTGCGCAACCTGCTCCATTTCAGCGAGCGGGATGCAGGCGACGTGGGCGTACCGCGTGCCGACATCATCGCGGTAGAAGAACAGACCACCTTCGATGAGGTCGTGCACGTCTTTGCCGACGCCGGCGTCAGCCGACTACCGGTCTATCGTGAGCGCCTCGATACGATCATCGGCATGGTTCACATCAAGGACGTGTTCTCTATTCTTGCGGGCGACGGCCCGCGGCCGGCCGACATCACCGGCCTGATCCGGCAGCCGTTGTTCGTGCCTATGAGCCGTGGTGCGCTCGATCTGCTCGCCGACATGCGCCAGACGCGTGTTCACCTGGCGGTGGTGCTGGACGAATATTCCGGCACCGAGGGGCTGGTGACGATCGAGGACCTGATCGAAGAAATCGTCGGTGAGATTGAGGATGAACACGACGAGGCGCCAGAAACCATGCTCGTGCCCCTGGACGGCGGCGCATGGGAGGCGACGGCCCGGGTAGAGCTGGAGGACGTCGGCAAAGTCGTGGATCCTCGCCTTGCGGAGGCGGAGAGCGACGTCGACACGATCGGCGGACTGACCGCGGTTCTCGCGGGCCGGGTGCCGGAGCCAGGCGACTGTATCGATCACCCCAGCGGCTGGCGAATTGAAGTCATCGACGCGGACGAACGGCGGATCAACCGTGTCCGCCTTCATCCGCCGGTGCCCGAGCCGGGAGAGGACTGACACCGCTCATCCGGCTGGTGGGCCGCCTGCGCCATCAAGCCAGCCGGGCTCGTCAGGCAGGCAAGTGACCTGCCCCAAGAAGCGAGGCAGGCTTTGCCCCAAACTTCAGTCCAGCGTCAGCGGAAGTTGTCGGCGTAGCTCTGCAGCTTCAGCTTCTTCTCGGGCGCCGGGACCACGACATAGGCAATGCCTTCGCGCTCGGCATATTCCTTTGCCGCCTCAAGCGTCGCAAAGCCAAGACGGACTTGCCCCTGCGTGTCTCCGCTTCCGGCCCATCCGGTCAGCGGATCAGGGCGCTGCGCCTCGCGCGGTTCAAATTCGAGCTGCCAGAGATCGGTGCGGTGCTTGCCCGATTGCATGGCGTTCTTCGGGCGCTGATAGATACGGGCGGTCGGCATGAGCACGTCCTTATCGCGATCCGCGCGCTCTTGCATCGGCATTTTTCGTTCGCAGCGTCGCCGAGGCAGCGGCTGGATCGTCCGGCCAGGGGTGCCGAGGATATCGGCCGCGCATCTCCTTGGCGACCGCTCTCCAGCTGCCGGCCCAAAAGCCAGGAAGATCCCGGGTAGTCTGGATCGGTCGCCCCGCGGGTGACGTCAGCGACAGGACGAGGGGCACCCGATCAGCGCCGATGGTGGGATGCTCACCAAGCCCGAATAGCGCCTGCACACGCAACTCGACCCTGGGGCCGCCCTCCGCCGCGTAATCGATGGCGTGGGTGCTGCCAGCGGGACTGGTGAAATTGGCCGGCGCCATGCGCTCGATCCGCTGCGTCTCCTCCCATGACAGCAGATTGCGGAGCGCATCGGTCAGCGCCCCCGATGACACCGCATCGAGCCGCCGCTTGCCGGCCAACAATGGGGGGAGCCACTCGTCCAGCCGCTCCTCCAGGGATTGGTCGTCGAAAGGCAATCCTGCATAGATGGCGCGCTGTCGAAAGGCGCGTGCGCCCTCGCTCCAGGGCAGCAATGAAAGTCCATGCCGCCGCACGCCATCCACCAGTGCCGCCTCGATGGTTGCTGCTGATGCATCGGGATCGGGGGCGCTGGCGAGGCGGATTGCGCCAAGGCGGCGCTCCCGCATCGGACGCACGCCGCCCGTCGCAGCATCGAATTCGGCGAGATGACGCGTTTCGATCCGGTCGCCAAAAAGCGCAACGACCGTTTCTTCATCGATCGGCACGGCAGAAAGGATGCGAGCGCCGGCGGCCATCCCCTGAGTCTCCGCGACGGCGAGCCATTCCTCACGCGCAAGTGAGGAAGCGGAGTCGAGCTTGAAGCCGCGACCGCCGACCGAGGCCCAGCGCTCGCCCGATGCATCTCGCCGACGCGCAATCCGGTCGGGAAAGGCAAGCGCAACTGCCACCTCAAGGCCCCGAGCTGCCAACGGGAGAGCGTCCGGCGCATCCGCGGCAGGCCGAGGAGCGACACGGCTCCATCGCTCGGCAAGTTGCTTCGCGGCTCTCGCTTTAGGTGTGGCGTCGCTTCGCCAACGACGCCTGCGAAGTTCGAGGTCTGGATCGTTGCCCCCTAGCCCGCGCTCCCCCAACAGCACCGCCACGTCGGCGGCCTCGCGAGCGAAGCCCAGTTCCGCCGCGCGGAGCAGCATGTGCGCGAGACGAGGCGGCATCGGCAAGGCAGCGATGGATCGGCCGTGCTGCGTCGGGCGTCCATCAAGGTCGATCGCTTCGAGCGTCAGTAATCGAGCGCGCGCTTCCGCCAGTGCCGCGTCCGGAGGCGGGTCGATCCAGGACAGATCCCGCGGATCGGCAACGCCCCAGATCGCGCTGGCGAGCACCAACGAGGAAAGATCCGCTTCGAGGATTTCCGGCGGGTCGAACCGCGGCAATCCAGCCGTGGCTGCCTCTTCCCACAAGCGAAAGGCCACGCCAGGGCCTTGGCGTGCCGCGCGGCCGGCGCGCTGCGTGACAGAAGCCTGGCTCGCGCGCTCGGTCACCAGCCGCGTCATGCCGGCGGCGCGATCATAGCGGGGACGGCGTGCCAAGCCGGAGTCGACAACGATCCGGATGCCGTCGAGGGTGAGGCTGGTTTCCGCTATCGAAGTGGCAAGCACCAGCTTGCGTCGCCCCTCTGAGTCCGGGCGAATGGCGGCGCGCTGAGCCGTGGGATCAAGGCTGCCGTGCAAACGGTGAAGCGTGATCCCCGGCATGCCCTCCAGGCGCTCAGCAGTTCGTTCAATCTCGGCCACCCCGGGGAGAAAGGCGAGGATCCCACCTTCCGCTTCGCGCAGTGCCCGACGGACCGCCGAAGCCACTGCGTCCTCGATTCGATCCTCGTTGCGCCCGAGATGAACGAGCGACAGCGGCCAGCTACGTCCCGCGCTTTCGATGACCGGTGCGTCCCCCAGCAGCGCGGCAAAACGCGCCCCGTCGAGGGTGGCCGACATGGCGATCAGCCGCAAATCCTCGCGCAAGCCCGCCTGGGCGTCGATCGCCAGCGCCAAGCCGAAGTCGCCGTCCAGGCTGCGCTCGTGGACCTCGTCGAACAGAACCGCGGACACGCCGGCAAGCTCCGGATCGCGCTGAATTCGGGCCGTAAAGATGCCTTCGGTGACAACGATGACGCGGGTCTCGGCCGATCGCTTCGTGTCGAGCCGGGTGGCATAGCCGTAGGTCTTCCCCACTGGCTCGCCCGCGAGGGCGGCCATCCTTTCGGCGGCAGCGCGTGCTGCGAGCCGTCGGGGCGACAGAAGCAAAATCTCACCCGTGCACCAGGGCTGATCCAGCAACGCTGGCGCGACGGCCGTCGTCTTGCCGGCGCCCGGTGGGGCTACAAGCACCGCGGACGATCGATCGCGCAACGCGGCGAGCAGGTCCGGCAGAACGGCGTGGATCGGCAAGTCGCTGGCACCCATCATTCGCGTCCTGTGGCAGGCACGTGCCGCGATTTGAAGCCGTTCCGGATGCCGGTGTCAGCGAAGCGCCGTCACCTCCGGCGTGCGCAGGCAGCCTGCAATCCTGCCTTCATCGCCGCGGGGAGCTTCCGACGTTGCGAGCGGCACCTCCACCGGCGCCCCTGGGCCTGCCGGCGCGAACTGCGCGGGATCATAGCCTGCACAGCGCATGATCGATGACAGCATTCGGGGCGGGGTGTCTCGTCCCTCATAGCTGAGGCGGAAGGTGCCCCAATGGATCGGGATCGCCCGCGACGGTGCCATGCGGTGAAAGACGCGAACCGCGTCAGGGGGGCCGATATGGCTTCCCGTTCCCATCTGCCCCGGCGTGAAGCGAAACGCGCCAACGGGAATCAGCGCCAGACGGACCGGCCCATGCGACGCCGCTTCGCGCGGCCACTTGCCGTCGCCTAATCCCGTATCGCCAGCGAAGAAAAGGTTGCCGCCTGGCAAACGGATCGTGAAGGCAGACCAAAGCGCGCGATTGCGATCAGTGAACCACCGGCTCCCCCAATGATGATTGCGGGAAACGATTACGTCCACATCTGATCGGACAGCAATCCGCTGTCCCCAGTCCAGCGCGGTTGCGGGCACGCCAGCTTGGCCGATCACGCTGTCGTTCCCCAGACTGGTGACGATCAACGGGCGGTCACGCGCCCACAGCCTCTTCAGGCTCGCCTTGTCGAGGTGATCATAGTGATTGTGGCTGACGAGGACGAGATCGATCTTGGGCAAGTCTTCGAAGCGCACGCCCGGTGCCATCACCCGCTTTGGACCAAAGCCAAGCGGACCCGCACGATCGGACCAGACGGGATCCGTCAGGATGTTCAATCCCCGCGTTTGAACCAGCACCGTGGCGTGCCCGATCCAGGTCGCAACCATGCGGTCCCCGTCGACCCGGCGGGCCGGCACCGTTGACCTCACCGCCACCTTTTCAGGCCAGGGCGGACGACCGTCGCCTCCGCTCAGATAGCGCCAGAAGAAGCCCGATCGACTGCCGCCGGTGGGCACGCGAAGGGTGTCTTCCTCCCCGTCGGGATTGAAGAAGCGTTCGCCATCGAAGTGCGCGCTCGTCGGCCCCCGATAATAAATGCGGTCCAGAAAGCGGGGGACGATCGCGATCGCGAGACCCGCCGCAACCAACAGAAACAACACCGCCGACGTGGCAACCCTCAGAAACCGCGCCAACCCATCTCCCCCGCCATCTCTCTCGCCATATCGGCAGCAAACGCACGGCCGCGATTTTCAGCCCAGCAGTTCGTCCCGGACGTGATTGGCCTCCATGGATTTGCTCACCTCGATCATGAAACAGGCAAGGCTGGCGATCAGCAGCAGCATCGCCAGGATGAATGCGATGGCCACGAGCTGCCCGATATGCAGACTGGCCAGCACGGCGACGAACAAGGTTGCGACGACGGCGCAGGTCATCACGGCAGAACTCACGGCCAGGAACAGCGCCCGATTGATGATCGTCATGCGACGATCGAGGAGTCGCAGCTCCCACAGGTGCCGATCGTGGTCACTGCTTGAAGCGCGGGGCAGCATAGCTTCCAGGGTGCGCGCGCGATCGATGACGCGGGACAACCTTCCGGCAAGCACGTTCAGCAGCGCGCCAATGCCGGCAAGCATGAAAACGGGGCTGAGCGATAGCTGGATCGTCTGCGCGATCGTCAGCACCTCTGGCGAATAAGGCATTTCAAGGGTTGTGGCGCGCCGGCGACGAGCCAGCAAGTTGCAACATGCTGGTAACGGGATTTGGATTAAGGGCCGCTCATGTCGAAGCACTTGTCACCACGCGCGCTACATAGCCTCGGCAACGGCGCCCGTGCGCAGGTGGTGGACGGGATTCCAGCCGTTATCGATGAGATTGCGGAGGCAGCTGCGGCGAGCCACGCTTTTCTGCGTCGCGCCTGGTTTGAGGCCGCGTTTCAGGCTTACGGCGGGCGGGCACGAACGCTGATCGTGACCGAGTGCGACCGCCCTGTGCTCGCCTTGCCGATGCGCTCCGTCGGCCTCGCAAGAGGGGGGGTGGCGACGGTTCCTGGGTGTTTTTGGCCGTTCCGCAGCTTTCCAACGGCCATTTCTGCGGGGGAGCCGGCCATCAATGCCGCGCTTGCCGCGCTGGCCCAGAATGTCCGCGCGCTGCGCATTGGCCCCGTCTACGACGGCGATGTTTCGGCCGCACCGTTGATCGAGGCGGCGCGCGCACGCGGCTGGGCCGTGCTGAGCCGAACGGTCGCGACCAGCTTCCTGCTGGACATGGCGGCAGCGCGTGCGGCCGGCACCTGGCCGCGCAACTCGACGCTGCGCAAGAACCGCTTCCACGAAAAACATCTGGCGGAGCACGGCGCGCTCGGATGGTCGTTCCTGTCCGGCGCGGATTGGCCCGCCGCCTTCGACGATCTTGCAACGGTGGAATGGGCGAGTTGGATCGCGAGCCGCACGGACGGGCGGGATGCGAAGTTCACCCGCGCAGGCCACGGCGCCTTCTGGCGAGCAGCCGCCGTCGATCCGGTGTTGGCGCGCATGTTCCGCGCAGCGATGCTGACGGTGGACGGAAGACCGGCGGCCTTTTCCTTCGACATCGATGCGGGCGACCTGAAATATGCGATCGCCAACAGCTACGACCCCGCCTTCGCGAAGCATTCGCCGGGCAAGTTGCTTTATTACCGCAACCTGACCGCTGCGATCGAGCGAGGCATCACTCGGGTCGACTGGGGCGCTGGCGACAGCGGCTACAAGCGTACCATCGGGGCGGAGGCCGGTCCGGCGATCCGGGACTGGCTGTTGCTGCGACCCGGCTTGCCGGCGACGCTGGCGTCAGTGATCAGTCTGGCGTGGCGGGACCGGTAAGGATCGCCTCCACCGCATCGATCATGCCGTCCAGCGCGACCGGCTCACCCCAATAAGGGTGATCCGCGCCGGCGCCTGCATCCCGAGCCGCCTCTCGTCCGGCAAGAAGCGTGCGCAGGGACAGGCCGGCGAACAGCAGCCGTTGGTTGACCAATGCGTGCGGGAGATGATCGAGCAACCGGTGGAAGTGCGTGAGGCAGCGCACGTAACCTTCGGAATGCTCGCCGCCCGCCCATTCGTCGAACATCTGGCGACGCTCGGTCTGCATGCTGGTCATGAAGCGGAAATAAGTCTCGCCCTCCCCAGTCTCGCCCTTCAGTTCGGCATTGGGCACCACCAGCGCACGAACGACATCGCGAAGGCTGAGGTCCCCCCGCGCTTCCGCCTCGTCCAACATGCGCATACGCGAATCGTCGATCAGGTCCGCGCCCTCGACCACCAGCTCGCGCAGCAGGTCGTCCTTGCTGCCGAAATAATAGTGGACGGCGGCGGCGTTGCGCTGCCCGGCAGCTTCCACGATCTCGCGCATGCCGACGGCAGCAATGCCCCGCTCGGCAAAAAGCCGGCGCGCAGCGCGCTTTAGCTCGTTTCGGGTGGTGCCACCACGGCCGGCGGATTGGGGACGCACAAGGTTCATGCGGCCGGAGCATCGGCGAAGCCGCCGCGCGGTTCAAGTCACCCGGCTTACATTGACGCTTGTCGCGGGCACCCTATGGTAAAGCGAACGACTTACAAAAGCGGGAGAGGGATCGTGGCGACGCTGGCGCACGACCGCGAGGCTTGGGCGGAACTGATCGACCTTGAAGCGCTCGCGCGCTGGATGGACGGCAAGGGCCTGGGCGATGGGCCGATCGACCGTGCCGAGACATTGGGCGGCGGCACGCAGAACATCCTGCTGCGATTCGACCGCGCCGGTCGCACCTATGTGCTGCGGCGCCCACCTCGCCGGCCCCGCCCCGAGAGCGACGAGGTGATGCGTCGTGAGATGAAGGTGCTGTCAGCACTTGCTGGATCGGACGTGCCCCACCCCGGCTTCATCGCTGGCGAGGGCGATCCAGCCATACTCGGCACGGCATTCTACCTGATGGAGCCGATCGACGGCTTCAATGCCACCGTAGGCCTGCCGCCGCTCCATGCCGGCAGCGCGGACGTCCGTCGGCAGATGGGCGAGGCAATCGTCGATGGCGCGGTGGCGTTGTCGCGTATCGACCCGCATGAGGCAGGCCTCGACGATCTCGGCAAGCTCGACGGTTGGCTCGAACGGCAAGTGCCGCGCTGGCGCGCGCAGCTGGACAGCTATGCCAAGTTCGAGGGCTGGACCGGATATGACGCGCTGCCGGACGTGGATGCGATCTGCAGCTGGCTGGAGGCAAATCGCCCAACCACGATGAAACCCGGCCTGATCCACGGCGACTACCACCTGTCCAACGTCATGTACCGGCCGGACTCGCCGGCGCTGGCGGCCATTGTGGACTGGGAACTGGCGAGCCGCGGCGATCCGTTGCTCGACCTAGGTTGGCTCACCGCGACGTGGCGCGATCCGGACGAAGCGCATCAGCGGGTTTCGGTGACACCATGGGACGGCTTTCCCACGCTGTCGGACATTGTCGATCGATACCTCGCCGCGACGGGGCGCACCGCCGCGGAAGCGCGGTGGTACACGGTGCTCGCCCCGTTCAAACTTGGCGCGATCCTGGAGGGGAGCCATGCGCGGGCGTGCGCCGGGTTGACCCCCAAGCCGATCGGCGACCAGTTGCATGCGCATACAATTTCGCTGTTCGAACGTGCACTGCGGCGGATCGACAAGCCATTGATGTGAAGTGACGTGGGGCGGATGCCGGCCGCGTGCGCCGCCTTATCGCGCCAATGCTTCCTCCGTCCGGCTCAGCGCGGAATGCGCGCCCGGTTCGTCCGTCACATCGGTGGCGAAATAGGCGACACCGGTGCCACCGGCCCGATCGACCCACAGGCCGGACCGCAGGCCATAGGCCGAGCCGGCGTGGCCGAGCCGGGGCACCTTGTCACCCACGGGATCATCCTGGCACCCGGGCCGTGGGGTCGCCGTGAAGCTGACAGCAAGGCCATAGCGGCAGTTGAAGCCACCGGCCTGAACGCCGCTTTCCGCCTCTTCGTTCTGAACACCGTTGTTGCCGTTGAAGGTCCACTCCGGCTGGGACAATGCAGCCATGGAAGCGGGCGACAGCAGGCGCACACCGTCGACGGCGCCATCGCCGAGCAGAAGGCGGCCAATCTTTGCCAGCCCACGCATCGAGATCCGCAGCCCGCCCTGGGGCGAAAACTGGCCGCCATTGGTGCCTGCGCGCCAGAGCGAAAGGTCGCATGATCCGGCGCGTGCGGGCGTTACAGGACAGCCGGCAATGAAGGCCGGTTCGTCGCGCACAGGCTTGCCGCCCTCATAGAGGACAACCGCGCGCAACTTTGCTGCCGGGCTGCAGGTCGCCCAATTGAAACACGCATCCAGCCCGAGCGGCCGCAGAACCAGTCGCTGCATCAGCCGATCGAACCGCTCGCCCGTCGCGCTCTCCATGACGGCGGCAACCACCGGGAAGTTCAGATTGGTGTAACGAAAGAAGCTGCCCGGCGAATGCTGCTGATCCCACACGTTCGGATCAGCCATCTTGTCCTGCAATCGATCATCAAGCGTGAGCAAATAGCCGCCGGCGTCGGTCAGGCTCGACTGGTGCGACAGCAGCAGCCGGAGCGTGATCGGCGTTTCGGGATAGGCGGGGTTGCGCAAGCGCCATCCGAGCTGCGCGGATACATCGGCATCGAGATTGAGCACTCCTTGCTCCACCAGCCGAAGCACGCCGATCGCGGTCACCAGCTTCGAAATGGAGGCGATGCGAACCGGGTCATCGGCCGTTACCGCACGGCCCGTGTTCGTGTCAGCAAGCCCGGTCGTTGCGACGCCGGTTTCGCCCTTTCGATCAAAGGCGACGCGAACAGTGGCAACGGGCGCGGCGGCGGCGACGGCGGCAATGGCAAGCAGGATCAAGCGGCGTTCCCCCCGGGCGAACACTTGCAAGCCAAGCAAGCAAAGGCAATCGCCAGGCCTCAAAGAAAACGGTCGACTTAAATTCCCGTCGCGTTACGCCATGCCGATGCTGCCGCGCGAGCAGCGACCGGGAGGGGAACGGCACATGACTATCCTTCTGCACCAATATGACAGCTCACCGTTTTCGGAGAAGGTGCGCATCTGCCTGGGGATCAAGCAGCTTTCCTGGGCCGCGGTGGATCAGCCGGTGATCATGCCCAAGCCCGATCTGCTCGCGCTCACCGGCGCCTATCGCCGTATTCCGGTAATGCAGATCGGCGCCGACATTTACTGCGACAGCGTCCTGATCGTTCGCGAACTGGAGCGCCGGTTTCCAGAGCGAACACTCTTTCCGGCGCGAACGCCAGGTATCGACCAGGCGCTAGCGCAATGGACGGATCGATCCTTTTTCCAGGCCGCAGTGGCGGTGATTTTCGGCGGGCTGGGCGATGCGGTGGATCCGGCGTTCAAGCAGGATCGTGAACAATTGAGCGGACAGCCGTTCGATCCCGCCGCGATGCGGGCAGCAGTGCCGCACATGGCGGGACAGCTGCGGGCTCATGCCGCGCTGATCAGCGAACAATTAACGGATGGCCGCCCGTTCCTGTCAGGGGATCAGCCCGGCCTGATCGACGCCACCTGCTATTACAACCTCTGGTTCGTCCGCTCCTTCCACGCGCCGGGCGCGGCCGCGTTCGAGGATCTGCCGGGGCTGGGCGCCTGGTATGATCGGGTGCGGGCCATCGGGCACGGCAGCCGCAGTTCGGCCAGCCGGGAGGACGCCATTGCCGCCGCCCGCGACGCGACACCCGACGCTGCGTCGGTAATGCCGGAGGATTCGGCACTCGCGGGCCAGGACGTCGCCGTTGCGGCCACCGATTACGGGCGCGACCCCATCCGGGGTAGGCTTGTCGGATCGTCGCTGCACCATTGGTCCGTTGCACGCGAGGACCCGCGCGCCGGATCGGTCGTGGTCCATGTCCCACGATTGACCTTCTCGATCTCCGCGGCACACTGAACTAACCTGCATTCGGACGGCGACGACAGTAAATGGCTCCATTTTGGCTGGCGAGCGCAACGATCGGTAAACACTAGATCCCTAACACGTGCGATTGTGAGCTCACGGCCAACCCAACGCCCCGTGCCAGTTTCGCTTCGGCAACTGCTTGGCATCAGCGAGGGCGACGATCCGGTTTTCTGGAGTCGCCTTCGGGCGACCCAGTTGTTCGCTGGCCGACGGTTGGCGCTTCTGCTGCTCGCGGCGAACCTGATCGGCGGCGCGGCGGTGGTAAGGCTGTTCGACGATGCCTTGCCGGTGTGGTGGCTGGCGGCGTGGTTCGCCGCGCTGGTGGCGGTTGCTGGCGCAGTGACGATCCGGCGATTGCGCACGCGCCATCTCGACGAAGGCTATGCCACGATTCAGGAGTTGCGGGACACAGCCCTGGAAGGGCTGGCGCTTGCGGCCATGTGGAGCTTTCCGCCCCTGGTGTTCGCTGCCAAGGCACCCGCCGCCACCTTCAACCTGTGGATGATCCTTTGCGTGCTGATGTCGGCCGCAGCCTTTGCGCTCGCGCCGTTGATCCTTGCGGCATTGGCGTTCATCGGCGGCGTGGCGGCGACCGCCGCGCTGTTGCTCCTTCTCCAGCATCAATTCTTTTCCGCCGCCGCGACCATCCTGCTGGGTGCATTGCTCACTGCCACGTGCCTTGGGCGCGCGCGCTTTTTGCTGATGCTTCGCGGCTTCGAGATGACCCTGTCGGACAGCGACGAAACGGTCAGCCTGTTGCTGGGCGAGTTCGAGGACAGCGGCGCCGACTGGCTGTGGGAAACCGATTCGCAGCGACGCTTGTGCAAGGTTACGCCGCGTCTTGCCCATGCGCTGGGCAGCACGCCTGAACAGCTCGAGGGCATGCCGGTGCTGCAGGCGCTGGCGGGGGCGAGCTGGGAAACCGGCGACTTTGCGCCCGCGCTTCGCCTGCTTGCCGACAAGCTGAAGCGGCGGGAGGCATTTCGCGATCTTTCCCTGCCAGTGACGGTGAACGGCGAGCAGCGCTGGTGGGAAATCACCGCCAACCCGCGCCTCGACGAACGTGGCCAGTATGTCGGTTTTCGCGGCGTCGGTTCGGACGTGACCGAACAACGCGCCTCGGCGGACAAGATCAACCGGATGGCACGCTTCGACGCGCTGACCGGATTGCCAAATCGCCTGTTCGTGAACGAAGCGCTCGCGCGCGCGCTGACGGAGGCAGAGCGCTGGGGCAGCCGCGCCGCTTTCATGATGATCGACCTCGATCGCTTCAAGGCCGTCAACGATACGCTGGGCCACCCGATCGGCGATCGCCTGCTCGGCCGGGTGTCGGAACGCCTGGCGGAGTTGATCACCGAGAATGAATTGATCGGGCGCCTTGGCGGTGACGAATTCGCCGTGGTCATGAACGACGCGACGGACGCGAGCCGAGTCGAGAAACTGGCGCAGCGGATCATCGAAACGCTCTCGCGGCCGTATGAAGTGGACCAGCACACGCTCTACATCGGCGCGTCGGTCGGCGTGGCCACCTCGCCACGCGACGGGCGCACCGCCGAAACGCTGATCCGGTCGGCCGACCTTGCGCTCTATCGCTCCAAGGACGCTGGCGGCGGCGTCTTCCATGCTTATGAGCCGCAGCTTCACGTCGATGCCGAGGAACGGCGCGTGCTCGAGATGGCGCTTCGGAAGGCGCTGGATAAGGGCGAGCTTCACCTCGATTATCAGCCAGTGGTGGATGCCGCGAGCGAGCGGCTGGTTGGCTTCGAGGCGTTGCTCCGCTGGTCCAGCCCGGAATTCGGGCCGATCTCCCCGTCGAAGTTCATTCCCATCGCAGAGGACACGCGGCTGATCGGCCCGATCGGCGAGTGGGTGGTGCGCGCCGCATGCGAGGAGGCCGCCAACTGGCCGGATGACGTGAGAGTCGCGGTCAACGTATCGCCGGAGCAGTTGCACAATCCCAATTTCGTAGCGGTGGTCGCCCAATCGCTGACGGCGAGCCGTCTTTCCCCGCACCGGCTGGAGCTGGAAGTCACCGAAAGCGTCTTCATGCGCGAGGCAACCGCCGCCGTGCAGGCGCTGGAGCGGCTGCTGGAACTGGGCGTACGGCTCAGCCTCGACGATTTCGGCACCGGCTATTCGTCGCTCGGCTATCTCTCCCGAACCCGCTTCTCCACCATCAAGATCGACCGCAGCTTCGTGACCGGCGCGTCACGCGGGGTGCCGGAAGCACTGGCGATCATTCGCGCCGTGGTCGCGCTGGCGAACAGCCTCGGCATGGCCACCACCGCCGAAGGGGTGGAGACGGTCGATGAGCTGACGCTGATTCGCGCGCTCGGCTGTTCAAAGATCCAGGGCTACCATTTCGGACGTCCCCTGCCAGTTGCGGAGGCACGCGCCATCGCGCTTCGCAACAGATCTGCCACTCGCGCCGCTTGAACAGCGCGCCATGCGCCGCTAAGGGCGGTGCTGCTGCAGGGGTGTAGCTCAGCTGGTTAGAGCGTCGGTCTCCAAAACCGAAGGCCCTCGGTTCGAATCCGAGCTCCCCTGCCAGCCTTTTTGCGGTTCGGCCGTCCGGCCCGGAATGACCGCAGGTCAGTGTTCACCTTCTCGCCTGGCCGGAAGATCGATGAAGATACTCAATCTGATTGTCGGATCCGCCCTTGTCCTGACGGCGTGCGATTCGGCGCAGAACGCCGTTCCGGTCGCCGCCACCGAAGATCAGGCCAGCCCCGATGCCGGGCTTTGCGCCGGGCTCACCTCCGCCAGCGAAAGCGGAAACAGTTCGCTGCGTGCAGCCTTTGTCTCCACCCCGGAAGGGCGCGATTACGGCGGCGGAGTGATCCGCGAGTTGGTAGATGCCGGCGGCTACCGCTTCACCGGCGCCGAAATGGTGGAAAACACCTGCTACGCCTATGCCGAGGCGCGTGGCGAACAATGGGGCAAGCCGTTCAACCTCGCGTGGCGATGCCCCGTGAAGATGCTGAGCGACAATCCCACGGAAGCCGGCAAGACCGTGCTGGAGGTGGTTGAGGATCGCGAGTGCGACTTCAATGTCCAGCGTGGCGCCCCCAAGGTGCGGGACGTCGTTGTCGAAATGATCCACCAATAAGCGAGAGTGCAGGCGCGAAAGCCGCTCCTCCCCTTGCTCTTGCACCTGTGCAGCGCTATCTCGCCCGTCGCATCCGACAGCGCGGACGGCCACTCATCGTTTCCTCACGAGGGAAGCGGTAGAGAGGTTATGCCCCGCTTCGGCTTGAACGAATAAAAGGCAAGGCACGTGGCGAAGACGTCCCCGATCGAATTCATCAACCAGGTTCGCGCCGAGACCAAGAAGGTCGTGTGGCCGAGCCGGCGCGAAACGATCATGACCGGCGTCATGGTGATGATCATGACGACGATCCTGGCGCTCTTCTTCCTCGGCGTGGATACGGCGTTCAATGCGATCGTCAACGCGCTGCTGAGCCTGGCCAAGTAACAGGAAGGACGCGTCCCCACATGGCACGCTGGTACATCATCCACGCTTATTCCGGCTTCGAGGGCAAGGTTCGCGACGCGATCATGGCCGAAGCCAGCCGCATGGGCCTGGAACAGCTCGTGGAGCGCATCGAGGTGCCCACCGAGACGGTGCAGGAAGCCCGCCGCGGCAAGAAGGTGCAGGTCGAGCGGAAGTTCATGCCCGGTTATGTGCTGGCCAAGCTGGACATGACCGACCAGGTCTATCACCTCGTCAAGAACACGCCCAAGGTGACCGGCTTCCTCGGCTCCTCCGGAAAGCCGCAGGCGATCAGCGAGGCGGAAGCGTCGCGCATGCTGAACAGCAAGGAAGAAGCCGCAGCCGCGCCCAAGGCGAAGGTCAAGGTCGATTTCGAGATCGGCGATGCCGTCAAGGTTCTGGAAGGTCCGTTCGCAAGCTTCAACGGCACCGTCGAGGAACTGGATTTCGACAAGTCGAAGGTGAAGGTTTCGGTGTCCATCTTCGGTCGTGCGACGCCGGTCGAGCTCGACTTCGAACAGGTCGAGCGCAGCAAGTAAGACTGAAACGGGGAGCGCAAGTCGCTCCCCTTTCTTTTTCGCCCTATCCTGTCCGCAGGCTCATTGTGCCGGGCGCGGACGAGCCAGCTTTTCCAGCCATGGGCGCAAGACCAGCGCATTGGCGTCCACCAGCGTGTGCAGCAGGATAACCAGCCACAGCAGGCCGGTAGCCAAATACAACCAAGCCAGCACCGCCCCGACGATCGCCACCGCCGCCATGCCGAGCGCGCCCTGGTAGCGATGCGCCAGCGCGAACGTCGCCCAGCCGACCGCGCAGCCGGCAACCCCGCTGCCCGAGACGATCGCGACGAGCAGCGGGATCAGCAGCCGGAAGAACAATTCCTCCCCGACGCCCGCCGCCGTGGCGAGCAGAACTGCCGCCCCGGCCTCGCGCCGGTTCGTAGCGACGGCGGGGGAGCGATACATCAATCCGAGGCGCAGCCAGCCGCGCCGTGCCATGACGATGACGGCAATGGCGCCCAGCACGAAGCCGCCACCGATCGACCATGCGATCTCGGCCACTGCATCGATGCGAAGTGGCGCAACGCCAAGATGCGTCGCCGCGGCGCGAAGCTCGACGGGAAGCACCGTCAGCGCATCAAGCCGGCCCAACAGTGCCAGCGCCGCCAGTGTCGTGGCACCGTACATGAGGGCGATACCCAGCGCCCAACCCAGGGTCGCGCGCGGCCGCGAGGCAGAACTGCCGCGGAACGCCCAGGCAATGCGCGCGGCAACGCTCCGCTTCGTCGACCAGCCGTGGGCAAGCAGGCCGAGCGCGGCAAGGAGCAGCGCTGCGGCCAGCATCAATTACCCCGGATCAGCGGTCGAGCCGGTGCTCGCCCTTCACCCAGCGAACGGTGCCCGACGAGGCGCGCATGACGACGCTTTCCGTCGTCATGGTCTTGCCGCGGCGCTTCACGCCTTCCAGCAACGATCCGTCGGTGACGCCGGTGGCGGCAAAGATGCAATCGCCCTTCGCCAGATCTTTCAGATCATATTGCTTATCCAGATCGGTGATGCCCCACTTGCGGGCGCGGGCGCGCTCGTCCTCGTTGCGGAACAGCAGCCGGCCCTTGAACTGACCACCAACGCAGCGCAGCGCGGCACAGGCCAGCACGCCTTCCGGCGCGCCGCCCGATCCCATGTACACGTCGATGGTGGTGTCCGGATCGGTCGTGGCGATCACGCCGGCCACGTCGCCGTCGCCGATCAGCACCACGCCGCAGCCGATCGAACGCAGCTCCGCGATCAGCTTTTCGTGCCGCGGACGATCGAGCACGCAAGCGATGATCTCGTTCGGGCGAACGCCCTTGGCGGCGGCAATCGCCTCGATATTCTGGGTCGGAGTGCGATCGAGATCGATCACCCCTTCCGGAAGACCCGGACCGACCGCCAGCTTGTCCATGTACACGTCGGGCGCGTTGAGAAGGCAGCCTTCCTCTCCGATTGCCAGCACGGCGAGGCTGTTCGGACCGGCCTTTGCGCAGATCGTGGTGCCTTCCAGCGGATCGAGCGCGATGTCGATCTTCGGCCCTGTGCCCTGAGCCGCGCCGACCTTTTCGCCGATGAACAGCATCGGCGCCTCGTCGCGCTCGCCTTCGCCGATCACGACGGTGCCATCGATGTCGAGCGTGTTCAGCGCCTCGCGCATGGCCTCAACAGCCGCCGCATCCGCCGCCTTCTCGTCGCCGCGCCCGATCAGGGTGGAAGCACCGATCGCTGCCGCCTCCGTCACGCGCACCATCTCGAGCACCAGGACGCGATCGAGCACCTTGCTGGCTGTCGGCATTAAATCCCCCAAAAATCCTTTGTTTCACCGGAGCGATAGGCGGCTCGCGTGGCGGTGTCGAGACGGCGCTTGCCGGGGTGCGGCAAGCGCGCGACAAGTAGGTGCATGCCGAAGCTGAAGGTTTATCGAACGCCTGCCGGGTTCCACGACGCCTATGTCGCAGCGCCCAGCCAGAAGGCAGCGCTGGCAGCGTGGGGCAGCGATGCGAACCTGTTTGCACGCGGCATGGCGGAGGTGGTCACCGATCCCGATTTGACGCGCGAGCCCCTGGCTCATCCTGGCGAGGTAATCCGTGTGGCACGCACCATGGCCGATGCTCCGGATTCACCCGCACCCAAGCCAGCGCCCCGTCGCGCGAGGTCAGACGCGGCGGCTCGCAAGCCCCCACCCAAGCCAAAGGCGAAACCCAGCCGGGCGGCCCTCGACAAGGCAGAGGCCGCCATCGAAGCGGCAGAAGCGCGCTATGCCGAGGAGCGCGCGCAATTGAAACGCGAGGAGGAAGCGCTCGCCGCGCGACGCCGCGCGCTGGACAAAGCGCAAGCGGCGGAACGCACGAAGCTGGATCGGGCGCGCATCCAGGCGCGTGATGCCTATGACGCGGCACTCGACGATTGGCGGCGCGACTGAACTGTTCGGAAACGAACATTGACCGTGCGGAACCGGACAGCGGCGTGAGCGGCCACGCTCGACGCCACGGCGTGTGATGCGCTGGGCGGCTCTCACCTCTCGCCACCACCGCGGCAATAACTCGTCCGGGTGGCTTCTTCCTCTTGGCCTGATGCTTGCGTAGTGGCGGCTGTCAGAGAGGATCGGGGGATTATCAAACATGCGTGTCGCACTGGCTGCCCATGCGGCAGTCGCCCTGGTTGCGGCACCTGCCTCGGCACAGACGGCCGATGCAAGCGGGCGCATTGTGTACGAAGCGACGTTCTTTCAGCGGTTTCAGCCGGCCAATGCGCTTGAGATCGTTCGCCGTGTGCCCGGCTTCACCCTGGAACAGGTGGAGGTGGACGTTCGCGGCTTTGGGCAGGCGGCGGGCAATGTCGTCATCAACGGTCAGCGGCCGTCGTCGAAGAGTGACACCATTGATGTCGTGCTCGCGCGTATTCCCGCCAGTCGCGTCGCGCGCGTGGAGGTTGGGCCAGGCACGCTCTTCGGCGCGGAATATAGCGGCAAGGCGCAGGTCGTGAACCTGATCCTCACCGGCGAAGGCGGCCTCGCGGGAACGGCCACGGGCACGTTGCGCCGTCAATATGACGGCAAGCTGTTTCCCGAAGGCAGCGTTTCCACGCTCCTGCGCCGCGGCGATTCCACGTTCAACGCGTCCATCGGCGTGAACAACAACCAGACCAGCGAAGAGGGATACGACACGCTGCGTGCCTTGCCCTCCGGCGAGCTTCTGGAATATCGGCGCAAGATCAACTCGATCGCGGATCCCAATGCGTTCGTATCGGGCTCATGGGATTACAAGGCGTCGCAATTCGAAACCGCCCGGTTCAATGCCCGCTATGCGTTTGACCGCTTTCGCCTGAGCCAGACTAACGACGTTCTGCCGGTGGGCGGGATCGCGCGCGACGACCGCTTGAACCAGCGGTTCAACTTCGACGAATGGGAAGTCGGCGGTGATATCCAGCGGCCGCTGCTGGGTGGCGGCGTGAAGCTCATTGGCCTGGCCACCCGACGCGACCGCCAGGACCGCGAACGGGCGCTTCTGCGGGTGCGCGGGAATGTGATCGACGGCGATGAACAGCAGGTGCGAAGCCAGCGCGACGAAGCCGTGTTGCGCGCGCTGTGGACGCGGCCTGATCTGAACGGCTGGTCCGTGGAAACCGGTATCGAAGGCGCATTGAACCGGCTGCGCAGCAAGGTCGACCTGTTCTCTCTGGCCGAAGACGGCACGCGCACCCGCATCGATTTGCCGGTGGATGATGCAACCGTCACCGAATATCGCGCAGAAGCGTTCGCCAGCGCCAGCCGATCGCTGTCGCCCAAGCTGCGCATGGATCTGGCGCTCAACTACGAAATGTCCCGCCTGACCGTGGAAGGCGATGCCGAAGCGAAACGCTCGCTCCGGTTCCTGAAGCCGAAGGTGAACCTCGACTGGCGACCAGGAAACGGTTGGCGGGCGCAGGCGTCGATTGCGCGCACGGTGGCGCAGCTGCGTTTCGAGGACTTCATCAGCGCGGCCGAATTGACCAATGAACGGGTGAACGGGGGCAACGCCGAGCTGGTGCCGCAGCGTTCATGGGAGGCGCTGGCGACGATCGAGAAACAGGTGCTTGGCGACGGGCTGGTGAAGGTCGAGCTCGGCTACACGCAAACGTCGCTGGTGCAGGATCGGGTGCCCACCCCCGAAGGGTTCGATGCGCCGGGAAATCTGGGCGATGGCAGCAGCAAGATCGCCCGGGCGACCTTTGACGTGCCCGTATCAAGGCTGGGCATCAAGGGCGGCCGTATCTCCGGTCGCCTGAGCTATGTCGGCACGTCCGTCCGGGATCCCTATACCGGCCGCCAGCGTCCTTTCTCGGGCGCCTCCCCCTTTGTTTATGAGGTGAACTGGCGCCAGGACATGGGTGACTTTGCGTGGGGTGTTGGCTTCTCCGGCGACGACCCGTCCACCTATTATCGACGCAATGAACTGGACACGTTTTACCCTGGCAACCCGTACATCACCGCCTTTGCCGAATATCGCCCGACGCGCAGCACCACCGTGACGCTGAGCGTCGACAATCTGGGTGACTTCCCCGCGCGGCGCAGCCGCCTGTTCTTTGATCCCGATCGGCGCACGCCGTCCCCTTTCCGAGTGGAAGATCGGGTGCGCAGTCAGCACATCCTGCCGTATCTGACGATCAAGCATAACTTCGGCTGAGGACGAACCCGCAGCGGGGTGGCGCGCGACACCCACTCCCCTGCCGAACAATGATCTGATAACCGCTCGCCCATGCCGCCCGTCGCCGCCCTCCCGGCTCTCGCGCCCTGGTTCGACCTTGCCGGCCTCGCGGTGTTCGCTGCCTCCGGTGCGCTTGCCGCCGCCCGGCGGGGGCAGACAATGGTCACGCTCGCGTTCTTCGCGATCATCACGGGCGTGGGCGGGGGCACAGTTCGCGATCTGCTGATCGGCGCGCCGGTATTCTGGATCGTCGACAGCCGCGCCGCCGCCGTCTGCCTGTCGGTGGCGTTGGTGATCTGGGTCACGCCCGAACGCTGGTGGCGCGGAGAAGCGCTTGACTGGTTCGACGCGGTGGGCCTCGCCGCTTACGCGGTTTATGGCGCGGCCAAGGCGCTTGGCTATGGCGTGCCGCCGGTGCCTGCTTTCCTGATGGGCGTGGTGACGGCGTGCGTCGGGGGCATCATCCGTGACGTTCTCGCCGGAGAGCCATCGATCCTGATGCGCCCGGAGCTTTATGTCACCGCGGCGGCGCTGGCGTCGGCACTGTTCGTGGGCCTCACCTTGCTGGGAATGGCCGGCGCCGTGGCTGCGATCCTCGCTGCGAGCGCCGGCTTCGCGCTGCGTGCAGCGGCGATCCGGTGGCAATTGCATCTGCCGGCGTATCGCCAGCGCCGCTGAGCGGTCCCGCCGTCACAGCGATCTTCGCTGATCGGGCAGGCAAGGCGCGGCGTCGCGCCGGGATCAGGCACGGACCACGCCAACGTCCGCAAAACGCCGCGGCTCGATCGGCGGCACCACGCTTTCGTTCAGCGCACATTGCCAGAAGCCGACGTCCACCCAGCGCCCCTGCTTGTAGCCGACCTCGCGATAGATGCCGGCCCGGCGGAAGCCGACTGCCTCGTGCAACGAAATCGAACTATCGTTGGGAAGTGCGATCACGCCGATCGCCTGGGTGAAGCCTTGCGCGCGCAGCGTATCGACGAGTGCCTCGTAAAGCAGCCGTCCCACCCCCTGCCGCTGAACCGATCCGGACAGATAGATCGACGTTTCCACCACGTAGCGATAGGCGGCCCGCTCGCGAAAGCGGGTAGCATAGGCATATCCGACCACAGCGGCGTCGTCGCCTGCGCCCGACGTCGCCACCATCCAGGGATAAAAGCCGTCGGAGGCAGCCATGCGTTGCCGCATCTGTCGCGTGTCCGGCGCCTCGCTTTCAAATGAAACCGTGCCGGACAGTACATAGGGCGCATAGATTGCCGCAATTGTCGCCGCGTCGGCGGGCGTGGCGGCGCGAATGGCGATCATGGTCAGGCGCCTCCTTCTGGCAGTGCCGGCCCTTGAGCCGGGCAGGCGCCCCTAATCGGCAGCAAAGCCGGATGATCGTCAATCGATTCCAGCGGCACCCATATTGGGGCGTACCCCGTCAACGCTGCTCGACGGCGACAGTCAGGTCGGAGACGGCGCCGCCGTTCATGGTGCCGCGCAGGCGCGCGCGCCGCGGCGGCGCGCCCGGTGCGGCTTGCGCCCCGTAAATGCTCAGTTCGCCGCCGCCCGCAGCGCGGCACCGCACATCGATCGACTGGACGTCCGCCAATCGTGCCACCATTCGCCGCGCCTCAGCCAGCGAACCGCTGTCAACCGGCTTGCCGCCGATCATCAGCCGTTCGAGCAGCACGCCCGCCCCCGACTGAGGCGTTGCGGTCACCTGCACCTCATAGACGATCGCGTCGCAGGCGAAGCGCCCGGTCAGCGTGCGCGGCGACGCCGGCTGGACCGCAGGCGGCACGGCGGCGGCCGCCGCGGCCTGCAGCGCCAGCAGGATGGCAGCGATCACAACCCGAACCGCGCCAGCAGGAGATCGAGCAGGCGCTGGTCGCCAGCCATCACCTGCGCCGGGCCGACCGCGCCACATTCCAGGCAGCGCGCCTGGATTCCGCCGGTCATTGCCAGGCGACGGACGTCACCGGCGGCGCGGGCCAGCACCTGCCGCTGCTCCCACGCGATCCGGCCGAGCGCATCGGTCGGCGTGCTGCCGTTCTCGTCCTCGCTGTCGCCAATCTGCTGCGCAATCTGCGCCGCCCAGCTCGGCTTCTTCTCGAGGTACACCGGCTTGGCCTTTGCCGGATCGAGCTTTGCGCGCCGTGCCGCTTCCTTCAGGGCATCGTCGAGCGTGCCGAAGCGATCAACCAGACCGAGCTGGCGTGCCGTGCCGCCTTCCCAGACGCGCCCCTGCGCGATCTCGTTGACCCGCGCGACCGGAATCTTGCGGGACTGGGACACACGGGCAAGGAACTGACCATAGACTTGCTCGATGCTCGACTGGATCAGCGCCCCCGCCTCGTCATTGATGCCCGCGACGATGTCGGGTTGACCCGCCAGCGGGGTCAGTTTCACCCCGTCGCTGGTGATGCCGATCTTCGCGAGGCTCTTCTCGAAGCTCGGGAGAACGCCGAAAACGCCGATCGAGCCAGTGATGGTACCGGGATCGGCGAAGATCACCTCGCCCGGCATCGACACCCAATAACCACCCGATGCAGCGACGCCGCCCATCGATACGACGATCGGCAGCCCGCGACGCTTTGCCTCCAGCACGGCGAGGCGGATACGCTCCGACGCCATGACCGACCCGCCCGGCGAGTCGACGCGCACGACCAGCGCCTTCAACTTCTTCTCGGCCAGGCCATCAAGGATGTACTTGGAAATGGTATCGCCGCCCGCGGTGCCAGGACCGGCCTTGCCGTCCACGATTTCACCGGCGACCGTCACCACGCCGATTTCGCCGTCGTTGGGCGCCGGATTTGCCTGAACATAGCTGGCGTAGCGGATCTGCTTGAACGAGCCGGCCGGCTTGTCCTTGTCAGCGCCGACGATCTCGGCGACGCGACGCCCGAACGTCAGGCGGTCGCCCAGCTTGTCGACGATGCCGGACTCAAGGCTCGCCTTGCCGAGATCGCCGCCGGCCGCCTGTACGATACGGCTCGGCTGCGTCAGCCAGCCGTCGACCCGCGCCTTCGGCCGGGCCTGCGCAATCGCGTTCTTCCACTGTTCGAACAGCGATCCATAGAGCGCTTGCGAAGCGGCACGCGATTCCGGGCTCTCGTCCGCGCGGGTATAAGGCTCCACCGCGGACTTGAACTTGCCGACGCGGAAGACGTGGGTAGTGACGCCCAGCTTGTCGATCAGCCCCTTGTAATAAAGCCGGCTGCCTCCGGGCCCGCTGAAGATCGTGCCGCCCAGCGGATCCACCCAGATCTCGCTCGCCGCCGCAGCCAGCCGGTAGCTGCCATCCGTATATCCGGTCGAATAGGCCAGCACCGGCTTTCCGCTCTGACGAACACGGACCAGCGCCTCGGCTACTTCCGCCAGGATCGCAGGATAGGCGCCGCCGAAACGGTCGAGGTCGAGCACAATAGCCTTCACGCGTGTGTCGGTGCGTGCCGCATCGATGGCGTGCACGACATCGCGAAGTCGATACTGGCGGCCGATCTGCTGACCGGACACAAAGGCGAGCGCCGGCACTTCTTCCGGTTGTTCGACGATGGGCCCGTCGAGATCGAGCACAAGCGCACCGTCCTTGATTGCAGGCGTGCTTGGCCGCGAGTTCAGCGCGGCGAACAGCAATGCGAAGAACAGCAGCATCGCCACCAGCACCAGCGCGTCCTTGATGCCGACCAGCAGTTTCCACGCGCCGCGTACAAGCTTCATCATGATTTCCCGGAAAGTCCGCCAGTGGTTTAGCCGAAGGTGTATGGGTGGAGCAATACGGCGAAACTGCTGCGCAAGGGCGCACGGTTCAGCGCGCTTTACTGGCGCCGCGGCCTTTCCACCGTAAGATTTTCGGCCTAACCCGGCGCCGTCATGGAGCTTGCTGCCGCCCCGCCGCTGACCGAAACGCGTCCGGCGAGCGACCGGGCCGAGCTGTCCGCCCTGACTCGCCTTGCCGCGCCCCTGGTTGGCGCGAACCTGTTGCAGATGGCGGTAAGCGCGGTCGACGTGATCTTCGTCGCGCGACTCGGTACGGTCGATCTGGCGGCCGCAACGCTCGGCGTGTTCCTCTTCAACCTCAGCATGTATGCGCTGATCGGCCTCACCAGCGCCGCTTCCCCGCTGATTGCGGCAGAGCTCGGGCGCCGGCGCCATGCCGTACGCGAAGTGCGACGCAGCGTGCGCATGGCCTTCTGGGTTGGCGCTGCCGCCGCGCTGCCGGTGCTGCTCCTGCTGGCGCATGGCGAGACGCTTCTGCTGCTGGCCGGGCAGGATCCGGATGTGGCGCGCCGCGCAGGGCACTTTCTCGACATCATCCTGATCGGTCTTTTGCCCGGTGTCGCGGCGGGAATCATGCGATCGTCGGCGGCCGCGCTTGGCCGTCCGGGGTGGGCCTTTGCCGTCACTGGCCTCGCGCTGCTGGTGAGCATTGTCGCCAACTGGGCGCTGGTCTTCGGCAATCTTGGCGCGCCGGCTCTCGGGCTGGAAGGATCTGCGATCGCCAGCGTCATCAGCCTGACGGCGATGGCAATCGCTTATGCCGCCATCATCCGCTTCGACCGGCGGTTGCGACGGTATCACCTGTTCGGCCGATGGTGGGCAACCGAATGGCCACGCTTC
Organism: Sphingomonas sp. IC4-52; assembly: GCF_020707225.1. NCBI lineage: Bacteria > Pseudomonadati > Pseudomonadota > Alphaproteobacteria > Sphingomonadales > Sphingomonadaceae > Sphingomonas > Sphingomonas sp. IC4-52. The sequence continues at coordinate 117,806 of NZ_JAJFEU010000002.1, read as the reverse complement.
CGCGACATTATCCGGCTTGGCGTTCCGATCATGCTGACCTGGACCTTCGAGGGCGCGCTGTTCGGTGGGGCCGCGATCCTAATGGGTTTGATCGGCGTCAACGAAGTCGCGGCCCATGCCGTGGCGCTCAATATCGCCGCCATCGCTTTCCAGGTGCCGTTCGGCATTGCACAGGCGGCCACCATACGCGTCGGCATGGCCTATGGCGCACGGGACCGGGATTGGATCGCGCGTGCGGGCCGCGTCGCTCTGGCGGTGGGGATCGGCTTCATGGGCATCACGGCCGCCGCCATGTGGGCAGCGCCGCGCCTGTTCGTGAGCGCTTATGTCGACGTGGACGCGCCCGCCAATGCCATCGTCGTCAAGCTCGCGGTACAGTATCTGGCGCTTGCGGCCATGTTCCAGCTGGTGGACGGCGCCCAGGCGGTGGCGGCGGGCGTATTGCGCGGCTTGCAGGATACGCGCGTGCCGATGTTCATCGCGCTGTTCGGCTATTGGGTGGTCGGCTTTGGCACGTCCATCTTCCTCGGCTTCGAGGCTGGCTGGGCCGGCGTCGGCATCTGGACCGGCCTCGCCGTCGGCCTGCTTGCCGTTTCCGTCCTGCTAATGTGGCGCTGGTATGCCCGCGAACGGCTGGGCCTGGTTCCACGCACGATCTGACCGGTGGCTCCAATTTTTTGTGTCCCGTGCCGTTGACGCGGTGATTGGCCAGACACATATGGCCCGCGTTGGCACTCGATTCAGGCGAGTGCCAAAAAACAGTCACACCGCTCAAAAGAGGGTACAGCCATGAACTTCCGTCCGCTGCACGACCGCGTGCTCGTGCGCCGCGTCGAGGCCGAGGAAAAGACTGCCGGCGGGATCATCATTCCCGACACCGCGAAGGAGAAGCCGCAGGAGGGCGAGGTTGTCGCCGCCGGTGCGGGCGCCAAGGCGGAAGACGGCAAGGTCACGCCGCTCGACGTCAAGGCCGGTGATCGTATCCTGTTCGGCAAGTGGTCGGGCACCGAAGTGAAGGTGAACGGCGAAGACCTGCTCATCATGAAGGAATCGGACATTCTCGGCATCATCGCCTGAGATTCCGTTCGACAGCCTCAACTTTCTCAACATTCGTTCATCTGAAAGGGTAGCCACATGGCAGCCAAGGACGTGAAATTCTCGCGTGACGCACGCGAGCGCATTCTCAAGGGCGTCGACATCCTCGCCGATGCCGTGAAGGTCACGCTGGGGCCGAAGGGCCGCAACGTCGTCATCGACAAGAGCTTCGGCGCGCCCCGCATCACCAAGGACGGTGTGTCGGTCGCCAAGGAAATCGAGCTCAAGGACAAGTTCGAGAACATGGGCGCACAGATGGTGCGCGAAGTGGCCTCGAAGACCAACGACATCGCCGGTGACGGCACCACCACCGCGACCGTTCTCGCCCAGGCGATCGTTCGCGAGGGCATGAAGTCGGTTGCCGCCGGCATGAACCCGATGGACCTGAAGCGCGGTATCGACCTCGCCGTCCACAAGGTCGTCGACGACATCAAGGCGCGCTCGAAGCCCGTCTCGGGTTCGCAGGAAGTTGCCCAGGTCGGCATCATCTCCGCGAATGGCGACCGTGAAGTCGGCGAGAAGATTGCCGAGGCCATGGAGAAGGTCGGCAAGGAAGGCGTGATCACTGTCGAAGAGGCGAAGGGCCTCGAATTCGAGCTCGACGTCGTTGAGGGCATGCAGTTCGACCGCGGCTATCTGTCGCCGTACTTCATCACCAACCCGGAAAAGATGCAGGTCGAACTGAACGACCCGTACATCCTGATCCACGAGAAGAAGCTGTCGAACCTGCAGTCGATGCTTCCGATCCTCGAGGCGGTTGTGCAGTCGGGCCGTCCGCTCCTCATCATCGCCGAGGACATCGAGGGCGAGGCGCTGGCCACGCTCGTCGTCAACAAGCTGCGCGGCGGCCTGAAGGTCGCAGCGGTCAAGGCGCCGGGCTTCGGCGATCGTCGCAAGGCGATGCTCGAGGACATCGCGATCCTCACCAAGGGCGAAGTCGTCTCCGAGGATCTCGGCATCAAGCTCGAGACCGTTACGCTCGGCATGCTCGGCACCGCCAAGCGCGTCACGATCGACAAGGACAACACCACCATCGTCGATGGCGCCGGTGATGCCGAAGCGATCAAGGGCCGCACCGAGGCGATCCGTCAGCAGATCGAAGTCACCACGTCCGACTACGACCGTGAGAAGCTCCAGGAGCGTCTCGCGAAGCTCGCTGGCGGCGTCGCGGTGATCAAGGTCGGCGGTGCGACCGAGGTCGAGGTGAAGGAGCGCAAGGACCGCGTTGACGACGCGCTGCACGCAACCCGCGCTGCCGTCGAAGAGGGCATCGTTCCGGGCGGCGGCACCGCGCTGCTGTACGCGACGAAGGCGCTCGAAGGCCTGAAGGGCGACAATGACGATCAGACGCGCGGCGTCGACATCGTTCGCAAGTCGCTGACCGCGCTGGTGCGTCAGATCGCGCAGAACGCTGGCCATGACGGCGCAGTGGTCTCGGGCAAGCTGCTTGATCAGAGCGACACTTCGTTCGGCTTCAACGCGTCGACCGATACCTACGAGAACCTGGTTCAGGCCGGCGTGATCGACCCGACCAAGGTCGTGCGCACCGCGCTCCAGAACGCAGCCTCGGTCGCCGGCCTGCTCATCACCACGGAAGCCACCGTGGCAGAGCTGCCGGAAGACAAGCCCGCGATGCCGGCAATGCCGGGCGGCGGCATGGGCGGCATGGACTTCTGATTTCGGACGGGCGCGGCCCAGGCTGCGCCCGATACGACGTCGGATGGCTCAGCAACGGCACAGCCGTGGTCGATCCGATCAAGAAGGGGCCGGGTGCCAGGCGCATCCGGTCCCTTTCTTGTTTTCATCCGTGGCGGCGGGCACCTCGTCCCAATCGGCGCCTTGACGACGAACCGCGTGAACGACGCTTGGCGCATCGCCCCCGCGCCCCTATCTGCCGCGTCCATGGTTGCCCCAATTCTAGCGTATGAAGACCTCGGCCTCATTCAGGGGGCCGGCTGGCTGTTCCGCGACTTGAACTTTTATGTCGGCCCACGCGATCGACTTGCCCTGATCGGTCGCAATGGCGCCGGCAAGACGACACTGCTGAAGCTGATCGCCGGCACTATCGAGAGCGACGAGGGCCGACGTACTATCGTTCCTGGAACCCGCGTGATCCTCCTGGAGCAGGATCCCAACCTTTCCGGCTTTGCGACCCTTGCGGATTATGTGCTGTCCGGCAGCGATGCCCCGCAGCATTTCGAAGCCGCCGCGATTGCGGACCAGCTCGGCATCGACCTGTCGCGCGAAGCAGCGACCGCCTCGGGCGGCGAAAGGCGTCGTGCCGCCATCGTGCGCGCCCTCGCGCAGGATCCCGACGTGCTGCTGCTGGACGAGCCGACCAACCACCTGGACATTGGGGCCATCGAATGGCTGGAGGATTGGCTGCGGCGTTTCCGGGGTGCCTTTGTTGTCATCAGCCATGACCGCACATTCCTGACGCGCCTTACCAAGCAGACGCTGTGGCTGGACCGTGGCAACCTGCGCCGGGCGGAAGTGGGCTTCGGCGGTTTCGATGCCTGGACCGAGCAGGTCTATGCCGAAGAGCAGCGCGCCGCGGAAAAGCTCGACGCCAAGCTGAAGATCGAAGAACATTGGCTGCAGCGCGGCGTCACCGGTCGTCGCCGGCGCAATCAGGGCCGGCTTTCCAAGCTGAAGGAAATGCGAGCGGAGCGGGCCGCCATGATCGGGCCGCAGGGTGCAGCCGCGTTGGCGATGGGCAGCGACGACAACAAGACCAAGGTCGTGATCGACGCCGAGCACGTCAACAAGAGCTATGACGGGCGCACGATCATCCGCGATCTGACCTTTCGCGTTACCCGGGGCGACCGCATCGGTATCGTCGGCAGAAACGGCGCGGGAAAGACCACGCTGCTTCGCCTGCTCACCGGTGAACTTGCACCGGACAGCGGCACCGTAAAGCTGGCCAAGACCCTGGACGGCATCGTCATCGACCAGCAGCGCAAGCTGATGGCGCCCGAAAAGACCGTGCGCGAAGTGCTGGCGGATGGCGGCGACTGGATCGACGTGCTGGGCGCGAAGAAGCACATCCACGGCTATCTCAAGGAGTTTCTCTTCGATCCCAGCCTTGCCGAGGCGAAGGTAGGCTCACTTTCCGGTGGCGAGCGCTCACGCCTGTTGCTCGCGCGGGAATTCGCTCGTCATTCCAACCTGCTGGTGCTGGACGAGCCGACCAACGATCTCGATCTCGAGACGCTGGATCTGCTGCAGGAGGTCATCGCAGACTATGAGGGCACTGTCCTGATTGTCAGCCATGACCGTGACTTTCTCGACCGCACCGTCACCGTCACGCTGGGCCTGGAGGGCTCCGGCAAGGTGGACGTGGTGGCCGGGGGATATGAGGATTGGGAGCGGCAGCGCGCGCCGCAGATCGAGAAGAAGCCAGTCGCCAAGGGAGCGCCCGCGGCCCCTGCCCCGCCTCCGCAGGCGAGGACCAAGCTGAGCTACAAGGATCAGCGCGACTTCGATCAGCTGCCCAAGAAGATCGAGCAGCTCGACGCAGCGATCGCGCGGGACGAGTCGCTGCTGGCCGATCCGGAGCTGTACGCGCGTGATCCGGCGAAGTTCGATCGGCTGATGAAAGCGATCGCGGCGGCGCGCGAGGAGAAGGAAATGGCGGAGCTGCGCTGGCTCGAACTGGCCGAGATGGCGGAAGCGCTGGCCTAGGTGCGGCGCAAAACGGCCTCGATCGCAGCAGTGCCGGCCTTATAGCTTTTTGCCGGCGCGACCGGCGAGATCGACGACATATTGCCACGCGACCCGGCCCGATCGGCTGCCGCGCTTGGTCGCCCATAGCAGCGCATCCTGTGGGTCAAACGCGAGGCCATGGCGATCGGCATAGCCTTGAACGATGTCGAGATAGAGCGGCTGATCGACGACGTGGAAGCCGAGGCTGAGGCCGAAGCGGTCGGCGAGCGCCAGGTGATCATCCACGGCGTCGCGCGGGTTGATCGCATTCTCCTGCTCGTGAATGTCGCGCGGGATCAGGTGCCGGCGGTTGGACGTGACCACCAGACGCGCATTGGCCGGCCGAGCCTCTGCCCCGCCCTCCAGCAAGGATCGCAGGCTGCGCGCGTCGGCGGCGGCGTCGAAGCCGAGATCGTCCAGGAACAGCACAAAGGCGCGCTCCACGCCGGCGATCGTGTCGAACAATGCCGGCAAACTGTCCAACCGATCGGCCGGCACCTCGACCAGGGCAAGCTGGCCCCCGGCAGACTGGATAGCCCCGACGCATGCCTTGACCAGCGCCGACTTGCCCGTCCCGCGCGCGCCCCAGAGCAGCACGTCTTGAGCGGCATGCCCGTCGGACAGGCGCGTCAGATTGGCGAGCAACGGCTCTCGCTGCGCCTCGACGCCGCGCAGGAGATCGAGCGGCAGCGGCGCGAAGGCGCGCGCCGCGACCAGGGCGCCGTCCCGCCAGACATAAGCGGGGTGCGCCAGCGGATCAGCCGCTTGTGGGGGTGGCGGCGCCAAACGTTCAAGCGCGGCGGCGATGCGGGCGAGATCGTCCATAGCCTGCTGCTAGGTTCGGTCGGGCGGCACTGCAACCACGTGGCGTTGCCCGGTCGCGTGCGGCCGTCAGTGGCCGAGAAGCTTCAGCAAGGCGGCCGCCGGTGCGCGATCGGGAAAGCCAGGGTCGCGTAGGGCCTGAGTGATTGCCTGACGTGCCTCAACAATGCGGCCTGCCTCAGCCAGCGCCTGGCCCAAATGCCACCGGATGCCGGCGTGGGCAGGCGCGAGCTTCGCCGCCTTTTCCAGCAGCTGCAAAGCCGCGCCCGTGTCACCGGCCTCGTACAATGCCCAGCCGTAGGCGTCGGACGCAGCAGGGTTCATGGGTGACAGCTGATAGGCAGTGCGGCCGTGTTCCGCGCCGCCCTGCGGATCGCCGGCGGCCGTATAGGCGTACGCAAGCTGGGCGTGGATCAGCGCGTCGCGCTCGCCGACATTGTGGCGCAGCCCTTCCAGCGTCTCGACCGCGCCCGCCCAGTCGCGCGCGCCGAGCTGCAGATTGGCGAGCGCCCGATGCGCGGCGATGGCTTGCGGGTTTTGCGCCCGATAGAGCGACAGGGCCGAGACTGCTTCGCGGCCGTCGCCCGTGCGATTCGCCGCCTCCGCCAGCCGCAGCAACGCGGGCATGTCGAACCGGAGGTTGGCTGCTTGCCGATAACGGGCCAGCGCCGGGCCGAACCGGCGTTGGATCGCCAGGATGTCCCCGGCCAGCAGCTGGGCTTCGGGCGCGCCGGGCGAGGCTGTGGCAATAGCCTGGGCGCGCTGCTCCGCGGCAACGGCCTCACCTGCGTCGAGCAAGCTGCGGACATAAGCCACCGCGATCGCCGGGTCGCCGGGGGCACCAGCAACAGCGGCCGCTAACGTCCCTGTGCTCCCGTCGCTGGCGAACGGTTCCGGATCAGCCAGCGCCGGGCGCGCCGCCCGATCCAGGAACCGCGCCGCCCAGTCGCGCTCGCCCGTCGCCTCAAAGGCTCGCCCGACGAGCGCCAGCGTATAGCTGTCGGCGTCAGCGCGAACGGCGATCGGCCGCAGCACATCAAGCGCACCACGCGCATCGCCTGAGCGCAGCAACGAAGCACCGAGCAGACGACGTGCGACCAGGTTCATCGGCTGACGCCCGACGATTTCACGAAAGCTGACGACGGCCTGTTCATAGGCGCCGTCCGCATAGGCAATCATGCCGGTGAGCAGCACCACGCCCGGCATCGCGAGGCCGGCATCGCCCATCCGCCCGAGCAGCGCCCGGGCGAGATCGCGGTTGCCGGCGCGCGCAGCCATGACGGCCTGAAGGTACAGCGCCTGAGGGTGGTTTGGCCGCGCAGCGAGGGCGCGGCGGGTGGCCTGCAACATGCCGGCATATTGGCCAGCGTCGCCGGCCGTGGCGGCATATTGGATGAGCGCGGGCAGGTAATAAGCGTCGAGTTCCAGCGCCCGGCCGAACCATGGGAGCGCAGCGGTGAGGCCGTAGCGGCTGCGCACCACCTCCCCCGAGAGCACGATCGCGTCGAGGCTGGCAGGCGCCAAGGCAACGGCCCGGCGCGCCGCGAGGTCGGCGGCAGCTACGTCGCCCGCCGCCATGCGGATGCGACCAAGATCAGCCCAGGCACTCGCATCGTTCCGGCTGCGCGACAGGATCGTGTTCAGCAGCGCCGTGGCGCCGGGCACGTCGCCCTTGGTCGCCATGCCACGGGCACGGACACGGGCGGCATAGGCGGCGTAGCGGCCACTAGCGTGCGCCGCCTCCGACAGTGCACGATCCGCATTGCCCTGCAACAGATAAGCGTCGGCCAGCAATTGGTGGAGGCGCGCGCGCGGCATGCCGGCAGCGACGGCGCGGTTCAGCGCTCCTTCCGCTGCAGCGCCGTCACCCAAGAGGAGATAGATGCGGCCAAGCACGGCATTGCCGCGCCCGGCGTCCGGCCCATCGGCCGCCACAAGAGCGTGATTGCGCGCGGCGCTGTAGTTGCCGCGCTTCAGCGCCGCGAAACTGGCTCGCAATGCTTCATCCGGATCAGGCCGAGAGGCGCGGCGTGCCACGAGCACGATCGCGGCGAGCACCAGCGCTATAACGACGAGCATCGCCACCACGCGCGCCATCCGCCACGACGCCTTGCCCATGCCCGCGCTCGCGCCCGTGCGACTACGCCGCCGTCGGCGGAGCAGCGGATAGCGCCTGCCCTCCTCAATCATGCAAGCCGTAACTTTTCAGCAAATCATACAGGGTCGGCCGGCTGACGCCGAGGAGGCGCGCAGTCTGGGAAATGTTGCCATCCGCGCGGGCGAGAGCCTGACGGATGGCGCGCCGGTCTGCCGCCTCACGGACAGCGCGCAAGTTGACGGCTTCATCCCCGGCCGCCGCGAGGTCGAGATCCGCGGCGGTCACCGACTTGCCATCGGCCATGATCACTGCCCGCTTCACGCGATTTTCCAGTTCGCGCACATTGCCGGGCCAGTCATGAGCGTCGATGGCGGCGCGCGCGTCGGATGACAGGCCGGAAACCGCCGGGTTCATCGTCGACGCGTATCGCGTGACGAAATGCCTGGCGAGCAATGCCGCATCGCCGGGCCTACCGGCGAGCGAGGGAATGCGCACGACGATTTCGGCCAAGCGGTAATAAAGGTCCTCGCGGAACGAGCCGTCCGCGACCATCGCATCAATGTCGCGGTGAGTGGCGCACACGATGCGCGTATCGACCTGGATCGGGCGCCTGCCGCCGATCCGCTCGATCACCCGTTCCTGAAGAAAGCGCAGCAGCTTTACCTGGAGGGGGAGCGGCACGTCGCCGATCTCGTCGAGAAACAGGGTACCGCCGGCCGCCTGCTCGATCTTCCCCTCGGTGGTTTTCACCGCCCCGGTGAACGCGCCCTTTTCATGCCCGAACAGTTCGCTTTCCAGCAGCGTGTCTGGGATTGCCGCACAGTTGATCGCTACGAATGCCCCGCCGGAGCGTCGGGACGCGTCGTGCAGCCCACGGGCGAGCAGCTCCTTGCCCGTTCCGCTGGCGCCGAGCAGCATGACCGACACGTCAGCCGGTGCCACCCGTTCGATAGTGCGCATCACCTTGATCATCTCAGGTGCCGCGGTGATCAGGCCGCCGAGTGCCGGACCCGCGTCGCGGGCGGCGAGACGCCGGTTCTCGGCCTCCAGATCGTGGACGTGAAAGGCGCGTGCCACGATATGGCCGAGGGCGTCGATATCAATCGGCTTCTGGTAGAAATCCCAGGCGCCATCAGCGATCGCCTGCAGCGCGCTTTCGCGGGCACCGTGCCCGGACGCCACGATCACTTTCGTGTCTGGCTTCAACGACAGGATTTCGGCAAGGGCCGCGAAGCCCTCGCTGGTGCCGTCCGGATCGGGCGGAAGGCCAAGATCGAGCGTGACCACCGCCGGCTCCTCGGCGCGTACCATGTCGATCGCACCAGCGCGATCGGCCGCGACAAGCACTTCATAACCATCATAGGCCCAGCGCAATTGGCGCTGCAGCCCGAGATCGTCCTCCACGATCAGCAGCTTGCGCGTTCCCTTCATGCCGCCAATTCCATTCCCCCCATGGTCCGCGGCGCCAGCGGCAATGCCACGCGAAAGCTGGATCCCGCCCCTTCGCGGCTCGACACGCTGATCGAGCCGCCCATCCCTTCGGCAAGCTGGCGTGCCTCAAACGCGCCGAGGCCAAAGCCGCCGGGCTTTCCTGAGACAAAGGGGCGGAACAGCTGATCGCGGACGAACGCCGGACTCATGCCGCGCCCGTAATCGGCCACCGTGATGCTGGCCTCTCCGTCAGCCGCCGAGACGATCAGTTGCACCTCCGCTCCCGCCGCGCTTGCCTCCACCGCATTCTGGACGAGGTGAGAGATCAGCGTCTCCAGAGCGCCGGGGTCAGCCAGCGCGAGCGCGCCAGGGTCCCCCGACGCCGTGACCGGATGCTGGGCGCGGCGTCCAGCGGCAATCCGTTCCGCCAGCGCGAGCAGCGGGACCGGCTGAGCCTTTTCCGCGCGGCTGGCATGATGCTGCGACAGCCGCGCGAGAAGGGCATTCATCCGATCCGACGAATCGGTCAGCGTGGCCACCATGTCCGCGCGGAACGCGGGATTGTCCGCATGCCGCTCCGCATTGCGGGCGACGAGCGTCAACTGGCTGACCAGATTTTTCAAATCATGCATGATGAAGGCGAAGCGGCGATTGAATTCGTCAAACCGCTGCGCATCGGCGAGCGCGGCATGGGCGCGTGCTTCCGCCAGATAGCTGGCAGCCTGGCGCCCGGCCACGCCGAACAGGTCGAAATCCTCCCAATCCAGCGCTCGGTTTATCGCTGGCCGTGCAAGGACGACGGCGCCGGCGAGCTGGCCCAGATGCCGCAGCGGGACAATCACCCAGGCATGTTCATCGTCGCGAAGCCATGGCGAGACGCAGCCTTGGTCGGCAGGATCGGCCGTGCCGGCGCGCACAGCGTCGAGCTCGATGATCCTCCCGGTGGCGGCGAGATGGACAAAGAGCCGCTCGTCCGGCTGATCAGTCGACGGCGCGTCCGGCCAGTTCCACGCCGACGCGGTACCCAGCGCAGCACCATCGGGCAGGAGCAGGAGCCCGCGGGGCGAGTCGGTCAGGTCCGCGACCGCCTTGACCACGCGAACGTCGAGGGGCGACTCTTCCTGCGTGCCGGGCGCGCCGAGCGTCTCCGTGAAACGCAGCCATTCGGTTCGATAATCGTAGCGGTGGCTGAACAAATGCTTCGACACCAGCACCCGCGCCCACGCCCGAGTCCAAGGCGTGGACACCAGCGCCAGCAAGGCCGCCGTCGTGCCGAAAATCAGCGCCGTCTGCACCACCCGCGCGTAGCTGCCACCGACCGAACCGATGATCGCGGTGGCCAGCGCCGTCACGGCAACATACAGCGCGACCGCGACCATCGCGAGGGAGAGCAGGGCCACGGTGCGCGAAGCCTGCATCTTACGCTCGTCAGCCCGCTGCACGGCAAGGCTGAACAGCGGCGTCAGCGCGACCATCACCGCACCGCGCAAGTCAATGAGACCGGCCGGCCAGTGGCCGGTGAGCCAGGCGCTGGCGAACACCAACAGATCGGTGGACCACATCATCGCCAGCGCGACGATGGCCATCCGCTCCCCGCTGTGCCGGCGCCAAACGCTGCCTTGCCGCAGACGGTTCACCAGGATCAGCGCGCCTGTCGCGCCCAGCATCTGAAGCAGCAAGCGGGTGCGCAATAGTGCCAGCACGGCCCGCGCATCGTTCACCATGACCGACCCGAGAGCGAGAATGCCGCACCCGATCGTTACGACTGCCACCGCCGCATAGACGGCGCGAACCGACGGCCAGGCACGATCATTCGGCTCGCGCCGGGCGAGAGAATACATCAGCCAGAGCCACGTCAGGTTGCGCGCGCATTCGGCCAGCCGGGTAGCGACGTCGCGGGCGTCGAGACCGGCCACGGCGAGGGCCCAGAGCGCGGTTGCAAACAGGCCGGCCAGAAAGGGCGCGCGCGGCAAAACCCCGCCGCCACGCCATTGCGACAGCGCCAACGTGCCGAACAGCAGCGCGGCGAGCGCATGGGTCCACAAGGTGATCGGGGCAGCGTTCACCGCGCGCCCGAGGGCCAGAGCACGACCCGCAGCGTCTGAAGCAGGATCAACAAATCGAGGAAGGGCGAGTAGTTCTTGGCGTAATAAAGGTCATATTCCAGCTTGTGACGCGCGTCCTCGATCGACGCGCCGTAGGGATAGTTGATCTGTGCCCAGCCGGTGATGCCGGGCTTCACCATGTGCCGCTCCGCGTAGAATGGGAGCTGCTGTTCCAATTCCTCGACGAATTGCGGCCGTTCGGGACGCGGGCCGACGAAACTCATCTCACCCTTCAGCACGCTCCAGCATTGCGGCAGTTCGTCGATGCGCACCTTGCGGATCACGCGGCCGATGCGGGTGATGCGGGGATCGCGCTCCTGCGCCCAGACGGCCTCTCCGCCAACCTCGGCATCCTGACGCATCGAGCGCAGCTTCAGGATGTCGAACGGCTCGTTGTAGAGGCCGACACGGCGCTGACGATAGAAGGCTGGCCCGCGGCTTTCCAGCTTGATGGCAATGGCAGTCAGAGCAATCACCGGGAGCGCGATCAACAAGAGCAGGCCGCTCGCGGCGATGTCAAAGGCGCGCTTTGCCATGGCGGACAGCATTCGTCCGGACGCAAAGCCATCGGAGAAGATCAGCCAGGATGGATTGACGCTCGCCAGGTCGATGCGCCCGGTCTCGCGTTCCAAAAAGGTCGAAAACTCATTCACATGGACTCCGGTCGTCTTGACGCGCAGGAGATCCTTGAGTGGGAGGGCATTGCGGCGTTCCTCAATCGCCAGCACCACCTCGGTCGCGCCCCGTTCGACGACAAAGGTCGCGAGATTGGGAATGTCGGCGCGCGGCACGGCTTCGGTCACCGCGATGATCGGCTCGCCCATCGCGACGTAGCCGGCAACGACGAAGCTGGCGCCATTCGCCCGTTCCAGCGCGCCGAGCCGGGCAGCACGATGGCCGGCGCCCAGCACCACGACACGGCGCCGGAACCGCTCCCCTCCCAGCATGCGCCGGAACAGCAGCCGGGCCATGATGAGCCCAACAATCGCGAACAGCATCGCGTAGAACAGGCTGGACCGCCAGAGCGTGACCGTCGGCATAAGAAAATAGAGCAGGCTGAGGAAGATCACGCCAAGGCACACCGCCACGGTCAGCCGCATCACGGCCTGGCGGAACGAGACCAGAACGTCAGCCTGATAAGCGCCAACCCCCACCATCGCGACCGTGAGTGGCACGGCAAAGGCGGCAAGCTGCGGAAGCCGGCCCCAGATCGGCTCCGGCAGCATGTCGATCTGGGCGGCACGCAACAGCCACCCAGCTTCGGCCGCGGCGAGCAGCAGGACAAAGTCGATCAGCCCCAGCAGGACTACCGCGTTCGGCACGTAATGTTTGAAGACCCTGATCATCGCCCGCGCTTGTCCCTATGGTGTAAGGGAAACCGACACGAGGGCTGTTACAGGAATTGGCAAAGAAAGATTGAACGGGCGGTTGGATCGAAAACAATCCCGATGCATTCAGCGACGGGGCATCTTCCACTTTCCTTCGCGCGGACCGCACCCCTGCGGCCCGTGCATCATGCCATGAGGAGCTTGCGCGCATGACGTCGATCATCCCGGTAATCCTGTCCGGTGGATCGGGCACGCGGCTGTGGCCCATGTCGACGCCTGAACGACCGAAGCAGATGCTCGCGCTGACGGCGGAGCAGACCATGCTTCAACTGACAGCGACGCGCGCGTCGGGCGAGCGGTTCGACGCCCCCATCGTCGTGGCGAACGCGCGCCATGCCGATATGATCGAGGAGCAGCTCGCTGGCGTTGGCTGCCGCCCGCAAGCACTGATCCTGGAGCCGATCGGCAGGAACACGGCGCCCGCGATCGCGCTGGCTGCGCTGTGCGCCAGCGAACCGGACGCTCCCTTGCTGGTCATGCCATCGGATCACGTGATCGAGGATGTGGAGGCGTTCCGCACCGCAGTGCAAACCGCTTTGCCGATGGTGGAGCAGGACTGGCTCGTCACGTTCGGGATCACACCGGACGCGCCGGAAACAGGCTATGGCTATATCAAGGTGGGGGAGCCCATTCAGCAGGGGGTCCATCGCGTCGACCGCTTCGTCGAAAAGCCGCCGCGCGAGGTAGCAGAGGCCATGCTGGCCAGCGGCGACCATGCCTGGAATGGCGGCATTTTCCTGTTTCGCGCCGATGCATTCCTCCAAGCGCTGGCGCAGCATGAACCGGCGATGCTCGACGCGGTACGACGCTCCATCGCAGACGGGGAACGCGCCGGCACCCACATCCGCCCGTCCACGCTCGCCTTTTCGGAGGCGCCAAACCAGTCGATCGACTATGCGGTCATGGAAAAGTCGGATCGCGTGGCCGTGGTGCCGGTGGCAATGGGCTGGAACGATGTGGGCAGCTGGGATGCGCTCCATTCGATCAGCGCGTGTGACAAGGCGGGCAACGCCATCCGCGGCGAAGTGATCGCGCTCGACACGAGCAATTGCCTGGCGCGCAGCGATGGCGTGCGGATCGCCATGGTCGGCGTCAGCGACCTGATTGTCGTGGCATCAGGCAATGACGTGCTCGTGCTACCGCGCGGACGCAGCCAGGAAGTAAAGGCGCTGCTCGAGGCGATGAAGAACACCGGAAGCTAGGGCGCAACCGGCGCTACTGCCTCCGGTTCGGTTAAAGGCGGAGGGTCAGCGTTCCGTTGGTGGGAACGCCGGCCCATTGGCGGCCAAGCTCGTCAAGCCGGTCACGGATGGCTGCAATGTCATTCGCTGCGACTGCGACAATGGCGTGGCCCCGCGCTCCGCAAGCATGTTCGTACGTTGCAATAAGATCTGCCGCGGGAACCCGCCCGCCCCACATTTCAGCCTGAAACGTCTCGACCAGCCGCTCGATCGCTTCCTCGTGAGCACCGCCACTGGTGGCGTAGTCAGCCGTTTGCCCCTGTGCCACGAGCGAGAGAAAGCCACGGTGCGCGAGCACGCTTTCCACCGCATAGTGGATCATGTCGTGGGGGATGATGCCCTGTTTTGGGCACGAAATCGTCTCCGTGGTGGCATCCGCCCGCCTAATGGTGAGTTCATCGAACTTCCCGCTACGCTTCACGAAGGTGAGGTCCATCAAGCCGAGCCTCCAAGGGGTAGCCAGCCTGCCACGAACCAAAGCGTTGCGCGAGCCACTGAGGCTCAGGCCGATTCGCGATCCAGCAGGGTCGCCGTGTCGAGCCCGAGAAGATCGATATAGGCCCGAATCCGCGGCCATTGCTGGGTGACAAACGCGTCCCGCTCCGCGAGCCGAAGGCGTTCAGCGGCACCAGGCAATACGAACATGCCCACGCCCCGCCGGACCTCGACATAACCTTCGTCCTGGAACGACTGATAAGCTTTGGCCACCGTCAGCGGATTCGCACCATGTTCCGCGGCAAGCGCCCGCACCGAAGGCAACTGATCGCCCGCGCGGAAATCACCGCGCAAAATTCCCGCCGCGATGGTTCCGCGGAGCCTGATGTAGACCGGGCTGTCTTCGTTGCTCAGCGCTGTCATGCTGCCTTAATACAGCAAATAGCAGCGTAGGCCAGCCCCTGAAGTGCCGGGAGGCCGGCGAGCCGCCCCTCCATGCCCAACAGATCAGTCGAGAATATGCATCCAGAGCGGCTCGCCAGCGAGACTCTGGGAGCCGCGCAGACGCTCCAGTGCGGCCCCGATGTGCGACTCCGGCGCTTCATGAGTGACGATCGCGACCAGCGCCGTTCCGTCTACCGACGCGGCGCGCTGGATCAGGCTTTCGATCGACACGCCAGCATCCCGCATCGCAGCGGCGATCTCCGCCAGCACACCGACTCGATCGGCGACGGTGAAGCGAAGATAGGCGCGGCCGCGGCGCTCACCGACGGGTGCCGCGGGGGCTTCTGCCAACGAGGCGACCGGCATCGCGTAAGGCGGGCCATATTCGCCGCGCGCAATGTCGATCAGATCAGCCACCACTGCGCTCGCAGTCGGCCCATCGCCCGCGCCGGCGCCCTGGAACAGCAGACGACCAACGAAATTGCCCTCTGCCACCACTGCATTGGTCGAGCCGGTGACGTGCGCCAGCGGGTGATCCGCCGGGACGAGGTGGGCGTGAACCCGCTGGAACAGGCCATTGCTGCTCGCTTCCGCCACGCCGACCAGCCGGACACGATAACCAAGCGCCGCTGCCTCGGCGATATCGGCGGCGATCACGTGCCGGATGCCGCTGACCGCGACATTGCCGAAGGCAGGCCGCGTGCCGAAGGCGACCGAGGAGAGAATGGAAAGCTTATGCGCGGCATCCACCCCGTCGATGTCAAAGGACGGATCCGATTCGGCGTATCCCAGCGCCTGCGCCTCTGCGAGCACCTCGGCGAAGTCGCGCCCCTCCGCTTCCATCTTGCTGAGGATGAAATTGCAGGTGCCGTTCAGGATGCCATAGACCCGGCCGATCGCGTTGGCGGCGGCACCTTCGCGCAAGCCCTTGATCACAGGGATACCGCCAGCAACCGCGGCCTCGAACTTCAGCGGCACCTTTGCTGATTCCGCAGCCTCTGCCAGTTCCAGTCCGTGGTGGGCCAGCATGGCCTTGTTCGCGGTGACAAAGCCCTTGCCCGCCGCCAATGTCGTCCGCGCCAGCGCCAGCGCCGGACCGTCAGCCCCACCGACCAGTTCGACGATCACATCGGCATCACACCGCGCCAGAGCGCTGGTATCGTCGACCCATTCGAAGCCGCTGATGTCGACGCCGCGATCCTTGGTGCGATCGCGCGCGGAAACAGCAACGATCTCGATCGGCCGGCCAGCGCGCCGCGTGATCAACTCGCGGTTCGCCTCGAGCACGCGAATCACGCCCCCGCCAACCGTTCCGAGCCCCGCCAGTGCCACGCGCAATGCTGTCGTCATCGTCACCCCCTGATCGCCAGGAGCGACTAAGCGCTCGGCATCGCCGTGTCGACCACGCAAGCCGGACGGGCGCAATTAGGTCCGAACTCGTTCGTTTTTTTGGGTTCTCCCCCTTTTGGGGGATGTGCCGGCGACGCAAAACCTGCCAACCATCATGTGCGACCCAAGCCCGTGATTTCACGGGCAACCTGCCCGGCTCCTTTCCCAACGAAAGGACCGGGCAACTTTTTGGGGCTTTACGCAGCTTGGGCGAATGCCGGGCCTTCCGGTTCATTGGCGGGCGCGACGGTCGGCCCGGCGGAAGCACTCACGTTTTGAAGGTCCTGCTTCGCGCGAGCATTCGGGAATGCGATTCGCGACACCAAAACCACCAGGCCGAGCGCGAGATAGGTGACGACAACGCCGACCGGCTGGATGACGAACGCTGCGCCGAGCGCAAGCCGCAGCCACAGCGGATTGAAACCGAAATCTTCCCCAAGCGCGTTGCAAATGCCCAGTAGATTGTCCTTGGGGTTGGTAAGCTTCTTGGCTTCGGTGGTCATTAGATTGCTCCGATCAGTGACGGCCTTGCCGTTCGTGACCAACCTTTTGCAGCTTCTGTGCCAAACGCGATCTTCGGCATAATCAAAGACTTATAACATTCCGCCGCGGACCCGCGGGCGCGAACATCGTACTTTCCGCCACATCATGGTGAGATGTGCCGAATCCCCGAACGGCAGGGTTGGGCAAGGTTCGCGTTGGCTGCGTGGTTTTGATGTGCAAGCATGATGGCATGAGCACACCGACCAAGCATGTCGCCGAACTGACCCTCCGCGCCGTGCTGCTCGGCGGGTTGATCACTTTGCTGTTCACCGCCGCCAACGTTTACCTCGGGCTGAAGGTCGGCCTCACCTTTGCCACGTCGATCCCGGCGGCGGTGATTTCCATGGCGATCCTGCGTCAGTTCCGTGGCTCGTCGATCCTGGAAAACAATATCGTCCAGACGATCGCAAGCGCGGCCGGCACGCTCGCGGCGATCATCTTCGTGCTGCCGGGGCTGGTGATCATCGGGTGGTGGCAGGGCTTTCCCTTTCACCTGACCGCCGGGATCACGGCGCTCGGCGGCATTCTGGGTGTCATGTTCTCGGTACCGCTCCGCCGCGCGCTGGTGGTGGAGAGTGACCTTCCCTATCCCGAAGGGCGCGCCGCGGCCGAAGTGCTGGAAGTCGGATCGGGCTCACGCGCAGGCGCAGCGGAAAGCGCGGCGGGCCTTCGCCTGCTGGTCTCCGGCAGCCTCGCCTCCGCAGGTTTCGCCATCCTGACCCAGATGAAGCTGGCCGCTGCCGAAGTCGGCACCTGGTTCCGGCTGGGTAGCGGCGCGACGGGCGCGGCCGGCAGCCTGTCCTTTGCGCTGTTCGGCGTCGGGCACTTGGTGGGTCTGTCGGTCGGGCTGGCCCAGCTTGTCGGCCTGGTCACCGCCTGGTTCATCCTGTTGCCAATCCTTACCGCAGCGCAGCCGGCGACGGGGGACGTGGAAGCATGGGCCGGTGCGATCTTCCGCGAAGACGTGCGCTTTTTCGGCGCGGGCGTGATTGGTGTCGCCGCCGTATGGACGCTGGTGCGGATCGCCCGGCCAGTGATTGGCGGGATCACTTCGGCGCTGGCAGCAAGCCGCGCCCGCCATGCTGGTGAAGCACTGGCGCTCGAGGAGCAGGATCTGCCGATCGGGGTGGTCGCCGGCGTGTCGGTGGCGCTGTTGCTGCCGATTGCATGGCTGTTGTGGAGCGTCGCCAGCACCGGGCCGATCGCAGGATCCGCCGCCATTCTCGTTGCGGGAGCCCTCGCATTCGTGGTGGTGATCGGTCTGATGATCGCCACGGTGACCGGCTATATGGCCGGCCTGATCGGCGCCTCCAACTCGCCCGTTTCGGGCATCGGCATCCTCTCCATCCTTGCCGCCTCGCTGCTGCTGGTTGGCCTCTTCGGGCGTGATCTGCCGCCGGATACGACGGCAGCGCTGGTCGCTTATGCGCTGATCGTCACCGGCCTCGTCTTTGGCATCGCCACGATCGCGAACGACAACCTGCAAGACCTGAAAACGGGGCAACTGGTGGGCGCGACTCCTTGGAAACAGCAGGTCGCGCTGGTCATCGGCGTGGTCTTCGGCTCCATCGTCGTGCCGCCCGTGCTCGACTTGCTGAACACCGCCTTCGGTTTCGCCGGAGCTCCGGGTGCCGGCCCCAATGCGCTGGCGGCGCCGCAAGCCGGGCTGATCTCCTCACTGGCGAAAGGCGTGCTTGGTGGCGATCTCAATTGGTCGATGCTGCGCTGGGGGGCGCTGGCCGGGGTGATCTTCATCGCGCTGGACGAAGTGCTGGGACGAATGAACCGCATGCGCCTGCCGCCGCTGGCGATCGGCATCGCCATTTACCTGCCGATGGCGGTGATCCTGCCGGTGGTGCTCGGCGCGCTGATCGGCGCTGCTTATGATCGCTGGGCGGATCGCACCGCCGATACGGAAGCGGCGCGTCGCATGGGCACGCTGACCGCCACCGGCATGATCGTGGGCGAGAGCCTGTGGGGCGTCGGCTTCGCGGGGATCGTCGCAGCGAGCGGGAGCGACACGCCGCTGGCGGTGGTCGGCGACGGCTTTGCGCCCGTCGCGCTCGCCGGCGGCGCCCTGCTGTTCGTGGCGCTGATCGGGTGGCTTTACCGCGGTACCCGACGCGCCGTCACATCAACGCCAACAGCTTCTTGATCTCCACAAAGGCGAATCCGACCGAACTGTCGGCGATGCCGTAGGGCATGAACAGCTTGTCTCCCTGCCGCATCGCCCCACAGGTATAGACCACGTTGGGCACATAGCCTTCGCGGTCCTGGTCAGCCGCGGCCAGGATCGGTTCGCGCGTGCGGCCGAGAACCTTTGACGGATCATTCTTGTCGAGCAGCGCGGCGCCAATCGAATATTTGCGCATCGCGCCCACCCCATGGGTGAGCAGCAGCCAGCCCTCGTCCACCTCGATCGGCGGGCCGCAATTGCCGATCTGCACGAGCTCCCACGGATAGACCGGCGTCAGGATCAGCTCGCCGTCATCCCAATGATCCAGCCGGTCCGAACGCAGCAGGTACAGGTTTTCACCGTCCTGCCGACCGATGGAGAGATATTCGCCGTTCACCGTGCGCGGGAATAGCGCGATGCCCTTGTTACGGGCGGCCGACCCGGTCATCGGCACCAGATCGAAGGCGCGGAAGTCGCGGGTGCGAAGCAGCTCTGACTGAATGCTGGCGCCGTTATACGCCGTGTAGGTGCCCAGCCACTCGATCGACCCGTCATCATGGGTGAAGTGAACGAGGCGCAGATCCTCCAGACCCTTGGACTGAGCCTCGGTGATCGGGAAGATCACCGTTCCGGACAGAGTTGAGTCGCGATGCCGGTGCACGGTGATCGGCCCGGTCGGCATGTCCTGCCCATCGATACCATGCGCATCGGCGGCGGTGGCAAAGGGCGGCTCGGGCGCGAGCATGAGCTGGTTTTCTTCGGTGATGATCCCTTCGCGGAAGGCGACGGACGAGATGTGACCCTCACCGACCGAGCGCAGGCTCATCAGAATGCGCTGCGAGCCTTCGGTCATGCCCGACTGGTCGGGATGCGGCACGGCGCTGGGGTTCATCAGCGCGGCCGCCGCATAGCTATATTCGTGACAGAAATAGGCGCCGATCAACTGACGTTTCTCGTCGTCGATCGCATCGCCATCCAAGCCGTGAAGCTCGGCAATCTCCTCGTAGCGGGTCATGAACACGCGACGGGTTTGCCAATGACGCGCCTCGAAATCCTTGAGCACAACGGCAAGCTGTTCGCTGGCCTGAAGCGGCGTCATGGCGAGCACTTCGTCGATCATGCGCTGGGAACGGCTTTGTCCCTGACCGTTCATCGCCGATTTGGCGATGTGGAACGGGCGCACCACGACACGCGACGGATCGGCATGAAGCCGGAGCCGATGATTGAACAAGTCCAAGAAGAAGGCCTCGTATTGTCGTCCGGAAGTCGACGCGCCAAGGCAAGCGGGGCTTACGCGACAGCGCGCCCCGTCCCTGCCACGCCTTGCGCTGCCTTTGAAAGCCTAGAAATTGCGCAGTTCGACAATTGCAGCGCCAGAATGGATTCGGCGCCCTGATTTCGGTTCAGACCGGTAGGCATAAGACCGTCGAAACAACCGCCGTCCTGCACCGTAGCGAGCGGCAGATCGAGATCGTTCTGCCCGAAATACCAGCCATAGGCACGCTCAGCCTCCACCCGCCAGCGGGCGTCGCCCGTCGCGGCATAAGCGGCGCAGCACGCATCAACGGTGGCCTGCGCCTCCAGCGGTTGCTGGTCAAATGGCAGCGGCTCTGCATAGGGCCGGCCGAAGCTTTCGGTGCCGACCGCACGGAAGCGACCCTCGGGGCTCTTCTGCTGTTCGATGATCCAGGCGAGCGTTTCGAGGCCGGTTTCAACGACATCGCGGCGGCCGATCGCCTGGCCAGCGCGAATCAGCGCCTCCGGCAGGCGGGCGTTGTCGTAAGCCAGCACGATCTCGAACCAGACCCAATTGGGCCGGCGCGCCTCGTCGAGGAGCGCCATATGCTCCTCGGGAAAGCGCGTGAGGATCGAATGCGCCAGCTGATGTCCCGGCGATGCCTCCAGCATGGCCGCGGCGCCAAGCATCGCGAAGGATTGCGCCCGCGGGCTGCCCAACTCGAAGGCGAGGCTCGCCGTCATGTCGAACATCATTGTCGCCCAGTCGCGGTGCTTGCGGCTGCGTGCGTCACGGGCAGTAACACCAAGCGCCCAAAGCGCCCGACCGTTGGAATCCTCCGAGCCCGCATCCTCGCACCACGTGCGATCGAAATTCATGAAGTTCCGAAACCGGCGTTGTTCCGGGTTCCAGGCATATTGGACAAACGACGCGTAAACCGTGGTCCACTTGTCGCGAACCGCGTCGTCGATGTTGTCCATCGCGCTCATCAGGATCAGCGCACGGGCGTTATCGTCGATGCAATAGCCGTGACGCCGGTCAGGCACCGAATAGATCGAGTGCTGAAGCATACCGGTCGAATCGCTCATCCGCTCCACGGCGGAAAGGTCCGGCGCATGCGGCTTGATCGGTCCGGATGAAGCGATCCGCTGCGGGCGGCCATCGATGATCGACGTGATCTCGTTCATTGCTCGCTCCGCCACGCGGGACCAAGTCATCGTCCGGCCGCGCTCATAGGCACGCGCGGACAAGCGCGAGCGGTTGCGCTCGCTGCCGAGCAGGCTGCTGATCTCACGCGCGAAGGCCGCGGAGTCGCGGAAGTCGACCAGCACACCGTGCCCATCAGCAAGGATCTCGGTCGCATGGACATAGGGCGTGGAGATCACCGCTTTGCCCACGCCAACGGCATAAGAGAGCGTTCCGCTCGTGATCTGCGCCGGGTTCAAATACGGGGTGACATAGATGTCCGCCGCCTGGAGATAGTCGATCAGCTCATCCTGTTCGACAAAGGCGTCGACAAAGGCGACGTTGTTTTCGACGCCCAGGCTGCGAGCAAGCGCCTTCAGGCCGTCCCGGTATTTCTCGCCTTCGTGAGCCACCAGATTGGGATGAGTGGCACCCAGGACGACATATTTCGCCTCCGGATGCTGCTCCACCACCGCCGGCATCGCCTCGATCACGGTTTCGATGCCCTTGCCCGGGGCGAGAAGTCCGAAGGTGAGGATGACCTGCCCCGACCACCCGAAGCGCGGCTTGAAGGTAGCGGGATCGGCAAACGGACGATCCGGCACGCCATGGGGAATGTTGACGATCGAGCGCGGATTGGCGCCGTGCACCCGCGTCAGGATGTCCCGCCCGCGCTCCGCCATGACGATAACCTTGGCAGCACGACGAAGCAGCCCCTCCATCACCGTTCGCTCCTGCGCGCTCGGCTTCTCAAGCACGGTGTGCAGGGTAACGATGAGGGGCAGATTGATGCGGTCAAGCAGCGCCAGGATATGCTCGCCAGCGGCGCCGCCGAATATGCCATATTCGTGCTGCAGCCACACCGCCTGAGCCCCGGAGGCCTCGATGGCGCGTGCAGTTGCGAGATAAGCGGCGCGGTCTTCCTGCGGGATCGTGCCCGTGACAGCGGCAGGATAATCGTAGCGCCCCGGGTGATCGTCCATCGCATAAACATCGACGGTCAGATCCGGGTACCGGGTCTTCAAAGCGTTGAACGTGTCAGTCGTAAAAGTGGCCAACCCGCACTTACGCGGCAGAAAGTTGCCGATGAGGGCGATGTGCTTGACGCTATCGTTTACGACCGTGTGGTTCATCCTTTTATGCCTCTGCTACGGAGAACGCCCGTTCACATGGCGTTCACCGATACAACCAGCTTACAGCGGGTTGGTTGCGCAGCCTGCTGCAATGCAGCGAATAATTATCCTCGAAAGCGCTCAGCCGCGCCCCCGGTACGACGGAACACCCTGATCCGGCACCCAGAGGTCCGCCGGCGGTGCGCCAGTCTGCCAGAAAACGTCGATCGGTATGCCGCCACGCGGGTACCAATAGCCGCCGATCCGCAACCACACCGGCTTCATCTCCTCGACCAATCGTTCGCCGATGCCGACGGTGCAGTCCTCATGAAAGGCGGCGTGATTGCGGAAGCTGCCAAGAAACAGCTTCAGCGACTTGGATTCCACCATGGTCTCGCCCGGCACATAATCAATTACCAGATGAGCAAAATCCGGCTGGCCCGTGACGGGGCATAGCGACGTGAATTCAGGCGAGACGAAGCGGACCAGATACTGCCGGCCGGGCCGCGGATTGGGAACATAATCGAGAACCGCTTCTTCCGGGCTGGTGGGAAGCGGGCTGTTCTTGCCGAGATGGAGTGTCATGCCGCGCCAGATAGGGGCAGCGGCCCACGGTTGCCAGTTCGCCAGGGCACGCCGCGCCAAGTTTCGACATGCAGGGATTGGACGCTAAGAGAACGGAATGGACGCACTTGTCTCCGCCCAGTGGCTCGCTGCCGAGATCGGCGCGCGTGATCTCCGCATCGCCGATTGCACCTGGTTCCTGCCGGGCGAAGGACGCGACGCTCGGGCCGAATATCTAGCGGGGCACATCCCGGGCGCCGTCTTCCTCGACCTGACCGACATGGCGGATACGGGCACCAGCCTGCCGATGATGCTGCCCGGTCCCGAAAAGTTCGCCAGCCGTATGGGCCGGCTGGGCCTGGGGGATGGCACGCGCATCGTGCTGTACGATCAGTCACCGCATCATACCGCGGCGCGCGGCTGGGCCATGTTGCGCAGCTTCGGCATCAACGACGTCGCCATTCTGGACGGCGGGCTCGATGCCTGGCTCGCGGCGGGCGGCACAGTGGCGAGCGGCGAGGAAACACCCAAACCGCGGCACATCACACCGCGCGATCGCGGCAGGGCGGTTCGTGACCTCGCTCATGTCACGGCCGTTCAGGCGAGCGGTGCCGAGCAGATCGTCGACGCGCGCTCACCCAACCGGTTCGCCGGTGCCGAGCCTGAGCCGCGACCTGGCGTGACGCCGGGGCACATCCCTGGATCAACCAACCTTCATTATGCCCGCTTCTTCCATCCGGACGGCACGTGGAAGCAGGGCGATGAGCTGCGCGCTCTGTTCGCATCGGCCGGCATCGATCCGGACCGGCCAATGGTAGCGACCTGCGGTTCGGGAGTGACGGCCGCCGTCATCGCCTTTGCCGCACACCTGCTGGGTCGCGAGGTGCCGATCTACGACGGAAGCTGGGCGGAATGGGGCAGCGATCCGACCACACCAAAGGAGACCGGCGCATGAGCAAGGATCGGCCGATCGCCGACGCGACCCGCGTCGTTTCCGCGGGGCGCCGGGTGGAGTGGACGCAAGGGATCGTCAATCCTCCGGTGTGGCGCGCCTCTACCCACCTGTACGGCTCGATCGCCGAACTGCGGGAAAATGGCGCCCGCGACACCCACCACCGCTTGTTCTACGGCCGGCGCGGCAGCCCGACCCAGTGGAGCCTGGCCGACGCGCTGACGGAACTGGAGCCCGGTGCGGAGGCGACCTTCCTCTATCCATCGGGCGTAGCGGCCATTGCCGCTGCGCTGCTCAGTGTTCTGTCGCCAGGTGACGAACTGTTGGTGCCGGACGCGGCCTATGATCCGACCCGCTCCATGGCGACGGGGCTGCTGAAGCGGTTCGGCATCGCCACGCGCTTCTATGATCCGCTGGTGGGCGCCGGGATCGAGAACCTCATCGGCGAGCATACCCGCGCCATCTTCATGGAAAGCCCGGGCAGCCTGACCTTCGAGGTGCAGGACGTGCCTGCCATTGTCGCGGCGGCCAAGGCGCGTGGCATCACCACCTTGCTGGACAATACCTGGGCAACGCCGTTGCGCTTCCGCGCCATCGAAAAGGGCGTGGATCTGGTGATCCTTGCCGGCACCAAATATGTCGTCGGCCATTCGGACGTGATGTTGGGCAGCGTCACCGCTGCACCATTGCATTGGCGCCGCTTGCGCGAGACCAGCTTCCAATTGGGACAGGTCGCCAGCCCCGATGATGCCTGGCTGGGCTCGCGTGGGTTGCGCACCATGGCCGTGCGGCTGGCGCAGCATGAAACCAGCGCGCTCAAGATCGCCCGCTGGCTGGAAACACGCGCCGAGGTGGATCGGGTGCTGCATCCCGCCCTGCCCTCCTGTCCGGGCCACGAACATTTCGTTCGCGACTTCACGGGCAGCAGCGGACTGTTCTCCTTCGTGCTGAAAGGTGGCGACGAAGCCGCGCGGGCGGCGCTGATCGACGGGCTTGACCATTTCGGCATCGGTTATTCCTGGGGCGGGTTCGAGAGCCTAGCGATCCCTGCGGATCCGGAACGCCACCGTACCGCCACCGTACCGACTTTCGCTGGGCCGCTGGTGCGCCTGCAGATCGGGCTGGAGGATCCCGACGATCTGATTGCCGACCTCGCCGCCGGGCTTGACCGTTTTCGCGCGACGCTGGGATGACCTCGGTCGAAGCTTGGCTGAATGCCAACGGCCTTTCCCTGCCGTCGCGGGCCGACGCGCTGGAGGTGGCGATCGCCGGCGCGCTGATGCTGCTGGCGCTGGCGCTCGGCGTCTTCGCCGGTCGAGCGCTTGGCGTTCGCGCGGGCCAGCTGTGGAAGACCCATGTCGCCCACCACGGCGAAGGCTTGTGGGAGCGGATGCCGGCCATCATTCGACACGGGGTCACCGCGCTGGCGGCGGCGATCGTGATGTCAGCCTATCCTTGGTCCCCCTGGGGCGGGCTGCCGATCGGGCTGACGCTGGGCAGCGCGGCGGCAATGGTGGCTCATCAGATCCTGCGCGGCCTCGGCATTCCGCGCTGGGCCTCGTGGCTGGTATCCGGCATCCTGCTCGTCGCGCTGTTCAGCCGAGCGGTCGGCGGCCTGGACGCGATTACCGCAACGCTGGACGGCGTGGGCGTGGATGTCGGCAAGCGGCGCCTGTCGCTGCTCGCCATCACCAGCGCGCTGCTCGTCATCGTCATCATCGTTGCGATCGTCCGGCTGACCAATCGCATCGTCAGCCATGCCATTGCGCGCACCTCCACGCTGGACGCCACGCAGAAGCTGCTGGGACAGAAGCTCGCCACCATCGCGATCGTCATTGCGGCTTTCCTGTTCTCGATTGACCTGCTTGGCATCGACCTGACCGCCTTCGCGGTCTTTTCTGGCGCCATGGGCCTTGCCGTCGGCTTTGGCCTGCAAAAGACGGTCGGCAACTTGATTGCGGGTATCATCCTGCTGATGGATCGATCCATCAAGCCGGGCGACGTCATCGTGGTGGGCGACAGTTTCGGCTGGGTAAACAAGATCGGGGTGCGCGCCGTGAGCGTGATCACACGCGATGGCAAGGAACACCTGATCCCCAACGAAAATCTGATGACCCAGGAGGTGGAGAACTGGTCATTTTCCAACCGCAACGTCCGCGTCCGCATTCCCGTCAGGATCGGCTACGACTGCGATCTCCGGCTCGCACAGGAGCTGATGCTCAAGGCGGCCACCGAGTCACCGCGCGTGCTCGACAGCCCGAGCCCCAATGTCTGGCTCACCGGTTTCGGCGTGAACGGGGTAGAACACGAGATCCTGGCGTGGATCAGCGACCCGGAGAGCGGCGTGGGCAACGTGAAGTCCGACGTGCTCAATCGCTTGTGGTGGAAATTCAAAGAGGCGAGGATCGCCCTGCCCTTTGCCCAGCACGACATTCATGTGAAGGAATGGCCCGGGCGCCCCGGAGAAGCGCCGATGCCCATGAGCGGCGATCAACCGCAGAATTGAGGGGATCAAGGGCCGGTGGGGCAAGCGACCCGCTGCCCCTGCCTTGCCGATATCCGCCGCCCCGCTTCGACCAGGCGGCGGTTCGTGGTCAGCGTGGCGCGTTCGCGCGTGCTTCCTGCCCATCGCCTTCCGGCGCAGCGATAATGTCCCGGGTGGTCTGGCCCTTGTCGATCACGTTGGTCTGCGGATCTCCGGCTGAGGAGCGGATACCACGATCAGCGGATTGTTCGCCCGCCGCCTGAAGCGCAGCGGTTTCGCCAGCACTGCGCGGTGCGCTGCCGAACAGCGCCTCCAGCGTCTGCGCCTGGGCGCTGGTGGCCGATTGCACGCGTGCTGCGCCGGGCGTCGGGGGCACCAGCGCGAAGTCAGGTGGGATGATCAGCGACGGCTGACGCGCCACCGCGAACTCGTCAGGACGGTCACGATTGAGGCCGTTGCTGGCGCACCCGGCCAGCAGCACCGCAAGGCCAGCGCCCATGACAATCGACTTACGCATTCACATTCTCCGAAGCCATCTTGTCAGGCTTTGCCGTGGGCTTATCGCGAATCAGCAGCGCGCGCACCAGCAGAATGAGCACGCCGATGGTGATGGCCGCATCCGCCACGTTGAACACCAGGAACGGCCGCCATTCGCCAAAGTGCAGATCGGCGAAGTCCACGACATAGCCAAAACGCACCCGATCGACGATATTGCCGAGCGCGCCGCCCAGTACGAGGCCGAGCGCCAGCTTGTCCGCCGCCTTCTCCTCGCGCCACATCCAGAAGGTCACCGCACCGGCGATCGCCGCCGTCATGGCCACCAGTCCCCAGCGCGCCAGCTCGCTCTCCGCGCGCAGCAGGCCAAGGCTGACGCCCATGTTCTGCACGAAGCGAAGATCGAAGAACGACACGATCTCGCGCGATGCGCCCAGAAAGTTGATGCCCAGCGGCCCGGTCACCACCCATTTGATCAGCTGGTCGAGCACGAAGACGACTGCCGCGGCGACAAGGCCGGCAACAGGCACGCTGCGCTTCACGCCGCCACCTCGTCGTTCACCACGTCGGCGCAGCGCGCGCACAGCGCATTGTCCTCGACAACCTCGGGCAGCAGACGCCAGCAGCGCCCGCACTTGTGATAATCGGTCCGGCTCACCGTCACCTCATCGCCCGGCGATACCTTCGCCACGATGAACGCCTCGGCCAGTTGGTCGACCGGCAGCGGCGTTTCGGTGACGATCACGTCCGCCTCAAGGCTGGAGCGCACGATCTTCTCGCGCCGCAGCGGCTCGATCGCCTCGGTCACGCGCTCGCGAAGGCGTCGCACCTCGAGCCAGCGGGCGCTGACATCCTCGCCCGCTTCCGCCGGCAGTTCCGGCCAGTCGAGGAAGTGCACCGAGCCATCCTCGCTCGGGAAGCGCGATTGCCACACTTCCTCGGCGGTGAAGACCAGCACCGGCGCCGCCCAGCGCACCATGGCGTGGAACAGCACGTCCAGCATCGTGCGATACGCCCGGCGCTTCACGTCGTCCGGCGCGTCGCAATAGAGCGAATCCTTGCGGATATCGAAGAAGAAGGCCGACAGGTCCTCGTTGGCGAAATCGCTCAGCAGGCGGACATAGCCGTTGAAGTCAAAGTCGGCGATCGCGCGCTTGAGCTGCTGGTCCAGCGCATGGACCAGGTGGAGCATGTATCGCTCCAGCTCCGGCCACTCGGCGACCGGCAGCTTCTCCGCCTCGTCGAAGCCGTCGAGCGCACCCAGCAGGTAGCGGAAGGTGTTCCTGAGCTTGCGATACTGATCCGCGACGCCGGCCAAGATCTCCTTGCCGATGCGGTGATCCTCGGTGAAGTCCACCGACAGCGCCCACAGCCGCAGGATGTCCGCGCCGTAATCCCGCATCAGATCAAGCGGGTTGATCGTGTTGCCCAGGCTCTTGGACATCTTCATGCCCTTGGCGTCCATGGTGAAGCCGTGCGTCAGCACCGCATCATAAGGCGCCCGCCCGCGCGTGCCGCAGCTTTCCAGCAGCGACGACTGGAACCAGCCGCGATGCTGGTCCGAACCCTCTAGATAAAGGTCCGCTGGCCAGCTGAGTTCCGGCCAGCGCCCGCTTTCCAGCACGAAGGCATGGGTGCAGCCCGAATCGAACCAGACGTCGAGAATGTCGGTGACGCGCTCGTAGTCGGCGGGGTCACGCCCCTCGCCAAGGAAGCCAGCCGTCGCCTCGTCGGTCCAGGCATCGACGCCCTTCTCGCGGAAGGCTTCGACGATGCGCGCGTTCACCGCCGGATCGACCAGCAATTCGCCCGTCGCACGATGCACGAACAGCGCGATCGGCACGCCCCAGGCGCGCTGCCGGCTGATCACCCAGTCCGGCCGCCCCTCGACCATCGCGCCGATGCGGTTGCGCCCCTTCTCGGGCACGAAGCGAGTCGCGGCGATCGCGGCCACCGCCTTCTGCCGCAGCGTGTCGCCACCCTCGATCGGCTTGTCGACCGCGATGAACCATTGCGGGGTGCAGCGGAAGATCACCTTCGCCTTTGAGCGCCAGGAGTGCGGATAGCTGTGCTTGAAATCGTCGCTCGCGGCGATCAGCGCGCCCGCTTCGCTGAGGTCGGTGCAGATCGGCCCCTCAGCGGCGACGAACTTCTTGTTGATGACGCTGCCCTGCCCGCCGAGCCACAGCCAGTCCGGCCGGTACATGCCGCCCGCATCCACCGCGAAGACCGGATCGATGCCATGTGCCTTGCACAGCTCGAAATCGTCCTCGCCATGGTCGGGCGCCATATGGACGAGGCCAGTGCCGGCATCGGTGGTGACGAAATCGCCCGGCAGGAACGGACGCGGCTTGGCGAAGAAGCCGCCCAGCTCATGCATCGGATGGCGCGCGACGGCGCCCGCCAGCTTCTCGCCGCTGAACGCCGCCAGCACCGTCACCGTGCCCGCCGCATCGCCGATCTTCACCACCACCGGGTGGCCGATGCGGGCGCCGAAGCTCTCCAGCAGATCGCGCGCCACCAGCAGGGTGCGCGGCCCCTCCACCATGTCGTCGAAGCGCGCGAGGACGTATTCGACCTCCGGGCCATAGGCGAGCGCCTGGTTCACCGGGATCGTCCACGGCGTCGTCGTCCAGATCACCGCATGCGCGCCGACCAGCTCCGGCGCGTTCGGCGCCTCGGTGATCTCGAACGCGACGTCGATCTGCGTCGACACCACGTCCTCATATTCCACTTCGGCTTCGGCCAGCGCGGTCTTCTCGACCGGGCTCCACATCACCGGCTTGGCGCCGCGATACAGCTGGCCCGTCTCCGCGAACTTCATCAGCTCGGCAACGATCGTCGCTTCCGCGGCGAAGTCCATGGTCAGATACGGCTTGTCCCAGTCACCGTTGACGCCCAGCCGCTTCAGCTGCTCACGCTGCGTATCGACCCACTTCTGGGCATAGGCGCGGCATTCGGCGCGGAATTCCGCCGGCGGCACCTCGTCCTTGTTCAGCTTCTTCTTGCGATATTCTTCCTCGACCTTCCACTCGATTGGCAGGCCGTGGCAGTCCCATCCGGGAACGTAGGGCGCGTTCTTGCCCATGAGCGTCTGGGTGCGCACCACCATGTCCTTCAGGATATGGTTCAGCGCATGGCCGATATGCATGTCGCCATTGGCATAGGGCGGGCCGTCGTGGAGGATGAACTTCTCACGATCCGCGCGCTGCTCGCGCAGCCGCTGGTACAGGCCGAGCCGCTGCCACCGCTCCAGAATCGCGGGCTCCTTCTGCGGCAGACCCGCCTTCATCGGGAAGTCGGTCTTCGGCAGGAAGACGGTGTCGCGCCAATCCTTCTGATCGGCAGTCGCTGCGGAGGGTGTATCGTCGGCCATGAGTGCCGCGCGCATTACGGCTTTACCTCCCCTCCCTGCAAGAAGGGTTAGCGCGCGAGCAACTTTCGCGCCCGGTCGCAGTCCGCCGCCATTTGCTCTTTCAACGCTTCGAGCGTATCGAATTTCGCCTCGGGCCGCAGATAGTCGATCAGCGCCACGTCGATCGTCTGACCGTAAAGGTCACCGGAGAAGTCGAACAGATAAGGTTCGAGCAATTCCTTGGGCGGATCGAAGCTTGGCCGGATACCAAGGTTTGCCGCACCGTTGAAGACGCGCCCGTCCTCCAGCGTCACGCGTACCGCGTAGATGCCGTAGGCGGGACGCAGGTAGTTTCCGAGATCGACATTGGCGGTGGGGTAGCCAATCTCCCTGCCCAGTTTGTCACCGTGGCGCACCTCACCGCGGATGGTGAAGGGCCGCGTCAGCAGCCGTGCAGCGTCGCGTGGCCGACCCTCGCGCAGCGCGGCGCGGATCCGGGTGGAGGAGACGGTGCCTCCCTCATATGTGACGGCGCCCACCGTGTCAGCGGAGAAGCCATGCGCCTGCCCGAGCGCCGCAAGCAACGAGACATCGCCAGACCGCGCCTTGCCAAAGGTGAAGTCAGCACCAGTCACCACACCGGCGGCGCCGATCTCCTGTACCAACCGGGAGGTGACGAACGCCTCCGCCGACAAGGCGGCAAGCTCGGCATCGAAGGCAAAGACGAGCATCGCATCGACGCCCGCCGCCTGCATCAGCTCCGCCCGCTGTTCCAACGTGGACAGCCGGAACCAAGGACTGTCCGGCTTGAAGAAACGCATCGGGTGAGGATCAAAGGTCGCGACCAATGCTGGCCGCCCTTCGGCACGCGCGCGCTCGACGGCTCGCCCGACGACAGCCTGATGGCCGAGGTGAAAGCCGTCGAAGTTGCCAAGCGCGACGATACCACCGCGCAACGCATCCGACAGCGCCTCGCCCTTGCCCAGCCGGATGATCCCATGCCGATCCATGGCACGGGCGCATAGCGACGCTCGCGTCAGCGCACCAGTGTTACAAAACTATAGGCCGGCAGGTCGCCAACGGCCGGATGATCTTCGCGCCCGGTCTCGCGCCAGCCGGTAAAGGGCGGCACGATCGTGTCTCCAGCCGGCGCGGCATGGACCTCGGTAAGCTCGACCCGATCGGCAAGATCCAGGAACAAGGCAAATACATCCGCGCCGCCGATCACCGCGACATCCTCGCCGGCTGCCGCCAGTGCTTCGGCAGGTCCATGCACCACTTCCGCTCCTTCAGCAGACCAAGCGCGGTCGCGGGTCAGGACGATGTGCCGGCGTCCCGGCAGCGGCGCAGGGAAGCTTTCGAACGTCTTGCGCCCCATGATCATCGGCCGCCCGATCGTCTGCGCCTTGAACCGCTTCAGGTCGGCGGGCAGATGCCACGGCAGGCCACCGTCACGACCAATCACGCCGTTGCTGGCGCGAGCAAGATGAAGCGAAACCGTCACCGGCCGTGAACGGCGTCAGAGGATGAGCGCGCGTCAGCGCATGCCGGCGGGCTGCCGACTTGCAGCAGCATGGCAGCCAGCGTGGCCGTTGCAATCGTGATCAGATAATCCCGCATGCCAGCCTCCCTCTCTTCGACTACGGTTGTAGTCGATACGGCTGAACCCCGGGTGAACGAAGCGGTCATACAGCGACTGGCGCCTTGATGTGAGCCTGGGCGACGTAATCGTGCAGCACGAAATCCTCGAGCTCATAGGCGTCGATCGCAGACGGCTTGCGCCGGATTTCCAGCCGCGGCAGCGTGCCGGGCTCACGGCCAAGCTGGAGGCGCGCCTGTTCCAGGTGGTTGGCGTACAGGTGGCAGTCGCCGCCCGTCCAGATGAACTCGCCGGGCTCCAATCCGCATTGCTGCGCGAGCATATGGGTCAGCAAGGCGTAGCTCGCGATGTTGAACGGCACGCCCAGGAAGATGTCGGCCGACCGCTGGTACAGCTGAAGCGATAATCGGCCGTTCGCCACATAGGTCTGGAACAGGCAATGGCAGGGCGCCAGCGCCATCGCGTGGAGATCGCCGGGATTCCACGCGGTCACGATCTGGCGACGGGATGCAGGATTGGTTCGGATGTCCTCCACCAGTCCCTTGATCTGATCAATATGCCGGCCGTCCGCCGCCACCCAGTCGCGCCACTGCTTGCCGTATACCGGGCCGAGATCACCCTGTTCGTCAGCCCATTCGTCCCAGATGCTGACCTTCCGATCCTGCAACCAGCGCACGTTGGTGTCGCCACGCAGGAACCACAGCAATTCCACGATGATCGAGCGCAGATGCAGCTTCTTGGTGGTGAGCACAGGGAAGCCCTGAGCCAGGTCGAACCGCATCTGGTGCCCGAAAACGCTGAGCGTGCCCGTGCCCGTGCGATCCATCTGCTGCGCGCCCGAGTCGAGCACGCGGGCCATGAGATCAAGATATTGGCGCATGGGCCGGACGCTACAGCCGCCCCGCGGCCACGCCAAGCCGCTCGTGAACCGATCCGTTCCGGCGCAGATACCTTGCGCGGCCGATCGCAGCCAACGACTCCGTCATCATGTATGGTTTCGATCCGGCAATCAGCGGACATCTTGCCGCGATGGCGCGCGCCTTGACCGAATCGATCGCGTTCGTTTTTCTCGACGAGCGCGGAAGCACGCTCGGCCTGCATCACATCCTGTCGGCCAGCGTGTCATCAGTCGACGTGCCGCTACGCACCATCGTGGCGGTGGCCATGGCCCATGATTCGCGTGCTGTCGTGATGGCGCACAATCATCCATCCGGAGATGCCGAGCCTTCGCCGGAGGATCTTCGCACCACCCGCCGGGTGGCGGAAGCACTGGACAGCCTAGGGATCCGGCTGGTCGACCATCTCGTGCTGGCCGGTGACAGCATTGTCAGCTTTCGGGCGCGGGGCCTGCTGTGACTGGTCGAGGCGACAAGGCCGGATCGCCTCCGGCTCGGGCCGCTGTCCTATTGCGCGGAAGGTAGCGAAATATCCACCGGCCGAGGGCATGGGGGTCATCGTCACCAGCTCGTAGCCTACGGCTGCAAATTCACAGCGGAGGAGCGCAGGCGGCGTGCCGTGATTGACGGTGGTGCGATTGGCGTCGACCACCACCACAAGCCCATCCGGCCGGAGCGCCGGGCGCATCCGCCAGAGGAACTCATAGGGCTGCTCGATTTCATGATACATATGCACCATGAAGATCCGGTCGAAGCTCGCCTCAGGCAACTTCGGGTCAGCCGGTGCGCCGAGCTTCACACTCACATTGTCGAGACGCCCGCGCGCGACGCGCTCGGCAAGAGCATCGCGGACGCTCGGAACAACGTCCTGCGCCAGTACTCGCCCTTCTTCGCCCACTTTTTGGGCGAGACGCATGGTGTAATAACCCTCGCCGGCGCCGATATCCGCGACGGTCATGCCCGGTGTGATGGCGGCGCGCGTCATCACCGTGCCCGCCTCGTTCAAACGATCGCGCGCTTCCTCGTTTGACCAGCGCGACGACACGATGTGAGCCACTGGCCGGTCGGCTGCTGGGAACGGCCCCGGATCCTTGGGCTCATTCTTGAGCAAGGGCTCACCGCCCTCGCAGCCGGCCACCAGCAGCAGGAGAGCAGCCGCAGCGAGGGATCGCGCCATGCTGCGGCCATGCCGCGGGCGAGAAGCAGCGGAACGACACCCAAGCGCGGGCGCTCGCTCCCCTCGACAGGAATTCGATGAGGCGCCGAGCATCCTCAGTCGACGTCCTCCACCTCGACCGCTTCGCCCGTGACGCGCTGGGCAAGCGCGGCCGCCATGAAATCATCGAGATCGCCGTCCAGCACGTCCCCCGGCGACGTTGACGTGACACCGGTACGCAGGTCCTTCACCAGCTGATACGGTTGAAGCACGTAGGAGCGGATCTGGTGCCCCCAGCCGATATCGGTCTTGGCGGCGTTGACGGTGTTCGCCTCTTCCTCGCGCTTACGCAGCTCATGCTCGTACAGGCGCGCACGCAGCTGGTTGTACGCCTCCGCCTTGTTCTTGTGCTGGGACCGCTGGTTCTGACAGGCGACCACAATGCCAGTGGGCAAGTGGGTGATACGCACGGCCGAGTCGGTCGTGTTGATGTGCTGTCCGCCCGCGCCCGAAGCGCGATAGGTGTCGATGCGCAGCTCGCTGTCATTGATCTCGATGTCGATCGAGTCGTCGATTACCGGATAGACCCAAACGCTCGAAAAGCTGGTGTGGCGACGTGCCGAGCTGTCATACGGGCTGATGCGAACCAGTCGGTGAACGCCGCTTTCCACCTTGGCATAGCCATAGGCGTTCTCGCCCTTCACCAGCAACGTGGCAGACTTGATGCCCGCCTGCTCGCCGGAGTGATAGTCGATCAACTCCACCTTGTAGCCCTGGCGCTCCGCCCAGCGCGTGTACATGCGCTGGAGCATTTCGGCCCAGTCCTGGCTTTCCGTGCCGCCTGCGCCGGCGTTTATCTCCACATACGTGTCGTTGGCGTCGGCTTCGCCCGACAGCAGCGCCTTCACCTTGTCCTTCTGCGCGCGCTCCGCAAGCTGGGCGAGAGCAGCCGTGCCCTCCGACGCCATTTCCTCGTCGCCCTCGGCCTCTGCCATCTCGATCAGCTCTGCAGTGTCGCTGAGTTCGCGCTCGATGGTGCGGGTCGCGGTGATCGCCTCGTCCAGCCGGCGACGCTCACGCATCACGTCCTGAGCCGCCTTGGGATCGTTCCACAGCGTCGGGTCCTCGACCCGCGCATTCAGTTCATCGAGCCGCCGCAGCGCACGATCCCAGTCGAGACTGCGCCGGAGCAGCGCGAGCGCCTCGTTGATCGTGTCGGCATGGGCCTGCGCTTCGGCGCGCATTATCTTTCTCCACTTCTTACATCATTCCAGCGGGCTGGAATCTCGTGCGGCACGAGCAATGCTTCGTAACCGGGAGATCCCAGCTTGCGCTGGGATGACGATATTTGGTTGGCGGACTTAGGACCAGAACGGCGGCAGGACAATGCCAGCGCCGACCGCTCAGTAAATGCCGCCCTCGCGCTGCAGGAAGTCGCTGTCGCTCGGCTGCGTGCGGGCACCGGTGGCGGTCGGCGCGGCCGTGGGCTGGGCGGTCGGCCTACGCGGCGCGCGGCGCGCTTCCGCCTGCGGCTTGAACGCTTCCCAGATCACCGCGGGCTTCGGATCATTGTCGTTCGGGAACGTGCCGAACACCGGTCGACCGCTGGCCCGGTCGATCCGCACCATGCGGATCCCGGCCGGGGCGCGGAACGGCAGCGGGTCCATTCCCTCATAAGCCTTGATCGCCCATTGCTTGAAGATCGGCGCGGCGAGCGTTCCGCCTTGGGCGTAGCCACCCAGGTTCACCGGCGAATCATACCCGATGTAGACACCCGCCACCATTTGCGGCGTACCGCCGATGAACCAGACGTCCTTCGGACCCGAGTTGGTGCCAGTCTTGCCAAAGATCGGGCGATTGAGATCCCGCAGCACCGTCGCGGTGCCGCGCTGGATCACCCCTTCGGCAATGTGCACCATCTGATAGGCCGACATGGCATCCAGCACCTGCCGGCCACGGCGCGCGGGACGCGGCATCGGCTTTCCATCCCAATCAGGCATGTTGCAGCGATCGCAGGCGCGCCAATTCTCCGGCCAAATCACTTGGCCGCGACGGTTCTGAACGAAGTCGATCAACGTGGGTGCGTGCCACCGGCCCTGGTTAGCGAGGACACCATAAGCGTTGACCATCTTCATAACGGTCGTCTCGCCGGCGCCCAGCGCGTAGGAAAGATAGGGCTGATAGTCGCCGATCTCCATCGCCTTCATCAGGCGGACGACATTCGCCATGCCCGTCTGCGCCGCGGCACGCACCGTCATCAGGTTGCGCGACTGCTCAACGCCCCATCGCATCGTATGCGGCCCGGCACCGCGCGAATTGCCGAAGTTGCGGAAGCACTTCTGGCCAAGCCGTGGTCCTTGATCCACGCAGAACGGCCCGTCCACGATGATGGAGGCGGGCGTCATGCCGTGTTCCAGCGCAGCGGCATAGACGATCGGCTTGATGGTGGAGCCCGGCTGCCGCATCGCCTGGGTGGCGCGATTGAACGACTGAAGCGACGCGTCGAAGCCGCCCTGCATCGCCAGGATGCGGCCAGACTCCGGCTCCTGCACCACGAACCCGCCAGAGATCTTGGGCACGGACCGCAGGGCGAACTGACTGCCCGAGGGGGCGACCGCGATCACATCGCCCGGTTTCAGCGTGCCGAAAGCCGGCGTGCTGCTGCCGCGGGTCGGCATCTGCGCGCCCCAGCGCGGCAATGTACCCCGGTCCCCGTTAGCGAAGCCGATCTGTGCTTCGCTGTCTCCCCGCGAGATCACAATGGCCGCGCGCCAGTCCGCATGATCGAGGTTGATGTTGGTGTTCAGCAACGCGACCTGCCACCGGTCCCCGTCGATTTCCACATGGCGGAGCGGGCCCGAAAAGCCGCGGCCGCGATCATAGCGCAGCAAGCCGTCCCGCAAGGCTTCAGCCGCCGCTGCCTGAACGCGCCGGTCCAGCGACGTGCGCACCCACAGACCGCCGGAATAAACGCTATTGGCGCTGTCCCGAGCGGTTTCGCCGAACCGGCTGATGAGCTCGCGCCGAACTTCCTCCACGAAGTAGCCGCCGACCCGCTCGAACTTTGGCACGCGCCGAACGATCGCGCCAATCGGTTGCGCCTGCGCCTCGCTACGCTGCGCTGCCGTGATGAAGCCGTTGCGCTCCATCTCACCCAGGGCCCAGTTGCGCCGCTCCAGCGCCCGTTCGGTATCCCGGAACGGATCATAGTTTGCCGGCCCCTTCGGCAGGATGGCAAGATAGGCCATCTGCGAAAGGCTCAGCTCATCCAGTTCCTTGTCGAAATAGGCGTGGCTGGCCGCTTCGACGCCATAGGCATTCCGGCCAAGGAAGATCTGGTTGAGATAGAGCTCAAGGATTTGCTGCTTGGACAGCGTGTCCTCGATCCGCCACGCGAGGATCGCTTCCTTGATCTTGCGGGTCGGCGAATATTCGTTGCCGATCAGCAGGTTCTTGGCGACCTGCTGCGTGATCGTGGACCCGCCGCGCGCGCGCTGGCCACTGCCGAGCTTGGAAACATAATCCACCACCGCACCGGCAAGGCCCGGATAGTCGACGCCGTGATGTTCGAAAAAGGTCTTGTCCTCCGCGGCCAGGAACGCCTGAACCAACGTTTTGGGATATTCCGCAAAGGAGAGCTCGACCCGCCGCTCGCGCGCATAGGAATAGACGGGAGCACCATCGATGCCGCGCACATTGGTAGGGAGCGGCGGCTCGTACGTACGCAGTTGTTCCACCGACGGCAGATCGCGGGTGATGAAATACCAGCCGCCGCCCAGCAGGAGCAGCCCGATCGCGGCAAGCACGGCCAGCACCTTCACCCACCAGCGCGCCCACAGCCGCGACAAGCGCTCGCCAAGGCCGCTGGTGCGCCGTTGCACCGTCATGGGTTCGGGGGGAGTGGACGCCATACGCGACGCCGGTGTTTAGGGAGCGGCCGTGCGGCTGGCAACATCAAGCCCGTACGCCGCGCGCCGGATCGAGAACCGTCGCCCATAGCGCCGCACCGCACACCTTCGGGCGAACACGTCCATGTGGTCCGCTCACCGCCCGGCAAACATTAACGCGCAGCGGTTTGAGCCATCCGGCGCGCAAAGTGTATTTCCACCGCCCGACGCACGCTTTGCGCGATCCGTTCGCGCCCCTCGCGACTGTCAAGGAATGCAGCATCCTGAGCGTTGGAGATATAGCCGGTTTCAAACAGGATCGAAGGCAGGTCGGGCGCCTTTAGCACCAGCAGCGAAGCCATGCGGTGGAAGTTGCTCTTCACCGGAATCAAAGGTTTTGCCTCGCGACCGAGCAGGCGCGCAAATCCGGCCGACGCGTTCATCGTTTCCCGCTGGGTCAGATCGATGAGAATGGAGGACACGTCCTCGCTCTCATCCAGGTTCACCCCAGCGATGATGTCTGCCTTGTTCTCGCGCGCGGCAAGCCGCGCGGCCTCCTTGTCGGACGCGACATCCGAAAGCGTGTAGGCGGTGGCGCCAGATGCCTCGACGTTGCCGGCACTGTCGCAGTGAATGGAGATGAACAGGTCCGCGCCTAGTTGACGAGCCACCCCGAATCGCTCGCGATGCAGGATGTAGCGATCATCATCACGCGTCAGCGCTACGCGGACGCGTCCGGACTCCAGCAGCTCATCCCTGATCGCGCGGGCGATCTTGAGCGTCACGTCCTTTTCGCGCAGACCCGTTTCGGCATTGATCGCGCCCGGATCGTTTCCGCCGTGACCGGCGTCGATCACCACCAGTGGCCGGCTGTCATCCCCCTGCACACGCGGCAAAGCGCTCTTGCGCGCGGGCGGCACCGGGATCGACACCTTGTACTTGGGCTTGGCCTTTCCCCAGCCGAACGGAAGGAAACTTAACGGCGAGGCCACGCTGGCCGCGGCGAAGCGGCGCCCGTCAACCTGGCGCAGCGACAGCTCCAGCGTGCGCCCATCATCCTGAAACTCGCCCTTCGATACGATCATCGGTTCAGCAAGGTCCAGCACCACGCGCGCGCTATCGGCCCCGCGCCAACCCTGCCGCACCGCCGTGATCGCCCCGTCGCCGCCACTCGCGCGGCCCGGACGAGCGCCGTCGATATCGATCGCAATGCGCTGCGGCCCGTTCAGGATGAAGCTGGACGCGCCGCGCACCGCTTCATCGAAACGGATCGTGATCCGCCCCTCTCGCACGTCCACGCGCTGCACCGTCGCGGCCCAGCCCGGAGTGCCGAATGAAAGACCAGCCAAGAACGCGAGCAGCATCGACATTTGCCCTGCATGCCGCGTCGGCTGCTCGCTGGTCCAGCGAAAAGCCATGATACGCAAACCCTTCTTCCCTGCCCGATTCGGGTTACGCCGCTGCTGGTCAAATCGCAGTTGCTCATTGGGGTTAACAAGCTGTTCGGCACGTTTTTGCCGCTTGTCCGGCAAGGACGTTCCGGTTGCCGAATGACAAACGACTTGCTAGTCACCACGTTGATCGGATTGCAGGCCTTTGCGCCCGCTGCCGACCCACCGCCCGACCGGCTGTTCACGCCGGCCCGGGCCATCAGGTTGACGTTCGCATGTCGCATTTTCCCCCACCGCAGTTTCGACCGGCTCTTGCCGGCGGCGCGGGCGCGGGGCTGATCCAGGGCGTTGCGCCCGGACGTGCGCGGCGAACGAAGGCACAAGTCACCACCATCCGCTTGCCCGGCGAACGAGAGCCGGCAGCGCCTTATCATCGCGTGACCCCGCCGTCCGGCGGCGCGAGTCGCGCGCGGAGACCATATAATGACCATGCGCATGCTGATCGACGCACGCCACCGGGAGGAAACCCGCGTGGCCGTCGTCAAGGGAAACCGCATCGAAGAGTTTGATTTTGAGAGTGCCGAGCGCAAGCAGCTCAAGGGAAATATCTATCTTGCCAAGGTGACGCGGGTCGAGCCGTCGCTGCAGGCGGCGTTCGTCGACTATGGTGGCAATCGCCACGGCTTCCTCGCTTTTTCGGAAATCCATCCCGATTACTATCAGATCCCCAAGGAGGATCGCGAGGCACTGCTGCGCGAAGAAGCGGAGCATGCAGCCGAGGAAGCAAAGCTGCGTGCCGAGCAGGAGGCCGCCGAAGACGCCGACCTTGACGCCCCCGAGGGTGATGCCGAGTTCGAGGACGAGGCGGACAACGACGCGGACGGCGGTGACGAAATCGAGGGCGATGTCGATAGCGAAGAGGGCCCCGCCCGCGCCGCCACCGGCATCAACGACGATCAGGTGGAGGCGCTGCGCCAGCGCCGCATGAACCTGCGCCGCCGCTACAAGATCCAGGACGTGATCCGCCGCCGCCAGGTGCTGCTGGTCCAGGTCGTGAAGGAAGAGCGAGGCAACAAGGGCGCAGCACTGACGACCTATTTGTCGCTGGCGGGCCGTTATTGCGTGCTGATGCCCAACACCTCGCACGGCGGCGGGATCAGCCGAAAGATCAGCAATTCGGCCGATCGCAAGCGGCTGAAGTCGATCATGGCGGAAATGGAACTGCCGCCCTCAATGGGCTGCATCGTGCGCACCGCAGGTCTCAGCCGCACGCGTACCGAGATCAAGCGTGATTTCGATTACCTCGCCCGCCTGTGGGACGGCATCCGTGAAAAGACGCTGACGAGCGCGGCACCAGCGCTCATCTATGGCGACAGCGATCTCATCAAGCGCGCGATCCGCGACATCTATAACAAGGACATCGACGAGGTCATCGTCGAGGGTGACGAAGGCTATCGCCAGGCGAAGGACTTCATGCGCCTGCTGATGCCAAGCCACGCCAAGCGGGTGAAGCATTACAGCGATCCCATTCCGCTGTTCCAGCGCTGCCATGTCGAGGATCAGCTCGCCGCCATGTACCACCCGGTGGTGCAGCTGAAGTCGGGCGGCTACCTCGTCATCAACCCGACCGAGGCGTTGGTCTCGATCGACATCAACTCGGGCCGTTCGACGCGCGAGCATAATATCGAGCAGACCGCGACCGCGACGAACCTCGAGGCGGCACAGGAAATCGCGCGTCAGTTGCGCCTGCGCGACATGGCCGGTCTCGTCGTCATCGACTTCATCGACATGGACAACAATTCCAATGTCCGGAAGGTCGAGAAGGCGATGAAGGAGGCGCTGAAGAACGATCGCGCCCGCATCCAGGTCGGCCGCATCTCGTCGTTCGGCCTCATGGAAATGAGCCGCCAGCGCCTGCGCACCGGCGTGCTCGAGGCCTCCACCCGCCCCTGCCCGCATTGCGAAGGCACCGGTCTTGTC
Source organism: Sphingomonas sp. IC4-52 (assembly GCF_020707225.1). NCBI lineage: Bacteria > Pseudomonadati > Pseudomonadota > Alphaproteobacteria > Sphingomonadales > Sphingomonadaceae > Sphingomonas > Sphingomonas sp. IC4-52. The sequence continues at coordinate 76,639 of NZ_JAJFEU010000002.1, read as the reverse complement.
CGCACCGCCTCGTCCGCGGGCCTCAGCGCGCTGCGCCTGATCGAAGACGAAGCCGCGCGTGGCCGTGGCTCGCTGCTGACGCTGCGCTGCAGCCAGGAAGCCGCCTTCTATGTGCTCAATCGCAAGCGGGCCGACATCGCCGAGATCGAGGATCGTTATGGCGTAGCCGTGGAAATCCTGCCGGATGGTGAGCAGGAAGGCGCGCGCATGTCGGTCGAGGCATCGGGTCCGCCGCCGGCCTATGCTCCAAAATTCGCGCCGCCGCTCGAGGAGATTGAGGAAGACTTCCCCGAGGAGATCGAGGAGGAAGAAGAGGAAGAGCTCGAGGCCGAGGACGAGGCGCCCCGCGCCGAGGAAGCACGGGGTGACGAGCAGCGTGAGGGCGGTCGCAAGCGCCGTCGCCGTCGTGGCCGGCGCGGTCGGACGAATGGCGAAGCCGGCGCAGCGCCCGCGTCGAACGCGGACCTCAGCGAAGGTGATGAAAGCGACGCCGCCAGCGAAGACGAGGCTGTCGATGCGGCGGAAGCGGAAGCTACTTCCGACCACGACGATTCCGAGGGCACGGCAGAGGGCGAAGGCGGTCGTCGCCGGCGCAATCGCCGCGGGCGCCGGCGGCGCCGTGAGAATGGGGCCGAACGCGACGCCAATCGCGTCGAGGGCGACAGCGTCTCCACCGCGGCCGAGGTGAGCGTGGAAGCGGAGACCGCGGAAGCGCCGTTGGTCGAGACCGCGATCACCGAAGCTCCTGCTGTGGAGCCCGTCGCGTCCGAAGCAAGCGCAGACGCGACCGCCAACGCAGCTGCGGAAGCGGAGCAGCCGGCCCCGAAGACCCGGCGTCGCCCGCGTGCCAAGAAGGCGGTCGAGCAGGCACCTGTCGCTGCGCCGGCAGAGGCACCGGCGGTCATCGAAACGCCCGGCATCGACGCGATCGCGCCGGCGACGGAGGAAGGCGCACCGGCCAAGCCGAAGCGCACTCGGCGCAAGAAAACGGACGCTCCGACCACGGATGCCACCGCCGCAGCCGAGGCGGCAGCGCCAGCCGAAGCGACGGAAGCACCCGCCAAGCCGAAGCGCACCCGGCGCAAGAAGGCGGATGCAGCGACAGAAGGCGCCGCGGATATGCCCGCAGCGGACGCTGGCGCTGCACCGTCGAACGCGGCAGCCACCCCGGCCAGCGACGCTAACGCTGCCGATGCGGCTACTGCCGGCACTGCGGCCGAAACCGGAGAAGGCACCGCCGAGGAACCCGCCGCAGCGCCGCGCCGCGGCTGGTGGCAGCGGACCTTCGGTGCGTAAACCGCCGGTTGTGACACGTTGCCGGTGATCGACATGCGCCGGGCTTCAGCGATGGTTAAGCCACCATCATGCTGGGTTCGGCGCATGTCCGTCGCTCGCCGATCGATCATGCAGCGCCCGCAGCTGTGACCCGCCGCTCCGCTGCTCTTCGCCTACTGGCCGCTGCGGCCCTGGCCTGCGTTTCCATGGCACAGGCTGCCCAGGCGCAGTCGATCTTGCGCGACGCCGAGACTGAGACGTTGCTGGCGGACATGACGGCTCCGCTCATCACCGCCGCCGGGTTGCGGCCCAGCGACGTGAAGGTCGTTTTGGTCAACGATGATTCGATCAACGCCTTCGTAGCGGGCGGTCAGATCGTCTATGTGCACTCTGGCACGATCCAGGCGGCTAAGACCGCCAACGAAGTGCAGGGCGTCATCGCCCATGAACTCGGCCACATTACGGGCGGGCACGTCTCGCTTGCCGGCCGCGGCTTTCAGGAAGCGACGGGCATCTCCATCCTTTCCATGGTGCTGGGCCTGGCGGCAATGGCCGCTGGTGCCGGGGAAGCGGGCGCCGGCGTTCTCGCTGCCGGGCAGCAAGCCGCCATGACCAAGTATCTCGCCTTCTCGCGTCAGCAGGAGGCCTCGACCGACGCCGCCGGCGCGAAATATCTCAACGCCGCCGGGATCAGCGGCAAGGGATATCTCAATTTCTTCAAGACGATGCAGCAGCTTGAATATCGCTACGGCATCACCCGCAAAGTTGAGTACATGCTCAGCCACCCGGTTTCGTCCGAACGCGTGGCGGCGGTTTCAGAAACGCTGCAGGCTTCGGCAGCCTGGAACAAGCCGCTCAATCAGGATTGGGAAGAGCGCTTCAAGCGGGTCCAGGCCAAACTGGACGGTTATCTGCTACCGCCCGCGCAGGCGCTCCAGAAATATCCGGAGGGCACCCAGACCATCTACGCGCACTACGCCCGCGCCTATGCCTATCACCGCAGCGGCTATCCCGAGAAGGCAGACGCTGAGGCCGACGCCCTGGTCGCCAACAAGCCCAACGATCCCTACTTCCTGGAGATCAAGGGCCAGATCCTGCTTGAGGCAGGCAAGCCGCAGGAGGCCTTGGCGCCGCTGCGCGCCGCAACTGACGGATCGCGCAACAACCCGCTGATCGCCACCACGTTCGGCCATGCACTGATCGCAACGGAGGACAAGGCGAACTACGAGGAAGCCAAGCGCGTGCTGCGTACGGCCGTCGCCCGCGATGATCAGAACCCCTTCGCCTGGTATCAACTCGGTACCGTTTACGAGCGCACCGGCGATCCTGCGCGGGCAGCGCTCGCCACGGCCGAACGCGCCAGCATGGTAGGCGATCACCGCACGGCTGCGGCTAGCGCACGCTATGCCCTTGCAGGCATCCCACAAAATACGCCTGACTGGATCCGGGCACAGGATATCGCGATGACATCTGCCAATTCCCTCGACGGCGACAAGCGCAAGCGCAAATGAACCGACTTACCCTGTTGCTGGTCGTGCTGCTGGGCGCGACCTTCGGTGCCGTGGGCATGTGGCTGGCCGAACGGGCTGCCCCCGGTGACCTGCGCGTAAGTGACAAGGCGCAGATCGAGAAGGTGGTGCATGACTACCTCCTCAGCAATCCCGAGATAATCCCGCAGGCGATGCAGAAGTTGCAGGAGCGCGAAAGCGGCCGTGCGGTGGCGGCCAATCGGTCCCGAATCGAAACGCCGTATCGGGGCGCGGTGATGGGCAACCCAAATGGCGACGTTACTCTCGTCGAGTTCTTTGATTACAACTGCGGCTATTGCCGGGCGAGCCTGCCGACCATCGATCGACTGGTGAAGAGCGACCCAAAGTTGCGGGTCGTGTTCCGCGAGCTGCCGATTCTGGCCGAAGAAAGTCGGGATGCGGCCCGTGCTTCCCTTGCCGCGTCTGCACAAGGACGGTTTCCGGCCTTTCACCAGGCACTATACGCAGGCGGGGCAGTAAGTGCGCAGTCGATCGCCGCCGCGGCGCGGAGCACCGGCGTGGACCTCACCAAAATGCCTGATGACGTCGACACGGAGATCGCAGGCAATCTGGGCCTGGCTGCGAAGTTGGGCATCAGCGGGACGCCGGCGTGGGTAGTGGGTGATAAGGTACTCTCTGGCGCCTTGCCCTTTGATCGTTTGCGGGAAGCAATCGCCGAAGCGCGATCGTCGCGGGACTGAGCGGTGCGGCCGCCGGGCACTGCGCGAGCGGCTATATCAGCCGCGGGGGGCGAAGCGTTGTCCTGACACCATGGATGGTGCGACCTTTCGGCGGGCAACGGCGTTCCCTTCACGGACGTCTTAAACGCCGCAGGTGACCGTGCTCAGCTATCTTCGTCGTTTCCTCCTCATTCTCCTTCTCGCCACGATGACCGGCATACCTGCGCTGGCTCAGGACGCACCCGCGAATAGTACCGCGCCGACCATCCCGGCGGACCCTTTTGGTCGTGAAACGCCGCGTTCCACCGTAAGCGGATTGATCGAAGCACTCGCGAAGCGCGACTATAACCGAGCCGCCAATTACTTCGACCTGCCGGTGCAGGACGACGCGCGAGTGATGGACGGCGCGTCGGAGCTGGCCCGCCGGTTGCAAGTGCTGCTGGACAGTGGCGGCACGCTGTTGCCGTTTGCTCGGCTATCCAATGAGCCTGCGGGGCGCATCGACGACGACCTGCCGCTCGACCGCGAACTTGCCGGCGATCTCAAGGGAAGCACCGGCGACGCGCCGATCTTGCTGACCCATGGATCGTTGAACGGTCGCTCCGTGTGGCGGATCTCACATGATACGATCCGGCAGTTAATGGCAGTGCCGGCCACAAAGGTCGCCGCCCCTACGACCGACGCCGTCGTCGGCATCGACGTTGCCGGCGCACCGGCCGAAGACTGGGCATTGCTGATCGGCATTGCTGCGCTCAGCTTTGTGATCTTACGACTGATTGCTGCCGCTGCACTGGCCGTAATGCGCCGCGGCATCACCGATCCGGATGCGAATGCAGTATATCGCTTCTTCCACGCCGCTCTGCCGCCGCTCAGCCTCTTCATCGCGGTCATGGCATTTTACACTTGGGCCGAGCGCCTTCAGGTAGCGATCGTCGCCCGCCAGACGCTGCTGCGGTACGCCGGCGGGGTCGCGGCCATTGCGTTGGTGTGGTTCGGCCTTCGCTTGGTCGATGCAGTCGCGGATGTCGCCATTGCACGGATGCATCGCCGATCCCGCCGTCAGGCCGTTTCGGTCGTCACGCTGTTGCGGCGGGCGGCGAAGATCCTGCTGTTGGTGTTCAGCATCGTCGCCGTGCTCGACACGTTCGGCATCGATGTCACGACCGGCATTGCGGCACTGGGTATTGGCGGTATCGCCCTCGCACTAGGCGCGCAGAAGACAGTCGAGAACTTGGTCGGCAGTGTCACCGTGATTGCCGATCGTCCCGTTCAGGTCGGCGATTTTTGCCGAGTGGGAGACGTAGTCGGTACGGTGGAGGACGTCGGCATCCGATCCACTCGTATTCGCACTAATGATCGGACGATCGTCACCATCCCGAACGGCGATTTCTCCTCCCGTCAGATCGAGAATTTCGCCAAACGGGACCGCTTCCTTTTCGCGCCTAAGATCTACATCGAATATACCACCCCCGATAAAATCCGGGAGGCGGTGGCGATCATTGAGGACGTGCTGCTCTCGAACGAGAACATCTCAAAGGATGGGCCGCGGGCGCGGTTCAACAACTTCGGGGAAAGCGCACTGGAGATTGAGGTATTTTCCTACATCGCACTCAGTGACTTTGGGGAAAGCACGACCGTGCGGCAGGATTTGCTGCTGTCGATCTACGAGCGGCTGAGCGCGGCCGGTATCACCATCGCCGTTCCGACCCGCACATTGTTTCTGGCGCCAAAGCCGCCAATCGCCGACCAAGACGGGCCGATGGCGCATTCCAGTGCACCGCCCGAGAATTCCTGATCTCCACTTCAACCGCAAGGGATACCACGATGAACGCAGCGGACGTGTTCAGCACCTTATCGATCGAGTTGAAGCCGGACCCGTCCCGCACCGTCATCCGCCCGTTCAGCTTCGCCTATCCCGAGCCATTCGGCAAAGACCGCCCCAAGCGGATGCAGCAGGTGGCCGATCGGTTGCTGTCGCTCGACAAGCCGATGCGTGAACGAATGCGCATGCTGCTCCAGCGGCCGATGCATGAACGCCACCGCAATGCAGACGCCACCTTTCTGCGCCGCTTCGCTGATGTCGCCGGCGATCTGAAGCTGCCGCCAAATCTCGACGAGACGGACCGCCTGCTGATCGGCGCTTACTTCAGCCAGGAATATGCCTTCGAGTCGGCCGCTCTCTTCAATCCCAGCATCATTCCACTGCCGGATGCGGACGAGAACGACGACTCGCTTGCCTTTCTGCTATCCCTGAGGGGGATCGGGGAGGGTCATATTTCCTCCGTGACATTCCGCACGGGAACATGGGATGCGGGCGACCAGGTCATCGTCCATCCGGCCAGCCAACAAGGTGTTCCGCCGCGAATAGACAAGGAAGAAGCCGGATGGATCCGGCTGCTGTGCGACGAGAGCGATGATGTTTCGGAAACCGTGCTGTTTCCGGTGCTGCCCAGCCAACGCTCAGGCATCGAGGATCTGCGCATGGTTCGTTTCACCGACGATGACGGGAATCGCAGCGTGATCGGGACCTACACTGCCTTCGACGGGGTGACCGCCCGGCAGGAGATGCTTCGCGGGGTCGATATGCGCACCGTGGAGATGCGCGCGCTGACCGGCGCCATGTCCGGGTACAAGGGCATGGCGCTGTTTCCACGCAAGATCGGCGGCCAGTTCGTGATGCTGGGCCGTCAGGACAATGAGAACATCTGGCTGCTCCGGTCCGATCGGCTGGAACATTGGGACGACGGCGTGCGGATCCTCGCGCCCAAATATCCATGGGAGTTCGTCCAGATGGGGAACTGCGGCTCGCCCATCGAAATCGACGAAGGCTGGCTGGTGTTCACCCACGGTGTAGGCTTGGTGCGCGGCTATTGCGTCGGTGCCTGTCTGCTCGACAAGGCCGATCCGTCCCGTGTGCTGGCACGCACCCCCTCACCGCTCCTGTTTCCCAGCGCCGAGCAGCGGGGCGGTTACGTGCCCAATGTCACCTATAGCTGCGGTGCGCTGCTTCACCGCAGGCGCATCCTGTTGCCGTATGCGATTGGTGACGAGTACAGCGCCTTTGCCGTCGGGAATGTGGATGATTTGCTGTCGGTAATGGTCGCGGCCTGATCGGCGGCGCGAGGGAACTTGCGCGGGACGGATGACAGCGCCGCCGCAAGTCCCCACATGGGCATCATGCGTCGCCAACCAAGCATCATCCGCGTCATCGATCTCGAAACCACCGGCAACGCTCCGCCCCAGCATGGCGTATGTGAGATCGGTTGGCAGGATGTGGCGCTCGGACCAGACGGACGATGGGAGCTGTACGGCGAAGGCGGGCAGCGGCTGGTCAATCCGGGCCGGTCCATGCCGCCGATCACACAAGCGATCCATCATATTCGCGATGAGGATGTGGCCGACGCGCCATGGTGGCATGACGTCGCCCGAAACGTCCTGGATCCCTATCCCCGCCGCGTTGCGCTCGCTGCGCATCGCGCCGATTTCGAGCAGCAATTCTGCACGCCCGCGCTCACCCACGGTGCGCAGTGGATCTGCACATGGAAGTGCGCTTTACGCCTCTGGCCCGACTCGCCCAGTTTTTCCAATCAGGTGCTACGATACTGGCGCAAGCCGGAGGGCCTGGACCATGAGCGTGGCTTGCCGGCGCACCGCGCGTTCCCGGACGCCTATGTCACGGCCCACCATCTGCGGGATCAATTGAACGAAGCCAGTGTTGAGCAGCTGATTGAATGGTCCAGCATACCGGCCTTGCTGCCACGGGTGCGCTTCGGCCCAGACCGCGGCAAGCCGTGGAACGAGATCGAGGAGGAGAGCCTGATCAAGTTCCTGACTGATCGTGATCCGGACGTGCGGTTCACCGCCGAAACCGAGTTGGCCCGCCGCCGTGGTGGTGGGCTCGTCGGCCGGATGAGCGCCCAGGAACTGCTGCTTTAGCAAAGTCAGGACAGCAGCTCTGGCGTTTTCTCCGATCCGCTCCTAGACGCATCTGCGATGGCCGGGGAACGGGGGCAAAACTTCGCTACCAGCGAAGGCAAGATCGGGCGCGTGCTGATCGCCTTTATGGCGGTCGGCTTTCTTGCGCTGATCGCCGCAGGCTTTGCCGCTGCATGGGTGACGGGCGAGCTGGCGCGGCACAGCCAGGCTGTCTCGCATACCTATGAGGTCGAGCTGGCGATCGCGGACACCCGCCGCCTGATCGAGCAGGGCGAGACGACGCGCCGCGGGTTCCTGTTGTCTCCGGACACGCCGAGCTTCCTTGAATCCTACAATGAGGCGGCGGCAGCGCTGCCACGCGCGGCCAAAAGGCTGCGGCAGCTGACGTACGACAATCCGCGGCAACAGTCACACATCCGCACGCTGGAACGGCACCTTCGCGAGTTGCTAGCGCTGCGCGCGCAAAGTGTGGAGCTCATCATCGGCGGTAAGGTGAAGGAAGCGAACGAGCGCTTTCAGGCCGAACTGAGCAGTACCCGCCTTGGCGAAATCCGCGCTGTCTTCGATGCCATGGCACGGGAGGAACGAGAATTGCTGGCGGCGCGTGATGCGCAACAGGAACGCAGCATCGGCCTGTTCTACACGGTCCTGGCGGTGGCGGGGGTGCTGCTGGTTGCAGTGGCGGTGGCGGCGCTTCTGGTGGTGGTGCGCTACACCAGCGATCTGGCGCAGTCTCGCGAGCAACTCCAGCAGTTGAACGAAAGCCTTGAAGCGATCGTGGTGGATCGCACGGCGGATCTTTCTCGCGCCAATGACGAGATTCAGCGGTTCGCTTATATCGTCAGCCACGATCTTCGCTCGCCGCTCGTGAACGTGATGGGCTTCACTTCCGAACTGGAAGCAGCGGCAGCGGCTTTGCGCGCGTTGGTCGAGCGTGTGGAGCAGGATGCGCCGGCCATCCTGACCGATGACGCCCGCCTTGCCGCGCAGGAAGACTTGCCTGAAGCGATCGGCTTTATTCGCACATCGACCCAGAAGATGGATCGGCTGATCAACGCGATCCTCGCCCTATCCCGACAAGGGCGGCGGGTGCTTGCGCCCGAGCCGCTCGATCTGATGCGGATGGTGGGCCAGATCCGCGATTCGATGGCGCACCGACTGGATGAGACGGGCGCCCGTATCAATGTTGACGGCATCCTACCGGCGCTGGTCAGCGATCGCGTGGCAATCGAGCAGATCCTGTCGAACCTGATCGAGAACGCGGTTAAATATCGCCACCCTGACCGCCCCGTCGAAGTACAGGTGAGTGGTGGCACGGCGGGTGACCGGGTGTGGATCGCCGTCTCTGACAATGGCCGCGGCATCGACCCGCGCGATCACGAGCGTGTGTTTGATCTGTTTCGTCGGTCCGGCACGCAGGACCAGCCCGGCGAAGGCATTGGCCTCGCCCATGTCCGCGCTCTTGCCTATCGCCTCGGCGGTACGATTACTTTGCGGTCTGCGCTTGGCGAAGGGGCAACCTTCAGCCTATCGCTGCCGCCGACGCTGACCTTGCAGGAAAAATCTTGAGATGAACGCACATCAATCCGTCAGCATCGTGATGATCGAGGATGACGAAGGCCACGCGCGCCTTATCGAAAAGAACATCCGTCGTGCGGGCATCCTCAACGACATCAAGCATTTTCTCGACGGGACCAGCGCGCTCGACTATCTGTTCAACGCGCCTGACGGCCCGGCCCTGAACGGCCCCGCGCTGGTGCTGCTCGACCTCAATCTCCCGGACATGAGCGGGACGGATATTCTCGCGAAGATCAAGCAGTCCGATGGGCCGGTTAAGCGCACGCCGGTGGTGGTCCTGACCACGACAGACGATAGCCGCGAGATTCAGCGCTGCTACGATCTTGGCGCCAACGTCTACATCACCAAGCCGGTGAACTACGAAAGCTTCGCTCAGGCGATCCGCCAGCTCGGCCTCTTCCTGTCCGTGATCCAGGTTCCCGATCTCGAGGGATGATGCGCGGCGGTTCTCCGATCGTGTCTAGTGGTCAGCCGCGCGATTGCGGCCGCGCGAGCGGCTGCCTTGGCCCAGCGGCGGATCTTGCGGGCGTCGGTCGTCGCCTGGTGCGTTCTGAGGCCGATCTGGATGCGAGCGCCTGATGGATCGCATTCTCTACATCGACGATGACGAGGGTATTCGTCGCCTCGCTTCGCGCGCCCTGGCTCGTCGCGGGTGGGACGTTACGACGGCAGACGGTGGCGAACTGGGGGTGCGCATCGCCGCCGAGCAGCGCTTTCATCTCGTCGCCGTCGACCATTACATGCCCGGAATCGACGGGCTGGAAACGCTGGCACGCCTTCGGCAGCTGCCCGATCCGCCAAGCGTCGTTTATGTCACCGGTTCGGAAGAGCAACGGGTCGCCGTAGCCGCGCTGCGTGCCGGTGCTTCCGACTATGTCGTGAAATCGGTAGGCGACGACTTTTTCGACCTGCTCGACGCATCATTCCGGGCAGTTGTGGCGCATGCCCAGCTGGAGAAGCAGAAATCCGCCGCCGAGGAGTCGCTGCGCGTCTCCAACGCACGGCTGGAAGCGCTGTTGGCGGAGGTAAACCACCGGGTCGCCAATTCGCTGCAGCTCGTATCGGCGATGGTGCGGTTGCAGGCGGGTGCCCTCACCGATCCCGGCGCACGGGCTGCGCTGGAAGATACGCAACGCCGGATCAGCGCCATCGCTCAGGTGCATCGTCGGCTCTACACCGGCGGCGACGTCGAACATGTCGACATGCGCGAATATCTCGGCACGCTGGTCGACGAGCTTGCGGAAACATGGTCGACCGTCGATCGCCCGCGCGCGCTCCGGCTAGCGGCAGAACCGATCCGATTGCCGACAGACCGGGCCGTGTCGCTGGGCGTGATCGTAACCGAACTCGTCAGCAACGCCTGCAAATATGCCTACCCTGCCGGCAGCGGCGAAGTTCGTATTGCCCTGCATCGGGAAGGCGATGACGTGTTTCTGCTGGCGGTTGAGGACGATGGTGTCGGCATGTCGGGCGGCATCTCGCCAGGCGGAACCGGTGTCGGCACAAAGCTGATCCGGGCTATGGCACAAAGCCTGCAGTCGAGCGTCGAATATGATCCGTCGCATCGCGGCACCCGCGCTATCCTGCGGGCGGCGCTCGCCTGATTTGAGGCTGCCCAATGGACGGGCAGGTGGTAGAAATCCCTGGATTTCATCCTAGAAGGTGGGCGAGCCCAACCAAGGAGCGCCCCAATGAAAACCCGTGCAGCCGTCGCATTCGAGGCGAAGAAGCCGCTGGAGATCGTCGAACTCGACCTTGAAGGGCCGAAGGCCGGCGAGGTTCTGGTCGAGATCATGGCGACCGGAATTTGCCACACCGACGCCTACACGCTCGACGGCCTCGATTCCGAAGGCATCTTCCCTTCGATCCTCGGTCACGAAGGCTGCGGTATCGTGCGCGAGGTTGGACCCGGGGTGACCAGCGTCGCGCTCGACGATCACGTCATCCCGCTCTACACGCCGGAATGCCGCCAGTGTAAATCGTGCCTCAGCCAGAAGACGAACCTTTGCACCGCGATCCGCGCGACTCAGGGCAAAGGCCTGATGCCGGACGGCACCAGCCGCTTCAGCTACAAGGGCCAGCAGATCTTTCATTACATGGGCTGCTCGACCTTCTCGAACTTCACCGTCCTGCCCGAAATCGCGGTGGCCAAGATCCGCACCGATGCGCCGTTCGACACCAGTTGCTACATCGGCTGCGGAGTCACCACTGGTGTCGGCGCGGTGGTGAACACCGCCAAGGTGGAGCCCGGCGCGACTGTTATCGTCTTCGGCCTCGGCGGTATTGGCCTTAACGTGATCCAGGGCGCCAAGTTCGCGGGCGCAGCGCGGATCGTGGGCGTGGATATCAACCCGGACCGGGAGGAATGGGGCCGCAGGTTCGGCATGACAGACTTCGTCAATCCCAAGGACGTTGGCGACATCGTCCAGCATCTGATCGCGATGACCGACGGCGGGGGTGACTATACCTTTGATTGCACCGGCAACACGGTGGTGATGCGCCAGGCGCTGGAAAGCGCACATCGCGGCTGGGGCGAATCGATCATCATCGGCGTAGCAGAGGCCGGGAAAGAGATCGCGACCCGCCCGTTCCAGCTCGTCACTGGACGAGTGTGGAAGGGCACCGCGTTCGGCGGCGCGCGCGGCCGCACCGACGTGCCGAAGATCGTCGACTGGTACATGAACGGCCTGATTCAGATCGATCCCATGATCACGCACCGGCTGACCCTGGACGACATCAACAAGGGTTTCGACCTGATGCATGCCGGGGAAAGCATTCGCAGCGTCGTGGTATACTGAGCCAGTCGCGAGCGGATGATGGAGGGACGGGCGAAATCCAGCCCGCCCCTCGACTCCTGCACGGCGGGTAGGCATGACAGCTCCCTAAATCTAGGGGAGAGGACCGATGTTCAGCCACGTAATGGTTGGATCGAACGACATTGCTCGTTCGCGCAAATTTTATGACGCCCTGTTTGGCTCGCTGGGCGGCAACCCGGCGATCGAGGATGACAAGGGCCGTCTGATCTACATGCACAATGGCGGGCTGTTCCTGGTCACCAAGCCGATCGACGGCGAGGCGGCGACCCATGCCAACGGCGGCACAATCGGCTTCGCCATGTCCGGACCCGAGCAGGCGGATGCGTGGCACAAGGCCGGCGTCGAGAACGGCGGCGTTTCGATCGAGGACGCGCCGGGTGTGCGCACCGGTGGCTTCGGCAGCCTGTATCTCGCCTATCTCCGCGACCCTGACGGCAACAAGCTGTGTGCGATGCACCGGATGCCAGCCTGACGTGATAATCGCTTGGGAGACGCACCCGCGCCGAATTCCGCGGCGGCGAGCGTCTCCCGGACCGCTCAGGACGTCGCGTTCGAACTGCGGCGCACGCTCTGCGATCCGTCGGCCGAGTTGAAGCATCGATAGGCCGCGCGGCTTATTGGATGCGGCTTACCCCGCTGAGCGCCAGTTGGCGGTCAATCGCGGCGACGAGCCGATCAAGCGCGCCTTGATCCCGCGCCTCGGCACGAGCGGTCAGCATCGCCTGCGTGTTGGACGCACGCAGCAGCCACCAGCCATCCGCAGTGGTGACACGGGCGCCATCGGTGCGGTCGACCTCAGCCCCATCTGCGGCTAGGCGCGCCAGTACCTCCTGCACCACCGCTTCTCGCCGCGCCTCATCCACAGGGAAGCGCAGCTCAGGCGTGGCCACCACTTTCGGCATGGCATCGCGCAACGCCGCCAAGGTCTTGCCGCTCGCTCCGATAGCGCGGATCAGCTGTATCGCGGCGTAGAGTGCGTCATCGTGCCCGCCAAGCTCTCCGAAGAAGATATGCCCGCTCATCTCCCCGGCCAGTGGCGCGCCAACCTCGTGCATCATCGTCTTGATATTGCTGTGACCGCTCTTCCACATCACCGGTCGGCCACCCAGTTCGGCGATGTGGTCAAACAAGGTGCCGCTCGCCTTCACATCCGCCACGATGGCCGCTCCAGGGCGCTCGCGAAGCACTGGTCCTGCAAGGATGGAAAGCAACTGGTCGCCAGCGATCACCCGCCCTTCTCCATCAACCGCGCCGATGCGATCGCCATCCCCGTCGAAAGCTACGCCGAGATCGAGCCTTTCCCGCGCGACCAGCGCCTTCAGGTCGGCGAGATTTGCCTCTTCGGTAGGATCGGGATGATGGTTGGGAAAATTGCCGTCCACGTCCGTGAACAGCAAATGGTGCTCACCCGGCAGCAATCGAACGAGGCGCTCAATCGCCGGCCCGGCGGCACCATTGCCGGCGTCCCAGGCAATACGGAGCGGAACAAGACCGTCGGCCGCAGCGAGACGACCGACATAGTCGGGAAGCATCGCCCTTTCGCTAACGCGTCCAGCGCCGCTCTCCACATCACCCTGCTCCGAGAGCGCGGCCAGTGCCGTAATGTCCGATCCGAAAAACGGGCGGTGTCCAAGCACCATCTTGAACCCGTTGTCGTCGCGGGGATTGTGGCTGCCGGTGACTTGGATACCCCCGTCCACGTCGAGGTGGCGTTCGGCATGGTACAGCATCGGGGAGGGGCCGACGCCGATCCGAACCACGTCGATCCCGGCGCCGAGCAGGCCATCAACCAGCGCTGCTTCCAGCATCGGCGAGGAAAGGCGGCCGTCGCGGCCAACCACCACCCGGGCACCTCCGCCTCTTCGAACAATCGATCCGAAGGCACGCCCTATCGCCATTGCATCTGGGGCGCTCAGCGATTGGCCGACAGTACCGCGAATGTCATATTCGCGCAGGATTGACGAAGGGAGGCGGTGCCGCATCGGCGTTGCTTACGCGGCCCCATCCACTCTCGTCACCCCCCTCCCCGCTCAACCGCAGGCTGCTCCCACCTCATTCGTAGCGGAGCGCCCGGATCGGATTGGCCCGTGCGACCTTGAAGGCATGGCCCGCGATCGTGATCACCGCAATCGACAGCGCCAGCGAACCCGCCAACAGAAACGGCACGGGCGTCATGGCCATTCGCGTGTCGAAGCTGTTCAACCAGTCCCGCATCACCCACCAAGCGATCGGCCAGGCGATGACATTGGCCGCCAGCACCGGCCGGCTGAACTGCCAGACCAGCAGCCGAACGATGTCGAGCGTGCGGGCGCCAAGCACCTTTCGAATGCCGATCTCCTTGGTGCGCCGTTCGGCCGTGAAAGCGGCGAGCCCGAACAGCCCGAGGCAGGCGATCACCACCGCCAGGATCGCAAAGCCGGCGAAGATTTGCGCGCGCCGCTCTTCCGCCTTGTAGAGATCCTCGACGATCGCTTCGCTGAACTGTGCCTCAAACGGTACGTCGCTGACGGCTTGTTTCCACACCCGTTCGACGCCGGCGCGCACCGCGGCGGGATCGCCATCGTAGCGGATCACCATATGAGTAGTGCCTTCCCGCGTGCCGAGGAACACGATCGGATCCAGGGGTTCGCGCACCGAACGGAAGCGCGAGTCCTTCACCACGCCGACAACCGTGATCGGCATTTCGCCGACTTCGGGCCCCATGCCGAGCCGAAAGGTCTTGCCGATGATTTCACGCGGCGTGCTCGCGCCAAGCTTTCGCGCCGCATATTCGTTGATCACGACATTGGATCCCCTGGCGACAAGCGCGCGCGTTTCCTCAGGAGTTTCAGGAAACGAGAGGGTCTGGTCGTCCATCGGGCGACTCGGGTCGAACCAGCGGCCCGCGACAACATCCAGCCCCATCGCGTCGCGGAAACCTGCATCGACGCGGTAGCGCCCCAGTGAAACCGGCTCCGAACGGCCGGGCACCAGCACGCCAGTGTTGCTGTTGTTCATCGTCGCAACGCCGATGTCTGTCCGGCCCACCGCGACCACGCCAGGCACGCGCTTCATCCGCTCGGCCAGTTGCTCGCCGCGGCCGATCAGCTGGTACCGGCTCATATTCTCCACCTGCAGAATATGATCGCGCTTGTAGCCGGGATCGACCGAGCGCGCGTACACCGTCTGGCCATAGACGATGGCCGTGCAGATGATGAGAGCGATGGAGATCGCAAACTGCCCCACCACAAGCACGCTGCGCAGCCGTCCACTTCCCGGCGTTTCCGCCGAGGACTTGTTGGCCTTCAGCACGCTTGCCGGCTGGAAACGCGACAGGAAGAACGCCGGGTAAAGCCCGCCGAGCAAGCCGACGATGCCTACCAGACATACGGCCGGCAGCAGCATTCCGCGTGATCCGAAATAATCAAAGGTAAGATCGGCATCGAGGAAGCTGGCAAACGGCCGGATCAGCAGTTCCGCCAGCGCTAAGGCGATGACAACTGCAATCAGCGCCACCAGCAGGGACTCACCAACGAACTGCCCGATCAGCTGCTTGCGCGTGGCCCCGAGCACCTTACGCAGCGCCACCTCCCGTGCGCGTTGACCGGCCCTGGCCGTCGCCAGGTTGGTGAAGTTCACCACTGCCATGCTGAGGATCAATGCTGCGATGATCGCGAAGGTCACGATCGTGCCGCGATCATTGCCCGGCGTCAGCGATCCGGACTGCGCCTTGCCCAGATGCACATCGGCGACCGGCACGAGCTTCCAGTCCGCATCATCGCCCTGATTGAAGCGATTACCACCGAAATTCTCATCAGGGATGTTGCGTTTTTCCCAGGCGGGCATCTGCGCATTGATGGTGTTCACGTCACTGCCGGGCTTCAGCTTCACATAAACCCAGCCGGACTGGCATCCCCAGCAGCTCAGAAACTCCCGCTCCTGCGCAAAATAGGACGCAAAATCACGGCGGACGACTGCATTGATTTTTAGGTGTGAATTCTTCGGCAGATCCGCGAGTACCGCGTTGATGCGGTAATCATAGGTTTTGCCTTTTTGGATGAGGCTGATCGTGCGGCCCACCACATCATCGGTACCGAACTGCCGCATCGCTTCCGACCGCGTTAGGATCGCGGTGTCGGGCGCGTTGAGAGCCCCCTTCGATCCCCTGATCACTGGCAGGTTGATCACCGACAGGAGGTCGCCGTTGGCGACCAGATAATCCTTTGCGGTCGTGACCTGCCCATCCTTGACGATCGTCGGGCTGCCCGCGAGCAGGTACACCGTGCTCTCGACCTGCGGAAAATCCTTCCGGATTCGCTCTTCCGCAACGTAGCTTGCCATCTGCAAGAAGAACGGCGGTCCATCGCGCGGGTTGGGGAACCACGTCTGCAACTGATAGGTGTTTTCGCCATCCGGCATCCAGCGATCGAAGCTGGTTTCATAGCGGATAAAGGCGAGGATCAGCAGGCAGGCGGCCATGCCGATCGCCAGACCCAACAGGTTGATGATCGAATAAGCGCGGTTCTTGGCCAGAGCGTTGATCGCGACGGTGAGATAGTTTCGCCACATGGCAGGGCGCCTCCTAGGCGGGTCCGACAGGCTGGATCAGGGCAGCGAGCGCGGTCATGCGGCGCGGCGGCGTTCCTGGAGGATGCGGCCGTCCAGCATGTTGACCACACGGCTCGCATAATCGGCATGAGCCGGCGAGTGGGTGACCATGACGATGGTCGACCCTTCGGCGTTCAGTTGCTGAAGCATACGCATCACCTCCTCGCCGTGATTGGTGTCGAGATTGCCGGTGGGCTCGTCTGCCAGAATGAGCTTGGGCGCGGCGACCAGGGCCCGGGCCACGGCGACGCGCTGTTGCTGGCCGCCGGAAAGCTGGCTGGGACGATGGCGGGCGCGATGCCCGATGCCGACGCGGTCCATCACTTCCTCCGCCCGCGCCCGCCGCTCTTTGGCGGAGACGTCGTGGTATAGTAGCGCCAGCTCGATATTGTCCCGAACAGTCAGCTCATCGACGAGATTGAAGCTTTGGAAGATGAACCCGATGTGCGCCTTGCGAAACTCCGCCAGTTTCGCCTCGCCCAGGCCGGCGACTTCGGTGCCATCGAAGACATACGAGCCGCTGGTCGGGCTATCGAGCAAGCCGACGACGTTCAGCAGCGTCGACTTCCCACATCCGGACGGCCCCATGATGGCGACGAACTCCCCCGCGGCGATGTCCAGGTCGATCCCGTCCAGCGCCACCGTCTCGACGCTGTCCGTGCGATACAGCCGCATCAGGTCACGCATCCGCAGCATCAAACATCCTTTCCTTGGGTGAGATCGAGCGCGTCCTTGTCGGCGAACCCGGTATAGGGAGAGGTGATCACGCGCTCACCCGCCGTGAGCCCGTCGAGTACCTCGACATGATCATTGTTGCGTCGGCCAAGCCGTACCTGGCGCTTCACGGCGGAGCGGCCATCGGGCGCCACCACGAAGACCCAGGCGCCGCCGGTGTCGTTGTAAAAGGCGCCGTTGGGGATCAGCAGGGCCGGTGACGGATCGCTGAGCGTCAGGCGGGCCTGCACAGTCTGGCCGCGCTGCAGCCGCTCCGGCTCGACGCCGAGGAACTGAAGCTCGATCTGGAACTGGCCGTTCTGGACCTGCGGGAAGATCTTGGTGACGCGGGCCATATGAGTGCGGGTGCCGGCATCGATCCGCGCTTTCTGCCCAACCTCCACACGGCCGAGGAAGAATTCATCCACACCGGCCTGGAGCTTGTTTCGCCCTGGTGAGTCGATCTGGCCGATCCGCTCACCGGGCGACATGGACTGGCCGACCTGAATGGAGAAGCCCGACAACTGCCCCGAAACGGGGGCACGCAGGTTCAGCGCATCAAGGTTGGCGCGTGCCAGTTGGAGGCCGGCCTGAAGCGATGCGGTGGAGGCGCGCTGCTGTGCCAGCTGGCCGCGCTGCAACTTCTCGTCCGTACTGCGGCCCTGACGGACCACGGACAGCCGCTGCCGCTCGTAGCGCAACTGATCGCTCGTATCGGCAAACTGCCGGCCGGCGACAAAGCCCCGTGCAGCGAGCGGCGCTTCGCGATCAAACTGACGCTGCGCCTTTTCGAGAGCAAGCTGCGCCTCCAGTACGGCCCGCTCGTTCAGCACGCGGGTCTGCGCCAGTGACAATTCCTGAGAGCGCATGTTGTTGATCTGCTGCTCGACCTCGGTCTGGCGCGCGAGCGTGGACAGCTGAAGTTCGGCATTGGACAGAATGGCGATTGGCTGACCCTGGGTCAGCATGGTGCCATCCTCGACCAGTACCTTTTCCACGCGCCCGCCCTCGATGGCGTCGATATAGACGGTCAGCAGCGGGGTGACCCGCGTGCGCAGCGGGATGTAGTCCTCGAACGTACCTCGCTGGACGGCGGCGATCGTCAGGCGGTCTGCGGCGATGGACTGCGTGCCGGGCCGTGGCGCAAGCCACCAGAACAGGAGCATCGCGACCGCGAGGATTACCGCGGCGCCAGCGAATATCCAGGACCGGGGCAGGTGCTTGCGGGCCACCACGCGGTCCATGCCGCTGCCGGACACGGCGCGCGGCTCCGCCGCGTGATCCTGCGGCATGCGCAAGACGCTCATCGCGTCCGCTTCCGGACAGGAGTGTGCGAAAACGAACGGTTCACAACGCCACCGAGAAGCTGAGGTTCGGGGTGGTCAGTGACAGTGCAAATATCGGCGTGGCCGCTCCTCCCGGCGCCCTGACGAGGGCAGCGCAGGCCATCGTGATGGCGAGGAGCAGCATCAAACGGGCAAGAGGCGCTTTAGTCATGCGCGGCCACTTGCAGGCGGCGTGCCAGATGCGGGCGAACCCTCGCCGGCCAACGTCGGATTGCAATCAAGGCCCGCCGCGCCGTTGTGGGTTCCGCCCGCTGCGACACCGGAAATTACCCGACTTTCAGGATATAGCCGCCAAGGTTTAGGAAGAGGCGCCGACGCGGAAAATCGGACAATGGCGGTCAAGGTATTGAAAGACTGTCACTTGATAGGGCTGGCACAAGACTTGATTGTCCGAAGTCGAACGGTGACTGTACGAGAGCGGACGGGATGGGGCCTGAATTTGATCGCTGCGTGATCGTCGACGATGACGACGATATCCTGCTGGCAGCCCGGCTGCTGCTTAGGCCCCTGTTCCGGGAGGTCGTAACCGCGCGAAGCCCGGAGGAGGCGCTACCCGAGATTGAGGGCCGGGCGCCCGACGTCGTCCTATTGGACGCAAACTTTGCGCGCGGTGCCACGGATGCGAGCGAGGGGCTGGCGTGGCTGGACCGGTTAACCGCGATCGACCCGGAAATGGTGGTGGTGATGATTACCGCCCATGCCGGGGTTCATGTTGCCGTCGCGGCGATGAAACGGGGCGCTACCGACTTCGTGCCCAAGCCCTGGTCGAACGACCGGCTGCTCGCCACCGTACGTACGGCCGCCGCGCTGCGCCGGTCGCGAAGCGCCGCTGGCGCCCCACGACCCTCACCGGCCACCAAGTCCCCGCTGCTCGGCCATTCCCCCGCCATGGCGCGCGTCCATTCGCTGATCGAGCGCGCGGCGCCGACCGACGCCAATGTCCTGGTGCTGGGGCAGAACGGCACCGGCAAGGAAGTGGTGGCGCGTGAATTGCACGCCCGCTCGCTGCGCGCGGCCAAGGTGCTTCAGACCGTGGATCTAGGCGCGATTGCGACAGAGCTGATCGACAGCGAATTGTTCGGCCATGTCAAAGGTGCATTCACCGACGCAAAGACCGATCGCATCGGGCGGATCCAGGCGGCGGATGGCGGAACGCTGTTTCTGGATGAAATCGGTAACCTGCCGCTTCACCTTCAGCCAAAGTTGCTGACCGCGCTGGAGCAGCGGCAAGTAACGCCCGTGGGGGCGAACAAGCCGGTGAAGGTCAACATTCGCGTGATCGCCGCCACCAACATGCCCCGCGAGCGGCTGATGGATGAGCGCGTGTTTCGCCAGGATCTATTGTACCGGCTCAACACGGTGGAGATCGCGCTGCCGCCCCTCGCCGAGCGGCCGGAGGATGTTATTGAACTAACCGAGCATTTCCTCAGCCATTACGCCACACGCTATGATCGCCCCTGCCCGGCGCTGAGCGACGCGGCGCGTGCTGCGCTGATCGCGCATGACTGGCCCGGCAACGTCCGCGCGCTGCGCCATGCGGTGGAACGCGCCACCATTCTTTCGGCCCGCCATGTGCTCGAACCGGAGGATTTCGGCCTGGAGCCGGGTATGCGCCGGCCTGTTATCCACCCCCCCCGGCCAGCAGAGGATCTGAACCTCGATCGGGTTGAACGGCGGCTGGTGGAAGAGGCGCTCCGCAAGCACGGCTACAACATCACGCTCGCCGCCGGTGAGCTGGGACTATCGCGAGCGGCACTTTATCGGCGCATGGAAAAGCATGGGCTTTGACCGGCGCTTCACGCTTGGCCTGATCTTTCGCATATCGGTGCTGCTGCTGGCACTGATGGCCGTGGTTTGGGCGTTCCGCACGCCATCCCTGGTCATGGTGCGGGTGGTCGCCATTGGTCTGTCACTGCTGGCGGCGGCGGCGCTGTGGCGGCATGTCGCGCGCACCAATCTGGAACTGGCGCGATTCCTGGAGGCAGTGCGGCTGGGCGATTTCGCAGCGCACTTCCCCGAGGCGGGCGGTGCCGGGTTCGGCACGCTGGGCGCCGCGCTGAACGACGCGATCCGGCGCCTGCGCGAACAGCGTGGGCAAATCGATGCCGAGCTGCGGTTCAAGGATGCGCTGATCGATGACATGCCAATTGCGCTGCTGACGATCGATGGCGGCCGCGTGGAGCCCGGCAACAAGGCGGCGCGGGCGCTGTTCACGCGCCATGCGGGCGTCAGGCCGGAGGATTATGCGACCTATGGCGCCACCTTTGCCCGGCGACTGGCCGACGAAGGTGCCAGCGGCGAGGAGATGCTGATCCTGAACCTCGACGGTCGGGCAAAGCGCACGCTCGTTCGGCAGGCCACGCTCAACCGGCTGGGGCGGCGGACGCGCGCGGTAGTGGTGCAACCAGTGCAGGAGACCTTGGATGCGGTGGAAATGGCGGCGCAGACCGACATCATCCGCGTCCTCACCCACGAAATCCTGAATTCACTGACCCCCGTGATGTCGCTGGCGCAGACAACGGCGACACTGTTGTCGAACGATCAGGTCGATGCCGCCCGCATCGCGGATGCGCGTGAAGCGGCCATGACCTTGGCACGCCGGACGCAGGGGCTGGGCCATTTCATCGACAGCTATCGCGTGGTCGCGCGCGAACCGACGGTGGTACAGCATGCGTTCGCCGCTACCGAGTTCGCCGAGGAGCATGCGCGCCTGTTCCGCGCCGAATGGCCGAACGTGACGTTGCACGTGAACGCCAGTCCCCTCTCGATCCACGGCGACCGCGCGCTGCTCTCGCAATTGCTGCTGAACCTGCTGCGCAATGCGGCACAGGCGGCGAGCGAGCATCGCCCCGATCCCGCCGTGACGCTGACCATCGCCCCCGCCCAACCGTTGATGATCGAAGTGGCCGACAACGGCCCGGGCGTTCCCGCCAAGCTAAGGCAGGAGGTGTTCCTCCCCTTCTTCACGACCCGTGCCAAGGGCACCGGCGTCGGGCTGAACCTGGCACGGCAGATTGCGGTGGCGCATGGTGGCACGCTGGAGGTGCATGAGGCGCCGGGCGGTGGGGCGCTGTTCCGCCTGCTGCTGTGAACGCAGCCGGGCGTCAGGTAGCGCTGAGCGTGCGGCGCACGGCGTCGCGCCAGCCGGCGACCAAGGGCGCACGCACATCCGCGGCCATCGCCGGGTCGAACTGCCGGTCGCGCGACCAGAGCGCCGCCAGTGCATCGAGACCGGACCATAAGCCAGTGGCGAGCCCGGCATGAAAGGCAGCGCCGCGCGCGGTGGTTTCCAGATCGCCCGGACGCTCCACCGGCGTGCCGATGAGATCGGCTAGAAATCCGCAGAGCCAGTCGTTGGCCGCCATCCCGCCGTCGACGCGAAGCCGCTCCGGCCGGCCACCGCCGTCGGCCATCATCGCCTCCGCCAGATCGAGCGTCTGATAGGCGACCGCCTCCAGCGCGGCGCGAGCGAGGTGCGCCGGGCTGGTATCGAGGGTCAGGCCATAGATGGCACCCCGCGCTGCCGGATCCCAATGCGGCGCCCCGAGACCGACAAAGGCGGGAACCATGTAAACGCCGTGGCTGTCCGGCACTTGAGTGGCCATGTCGTTGGTCTGACCGGCATGAGTGATGATGCCGAGGCCGTCGCGCAGCCATTTCACCGCCGCGCCAGCGACGAAGATCGAGCCTTCCAGAGCATAGGTCGTCTCGCCGTTCAGCCGATACGCGGGGGTGGTGAGCAAGCGATGCTGCGACGTGACGGCGTCCGCACCCGTGTTGAGCAGCATGAAGCAGCCAGTGCCATAGGTCGATTTGGCCGCGCCGCGATCGAAACACGCCTGTCCGAACAACGCCGCCTGCTGATCCCCGGCCATGCCCGCGATGGGAATGGCAGCGCCGAGCAAATCCCGGTCGGTGGCGCCATAAACATGGGCATTGTCATGCACGTCGGGCAGCAAGGCGAGCGGCACGCCGAGCAACCGGCATAGTTCCTCGTCCCATGAGCCGCGGTGAATGTCGAACAACATCGTCCGGCTGGCGTTGGTGACATCTGTGGCATGTACCCTTCCCCCCGTCAGCCGCCAGAGCAGGAAGGCATCGATGGTGCCGAACGCCAGCTCGCCCCGCTCCGCACGCGCCCTCGCCCCCTGCACGTGATCGAGCATCCACGCGATCTTGGTCGCCGAGAAATAGGGATCGATAAGGAGGCCAGTGCGCGCGCGGATCAGATCCTCGGCACCATCGGCGCGCAGCCGGGCACAAAGATCCGCGCCGCGCCGGTCCTGCCACACAATGGCGCGGTGGATGGGCTGGCCGGTGGCACGATCCCAGATCACCGCCGTTTCGCGCTGATTGGTGATGCCGATCCCCGTGACGTCAGCCGGATCGATCCCCGCGTTGCCGATCACCTGCCGCGCGGTGGCAAGCGTATCGCGCCAGATATCCTCGGGATCATGCTCTACCCAGCCGTGGGCGGGATAATACTGCGGAAACTCCACCTGAGCGATCGCGACGCGACGCGCGCTTTCGTCGAACAGGATGCTGCGCGTGGAGGTCGTTCCTTGATCGATCACCAGGATGTGCGCCGCCACGTCTCTCTCCACCCATTCGTCGGCACTGACCTTGGCGTGCCTTTCGGACCATCGTCAACGCTGTCACCGCCGGCGCCCGCCGCTATGCTGGCGGCAACGGACAGGGGGTGATTGCATGGAGGCGCAGGTCGAACCGACTATGGTGGATCTCCTGATCGTTGGCGGCGGCATCAACGGCACGGGCATTGCGCGTGATGCCGCCGGGCGCGGCCTTTCCGTGTTGCTGGTCGAGCAGGACGATCTCGCCAGCCACACCTCCGCGGCCTCCACCAAATTGATCCACGGCGGGCTGCGCTATCTGGAATATGGCGAATTCCGGCTGGTACGGGAGGCGCTGATCGAGCGCGAGCGGCTGCTGGGCATGGCGCCCCACATCATCTGGCCGCTCGCCTTTGTGCTGCCCCAGAACCAGTCGCCACGGCCTGCATGGATGGTACGGCTGGGGCTGTTCCTCTACGATCACCTCGGCGGGCGCGAGAAGCTGCCAGGTACGCGGACGGTGGCGCTGGCCCGTTCGCCGCTGGGGGACGGGCTCGCCTGTCGCGACGGCAAGGCATTTGTCTATTCGGACTGCTGGGTGGAGGATAGCCGCCTGGTCGTTCTGAATGCGATGGACGCAGCCGCGCGCGGCGCGGCGATTGCAACTCGCACCCGGCTGATCGAGGCGTGGCGCAGCGGCGCGGCATGGACGGCGACGATCGCTGATTCAGCCGGGCAACGTCAGGTGAGCGCGCGGGCGCTGGTGAATGCCGCCGGGCCCTGGGTGAGCGACATGCTGGATCGCGCCGCCGGCGCCCGTGCCGAGGGGGGCGTGCGGCTGGTGAAGGGCAGCCACCTCGTGGTTCCCAAGCTGTATGAAGGCGATCACGCCTTCATGTTGCAGAACCCCGATCGGCGAATCGTCTTTGCCATTCCCTACGAAGGCAAGTTCACGCTGGTCGGCACCACGGACGAGCCATGGGATGCCGCGCCGGCAAAGGCGGAGATCAGCGCGGTGGAAACCGGCTACCTGCTCGACACGATCGGCCGGTATTTTTCGCGGCCAACCTCGGCGGACGACATCTGCTGGAGCTATGCCGGCATTCGCCCGCTCTATGATGACCGGGCGACCAATGCCTCGGCGGTGACGCGAGACTATGTCCTCGATCTTGATGGCGACGACAGGCGTGCGCCAATCCTCAGCATCTTCGGCGGCAAGATCACCACCTATCGCAAACTTGCCGAACATGCGCTGCGGGAGTTGCAACCCTTCTTCCCTGGAGCGGGGCCGGCCTGGACAGCGGGCGCGACACTCCCTGGCGGCGACATTGCCGGAGGTGACTTCACCCGCTTTGTTGAGCGATTGTGCCGTGAGCGGCCGCATTTGCCGCCTGCCCTGCTCCGCCGGCTCGCACGCGCCTATGGCACATGCGTCGGCCGGTTGCTGGGATCAGCCCGGACCATCGCGGATCTTGGGCGCGCCTTTGGCGGTGACCTGTACCAGGCAGAGGTGGATTATCTGGTCACGGCGGAATGGGCGCGCACCGCCGAGGACATTCTTTATCGCCGCAGCAAGCTGGGCCTGCATGTGCCACAAGGAACTGCATTGGCGCTCGACGCCTATCTGCATCAACTGCCGGCGGCAGGCTGATGGACGGGGAGCGCCGGCGATCCGGCGCTCCGCAGCCTTACAGCCAGGGCCGGGATCACTTCAGCCAGGCGAAGGCGCCCGCGAGCTGCGCCGTTCCCCGGCCGCGGAAAATGTCGCCGTGCGCGAACACGATTGTTTCGGGCGCCAGCGCGATCATCTTTTCCACGTCGGCCCGCACGGCATCGGCGCGCATGCGCAGCGCCGAGCGCAGATGCAGCCCCGTGGTGCCCGACGTGGCACGCGTCGCTCGCATCACCGCGGCAGTTGCCGGGCGCAGCTTCGCGGGGTCGAGATTCTCGATCAGGTCGGTCAGCACCAAGGTGCGACTTGGCCGGTGGAAGAACCACGCCTCCTCAAAGCCGCCGCCGCCCCTGACGAGGCCCTGCTCCACCTCCGCATCCCAGGCGGGCGGCCCGACCTCCACCAGATCATTGTCGATCCGCACGCCCGATTGCTGAACCTGGACGCGGTGTCGCAGCGCCGGTACGGCCCAGACGGTGGCGTCGGGAAACGCACCCTGCCATTCCGCCAGGAACGTCCAGTGCGCCAGCGTCGGCGCCACCAGATGACGGACAGGCCCCAGCCCCGTCAGCGCCTTTGCCAGCGCGGGCGTGTATCGCGTCGGCGAATGGAGCCACAGGCCGCCATCGGCAA
The DNA here is from genome assembly GCF_020707225.1 of Sphingomonas sp. IC4-52. Classification (NCBI taxonomy): domain Bacteria; kingdom Pseudomonadati; phylum Pseudomonadota; class Alphaproteobacteria; order Sphingomonadales; family Sphingomonadaceae; genus Sphingomonas; species Sphingomonas sp. IC4-52. The sequence continues at coordinate 51,302 of NZ_JAJFEU010000002.1, read as the reverse complement.
GGCGGATCACCGTCATTCGGATCGGCAGCTTCAGGCCCATCGCGCTGATCGGGCCGCTGTCCACGATCCAGAGGTTCTCCGCCAGCGGCTTGGGCACGTCGAGCGGATGGTAGCCGATCTCCTCATCCTGGCTTGCGGCGCCGCGCGCCAAGTAAGCGCCGGCCGCCACAAGGCCGACCGCCGCAACGGCGGCGCCAAGCCGCAGGCCGCGACTGCGGCTCTCCTCAGTCGTCGCGGCCCATTGTCCCGCCTCTGCCTTCGCTGAAAGCGGGATTTCCTGGCCGCCCACAGTGATCGGCTGCGGCGCCAGTACTGCCCCATCGGGCTGGGACGCATGGGTAGCGATGAGTTCCTCCCTCAAAATCGGTTTCAGGGTCTTGCCGCTGGCATTGCGCGGAAATTCCTCGGTACGAACGACAATACGCACCGGCACCTTGAACGGTGCCAGGTGGCGTGAGGCATGGGCGATCAGCTCCATCTCCGTCACATCCGCGCCGGGACGAAGCTGAACCAGCGCGCCGACTTCCTCGCCAAGGATGCGGTGCGGCAGACCGACGACGGCGGCATCCATCACGTCGGGATGGGCGACCAGAACATCCTCGATTTCCACGCAATAGACGTTCTCGCCGCCGCGGATCAGCATGTCCTTGGCGCGGTCGAGCAGATAAACGAAGCCCTCGTCATCGATGCGACAGATGTCGCCGGTGTGGTACCAGCCGTCGGTGAAGCACTGGCTCGTCGCATCCGGATTGTTCCAATAGCCCGCGACGATGTTGGGACCGCGGATCCACAATTCGCCCGCCTGACCGCGCGGCAGTTCGTTGCCGTCCTCGTCCACGACCTTCACGTCGCACACCGGCACCGGCATGCCGACGCTGTCGGGGTGGCGCAGGTAATCCTCCGCGCTGTTCGCAATCGACACGGAGGATGTCTCCGTCGCGCCATAGCCCTGGCTTGGCTTGAACCAGGGGAACAGCTCCGCGAACTTCAGCGTCAGTTCCGGCGCGATCGCGGCGCCGCCATAGCCGTAGCTGTCGAGACTGGAGAGATCGCGCCGGGCGAAATCGGGGGATTCCAGGACTTGCCACACCATCGCCGGGACGCCGGTGGTGCCGTTGACCCGCTCCGTCTCGACCAGCTCCAGGAAGCGTTCCGGATTCCACTTGTGCATCAGGATCAGCTTGGCCCCGGCGATCACCGTCGGGATCAGCATGGAATTGGTGCCGGTCACGTGAAACAGCGGCACGGGAAGCAAGTTCACCCGCTGCGGCGCGTCGGGATCGGGCACCGGCAGCGGATCACCGCGGCGGATGGTCGCCCGCGCTGCGCCGAAGGTGATCGAAATCACGTTGGTCAGGACGTTGCGATGGGTGCCCAGCGCGCCCTTGGGCCGGCCGGTGGTGCCGCTGGTGTAAAGGATGGTTGCAGGATCGTCGGTGTGGAGGCCGGGATCGGGCATCGGATCATCAGGCAGCTCGGCATAGCGATCGCGCGGCCCGATGAGGTCATCCAGCGGGATCGCGCCGGTGCCATGATCGTCGGTGGTCCGCACCGAAATCAGTCCGTCGAGCTTCAGGTCACCGAGATAGGGCGCGAGCCGCTCCAGTCGCTCACCATCGACGATCGCGACCGGGGCGCCCGAGTTGCTGATGCCATAAGCCAGCTCGTCGCCAATGCCCCACGCGTTGAGCGGCGTGACCACCGCGCCGATCGACATCCCGGCCCAGAAGGCGATCGACCATTCCGGCAGGTTGCGCATCGCGACGACCAGCCGGTCCCCCTTGCGCACGCCAAAGCTATCGTGGAGCACCCGGCCGAGCTTACCCGCCGCGCGGAAATGCTCGCCATAGGTCTGGCGCTCTCCTTCGTAGATGATGAACTCACGGTCGCCCCAGCCGCGCGCGAGGTCAAACACCTGCCGCAGGTCGTTCATGGCGTTGACATAGGTGCGCAAGGAAACGCCGCGGATCACTTCTTCGCGCGTCTCGAACGGCGCGCCCGGCGCAGTCAGGATCCGATACGCCTCCGGCAGATCGACGGCCGGCCACGGCCGATCGTTCAACGCGACAGCGGATTGCTGCTCCATATCCTCATCCTCTCGCTGCGCCGGTCAACCGGCTTTGAAAGATGAGTGTTGGATGATTGCCGCTAGGGCAAGGCCGAAATGGGATAGGCGCAATCAATAACGGCGGGCGATCGGGGCTCCCCTCCCGATCGCCCGCCGCACGGCCGGAGGGCCGCCGCAGCGGCCCGCCGGATCAGAAGCGCACGCGGCCCGTGACGCCGTAGAGGCGCGGCTGGCCGAGGAAGGCGCCATAGGTGCCGGTCTGCAGCGGCTGATCCACGATCACTTGGTAGAATTGCGAATTCGTCAGGTTCTGCGCCCAGACTTCGAGCGACCACGCCTCGTTCTCCGGCTCGATGCCGATGCGGGTGTTCAGGATCGCAAACGGCTCCTGCACCTTCAGCGGATCGAGGTTGGACCCGGTGTTGTAGCGTGAAGACCATTTCAGCGAGGCCGAGGCGCGAAGGTTCAGATCGTCCGTGATCGGCTGCTTCGAGGTAAAGCCGCCCGTTACGTTCCACTTCGCCGCATAAGGCAGGCGGTTGCCGGACAGGCGGGTCAGGTTCGGCAGCGGCGGCGGGAAGTCACCGAAGGTCGTATCGGCATAAGTGGCGCCGGCGTTCAGCGTCAGGCCCTGAATGCCGGTGTTGAACAACAGGTCCAGATCGACGCCCTTCGACGTCACCTTCGGAATGGATGTCACCACGAAGCTGACACCCGTATAGGTGTTGAGCTGGAAGTCCTTGTACGTCTGGTAGAAGCCAGCGATGTTCGCGAACAGGCGGCGATCCAGCAGCGTCGTCTTGGTGCCGAGTTCGTAGCTTTCCACCTTTTCGGTGGCGAACGACGTATCCGGGTTGAGCACGCCGGGCGCGAGGCGCGCGCGATCAAGGTTGAAGCCGCCCGACTTGAAGCCGTTGGCGTAGGAGCCATAGGCCATGACCTGCGGCGAGATGCGATATTGCAGCTTTGCCGACCCCGCCCAGCGGTTTTCCGGGCGGCGCTGCGTGATCGTTACATCGTTGAAAGCAACGTCCGCGGTGGGCGAGCAGATCGCGCTGAGCGCGGCAGTGGGCAGGCGCCGCGCGATTGCCGCGGCGCAGGCGTTGCCCGGCGAGGTGTTGGTGTAGCGCGAGGTCGCGCGCTTGACCTCGTCGGTGTAGCGGATGCCCAGCGTCAGATCGAGACCTTCGGCCAGGGTGAAGGTATTGTCCGTGAACACCGCGAACGAGCTGGCGCGGTGGCGGTGGAAATCCCGCTGCCCGGTGTTGGCCACGAAGTTCGTGCCGACCGGCAGACCGGTGAGCGCCGAAACGGCATTGCCGTTGGTACCGCCGGACAGCAACAGGCCGAAGTAGCGCTCGTAATCCGACCCGAAGAAGGTGTTCTGACGGCTGACCAGCCGTTCGTCGGCATAGAAGACGCCCAGGATCGAGTTGAGCCGGTCGCTGTTATAGGCGAGGCGCGCCTCCTGCGAGAAGACCTTGAACCGGTTCGAATTGCCCTCCGAGCCGCGATACCAAAGGTCAGCCGACGAATAGTCGACGTCCACGCCGCTGTTCGAACGGTAGAAGCGGTAGGCAGTGATGGAGGTGAGGCTGAGGTTGTCGCTCAGATCCCAGTCGACCTGACCCGAAACGCCGCGGTCGCGGATGCGGAAATCGGTCGGGCGATTGGCGTAGGTGACGCGGTCGAACGGATCGCCGTTGCGCACGGTACCGGCATCGGGTGCCAGCGCATCGATGAATGCCGCGGTCGGGCCGGCGATGCTGGGCGCGTTGACGCAGCAATCCTCGTCACGTTCCGACCAGTCACCGATCAGGCGCACGTTGATCGCGTCGGTGGGACGGATCAGCAGCTGCGCCCGCACCGTCCAGTTGTTCTCGTTGTCCGCGCGGTCGCTGGTGCGCGGGCCGGCGCCGGTGCGGACCTTCCAGAAACCGTCACGCTCGCGCTTCAGGGCAAAGATGCGTCCAGCCACCGTATCGCCGATCAGCGCGCCAGTGGCTGCGCCCGATACGGTCCAGGCATTGTAATTGCCGTAGCTGCCGACGAACTCGGCCGACGGATTGAAGCTGGGCGAGGCAGTGACGACGTTGATGACGCCGGCCGACATGTTCTTGCCGAACAGGGTCGACTGTGGCCCCTTCAGCACCTCCACGCGCTCCAGCTCGCCAAGATCACCGAAAGCCACCCCGCTGCGGGCGCGATACACGCCGTCGACGATGGTACCCACGGAGCTTTCCAGGCCGGGATTGTCGCCGATCGTGCCGACGCCGCGGATCCGGATGGAGGTCTGCGCCGGGCTGGTCGAGGAGGTGACGTTGAGGCCAGGGGTGATCGTCTGGAGATCCTTGACGTCGCGGACGCCGGCGGCCTCGAGCTGCTGCTGATTGATCACCGACACCACGATCGGCACGTCCTGCAGGCTCTGCTCGCGCTTCTGTGCGGTGACGATGATGTCGCCGGTCTCGGCCTGCGGGCTACGCTCTTCGGCGGCGGCACTGGTGGTTGTCGCAACGTCCGTTCCGACCTGCGCTTCGGATGACGGCGTCGCTGACGCGGCGTCCTGTGCGAGGGCGGAACTTGCAGCCATCATCGAGGCGGCAAGGGCGAATACGGACGCAGTGTTACGCAACATCATTGTTTCTCCCCGGAGCGGGCGTTGAGCACGCCTCTCTTCCCGTCACCCAATGAGGGTGGCGGGCTGCGCTCTGTACAGGGGAACGCCGGCAACGTGTAAGCTGCCATTTGTGTTAGGGGCCGCAGCGGCCTTATCGAAGTTTCCGCCCGCCCCCCCGGCAGCTCAGCCCGGAAGCCAGCGCGGGCCGCTGGTTTCGGGATCGTCCAGCGCGATCGGCGAGGGCAGGTGAACGAACTCGACCTGCATGCCCCATGGCGCGACGCCGAACCAGCAGCGGTTGCCCGGTCCCTTCTCCTTCCCGCCAAGCTCGATCGGACCATGGCGCATCGTGCCGCCGGCATCGCGGAACCGGGCCGCGGCTTCATCGAGATCGTCGACATAAAGGGCGAAATGATGGATCCCCATGTGGCTGGGGGCGTCGGCGGTAGAACCGTGGCCGCCCTCCACCTCGAACAATTCGACGTTGGCGCCATCGGCGATCCGCATCATGCGCATGGCGACGATGCGGGTGCCGGGCTCCAGACCGTTCTTGTCGTACATTTCGTCGCCCTGCTGCGACTTGCCGCCCTTCTCGATCAGCGCGTACAGCGTCTTCGCACCAAACGCCTTCTGGAAGAAGCGTTCGGCCGCTTCGATCGACGGCACCGTGATGCCGACGTGTTCGATGCCCTTGATCACACCCACATCCGTCTCCTGTTTCAGGCAAGAGAACGGCGCCGCAGCCAAGCGGTTGCGGCGCGGGTGACGCACCGCTTGAGCGGGGGGAAAAAACGCATATATACCGGTTGTTATGGAATCGAACGCTGCACCGTCCATCAAGGGGCGTCCGCGCGAATTCTGCGTTGACGAGGCGCTGGCCAAGGCGCTCGCCGTTTTTTGGGCCAAGGGATATGAGGGCGCCTCGATGGCGGACCTCACCGAGGCGATGGGCATCACCAAGCCGAGCCTCTACGCCGCCTTTGGCAACAAGGAAGCGTTGTTCCACAAGGCGCTGGACCTCTACGAGGCGGAGAAGCTTGCCTATACCCGCGAAGCGCTGAAGCAGCCCACCGCCCGCGCCGTGGCGGAACATATCATGCGTGGCGCAATCGAGGCGCAGACGAGCGCCTGTGATCCCCAGGGGTGCCTTGGCGTAATCAGCGCAACCGCCTGCGGCGCCGAGGCCGAGTCGATCAAGGCCGATGTGATCGCCCGCCGCGCTTCATCGCAACAAGCGCTGATCGAGCGTTTTCGCCAGGCGAAGCGGGACGGCGACTTGCCCGACCATGTCGAGCCGGAAAGCCTGACGCTTTACCTCTACGCCATCCTGCAGGGGATGGGCGTGCAATCGGGCTCTGGCGCCTCACGCGAGGAACTGGAGCGCGTGGTGAACACCAGCCTGATGATGTGGCCCACCGCCTGAACGGCGGGCCGGGTCGACTTCACCGAAGTGCCGCCGGCCTGATCAATAAGCCGGCGGATCGCTGGCGGGGAAGGATTCGTCCACTGCCTCGTCCACCCGCGACCATTTGGCCGGCGGATCCCTGAGCTCTTCCGGTCCGGCGTTGCGCACCTGAACGAAGCTGCCCTGCTCACCCGGCAGCCGCGTCAAGGCCACCGGGGCCGCCTCGGTGTTCGGAGTTGTCACCGCTGCCCGGCGCCATCGCCCTCTGCCGACGATATACCCGAGACCGAGTGCCGCCACGATCCAGGGCCAGGGCGAGGGAGCAGGTGGCGGCGTGAGTGCGGTGTAGCTGGTGCCTTCGTTGGGATAGATCCGCGGCAGATCGGCGTGGATCGGCTGCAACGGCGCCGGGCTCGGCGATGAGGCAGCGTAGGACGAGGTAGTGTCCGGGTAGATGGGCGTTGCGTCGGGAACGATCGCCGGCTCGTCAGCAGGGGCGGCTGACCCGGCTGCCTGATCTCGGTCCTGATCCTGATCCTCCGGATGGCTCGGCGCGGCGACGGCGCCATTTGCCTCGGCGAACGCCACGCCCGATTCTTCCTCAACGACGATCGTCGGCTGGTCCGGAGGCGTGACTTCGCGGCGATATTTTGCATCACGATCGGCAGCACCTTCGCCGCGCATGCCGTTTTCTGCGGGTGCCTGGTGATTGGCGGAATCCGCCATGCCGTACAGGCGAGTATCCGGGTCGGCCATCAGCTTATCCTCTTTGGTCGCACAACAAACCGATGGGGCGGCCGTGCGATCCCGCCAACGGTCACAATCGCTGTTCGTACGAGCGGCGCGACACATCCGCGGCGCCTCGGGAGCCACTTGCGCTTGCCCACGAAACCGTGTGCAAACACCCGCTTTCGCCTGCTTCGATACATTCGGGGCCGTCGCCAGCGTGCGGCGCGCCGGCCAATGGAGGAGCGAGCATCATGAGGACCCAGGTTTGATCACCATCGCAAGCCAGCCTACGCGCCCCGTCCGTTCCCCCTGGTACACCCACCTTTATGTGCAAGTGCTGATCGCGATCACGGCGGGCGTGCTGCTGGGCCATTTCGCGCCGGCGACGGGTGAGGCGATGAAGCCGATCGGCGACGCCTTCATCAAGCTGGTGAAAATGATCATCGCGCCCGTCATCTTCCTGACCATCGTGACCGGCATTGCGGGGATGCGGGATCTGGGCGCGGTGGGGCGGGTCGCGGGCAAGGCGTTCGCCTATTTCCTGTTCTTCTCGACCCTCGCCCTGATCGTCGGCCTGATCGTTGCCAATGTCGTCCAGCCCGGCAGCGGGCTCAACATCAACCCGGCCACCCTCGATGCCAGCAAGGTCGCCGACTATTCGGCAAAGGCCCATGAATCGACGATCACCGGGTTTTTGACCGGTATCATCCCTGACACGTTCCTGTCGGCGCTGACCGAAGGCAACATCCTTCAGACGCTGTTCGCCGCCATCCTCTTCGGGATCGGACTGGCGATGATCGGCGATCGCGGAGATCGGCTGCTCGGCGGCCTGAACGACCTCTCGCTCGCCTTCTTCAAGGTCGTGTCAATCGTGATGAAGGCCGCACCTCTTGGCGCGTTCGGAGCCATGGCCTTTACCATCGGCAAATATGGCATCGACACGTTGGCGAACCTTGCCGCGCTGGTGGGCACCTTTTACCTGACCTCGCTCCTGTTCGTGCTGGTCGTGCTGGGCACGGTGGCGCGGCTGTGCGGCTTTTCCATCCTGCGCCTGATCGCCTATCTGAAGGCTGAGCTGCTGCTGGTGCTGGGCACGTCATCGTCCGAGAGCGCGCTGCCTTCGCTGATCGAAAAGATGGAGCGCGCGGGCTGTGCCAAGTCGGTGGTCGGCCTCGTCGTGCCGACGGGCTATTCCTTCAATCTCGACGGCACCAACATCTACATGACGTTGGCAGCGCTGTTCATCGCACAGGCGTGCGACGTGGATCTGACGCTGGGGCAGCAACTGCTGCTGCTTGGCGTGGCGATGCTGTCGTCAAAGGGCGCCGCGGGCGTCACCGGTGCCGGTTTCATCACGCTGGCCGCGACGCTGTCGATCGTGCCGGACGTGCCGATCGCCGGCATGGCGCTGATCCTGGGCGTCGACCGCTTCATGTCCGAATGCCGTAGCCTGACCAACTTCATCGGGAATGCCGTGGCCACGATCGTGGTGGCCCGCTGGGAAGGACGGCTGGATCAGGAGCAGCTTCGCCTCGCCCTGACGGGGGGCGCCGAAAACCCGGGGCTCATGGACGAAACGGTGCCCGCGGCTTAAGCCGCGGCGCTCAGTGCAGCGGCCACGTCCACATCACCAGCGGCGTTCCCACCAAGACGATCAGCAGCGACAAAGGCGCCCCCAGCCGGGCATAGTCCCCGAACTTATAGCCGCCGGGGCCAAGCACCAGCGTATTGCACTGGTGCCCGATCGGCGTGAGGAAGTCGCAGCCCGCGCCGATCGCCGTCGCGATCAGGAAGGCCTCGGGTCGATAGCCCAGGTCATGGGCGAAGACCGCCGCGATGGGCGCCATCACCAGCACCGTCGCAGCATTGTTGAGGAACGGCGTCACCGCCATCGCTGCCACCATGATCAGCGCCACCGCGCCCCACGCCGGAAGGCTGGTCGCAACGCTCGCCAGACCGGTCGCGATCAGGTCTGACGCGCCCGTTGTCCGCAACGTGTCACTGACGGGGATCAGCGCGCCGAGCATGATCAGGATCGGCCATTCGACGGCCTGATACGCCTCGCGTGTGGGCAGCGCGCCGGTCGCCACGACGATCCCTGCCGCGGCGAAGAAGGCCACAGCCACTGGCACCAGTTCAAGCGCGGTGGCGGTCATCGCTGCCGCGAGCACGATCAGCGGCAGCCAGCTGCGCCCACTGCTGCCGAGGCGCAGCGTCCGCTCAGCCAGGGGAAGCACGCCGAGGTCCTGCAACCGATCCGGCAGACGGGTGAGCGAGCCCTGAAGGACGATCACGTCGCCCGCGGCCAGCTTCGTTCGGCCGAGCCGGCGAGCCAGCCGCTCGCCGGCGCGCGACAGCGCGATCAGGTTGACGCCATAACGCTCCTGCAGCCGCAGCCTTCCCGCCGTCTGGCCGACCAGCACCGAATTGGCCCCGATCACGCCCTCGATCACGCCGATCTCGTCACCTTCCTGTTCGCCGGAAAGCTCGCGATGCTCTCCCTCCAGCACCAGGCTGTCGGCGGCAATGGCGCGTTCCAGCGCATCTGGCTCACCCACCAGGATCAGGATGTCGCCTTCGCGGAGCTCGACATGGTGCGCCGGCACCGTGCGCATGCCGGCGCGAAGCAGGTTGGTGACATTCACCTCCCGCTCGTGCCGCTCCAGGAAGGCACCCACCGTCTCGCCGATCGCGGGTGAGCCCTCCGCAATGCTCGCCTCGGTCACATAGCCGCTGATGTCGAGCGCATCGCCCATCGTCGCCGTGGCGCGGCGATCCCGCGGCAGCAACCGATAGCCGAACCGCAAGAAGATCAGCCCGACGATCAGCAGCCCGAGCCCGGTGGGCAGGTAATCGAACATGCTGAACGGCTGCCCCGTCATGTCCTGCCGCACGCGGCTGACGATGATGTTCGGTGATGTTCCGACCAGCGTCATCAACCCGCCGAGCAGGGAGGCGAAGGACATGGGCATCAGGAAGACGGACGGGCTCGCTTCGCTCTTCTTCGCCATCTGAAACGCGGCAGGCATCAGCATCGCCAATGCCCCGACGTTCTTCACCAGGGCCGATGCCACGCCCACGGATGCCGTCAGCAGCATCAGTTGAGACCGTACCCGCTTGATCCGCCGCGATACAAAGGCCAGCGCGCGTTCGATCAGGCCCGAACGCTGCATCGCCGCGGACATTACCAGCGCGGAGCCGACGATGATGACGATGTCGTCAGAAAAGCCGGAGAAGGCATCTTCCGGCTTCACAATGCCGACCGCGAGCGCGGCGAGCAGCGCCAGGATTGCCGTGACATCGTAGCGGAAGCGGCCCCAGATAAAGAGCCCCATCATACCGGTAAGAACAGCGACCGACAGCCATTGGGGGGTGCTCATGCACCCTGCCTTTGGCCGTCGCCCGCCACCGCCGCTAAATCTGCCCCCGTCATGCGGCGTCGGTGCGCCATCGCCAATTTCCCCGTCATGCCGCGGTAACGCGCCATGCGGGGAAAGGGCCCATGAAAATCAGACCTTTACCGGCCCGACCGGAAAATTGGTGACCGGGGGGCGCCCATGGCTGCAGACGCCCCCCGGCCGAGCGGTCTTCGGCTTAGAACTGATAGCCGAAGCCCGCATTCGCCCCGCCATAACCCTGGCTGTCGATCGAGGCGCCGATGCGGAAGATCGAATGGCCGTCGTTGAGGAAGGTGGAGGCACCGATCGCCAGCGCAGTCTGGCCGCGATAGGTGCCGCCGCCAACCGCGACCATGGAACGCCCGGGCTCGTTGGCTTGCGGCAGCCCGGCCGCCGCCAGCGCGGACGAGGTACCGGCGCTGAGATCCCGACGTACTTCACGCAGGTTGAAGTTCATCGACGACAATGCCTGGCTCAACCGGGTGTCGGTGTACGAATTAGCCTGGTTCACCGCACCCTGTAGGCCGCTCTGCAACTGACCAACATTGACCGCGTCAGTGGCCGATGTGCCGGCCGCCACGTTGCGCAGCACCACCGCGCTGCCAGTGGTGTTGAACGTAACGGAGGTGCGCCCCTGATCATATTGGACCGAGTTCGCGCCCAGCGTCGCTGCCTGCTGCGCCACCTGATTGGTGGCATAGAGCTGCCCGCCATTCACCGCCTGGGTCGAACCAGCCGCAACGGTGCCTGCCGCCACGTTGTTCAGGGCCACCGCTGCTGCCGGGTCCGCGCCAGCCAGGGTCACGCTGTTGGTCCGCGCGCCGGCTGCATCACGATCATATTGGATGCTGTTGGCTGCCTGGGTGGACACAGCATAAAGCTGCTGCCCGTTCACGGCATCGGTAGAGGTCGCCGAAACCGCGCCACCGGCGATGTTGTGCAGCGCGACCGGCGCGGCGGGATTTGCTCCCACCAATGTCACGTCGTTGGTCAGCGTGCCGCCGTTCGGGGCGGTCGGGTTATCCGGATTGCTATATTGAACGGGGCTGACTGCGCTTCCGGTTACCAGATTGCTGAAGTTGGTAATCGCGGTGGTGTTGGCTGCCACCTGAGCATTGGTGGTGGCGAGCTGATCGCCGTTCACCGCGTCGGTCGAGCCGGCGACCAAAGCACCTGCGCGCACGTTGCGCAGACCCACCGGCCCGCCGCTCGCCCCGGCCAGCGTCGCATCGTCCGTGACCGTGCCGCCATTCGGCGTCGTCGGCGTGGCGGCATCGGCATAGCGCAGCGGCTGGTTCGCCAGGCTGTTGTTGATGGTCGCGATATCGTTGGTGTTCGCGTTCACCTGATTCGTCAGGTTGGTGACGTTTGTATTGGTGCCGGCGACCGTGTTCTGCAGATCGGTAATCGCGGCTGTGTTGTTCGCCACGCCGGTCGTCAGATTGGCGATATTTGCCTCATTGGTGGTCACCCGCCCGTCCAGATCGGTAATTGCGCCGGTATTGGCAGCCACCGCCTGATTGGTTGCAAACAGCTGGTCCCCATTCACCGCATCGGTGGATCCGGCCGCGAGCGTACCGCCCCGCACGTTGTGGAGGCCGACAGGTCCACCGCTCGCACCGGCAAGGGTGGCATCATCGGTGACCGTGCCGCCGTTCGGAACCGTGGGACTGTCCGGGTTGGAATAACGCACGGCACCGGCCGATCCGTTGCCGAGCCCCGCAATCGCGGCGGTGTTCGCCGCGACCTGCGCATTCGTTGCGAACAGCTGGCTGCCGTTCACCGCTTCGGTTGAGGCCGCCGTGACTGCTCCGGGCGCGACGTTCGCGAGCACGGTGCCGTCTGTGCCGGCAAGCGTCACGCGATCGCGGGCGGCGCCGTCGTATTGCACCGCCGTGGCGCCCAATGCCGCGACCTGCGATGCAACGCCATCGACTTGACCCACCGTTGCTGCGTCGGTTGGCGCCGTGCCGGGTGCCACGTTCGTCAACTGGCGTTCGGCACCGGGAGCCCCGATCGAAACTTCACCGGCGGAATTCTGTGCGCCGGTAAGCCCGGTGGCGGTGTAATTGGCCAAGGCGCCCCGGCCCGCGATCGAGCCTGTGCCCAAGGCGACACTGTTCGCAGCCGTGACGCTGCTGTTGGTGCCAAGCGCCACGCTGCCCAAAGCGCCGGCTTCCGTCCGGGCATTGTTGCCGAAAGCAATGGCGTTGATGTCGGTGGCGAACGCTGCCGCGCCATCGGCACCAAGGCCAGTGATCTGGTTCCCGCCGATCGCAACGCCGGCCGGCGTGTCGAGGGTGATAGAATCGGAGGTGAGCCGGCACTGGTCGCTCGGCGCCACAACGGTGCCGTCGGTGGCGAGAACCTGAAGCGTGATCGGCGCCCCGCTTGCCGCCTGGGTAAGAAGGCCCGTCGCGTTGAGGCTGAGATCCGGCAGCAGCGCGCCAAGCAGTGGAATATCGAGGATCCCGTTCACCGTCGTTTCCACCGGCGAGGCGATGCCAGTGATCACCGGTGTCAGAATGTCGGTCACTGCCGAGCGCGGCAGACTGACGCCCGAGCAGGCGCTGACCACGCGTTGCTGAGCTTGGGCCTGCTGGGCGGACAGCACCGCCAGCAAGATCGGCGAACTCAGCACAGTGCGGCTCAGCAGGCGAGCCGCGAACGTCGAGCGCGAATGTTCAATGTCAGCCATGTCATCCTCCTGTTCCGGCGGCACTAGCCGCCGCGGAGAGGAAGATGGCGCAGAGCCTTCAACGCGTTCTTACATACAAGTTTACGTAAGCCGTGCTCTGCTAGGTGCACTTTGGATGTCCAATCCGGACATAAATGGCGCGCAACGCTGCATTTCGGCGCGCCAATGCTGTAATTTCATGTGGAATTTGGCAGCCACAACCTTGGCCGGACGATGCTGCGTTTCCTAAGTATTCCAATCATAGGGCGGCAGCAAACTTCGCGGGCGCCGGTCAGCGGCAAAAAACTACCGACCGATCGTAGCCCGCCAAGTTTTTCAGCGTTTACTTGCCAGCTTACCGGCCTGGTTTCACTGCGATCCCGCGGGATCACGCACGCCGCCAAGCCTTAGCCTGCGCGCCACTTCACTCAGCGGCACGCGCCTGCTCGACCGGGCGCAAGGGGCGGCCGATCCCGACGTGGTAGAAGCCGGCTCGTTCCGCCTCATCGGCGTGATAAACATTGCGCAGGTCAACAAGGACCGGTGACGCCATGCGTTCGCGCAACCGTGAAAGGTCAAGCGCGCGGAACTGGTTCCACTCGGTTACCAGCACCACGGCGGCGGCACCGTCTGCCACCGCATAGGCATTGTCGACATAGGTCACCTCTGGCAGCATGGCGCGGGCTGCCTCCATCCCCTCGGGATCATAAGCGCGGATCCGCGCCCCGGCGCTGATCAGCCCCCGAACGATGTCGATAGACGGCGCATCGCGCATGTCGTCGGTGTTTGGCTTGAACGTGAGGCCGAGCAAGCCGATCGTCCTGCCCTGCACGCTGCCCCCAACCGCGGCGATCACGCGGCCGGCCATCGCCCTCTTGCGATCATCGTTGATTGCGGCGGTGGTCTCAATCAGCCGCACCGGGGAGCCGTAGCTCTGCGCGGTCTTTACCAGCGCCAGCGTGTCCTTCGGAAAACAGGACCCGCCATATCCCGGCCCGGCATGGAGGAACTTGGTGCCGATCCGATTGTCCAGCCCGATGCCACGGCTGACATCCTGCACGTCGGCACTTACTGCTTCGCACAGATCCGCGATCTCATTGATGAAAGTGATCTTCATCGCGAGAAAGGCATTGGCGGCATATTTGATCAGCTCGCTGGTGCGGCGTGCCGTGAACAGCACGGGCGAGCGATTGAGGTAAAGCGGGCGGTACACCTCCTCCAGCACCTGGCGTGCGCTCTCGTCCTCCACTCCCACGACGATCCGGTCCGGGCGCTTGAAATCCTCAATGGCTGCGCCCTCACGCAGAAATTCGGGGTTGGATGCCACCGCAAATTGCGCACCGGGATTCACGCCGCGGATGATCCGCTCGACCTCGTCGCCAGTACCGACCGGGACCGTCGATTTGGTGACCACGACGGTGAAGCCGCGAAGCGCCGCTCCAATCTCCCGCGCCGCCGCATAGACATAGGAAAGGTCTGCATGCCCGTCCCCGCGACGAGCCGGTGTGCCGACACCGATGAACACCACATCGGCAGCGCCGACCGGGCCAGTCAAATCCGTGGTGAAGGAAAGCCGCCCTTCCGCCACGTTGGTGGCGACCAGCTGCTCAAGCCCCGGCTCGTAGATCGGCACGCCACCACTCTCGAGCAGCGCGATCTTTGCTTCGTCCTTGTCGACGCAGACCACGTCATGACCAAAGTCGGCGAAACAGGCCCCAGACACCAAGCCGACATAGCCCGTGCCGATCATCACTATGCGCATTCTCGATTGTCCCCCTGCCCGACGTGCCCACGTCCCACGGCTGTCGCGGCCTGGGGCGCGTGACTGCCGGCGACCGGGTTACCCGGACCCGGCCGTGGCGCCGGTTCTAGCAGGGTCGGGTATGCAGTTCGGCTTCGGTGAAATGCGTACGTTGTTGCGGATCGAAGTGGCGTGTGGCGCGGGGATCTGCGCCCGCGCGTGGAGACTTCAGGTGGCTCAGCGTGGATTGCCCTGCTGCGGGCGTCCTTCGTTGGTGCGGCCGAAATCAGCCGAGAACGCAATCCGCAAGGCTTCGGAAAGGCTGCGCACGCCCAGTTTAGACATCAGATTCGCACGATGGATCTCCACGGTGCGTGGGCTGATGTCGAGGTCGTACGCGATATATTTGTTGGGCAAACCGCGCGTCAGCCCGCCAAGAACGTCACGCTCCCGCTCGCTGAGCCGGGCAATCAGGCGCCGCGCCTGTTCCTCCCGGGCAGCCGCGGTGGATGCGTCGGCCAGTCGATCGAACCCTTCGGTCAGCGCATCCATCAGCGCTTCGCGCTCGGGCGGCTTTTCCAGGAAGGTCAGCGCTCCCGCCCGCATCGCCTTCACTGCGACAGTGATATCGCCATGACCGGTGAGGACGATCACGGGCAGGTTGACGCTCGCCTGCTTCAGCTGCTGCTGCACTTCCAGCCCGCTGATGTCGGGCATCCGGATGTCGAGAAGCACGCATCCTGGATCGATCCGCGCCAAGGCATCGACAAAGGCCGTGGCGCTGCGCCAGCTACGAACGGCGTATCCATCAGCCTCCAGCATGAAGGCAGTCGCCGCCCGGACTTCCTCCTCGTCATCGACGAGGTGAACCAATTTACTCTCCATGCGCATACCCCACTTTTCGGCACAAGGTGAAACGGAAGCTGGCGCCGCCACATGGCGACGGGCACGCCCAGATGCGCCCACCATGCGCCTCGACGATCGTGCGGCAGATCGACAGGCCAACGCCAAGTCCGTTGCGTTTCGTACTCACGAATGCGTCAAACAGCTGCTCGGCCATTCCCGGCTGGAAGCCGGCGCCGCAATCGTCGATCCGCACCTCGACCTCCTCCGGCCGCGCCTCGACGCTGACGGTGATCAGGCGCGCATCGCCGTGGCGGATCGCCTCGACCGCATTGCGGACCAGATTGACGACGACCTGCTGGATCTGCACGCGATCGGCGAAGATCTCGGCGGGCGGCCCCTGGCGGAAATCCAGTGTTACGCGCGCTTCCTTCACCACCCCCGTCACCAGCGACAGGCCACTGGCGATGACTTCGTTCGCCTGTTCCACCGCCAGCAAGGTTTCGCCTCGCGACACGAATTCGCGCAGGTGGCTGATAAAGCGGCCAGCCCGTACCGCTTCCTTGGCGGCGGCCGCCAGCCCAACGTCAATACGTGGGTCGTGCGGCTCACTGGAGCGGGCCAGCAATCGCCGGCACCCCTCGATGTAACTGGCCATGGCGGTCATCGGCTGGTTTAGCTCGTGCGCCAGCGTTGATGCCATGGTGCCCATCGCGGTCAGCCGGGCGCCGTGCAGGACCTCCATCTGCAGCGATTCCACCATCGCGCGGGTCTTTTCCTGCTCGGTCAGGTCGCGGACGAACACGGTGTATAGCCGCCGCGAGCCAGCGGACGCGGTGCCGATCGTCAGCTGCGCGGGAAACGTGCTTTCATCCACCCGCTGCGCGAACACGCGTCGCGTGGTGGTCTGCGACTCTGGCAGCTGTTCGGTCGTATCGGCGAAGAAATTGGCGACTTCGAAATGCCATTGCTCGCACAGCAGCATGGAGGCGTGCTGATTGATGACGGCCTTTTCGTCATAGCCGAACATCTGCTCGGCAGCGGGGCTGAAGAGCTGGATATAGCCCTGATCGTCGAGGAGGATAGTCGCGTCCGGCACCGCCGCGAGGATGAAGCGAAGCTGATTCTCACGCAGCCGCACCGCCTGTTCGATCTGAAGCTCCACGGTGACGTTGCGGATGACGACACCGAAGCCGCGATGATTTCCCTCCGCATCGCCGATCGAAGTGATCGTCAGCTGACCGGGAAAACGCGTCCCGTCGCGCCGCTGGCATTCGCCGGACTTCTCGTGCCGCCCGGTTTCGCGAGCGCGTGCCAGCCACACTTGCGCGGCATGCGGGTTCGTGCCCGGCGCGAAAAGCGAAAGATCCCGGCCGATCGCCTCTCCGTCGCGCCAGCCTAGAACATGAGCGGCACCCTGATTCCAATGAACGATGCGCCCGGATGGATCGAGCATGCAGATGGCGACATCGGCCGCACTATCCAGCAGCAGCTCCAGTTCCAGCGCTGCTCGCGTCAGCCGATTGGCCTCCGACTCCGCCTCGCCGCGCTGCAGAATGGCGCGAATGCCAACAAGACCAAGCGCGACCGAACACAATAACAGCAAGGTCAGCGGCGCGCCTTCGCGGCTGACATCCTCCCACTCGCGAAGAAACGCGGCGTTGATGGCGACGGACACCAGCACCGTGAGAAGCGCGAGCCTGACGCCGCCGAGCCACCACGCAAGCAAACCGGCAATAACGTAAAATACGTAATAGATGTTGCCGGGCAGGGATGGACCAAGCAGCAAGCGTCCAGCAGTGGCGACCAAGAGCAGCCCGGCAACGCCGAGCATCCGCCGTATCTTCAGCGAGTCCGTAAACAGCTGGCCCACGACGCCCGCTCGTGCTGGTGCGGCAGAAGACAGCGCCCGGTTGCGGAGGATTCCCCGCCCGAACAATGAAGACAGTGCAGAGCTACGCGCCGAAGCTCGCGGCTCCGCCTTGCCGAGCAAGCCCAGCATCAAGCCCCTCCTCCAACGTCAGAGTACGCCCCGACAAACCGAAGCCTTGTACCCGACGGCCGGAGCATCCTCCGGCAGCACCTGTGAACGGCGCGACCTTATTTTTCTGACCTCTACCTAGCTGAACTTACATATATTTCAACAACTGGGTTCATATCAAAGGTATTACAGAGCCTCTATTCCCAGCACGGCGCACGACCCGAAATGAACCGGGTTCAATACTCCTCATTACCGATGGGTTATTGTACGCAGCCCTGCCAGCCGCTCGCGCTTGCAGGTCGACACTGAGTAATTGCGGCCGCCCGTCCCAGTTCATGACGACAGGTTGTTGATTGATAACTAGCGTTTTGCCGGCACAGGGCGAGATTTCCGCCGCTCAGGACAGATGACCTTCGCACCATTCCAATCGAACGGTTGCTCACCGAGCGATCGAAGCACGCCTGTTGAAGAACAGGATTGCTCGAGACTCGGAAACAGCAATGGCGGAGAACAGATGAGCCATGAGAACGCGTCCTTTAAGCGACAGGAAATACTGCCCCTCGCTTTGCAGCGGTGGCGACTACGTAATCCTCGCTAGGTAATATGGAAAATGGACAGGGCGGGTCGGCGTTGTAGCATGGTTCCGGGCAGAACCTTCTTGCGATCACGGGAGCGACCATGAAGATCAGCGTCGTTATCCCCACACATCGCCGCGCGGACCTTCTCTCTCGCGCGGTGGAAAGCGTGCTCGCGCAGGCCCGCCCTGCGCACGAAATCATCATCGTCGACGATGCCGACGAGTCGGCCACCCGAATGGTCGCGGAACGAGTCGCTGCCTCCAGCGCGGTTCCGATTCGCTATATCCGCAACAGCGCGTGCCCGGGCGCATGCGGATCCCGAAACCTCGGCGCCTTTGTTAGCGCCGGGGACTGGATCGCCTTTCTCGACGACGATGACGATTGGATGCCGGACTTTCTGGAGCAGCTCGCAAGCCCAGCAAGCGCCGGCACGCCGCTCGTCCTGTCTGGCCTCGTGCGGCACGAAGCCGGTCATGCGCCGGTTGTTCGAGCCAGCCCCGAGGGCTTAACCGCCGCCACCGTATTGGCTCACCGCAGTTCGATGACGGGCAGCAACTTCCTCATCCGCGCGGACCTGTTCTGCGCCGTCCGCGGCTTTGATCCCGAGATGACCGTCTTCAACGACTGGGACCTGTTCATCCGCCTGATCAAGCATGGCGCCACTTATGCGGTCGTGCCGGCCCCGCTCGCCCATTGGCGCGAACATACCGGCGAGCGCATCGCCACGCCCTCGCTTCGCCGCGCCGATGGGATCGCCCGCTTCATGGATCGGCACGGGCGCGGGCTGCCGCGGGCGATGCGACGCGAGCTGCGCACCACGATTCTTGGCATCCGCCGTGCCCATGCAGATGCGCGGTGGCGCTATCTGGAGCTCAGCGTCGCACTGGCGCTCGCCCATGGTCCGCGCGAGGCATTCGCCCGCTTGCTCGCCAGGCGTACCGCGGCGGCTTAACCGAAAGAGGCGCGGCGCTGGTCAGCCGCCATAGTCGGCGGCAGGTCGGCCCCCGGTACGGCTCGCCGCGCTTCGGGCCAGTTCCGCCAGTCGGGCGAGCCCAGCCCTCCCCTCCGCGGTCGTCAGTTGCGCGAGTGTCGCCAAGGCATAGGCAAGTAGGATGGCAACACCGAGCAGCGACAGCGGATCAAGCGAATTGCGCATCGCCTGAACAACCATCACGGCCATGCCCGCGCCAAGCAGCGACGGCATCAGCACGGCGTACAGATCCTGCGCCGAGACCGCCGTGTCGCGAGTCGCCATGCGGTACAGCAGCGGGATCCTTCCCAACTCGCACATGGCATAAGCGGCAGCAACGCCGGTCGCGCCCCAGGGAAGGCCGACAATGAAGCTGGCTACCGTCATCACGGCGGAGATGACGCCCCACCGTACCATCGGGCGCGTACGGCCGCTGCTGATGAACAGCCATCCGGTAGCGTTGGACACCGGCTGAATGGCAGCGGTAAGCGCCAGCCAGGCGAAGATCGGGCCAGCGGCGCGCCATTGTTCGCCCAGTAGCAACACCATCACGGTCGTGCTGCATGCCGAGAGCGCAACGGCGCCGGGCACGATTGTTAGCACCAGCGCGCGGACTGCGAGCAGATACATACCGCGAAACGCCTCCGGCCGGTCCAGCGCCCGGCTGAGGCTGGGCAGCATCACCTTGCCGAGTGGCTGGTTGATGGTTTGCAGCGGCATCAGCATCAGCCGGTAGCTGCGGTCGTAAAGGCCGAGTTCGCCTGCGCCCCAGCGCTTCGCGATCAACAGATTGTCCAGGTTCCGGCAAATGAAGTTGAGCAGGTTAAAGCCGGTGATGTCGGCGCCCATCGATAGCATCGGCCGAGTGGCCGCGAGATCGAGGCGCCGTAGCGAGGGTCGCCAGCGCTCGCACCACCATGCCAGCATGCTGCCTGCCACGACGCCCACCAGGGTGCCGAAGAAAAGCGCCCAATAGCTGCGCAGCCACCAAGCGAGCAGAATGGTGGCGAACAGGCCGACGAGGGCGTTCACCGTCTCCACGGCGCTGAGTGCGGCAAAACGCATGTGCCGGTTGAGCAGCGCGAGGTGTTGCGCGGCGACGCCGGTGGCGATGACGGAAAGGCCGCTCGCCGCCATCAGCCCGGTCACGCGCTGATCCCCGTAGAACATGCCGACCAGCGGCGCGATCAGGATGAATAGCAAGGCGATGGCGAGTGTGCCAAGGATGTTCAGCCAGAAGATGCCGTTGGCCTCGCTGGGCGAAAGGACCGGGCGCTGGATCACCGCCTGATTGAGCCCAAGGTTCTGGAAGATCAGGATGAACCCCATTACCGGCGCCACCATCGCCATCACGCCGTAGTCGGCGGGTGTAAGCAATCGGGCGACAAAGATGCTGGAAGCAAAGCTGGTGACGATCCGCACCGCTTGCGATGCCCCAAGCACCGCTGCTCCCCGCGCCGCGGCTCGGCCGGCGGGCACCTCAGCCATGCCCGCTCGCCCAGCCGCGCGCGCCGATGATGATCGGAGGATCCATCGTGGGGGATTGGTCGCCTGTACTTGCCGGGGCGCCCGGTCCCGCGGGCGCGGCACGGCGCCTCGCCTGACCGTAGCAGAAGCCGTAAACGGCCCACATGAACGCAGCGGTCTTGATCGACAGCAGCGCGTTGCTGATCGGCAGGCAAAGCACGACGAACAGCATGAAGCCATGTTTGCAGATCCGGCCGGCGCGATCGTCTCCCAGGCTCGTCAGCGTCAGCAGCAGCCACAGGCCAACCGCCACGAATATCGATTGGCGAACGACGAAATAGGCCAGCCCCGCATCCTCCATCCCCACGCGCTTGCTGCTTATCCCCAGCAGGTGATCGATGTTGAGGCGGCCGAAAGCATCCACTGCGTACCGCAACCGCCCCGCAAACGTGTCGCCGGTATCGATCAGTAGGCCAAATCGCGCCGCCAGCACGAGCGCCAGGATACACCCCGGCAGGTAGAGGACGCTGAACCGTTCGGGCAGATGTCGAGCAATCGGAAGAAAGGCGAGCAGCATCAGGCAGACGCTGAGCGAGAGCCGGCCGTCACAGATGATCAACAGCATCAGCGTGGAAACGATCAGCCCTGTCCGGAGCAGAACGCTGAGCCGCGACCACAGCACTGCCGTGGCGATTGCCACGACAACTGACCAATTTCCCAGCGACACCGGTTCCAGAAACAGCGATGACCCGCGGTGCAGCCCCGACCCCGCGAGCAGCAGCCGGCCTTGTGGACGTTCCGAGCTGATGAACAGATCTCCGCCCGCCCAGAAGTCCGCTTCGGAAAAGCCGCGAGTGCGCACGTAATATTCCGCGATCTTGAACCTCGCGCCGAACCCCTCCGGGTCCGCTACCTCCCAAATGCCAACGATCAGAACCAGGGCCTGCAACATGACCAAGGTGACGATCAACGTTCGGGGGGTGAGCCGCGCGCCGAGCATGATGAAGGCTGGCACCAGCAGCACATCGCCAAGGCTTTTGGCATCGAACTGCGACCGGACAGCGCCGGTAAGCGCGCTGACTGCGAGGAGCCCCAACACCGCCGCGATCCAGCCATAAGGCGGCGCCTTCGGCTGCGCCATTCCCAGGATCAGCGCGCCCGCAACGATCAGCGCCTGCGTTGATGCCACCAGCGACGCGCTGAGTGGAAGGCCAATGGCCCCTGCGAGGGCAAGCGCGGGATTGAACAGCACGGTTGCGGCCAGCAGGATCGCGCAAGCGGCCTGAATGTTGACGCTGCCCTGTTCCGCCTGCTCAGCCATGGATTGCCTCCATCAGCTGCCGAGCAACGTCATCCCAGTCGGGAACAGGCTGGGCCTGATGTGGCGCATCTGCCGCCATCCTCACCGCGGCCACGAGGCTCTCCGCGCGCGCAGGATCGTACCCGAACCGCAGCGCGCTGCCGTCGAGGGCGAAGTGGGGGCAGACGGCAGGTAGACCGAGAGCACCATATTGCAGCAGCTTCAGGCTGCTGTCGGCGAGATATTCCGCTGCAGGACCAGGAAGATATGGCGCCAGGCCAATATCGGCATGCTGCAGATACGGCAGCGTATCTGCGAACGGCATCTCGCCATATTGCCTAACGTTCGGGCCAAACTGGCCAGCGGGTGCGCCGATCAAGTGAAACGTCCAGTCCGGCAGTTCACGAGCGGCAACGCTCACGGCTTCGGCGTCGAACAGCATGGAGCCTACCGAGACGATATTGCGCCCACCGGCGTAGGGACTTCGTGTCGCCGCCTCGATCTGCGCGCGATCGACGCCATGCCTGATCAGTAACTTTCGACCTGGAAAATGCGCAAAGTGCGGGAGCATCTCGCGCGCGACGACGACGATCAGGTCGATGCTGGCCGCGTCGCGCTCCAAGATGCGCTGCACCCGCGGATGAACACCAGCGGTGTCGAGAAGGTCGGCCGCGCGATAAACCAGCGTTGCCCTGGGAGCATGCGCCCGCAACCGGCGGATCAGTACAGGAGCAATGCCCGATTCAACAATGATTGTGTCCGCATCGGCCGCGGCCTCGTCCAGCTGCCGACCCGGAAGAAGGGACCAGAGGTCATAGAGCCAGCCGACCTGCGCTCCGATACCCGGCAGGTCCACGGCATGCCACGGCGTCTTCCAAAGCAGCGCTTTAACGCCGTCGCGTTCCTCCCATTGATTGGCCCGATCGGCAAAGGCGCAGCGCCGATCCTTTCGCAGATGGGACAGCCAACTGAACCCCACAGAGACGAAACGCACATCGTGGCCCTGCGCGGCCATGGCCTCGGCCAGAAAGTGGATGCTGGCCCGGCGGCCAGTACGATAATCGTGGCGGGACACGATAAGCACACGCCTTCGCGCCGCCTCCGGAGCGGGCGCCGCGGGCATCGCTCCCCCATTGCTTCGCGACGCCACCATGATCAGGCTCTGCTGGTCACAGTCTCGGGCGAGCGTTCGGGCATACGCCAGTTACGAGGGTCGACATGATGGACCCCCGCTGCCGCTTCCCGCACCAATCCGATCAGGAAGCGGGCATTGCCGATGGTGTAGCGGCGAAGCAGGCGGCGGGGATCGCTGAGCGCGCGATGAACCCACTCCAGACGCGCTGCCCGCACCCATTCCGGCGCTCGCTGCGTAGCCTCTGCCGTGAAGTCGATGAACCCGCCGACGCAGATCACCGGCATTCGCAGCGCCTCCACGTTCCGCGCCGCCCAATTTTCCTGATACGGCTGCCCCATGCCCACCAGCACGACATCGGGTGCGGCATGCCTGATCCGATTGCGGAGTTCCGGCTCGTCCTCCAGACCGAAGAAGCCGTGAGCGCTGCCCACCACATCAATGTGCGGATAACGGCGCATCAGCACGCGACCAGCACGCGCCGCGATTCCAGGCGCGCTTCCCACCAGATAGACGCGCAGCCGCCGATCGGCATGGGCAAGAAACGACGGCAGCAGGTCAGTGCCGTTGAGATTGGCGGGGAAGCGGCTGCCGTAAAGAATGCGGCTGGCGATATCGAGTCCAACGCCATCGTTCAGCACCAAAGCCTTCGACATGGCCGCGACCAGAGACCCGTCATCCCGAGCCGTCGTCACCGTATGGGCGTTGCAGAAGGACACCACCTTGGGTTCGTGCCGGTCCACGATCGATTCCAGCTGAGCGATCGCCCGCGGCTCGTCCAGTGCCTGTACGGCGATTCCGCCGATCCAGCGGCGCTCCTGCCCCAGCAGCTCCTTATAGACCGAGTCGATACATTCGGCCGTATAGGGCCAAGTGAAGGTGGCGAGCGCGCCGCCACGCGCGTCGGCTGATGGCGGGCGCAACGCTCCCGCAGCGTGGCGCCGGCAGAACTCGGCGGCACTGGCAGGATCCTCGAAATCGATCAGATCGCCGAAACGAAGCCGGTCCCGCGTGCGTCGATGCGCCGGTATATCACTGAGGATCGGGTAAAGGCCTGCTGCGGCTGCTTCCACCGCCGCAAGACCGAACCCCTCGAACGCCGAACTTGAAGCAAATATGCTGGCGCTTGCGATGAGCGCTCGCAGGTGTGCATCGTCGGGGAGCGCATGCACTTCCACCCGGCTCTCGATGCCCAGCCTTCGTGCCAGTTGCGTTAGATCATCCGGCTCCACCCCCATCGGTCGACCGGCAATGATGAGGCGCCATTCGCGATCAATCTCCGCAACGCGGGCGAACCACTGCAACAGCAGATCGGGTCGCTTGTTTGGCGCAAGTCGTCCGAAGGAGATGATGGTTTTGGCGTCCGGCGCGGCGATGTTCGAAAAACGGTCGACCTCGACCCCGTTCTCTACCGTGACCAAGCGATCACCGCAGATCGGTTCGAACAGCGCTGCATCGGCATGGCTGCACGCGATCACTGCGCCATAGCCCTTCAGCGCGTGGCCAGTGATGTGCTTGAAGTACCATTTCTTCAGCCCTTGCGCGTAAGGCGTGTGGAAGAAGCCGCCATGCGTGCTGAGCACCATCGGCTTGCGGTGGATGAAGCCGGCATGGGCCAGAAAATCCGCGAAGAAATCCACGGCATGAACATGGATGAGGTCCGCTTCGCGCACATGACGGAGCACGCCTGGCGCCAGCGGGTAGCGTTTGCTGCCGCGGTAGGCCACGCGGTGAACGTCCACCCCGTCAATCACCTCACGATCGGGTAGCAGAACATCCGGCGCGTCAAACAGCCGGTTCAGCGTTACTACGGACGGCTCATGACCCTGGCGGCGTTGTTCGCGAACCAGGCACCGCACATAGTTTTCCAGCCCGCCGACACCGGGTGCGAACTGCCGCACGACATGAACGATGCGCATATGCGTCTCCTCCGAAGGCGGATCAGGCGACCAGAAAGGTTCCGAGCAGCGGCGTGCCCTGCATGCGCAGGCGGCCGATCATTTCGCCCACGCAACTCACCGTGGAGTGATCCTGGCGAAGCACCACGATGGCCGCCTCGGCAGCTTCGGAAAGCGGGCAATCGGTACTGGTATGACTGGCGTCGATCAGCAGCAGATCGAAGTCAGCGACCAGCGGTTCGAGAAAGCGATGCGGGTCGACCGTGCCGCCGACGTTCGACTGTTCCACACCACCGACCGACAACAGGAACAGGTCCGGCACCGCGGTCTGCTGAACAAAGGCGCCGAGGTCCGCCACTTCCTCAAGCGGGGCCACGGCCGCGCCCGGCTCGATACGGAACAAGCGCGTCTGCACGGCCTGGCCATTACTGGTGTCGACCAGCAGGGTTCGCCACCCCGAACGAGCGCTTGCGATCGCCAGGTTCCCGGCCGTTAGCGCAGTTTCGGGCTCGGCCTCCGCGCTCAGCAGCACGATCGACTTCGGTGGACGGCCGTCCTTCAGCCGCGCCGCAGCGATCATCGTCCGCAAGTTGCGGGCGGCCTGCGCCAGAGTATCCACCGGATCGCTGCCGCCAGGCACATGCGTATCAAGCTCGAAAGGTGCGGCCCGTTCACCTTCATCGTCGGCGTCGCCGGGCGGCGCGCCGTGAGAGCGGTAACTCGGCTCAAGAGTACGAAGTCTCATGCCGTCTGAGCTCCCGGTAACAAGGGTGGTTTGGCGCCTATCCGCGCCACGCCGAGGACAGGCGCGCCGCTGAGCGCCCGCAATGCGCCTACGCTCCGGACCCGGGGACGACGGAATTCCAGTGCCGCCGCGACGCCGACAGCGAGCAGCAATCCGAACAGCAGCGACAGCAAGAATCGGATTGCAATGTCGGGACTGCTGGGCAGCAGCGGCGGCTCCGCTCGGTCGAGTTCCCGCACGTTCGTGGCCGGCAACGTGCTTCGCAGCCGCATCGAGGCCAATTGCTGCATGACGGCGTCATATTCCCGCCGCGCGGAAGCGGCGTCGCTTTCCAGCACCTCCAGCGTGCTTCGATCATCCGCAAGCGCCAGCATCCGCGCACGTTGCTGCGCCAGAAGCCCCCGGATCTGAGCCTCACGTGAGTTGGAAGCGGCCTGCGCAGCGCCTAGCGCACTCGACGTCTTGCCGGTTTCGCTGCCAAGCTTCGCCCGAAGCTCTGCCAGTTCGGCATTGGCGGCGCGCATATTCGGGTGGTTGGCACCCAGTTCGCTGCTCATCTCCTGGATCTGTGCCGACTTGGTGGCGATCTGCGACCGAAGGCCCTGAATAACGGCGCTTTGCTGCACTTCGGCAAGGTTTGCGCCACCGACGGATGCACGTGCGCGGGCGTCGGCGGCCTGCGCTTCCGCAGTGGAAAGCTGCGACGACAATTCTCCCAACCGGGTGCTCTCCGCGTCGATCGAGCCGGTGGAGATGATGCCGCGCTTGCGCTGAAATTCGGAGAGCGCGGTCTGGCTCGCCTCGAGCTTCCGACGGGCTTCCCCGATCCGCCTTTCGAACCATGACGCATAGGTTCGGGCCGGATCCGTGCTCATGGCGAGCCGCTCGGCCGTGTAAGCAGCGGCAAAGGCGTTGGCGATCCGTGCCGCCCTTGCTGCGTCCGACGACGTGTATCTGATGACCAGCAGGTTATCGGTGGAGTTCGTGACGACTTCCAAGCCAGCCAGCAGGCGCTTGGCCGCCCATCCACGGAGGCTTTGTACTCCGCCTGTCGCTTCCATCCACGCCTGACGGACGGCGGGATCGTTGAGTTGCCCGATCATTGCCGCGACACGGGCGGCGATCGGTGCACTCGCGACGATCTTCGCCTCGGTGGCAAGCGCGGTGCCGGCCTTGGAGGGCTGATCACCCGTGGACCCCACCGGATCGGGAACCTTAGAATCGATCAGCAAACTGGCAGAGGCGACATAGGATCTGGGCGTCAATGCGATCCAGACAGCCGCCAGCACTGCCGTGCCGACGATGATGGCCAGCATCAATCGCCAGCGCTGCACGATGCCGCGCAAAAGATCAGGAAAGGGCATGCGGGCGCCTCATCTGGATGCAGAAAACGTGATGGGGGATTGATCGTGCGGGTCGCTCGCCTGTGCGGCATGGGTCGCAAGGATCCCGAGAAAGAATTGCGGCGCCACGCTGTCGCGGAAGACGTGGCAATCCGCTCCGTCCGGCACTAACGCGGGGCCGAAACGCGCAATCGCCATTGTCGCGTCAGCGCCGATCAGCTGATGCAAACGGGCATGGCTCACCACATCCTCGACAGCAGCCAGTCGTGCCACCGCGGCAAGCGCGTGCGTCTCCCCGGGCGGGCCGTTGACGAGATCGTGGAAGAGTTCTGCGTCCTCACCGCTGAGGCGGGACCAATCCTCGGCAGCAGTGACGATGCCGGCAAGCGCCGCCGCGCCCGACACCTGCTCCCTGCCCTCGCGCAGGGTGCGCAACACCGCATGGGCGCAGAATAATCGTGCATGATAGGGCGAGCCGCAAGCGAGATCGAGGATCAGCTGCTGGCTGTCATCATCGAACGTGATGCCGATCTTCTGACCGCCATTCTGTATCATCTCGCGTACGGAGCGCGCGTCGATCCGCCCTAGCGGGAAGGCAGAAAGGTGCCGCCGCAACGACGGGTGATCATTGATCAGGTGGCGCAAGTCGCGCGCGATGCCCACCAGCATGATCTGCACGGGGATGCTGGCGTCCGACAGCATCTTCAGCAGCGCGGCCGTTTCGGCCCGCACCTCTGGATCTGTCACGCGATCATATTCGTCGAGGATGAACACGGTTCGCCCACGCCGGATGAAGGACAGGGCCTCCACCACATCGCGCACACCGCTGTTCTTCCCGATGAGCCGGGCGCGCTCACGAAAGGCGGCGAGGTCGCGCGGCGCGACTGCCGTGTCCGGCACGTCGCCAAGGTATAATGCCATCAGCGCGCCGAAGCTCTGTTGCGGCTCGCAGGCGGTGTAAATGATCGTCATGCCCTGCTGGTCGGCGTAATCGGCAAAGACCCGCACCAGGGACGTCTTGCCGGATCCGCGTGCGCCGTAGATCAAGGCGTGCTGGTGCCGATCCACGACAGCCTCAAACAGCGCCTCCAGCATATGGGTTCGCCCATATAGATCCCGACGGCTGGCGATTGGCTGCGTACTGTTGAAGCTGGCGTTCACCGCCTGCCGGCGAGGGTCGGTGATGCCGGCAAGTTCACGCGCGGTGCGGATCGGCCCGGCCGGTGCCCCCGGCGTTTCACGGCGCGGCACCTGCGACCCCTTTGCTGCCACAGCACCGGGTGCCGCCTGAGGGATGGCCGGTCGCACT
Source organism: Sphingomonas sp. IC4-52 (assembly GCF_020707225.1). Taxonomy (NCBI): domain Bacteria; kingdom Pseudomonadati; phylum Pseudomonadota; class Alphaproteobacteria; order Sphingomonadales; family Sphingomonadaceae; genus Sphingomonas; species Sphingomonas sp. IC4-52. The sequence continues at coordinate 23,098 of NZ_JAJFEU010000002.1, read as the reverse complement.
GGCTGCGGACCGTTCAATGTCGTCGCGAACCGGCGCAGCCATTGCAGCAGCCGCGCCAAGGTTCCGGACGCATGGGTCAGGTCGATAGCCATTCAGAACAGCTTTTCGTTGACGTAGAAAACGTCGCCCGGCTGCACCTTTGCATCCAGCGGGACACGCTTTTGCGAAACGCTGCCCCGGGTCAGCGTGACCCGTCGCCGGGAGCCCGCCAATGTCGGTCCACCCGCCTCGGCCAGTGCCTGCATCACCGTCATATCCGAGCGCAGCGGAATTCGACCGGGCTTGTTGACCTGCCCGTAGACAAAGATCATCGGCGCGGGCGGAACGAACAACGTGTCGCCAGCGACCAATGGCTGCGCGAGGCCGAGGCCTTCCGGATCATCCGTGCGCACCCTTTGATCCGGGCGACCGGCGCGCTTCAGGATCACGTAATCGGCGGCATCGCTTCTGGTGCCCCCCGCGCGGGCCAGCGCCATGGCAAGCGTCAGAGGTCGATCCAGCGGATAGATGCCCGGCGATTGCAGGCTGCCGAATACCGTCACCGCATTGCTGACGAAGTTCACCACTTCGACATTCACGACAGGATTGGTGTATAGCTTCCCGCTGCGCAGCCGCTTTGCGATGGTTTCGGCAAACTCACGCGTCGTTTGCCCGCTGGCCGGCACGTCGCCGAGCATCGGAACCGTGACGCTGCCGTCTTCCTTCACCCGCGTTTTCACGTCGATGGGATGCGTTCCAAAGACGGAGATCTGCAGCTCGTCATTCACTCCCAGCCGGTAAGCCGCATCGGCTGCGACGGAGGCCGGGCCGCCGGTTGGTACGGCCGCAGCCGCCACTTGCTGGGGCGACGCGAGAAGCAGCAGGAGCATGATCGGGAGAGGCATCGTAACTTCTCCAATCAGAAGCGAAGGGACAGCGAGGCTGCCCCCGACGTTGATGAAAAGCGGTAGAAGCTGAGCGGCGCGTCACGATGCTCATGCCGCGCCGTAAGGCCTGCCCTCAGGCGCTCGGTGACGTCGAACGAATAGCCGGCGAAGACCCCGTAGGTGGCATCGCGCTCGCGCGGGAAAGGGGTGTCGACGATCAACTGACCGCGAAGTGCCCTTCGCAGATAGCGCCCGCCCAAGCGGATTTGCGAGCGCGTTGACGGGCGGTAGGTGGCGTTGGCCCTGGCTTCGGTCTGAATGGTATAGGCCGTCGCAATGTTGCTTTGATTGGCAATGTCGCGAGAGAGCTGGATATCAGCCTCAAGCGATGGCGCGGGACGAAATTCGATACCGCCCCTGAACCCCATCCCGCTGAAGTTCGCCCAGCTGTCATCTTCCGTTTCAACGCGGAGGTAATAGGCGGCTGCTCTGAAGGAGATGCGCGGTGCAACAGCGCGTCGGAACTCAAGGCCGGCGCGGTATGTCTCGGTCCGGTCGTTTAAGTCCGCGATGTCGCGGAGCACCGGCCGGTCGAACCGCTCATAGCTTCCAACGAGCAGCACGTCTCCGACGCTCGGCAGCGAATAGCCGAGCCCCGCTTCGACATAATCATCGTTAAGGTTGAAGACCCGGCGTCGCTCCGCACTGTTGGTCACCCGGGTCAGCCGTCCGGCGAACCGGGGATACAGGCCGGCCGGTCGGCGACACGCCAGCGATATTTCATAATCGGTTCGCCGCTCTGTGTTGCCGACGATCACGCCCTGGTCGGAAAGCTGCGCCTGGCCCCAATTGAGGCGTACGCCTGGCCTGATATTGCAGAACGCACCCAGGACGATGTTCACGTCTGCGCCGAGATCGATCCTTTCTCGATCCAGAAAGGAGTAGCGGCCGTGGAAGTCATAGCCGGCCGTGCCGCCGATCGTGAGTTGGTGCCGGCCGCCGATCAGACGGCGTATGTTCACGTCCAGTTGCGGGGTGACCCGAACATCGTCGCGGTCGCCCGGCGCGCGCTCCTCGCTCAGGCGGAGCAGGTTGGTATCAAAGGTGGAGACCACCGCTGCGCGCACGTCGAGCGTATCCGGCACGGTTTGAGCCGAGGCGTTGGCGCTTGCTAACGCGACGCCGACGGCCGCGAACCAAAATGTGTGCCGCGCTCTCATCTTTGGGGCGCCCGAGTGAAGCGGCTGAGCACGGCCATCTGCGCCTTCGCCCGCCCGTCCCCGGCGGGCTGTACATTCATCGGATATTTGCCCCACCAATCCCCCCCGGCCCAATATGCCCAGCCCAGCCACACGTCGGGCGCGCGCTGCACCGCGCCGAGCAGCGACGACAAAGCAGCCAGACACTCGGCACTGGCCGCCGCCCCGAATTCACCCAGGAAGCCCCGCTGGCCCTGATGCCGCAGCCAGCGGGTCGCGGGCTCCAGGCGGCGCGCTGCCGCGGCGGGATCGACGCACTCTGACTTCGTCCCGGAATGATCCCGGTCGAGATATTGGTGCATCTCAAAGGCGAAATTGCCGGCGGGGTCGCGGAAGTCGGCGAAGGCAGCGGCGTTGGAGGCCGCGCCCCCACGCGTCCAGCTATGCGCACCCGTCCAGTTGCTCCCAGGGACCAAAATTAAGTTTCGCGCGCCAGTGCCCCGGATCGATTGCACTGCGCGGTCGACCATCCCGCGCCATGTGCGCGCCGACATTCCGTTCGGCTCATTCATCAGACCGAAGGCGATCTGCGGATGGCCGCGGTAATATGTCGCCAGGCGGCGCCACAGATCGGCAAGCCGGCCAGCACCACCCTCCCACTGGTCCAGGCGTTTGCCGCGCAGCCGTCCATAATTGTGCAGATCGAGGACAATCAGGCGGAAGCCCGCAAGCTGGGCAAATGCGCGATCAAGACGCGCCATTTCGCCAGCGTCCAGATCTCCTCCGGGAGCGCGCTGAATACGCTCCCAGAGCACCGGTACCCGCGCGATCTGCATTCCGCTGTTCACGAACGGAGAAGCTGTCTTGCCCGATGGGTAGATATAGTCCTTACCATAGACGCCTGGCGCGCGGCGTGCGTTGAACTCTCCGCCCGCGAGATTGATGCCGCCCATCGGCAAGCGCGAAGCCCTGTTCGCCGGTTCCGCCTCCGCCCACGAGGGAGCCACCAGGCACGCGAACATCACGACAGGGACAAGCCACGTCATGAGCCCCGCCACCGCCGATGCGCACCGATGTTCGTCAGCGATACTGGCGCGCTACCCGTTCGACCGAACAAACTTCGCGTGGCAAACAGTGAAGCCACGGCATTGCTGCCCATCTTGCCGCTCCTGGAACTTGCGACGCAGAGCGCATTCACTGCAATCGCCAATGACCATCCCGTCAGGAATGGCCAGGTGCAACGCTGCCAGAATCCAAGTGCCCTATCACTAAGGAAAAACGCTTAAGCATCGCGCTCTATGCGTATGATAAGGGTGGCTTTTCCCAGGAAAACCTATCCGGATTACTTCGCCTAATTACAAGTTGCCAGCAGCCCGCCTCACGCGATCGACTAGCTCAGATGGAGAACCTTTTTAGACTGCATCAATAAGCATTTCGGTGCACCAGCACGCTAAAGGTGGCTAAGATGATCCGCACGTCATGCCGTAGTGACCAGTTTGCGACATATTCCAGATCCGCCTGCAGCCGGTTCGTCAAATCGCTGGAAGCGGCGGTGGACCCCCGGAAACCCCGCACCTGGGCCAACCCGGTCAGCCCCGGCTTTGCCGCGTGACGATGCCAGTAGCGCTGGTCCACTTCCCAAAACAGCGCCTCACCGGCCAACGAACCCAAAGCATGCGGTCGTGGCCCGACCAGGCTCATGTCACCGTTGAGCACGTTGAAGAACTGCGGAAGCTCATCCAGGCTCGATGAGCGCAGGATGCGGCCAATTGGCGTCACTCGCTCATCGTCCCTGCGCGTGGATTGCGCGCCGTCGCGGTCCAGTTGACCGACCCGCATGGTTCGAAATTTGTAGAGATTGAACAGGCGATTGCCTTGGCCGACCCGCTTCTGGACAAAGAATACTGGCCCGCCATCGTCCAGCTTGATGAGGACGGCGATGACCAGCGTGGCAAGCAGCAGCACCGGCAGCAACACAATGGCCACACCAAGATCAAGCGCGCGCTTGACCATTCTGTCCCGTGGGCTCAGGTGACCGCGGGTTACCATTATCGTCGTTGCGCCGTCGAAATGTTGCAAGCCGAGGGGCTGAAGCGCGCAAAGCTCCGGCAGGATCAATTCCACGTCGACCCCCGTGCCCCGTAGTGCGGTGATCCACGCTTCGCGCCGTTCTGGCGGGCAGCACACCACGATCCGGTCTGCCCGGCGGGCCAGCCGGCCGATCCGATCCAGCATGAGCGGATCGTCCATAGAGGGCTGGATGCCGGCTTCGCGAACGCACACGACGAACTCGCCCGGTTTTGCCGCTCGATCGACGCCGTCGCAAACGACCAATTTGTTGGTTGGGCCGTCCGGCATCAGGGCACGGGCGCGCCATGCCGTGAACCGACGAACGACGAACAGCCCGATCATTCCACAGGGGGCAAGCAGCGCCAATCCGGCAATGGCGGATATTCCATGCGGAACGAACAACATAACCGCCGAGGCCATGATGAACAGCGCAAGCGACAACGCTCCCCACCCGCGGCGCAAACTGGTGGAGAAGTTCGAGATGGCCTCGAAACCATAAACCTTGGTGTTGATCGCGATCAGCAGAAACAGTGACACCAAGGCCACCATATGGGTGTCGGAAAAAACCAGTCGGCCAGGCCTTCGGACCAATGCAAGCACACCATAGCTGGCTGACAAGAACAGGACGTCCATCGTCAGCATCAGCAATGCAATGCGCAACCGAAGCGCCGCCTTGTCGACCGGGAAGGCCTCGTCCGCACTTGGACGCTCTCCAAGAGCCTCCGCAAGGGATGGCAGCAAGGCCGGCCTTGGCACGCGAAGCAAGGAAGCTTGATCGGGCGCGCTCAGCCCCTTGTCAGACATCGGCATGCCTCATTTCTGGCCACGATGCGCCGCCGCGCGCCTAGTGCACCGGTGCGTCGGCGGCGCATCGCTCACCAACGGATTGAGGCCTCTCCGAAGACACCCCCTTACACCGGGTCAACGCGCAACCGCCTCCATCTAAGTCATTAGATGTACGATCTAAACAACACGATGCACCCAGGATGGGCAATAAGGATACTTCCTGATCATACCCATGTTTCTATACTTAGGAACTATTACGGGATGAAAGGTTCTCGCCTGGACCATATCCTGAGAAGCGATGACCAAACAGGCTATTGCCCCAAGGCCGATCAGCGACACCTCTGCCAACTTGAAGCGATCGCTTCCTTTGTTCGATCTGCTGCAGCGCGCGCGACCAGCGGCTCGGCGGCGCATCGACGAAGTCCGGCAGCTGATCTGGGCCAATCTGCCGGTCTGGCAGCCGCCCGGTCGCCCACACGGATTGGCAAGCGAGCTGATCGTGTCGGTGACCTCCTATCCCCGGCGCTTTCGCTCGCTTCACTACACGTTGCGATCGCTGCTGGAGCAGGATGTTAAAGCCGACCGGACGATCTTGTGGATAGCCGAGCGCGATCGTGATGCCATCCCACGCGCGGTGTGGGCGCTGCGCGACAGGGGGCTGGAGATACGCTTCTCCGCTGACATTCGATCCTACAAGAAATTGGTGCCTGCCCTTGAAGCGTTTCCCCATGCCTTCATCGCAACTGCGGATGACGACATCATCTACCCGCCGGATTGGCTCGGAGTGCTGGTCGACGGCTACAGTCCCGTAGATCCCTCCATCGTGTGCCGACGTGCGCATCGGATTGGCTTCGACACAGAAGGCTTCAAGCCGTACCTGGCCTGGGAGCTGAACTTAAACGATGGGTCGGCCTTCGAACCAGCGGATGATCTGCTGGCGGTGGGTGCGGGAGGCGTTCTCTACCCGCCGGGCGCATTGCATGCCGATGTGCTGCGCGCTGACATGTTCATGCAGCTTGCCCCTCAAGGCGATGATCTTTGGTTCTGGTGGATGGGCCGCCGGCTCGGCACCAAGACGAGATGCGCTGGCGAGATGAAGGAGTATCGATACGTCGTTGGCACGCAGGCGGTGGCGTTATGGGGCGAGAACAGCACGGGCGGTAACGATCGCCAACTTGCCGCGTTGGTCTCCGCGTTCGGCTATGATCAGGTAAAGCCGGGCGGGCCGGATAGAGCTCCGGCCCGCCTTTGAACATTGTTCAACCTGGCTTAAGGCGATCAGACGGTGCCGACTGCCCTGGGGCGCGCAGCGCTGTGGCCGCCGGCACGATAAAGGATCTCGGCGGCCTGATCTGCAGCCAAGCCACCCGCACCAGTGTCAACCGAGACGAAAACGCCGCCTTCGTTGACCCGGCCACCGTAGTAACTCGCGTCCTCATGGCTGACGCCGTGGTCGGTCATCACTTTCTCGAGCCCGCCTGCCGCCCCGCCCAGGGCGGCACCGGTGATCGCCATACCTGGGACCGCTGAAGACGCGATGGCACCAGCGGCTGCGAGCGGGCCGACACCCGGAATGGCGAGAGCGGCGATGCCTAGAAGCGTGCCGATGCCGGCACCTGCCGCGACCTTGCCGATGAACTCCTTGCTGCCCGCACCGCTGCCCTCATCCGAGGTGCCGTCACCATCATGCCTAGCAATAACGGAAATCGCATCGTCGGAGATGCCGCTGCTACGCAACTCGGCGACGGCACGCTCCGCTTCTGCATGACTGTCAAACACGGCTGACACAAGATTGGCGTTCATCATCCCTCCTTTTGCGAAAAGGTTCGCAATGCTTGGAATAGAAGCCCATCAGCACGACTATCGTTCCGGTATATTCATGGTTATCAACTTGTTAACGACGATCGTAGCCTGAGCCCTAGCGCATCCAGATTACGATCGGGATGAGGGCGAGGGTTGCGGCCAGTGCGAGTTGGAGCGCCTTCGCAAGCGTATCGCGCGATGTGATCAAGCAGCCAGCGGCTACAAGCGCCGACATTCCCAACCAGAAGATGAGCGCGAGCGGCGCATCATTGCCGATCACCTGCCGAAGCAGAAACGTGACCCCCAGCATGAGCGGCGTACCCCATATTGTGGCGTCCCAGGCGGCCCGCAGGCGCGGTTCGTTCACCCCTCGGCGCTCCCGTTTGCCAAGCCAGATGTACGTGCCCGTCGCGCAGATGGCGGTCAGCACCAGACCAAAGAGGAAATAAGCGACCTTCACTGGCAAACCGCCGAAATTGCCGAAGTGCAGCCGGTAATTGGAAGCCGCAGCCTGCTGACCAATCGCACCATCGGCAAGGCCGGCACGTTGGTGAAAGCGCCCTTGCGCGTCGAAGGTGTAATATTCTCCGAAAATCAGGCGCCTGTGGTGTTCCCCGAGCACCTGGACGTGCTGCCCGGCCGTACCGGGATCGTGCAAGGTAACGTAGGTCAATTCCACCTCCGGGTGGTGATCACGCATATATTCCATTGCCGCCGCAACGTTGGGCGGTGGCGCCGCAGTCTTATCCGGCTGGCCTTCAGCGCCGAAGATCGGTGCGTAGACCGCCTCCATATCGCCCTGGTAGCTCGTCCCTGCGAGACCGAACGCCGTGACATACGCCATGCCGATCAAGGCGCCGGTGAAGGCGATCGCGACCGTGAAAGGAAGGGTCCAGACGCTCAGCCGGTTGTGCCAATCCGCAAGACCAATGCCACCTTTGTCGCGCGCCCTCAGCCGAAAGGCATCCCGGAAAATGCGAGGATGCGCCACCACGCCGGACAGCGACAAGGCGAGCATCATCACGCCCAATCCCCCGACGATGGTGATCCCGAGAACAGCCGGCAGGTTAAGCGTATAATGAAGCTCGACGAGAAAGTCGGACCAGGCGATTTCTTCCGGGCCCGCGATCTTGCCGGATGGGTCGACGTGGAACGCCTGGGTGTCGGTCGTGATCGTCGCGCGCGGCAGAGGCTCCACCGGGAGATGCACATAAAGATGAGTGGTGGGCGGCTTGCCCTTCTCAGTTGCAAGAACTGCCTCAACAGCCCGCTGTACCGCCGCGGGGCCGATCGCCGTCATCTCCGGGGCGTCGGGCTGTTCGATCCGCTGCCACTCCTGATAGAAGACTGCGACGGCGCCCGATAAGCTCACCAGATACAGCAGCGCACTGGCGACGAGGCCGATGGCTGCATGCACGGAAAGTGCGCGTTTGACTGTTGCATTGTCCGGCGCGAGGCTCATCCGACAAGCTCCAGGATCACGCCGAGGCTGCCGATAGCAGCCCAGATCATTAGCATTTTGACTTGGGTGGAACGCTCTTCCTGCATCAGCAAAACGTGGCTGAGCGCCGTCCAGGCGAGAGGCATCACTGCAAGCGCGATCACGTTCGCGTTCGCCTCTCCCGTTCCAACGCGCATCGCAAGAACACGTGCACCCACCGCGATGATGGTTGAAACAACTGGCGCCGCCACTGCGATGATCAGGAAGGTGATGATGCGCCTGCGAAGATGGAGCGGCTCATTTCCTTCCGGAAGCATCCTGACGCGTCGGTTCGACACCTTCGGCCCGGCAGATGACGGCGAAGCAACAGCCGCATAGGCGAGCAGGACTAATGCCGCCGCCATCCCCAACATGGTCGCGATGGAGATGCCCCAGGCCCCGGAATGCGCGCCAGCGAGGACGCAGCCGAGAAACACCGCGGCCCAGCCGAGGCTGTTCAGGACGAGAGATCGCCTCGGCAGTGACCATGCGAACCGGAGCAGACCCACCCCCGCCGTGGACGCGGCCGCTGCGCTGGCAAGAAGAGCTTCAGCAGCCATCGAAGGACGCAAGCGCCATTGCATCTGTGGCGGGCTGACGGAGCCGCTGCCAATGAGGAGGCAAGGATGTGTATCCGCTCACTCCTCGGGGGCAGCTCATCGGACCGGCCGTGGGGAGCAGCAGCAACATGCGGTGAAAGCTCACGACTGTTCTTCGTCCTTTTTCGACCCGACAGAGACACCGACGGCAGCGGAACTCCGCTTTCGCACCGTGTCATCGCGCGACGGACCTAACGAAGTTGTGAATGGCTCGCAATAGCACTTGAGCGATCAGGAGGCGTGCGCGCGAGAGTTCGCCGGTCATTCTAACGAACGACGATCTTGACGGGTATCACCTTGGGCTGCCTGAATGCCGTTCAGCGCCCTTCCGCGCGGGCTCGGGCCACGCGTTCGGGCGTGACCGACGGGCGCTTGTTCCCGAAGTGCTGGAGGACGTAGTTGGAGAGAGCGGCGACCTCCGCGTCGCTTAATGAGGCACCAAAAGCCGGCATCGTCGCATGGCCATATTGCGTCTCGATCGACGTGCCCCGCAGAATGACCTGGATCAGATTCGTAGCCTCTGGATCGTTGACCGTCTGAGCGCCTCGCAGCGACGCATACCGGCTTTGTACACCCTCGCCGTTCCAGCCATGACAACTCGCACATGCGCTTTCGTACAGCCGAAGCCCTGGCACGTTGCCGTGGGCGGCGGCTTGCCCGGGGCTGTACAGGGTGGAAGCCGCCATCGCTGGCGAGTTTCGCTCAACTCGCGCGGCAGCTTCGGTATTTTTGGGAGGGAGGGACCGCAGATAGACTGCCATCGCCCGCAAATCGGCAGGTGTGAGCTTGCTCAAGCTCAGACTGACGGCTTCCCCCATCGATCCACTGGCAGCACCGCGTCCCGGCGCGTGTCCTGTACCCAGATATCGCGCCAGTTCGTCGACGCTCCAGTTGCCAATCCCGCTCTCTGGGTCGGAGGTGATATTGTAGGCCTTCCACCCCTGCGTGACGGCACCGGCATAGGCCTGGCTCCGCACCAGACCATAGATGAAGTTGCGCGGGGTATGGCATTCCGCGCAATGCCCCGCACCCTCCACCAGATAGGCGCCGCGGTTCCACTCCGCCGAGCGCTGGGGATCGGGTTGCCAAGGATGTTGCGGGGCATTGAGCAACTTCCAGGCGCGCATCAGATAGCGCTGGTTGAACGGGAAGCGCAGACCATTCGCCTGAACCGGCTTCGCCACAGGCTCCAATGTGTTGAGATATGCCCGGAGCGCCAGAATGTCGTCGGTGCTAAGGTTAGCATAAGCGGTGTAGGGGAAGGCCGGATACAGCTCTCGCCCCTGGTCATCGACGCCGTGACGCATGGCGCGCACGAACTCCGCATCTGTCCAGGTGCCGATACCGTGCTGCCGGTCCGGCGTGATGTTCGAGGAGAAAATGGTGCCGAACGGCAAATTGAACGCAAGCCCACCGGCATAGGGGCGCCCGCCCGGCACGGAGTGACACGCAACGCAGTCCGAGGCGGTCGCGACATATCGGCCGCGTTCGATCAGCGCGGCGCCGCGTGGCTGACGAACACTAGCCTGAACGGGGTCGAGGCGGGCTGGGAGGAAGAAGAAAAGGGCGGCCCCGACAAGCAGGATCCCCAATATCCCCAGAGAGATACGGAGCCAGCGCCTCATGCCTGCTCTCCCGCGTCACCCGCCAACATCGCCGACAGACCCGCGACGGCTGCCGTGCCGGCAATGATGTTTTTCTCGGCACCCTTTTCCATCAGTTCCTGGCGTCGGAAGGGAAGGCTGCGCAAACGGATGCCGGTGGCGGCGAAGATCGCATTGCCCAGTGCAGGCGCTGCGGAGACGGTGCCGGACTCCCCGATACCGCCGGGTTCCGCCTCGCTCTCCATCAGCTTGACGGTGAAGGGCGGCACCTCGTTGATGCGCATCTGTCGGTAATCGTTGAAATTGCTCTGATCGACACGCCCGTCGGTGAAAGTGATTTCATTGTACAGCGCCGCCGACAGGCCGAAGATCACGCCGCCTTCGATCTGGGCGATCACGCTGTTCGGGTTGATCGCGACCCCGACATCGGCCACCGCCGTCAGGCCGCGCAACTCGATTTCGCCGACCGGGGTGACGTGCGCTTCACAGATCAGCGCGACGTAACTGCCGAAACTCTGGTGCAGCGAGACACCCCGGGCAGTCCGTGGCGGCAACGAAGAGCCCCATTTCGCCTCCCTGGCGGCCATCTTCAGCACATTTCGGCCACGAGGATTGTTGCGCAGCATCTTCAGCCGATAGACCACCGGATCCTGCCCCGCGGCATGGGCGCATTCGTCGATAAAGCTTTCCAGAACATGCACATTGGCCGCTGGGCCAACGCCGCGCCACCAGTTCACTTTCACCGGCGATCGTTCGTGAATCCAGTCCACGCGAACGGTCGGGATCGCATAAGGCGTCTCCGCGACTCCCTCGACAGCGTCACTGTCCAACGTACCTTCCGGTAGCCCCTCCTCAAGAAAGCTGCCGTCCGCCAGCACTGAGCCACCAGTCACACGATCGGTAAAGACGACGGGCATGCCCTTTGCGTCCAGACCCATGGACAGCCGATCGTGATAGGCCGGACGGAACAGATCATGGCGGATGTCCTGCTCGCGCGTTTGAATCACCTTGAGCGGGAACGGCACCTGTTTGGCGAACAGGGCGGCCTGCACGATGTGTTCGGGAACAAGCCGCCTCCCGAAGCCGCCGCCGAGATATTGATTGTGAACGAACACCCGCTCCGGCGGCAGGCCGACTGTCTTGGCAACGCGCGTTTGAGCGGCGGCGGGCACTTGCGTTCCGACCCACACATCGCAGCTATCGGGGCGAACGTGGACGGTGGCGTTCACCGGCTCCATTGTCGCGTGGGCAAGGAACGGAAGATCGTAGCGCGCTTCCACGGTTGAACGAGCCCCGCGAAGGGCTGCATCCGCATCCCCGACCGAGCGGCCGAGCACCGGCTTCCCGTTCTCGGCAGCAGCGACCAGCCGGTCGCGGACGTGATTGGACTGGAGAGTTGCAAGGGGGCCCAGATCCCATTCGACGTCGAGCGCCTGAAGCCCTTTCTGCGCGGCCCAGAAATGGTCCGCCACGACTGCGACGGCATCGTCGATCCTGAGTACGCCAAGCACGCCGGGCACTTGCTTCACACCGCGGTCCTGGATCGCTTTCACGCGGCCACCCTGAACCGGGCACATCGCCAGTGCCGCGACCTTCATGCCGGGCACCTGCACGTCGATGCCGAACACGGCGGTGCCATTGGTCTTCGCCGGCGTGTCCACTCGCTGCTTTGACCGGCCGATCAGTTTGAACTGCCCGGGAGTTTTGAGCGGCACCTCCTGCGGCACGGGCCGTCCGCCGGCCGCGTCGACGAGCGCGCCATAAGGAAGCGAGAGCCCGTTCGTGCGGCAATAAACCCGGCCCTGATCGGCAAAACACTGGTCGGGTGCAACGCGCCACCGTTCGGCAGCCGCAGCAATCAGCATGGTCCGCGCCGCCGCCGCCGCCTGGCGCATCGGCTTCCACGCGCCGCGGATGGAGGTGGAGCCCCCCGTCGCCTGGCTTTTCAGGATCGGCTGACTGTACAGTTTCTCATCGGCCGGGGCATGCACAACCTCGATCTGCTCCAGCGCGAGCTCGAGCTCCTCCGCCATCATCATGGCTTCGCCGGTGTAGATCCCCTGCCCCATTTCGACGGAGGGGATGATGAAGGATACCTTGCCCTCGCGCGGAATGCGGATGAAGCCACCGGGGGCAAACCCCTGAAAGGCGGCGCCCTGCTCCGGACCGCCGGGCGTGATCGCGCGCAACGTCGGTTGTTCGCCCCGCCCTTTGTTCTGGGCCCATGCCTTGCCAGTCACGGCAAAGCCCATCATGAGCGCGCCGCTGACGAGAAAACGGCGGCGGGATGTGTCGGTCAGGTCGCCCGCGTCCAGCAGGCCATACGCCGGGCCGCGGCGGGCGGCGGGCATCAGACGTGCTCCGTCGGCAGACCGGCGGCTCGCTTGATGGCTGCGCGGATGCGCGGATAGGTGCCGCAGCGGCAGATGTTGCCGGCCATGGCCGCGTCAATGGCAGCATCATCCGGCCGCGGATTTCGGCCAAGCAGCGCCGCTGCCGACATGATCTGACCCGATTGGCAATAGCCACACTGAATCACTTCAATGGCAAGCCAAGCCTCCTGCACCGCCTTGCCCTGCGGCGTTTCGCCGACCCCTTCCACGGTGGTAATGGCTCGAGTGCCGACACCTGAAACCGGCAACACGCAGGATCGCACCGGCTTTCCATCCAGGTGAACCGTACAGGCCCCACACTGGGCGATGCCGCAGCCATATTTCGTCCCCATGAGGCCGACGACGTCGCGCAATACCCAAAGCAGCGGCATGTCCGCGGGCACGTCAACCGCTCGAGGCGTGCCATTCACCTGAAGGTTGAAGATCATCAGCGCTTCCCTGCCTGGCGCGTAAGGGACATAAACGTTGCTGAGCGCAACTGGTTCGGCACCCCGCGTAATTTCCTTGAAAGTGCTCTGCGGACCCTAAACGATCGTGATTTCAGGCGATTTGCGTGCCGCCATTCCCATAGCCCGGGCGGGGCTTCCTTGACTTGACGCCCCTGCGCGATCAGTTTTGACGCATGTTCGCACCCGCGACCTATCCGCGTTTTCGCCACCACGGGGGGCAACTGGCCGCGCGCCAGTAGCCCCGGCTCGTCCGGCATGGCCGGTCGAGCTCGGGGGTAACAGGATCCGGTCTTTCGGCGCGCCGTCTGAGCGAGCCGACCTCGAACAAGTGGCAGCCGTACAATGGAACAACATCTCCGTCCCCCGAGCGGACAACCACCTCAGCGTGCGCGATCTGTACGCACCGTCGAAAGCATGGCGCGATGATCGAGGAACTGGCCCGGCATCGCTGCACCGGGGACGATGGCACACCCTTGTACGTGATCGAGCATTGCCACGTGTTCACCACCCAGGGCGAGGGAGGGACCAGCCTGTACCGCGGCGCAAGCTGGGCCGCATTGCCGGATGGCGAGCCGGTACGATATGTCGATGCTCGTACGTTCGCCGTGGTCGCAACCGGAGAGATGTTGATGCACGACGTCCAGCGATGCGGCTGCGCGCCCGCGCCGAAAATCACCACCATCACCGCCGGCTCGGCAAGCGCCTGATCACGCGAGGCGATTGAACGATCGCCCGTGATCCCTAGAGAAGAGCTTCCACCGCCACCCGGTCCTCTGCTCCGCGGCTCCAAAAGACAGCGGGAACTGACCAAGAGGGTACTCACCACCCGCCAAGCTGGCTAGGTGTCCGCCCACGTCCCGACACGTGAAAGGCGGAACACTGGAAACCATTACGATCATTCTCTTCCTGCTGCTTGCCGTGGTGCTCAGCGGGGTTCTATCGCGCCTCCTTCCGCTCAACGTGCCACGACCATTGGTGCAAATCGCACTGGGCGCCCTGATCGGCCTCGCCGCGGATTGGCGAGTAACGCTGAACCCCGAAATCTTCTTCCTCCTCTTCCTTCCGCCGTTGCTGTTCCTGGACGGCTGGCGCATCCCGCGCGAGGAGCTGTTCAAGGATGCCGCCACCATCGTCGAGCTGGCGCTGGGCCTGGTGCTGCTCACCGTCGTGGGCATGGGCTTCTTCATCCACTGGATGATCCCGGCCATGCCGCTGCCAGTGGCGTTCGCGCTTGCCGCAGTGGTGTCACCAACCGACCCCATTGCGGTTTCCGCGATTGCGCAGCGGGTGCCCATCCCCAAGCGGATGATGCACATCCTGGAAGGCGAGTCGCTCCTGAACGACGCATCGGGGCTGGTGTGCCTCCGCTTTGCCATTGCCGCGGCGCTCACGGGCACGTTCTCGCTGGGCGACGCATCGCTCAACTTCCTTTGGCTCGCGTTCGGCGGACTGGCGATCGGCGTTGGCGTGACCTGGGCCGTGGCGCGGATGAAGGAATGGGTCAGTGACAAGCTGGGCGAGGAAAGCGCGTCGCAGATCCTCATCAGCCTGCTGATCCCGTTCGGCGCCTATCTGTTGGCCGAGCATTTCCACTGCTCCGGCATTCTCGCCGCTGTGTCCGCCGGCCTCACCATGGGCTGGGTGGAAGGACGCGGCCATGCGCTGGCCACCACACGCATCCGCCGCAGCACGGTGTGGGACGTGATCCAGTTTGCCGCAAACGGCACGATCTTTGTGCTGCTAGGCGAGCAATTGCCGGTCATCCTGATGAGCGCGACGGAAACCGTGCAATTGACCGGGCACCATGGGCCCGGCTGGCTGCTGATCTATGTGCTGGCGATCAATCTCGGCCTTGCCGCGCTGCGTTTTGCCTGGGTGTGGGTGTCTTTCCGCCTGACCCTGCGCCGTCGGGGCGAGAAGATCCGGCCGGACTGGAAGATCGTCGCGGCCATGTCGTTCGCGGGTGTTCGCGGTGCCATCACCCTGGCCGGTGTGCTGACCTTGCCGCTTGCGATGGCGAGCGGCGAACCGTTCCCGGCCCGCGATCTGGCTATTCTGCTCGCCATGGGCGTGATCATCGTGTCGCTGGTGATCGCCAGCATCGGCTTGCCCTGGCTTCTCCGAGACTTGAACATGCCCGCCGAAGCCGAGGCAGGAGATGCAGAGGATCGTGCGCGGATTGCAGCCGCCCAGGCGGCAATCGTTGCCATCGGTGAGCTGGAACATCGGATGGGAAGCGGTCGCCGGGACGCCGACATCTATGTCTCCATGGCCGCTGACGTGATGGATCTCTATCGCCAGCGCATCGATCGCCTGGAGAGCAACGCTGCGACCATCGAGGAGCGCCGCGAGCTTCACAGCATTGGCCGCGAACTGAGACTCGCGGCGCTGAAGGCGGAGCGGACCGCGATCTATGGGATGCGGCGCCGGCGGGAAGTGGGCACGGACACCGCGCGCAAGCTGATCCGCGAGCTCGATTTGCTGGAAGCGCGCTACGCCGGCTGAGTCGAAAGTGGGGGCCGTGGACACGGGCGGAACGCTGCCCGCCTGGCTCCCGCAACCTCAATGAGATCGCCGGCCACATTCAAAAACAGGCTACACCTTCTGCGTCGCTGCCGCATTGCCCCGCGAGCGGCTGTAGCATTTGGCACTGACGCCTGATCGGGGCATGATCCCGCGCCGTGCAGGTGGGGCACTGATTAACGCCCATGATCAACAGCGTCTCGAACGAAGGCGCGTGCCGGAGGAGAGGAAGAATGGAGATCGAACTGGTAGCGGATGGCCTGCTGTTTCCCGAAGGTCCGATCGCCATGGCCGACGGCTCGATCATCCTGGTCGAGATCAAGCGGCAGACGCTCACACGGGTGCGGCCGGATGGCACGAGCGAGGTGATCGCTGAACTCGGCGGCGGCCCGAACGGCGCTGCAATCGGCCCGGACAGTGCGGTCTATGTCTGTAACAACGGCGGCTTCGAGTGGATCGAGCGCGAGGATGGCATGCTCGCGCCGCACGGAACGCCGGCCGATTACAAAACCGGTTCGATCCAGCGCATCGACCTTGCGACCCGCGAGGTGACCACGCTGTACACCGAGTGCGACGGCCGGCCGCTGCGCGGCCCGAACGACATCGTCTTTGATCGCGAGGGTGGCTTCTGGTTCACCGATCTCGGCAAGGGGAATGGCGACGTCACGCAGGTCGGCCACTTGCTCTACGCCAGGCCTGATGGCTCACACATCGTGCGGGTGCGCGAGGGCATGGTGACACCCAACGGCGTCGGCCTCTCGCCCAGCGGCAGGACCGTCTATGTCGCCGAGACCACAACCGGCCGCCTCTGGGCGTTCGAGATCGCTGGGCCGGGCCAGCTCGCGACACCCCAGGACATGTGGGTGGCGGGCAAGGTGTACGGTCCGCTGCCCGGCTATCAGCTGTTCGACAGCCTCGCGGTGGAGGCGGACGGGCATATCTGCGTCGCGACGATCGTGAACGGCGGCATCACCGCATTCGATCCGACCGATGGTTCATCGGAGCATTTCGCCTTCCCCGATCCGATCACCACCAACATCTGCTTCGGCGGAGATGACATGCGCACGGCCTGGATCACCTGTTCGGGCACGGGTAAGCTGTACAAGGCGCGCTGGCCGCGACCGGGCCTGAAGCTCGCCTATAACGCCTGAGACCGCACGGGCGGGGCGCCGCTCGGCGGTGCTCCGCCCGGCCCGGACCTATCGTTCCAGCACCAGCACGCCGGCGGCCAGCCGCTCGCGCAGTTCGCGTTTCAGCACCTTGCCCGAGGCGTTCTTCGGCAGTTCCTCGACGAACACTACCGCGCGCGGTTTCTTGTAACTGGCGATATGCTCGCGGCAGAAGCTGATGAGCTCCGTCGCGGTGGTCGTTTCGCCCAACCGGCAGGAGACGATCGCCACCACTTGCTCGCCCCACGTCGGATCCTCTGCGCCGATCACCGCCGCCTCGCGGATCGCCCGGTGGCGGTAGAGCACTTCCTCCACCTCCCGCGGATAGATGTTCTCCCCGCCGGAAACGATCATGTCCTTCTTGCGATCAACGATCCACAGATAGCCATCCTCGTTCCAGCGGCCGACATCGCCGGTGTGAAACCATGGACCGGTGAAGGATTTGGCCGTCGCCTCGGGATTGCGCCAATAGCCTGACAGCACCTGATCGCCGCGCACCAGGATCTCGCCCTCCGTCCCCGGCGCTGCGTCGCGGCCATCCTCAGTCACTACGCGCACCTGCGACAGCAGCATCTGCCGCCCCACAGAGTTGAGGATAGGCAGCCCCTCGTCCAGCGCGCGGTCATGCTCCTCCGCGGTCAGTACCATCACGTTACCGGCAAGCTCGGTCATGCCGAAACCTGTCGCGAAGCGCACATTCGGCCACCGCTCCCGAGCGCGCCGCAGCACCGCCGCGGGCATGGCAGAGGCACCATATCCCATGTTGCGCAGTGAGGAGAGATCGTAGCGCTCCATGGCCGGATGATCGAGCAGCATGGCGATCATCGTCGGTGCGGCCGAGGTCGCCGTTACGCCATGGCGCTCGATTGTCGCGAACAGGATTTCCGGATCGAAATTCTGCATCAGCACGACAGCTTGCGCCCGCAGATGCTGGATCAGCAGTGCATAGCCGGCGACGTGATACATCGGAAAGGTGAGCATGTAGACGGGCTGCTTCACCTCGCCATCGTCGCGATCCCAGCTGACGAGCGAATTCATCACTGCGCCAATCACGTTGCGGTGGCTCAGCATCGCGCCCTTCGGCAGCCCGGTCGTGCCTGAAGTGTACAGCAGCCAGGCAAGGTCGTCGTCCGCAACTGTCACGTCCGGCGGCACCGGCTCGCCCGAGGCCAACAAAGTGTCGAAACTCAGCATGCCGGCGGAGGGCACGCCGATTGTGATGATGGTACGCACGTCGATCCGGTCGCGGATCGCCTCGATCGCGGCGACGAACTTGTCCTCCACGATCAGCACCGTCGGCTCGGCATTGCCGATGATATACGCAAGCTCCGCCGGGCTCAGCCGATAATTGAGGAAGGTGAGCGCCATGCCTGCGCCGGGCACGCCGTAATAGCACAAAGCATATTCCGGGCAGTTCTCAGCCAGGATCGCCACCCGATCTCCCGGTGCCGCAATCCGGAGCAGCGCATTGGATAACCGCCAGCAGCTGTCGCGCAGCTCGGCGTAGGTCACGGCACGATCCTGGAACTGCACCGCCACGACATCGGGTGCATGATGCGCGGCGATGGCAGGGATATCTCCTACCAGCATGGTCTGCCCTCTCCTCCTGCCGGTCGACACGCGGGCGCCGGCTTCGTGGAAACGGATCATGTTACAAATTCTGGAGCCGCGATAGCCGGCACTTTCCGCTCCAGAGGCTTACAAGCGATCGGCCATCGCGGCGGTATCAGGCGGTCGTTGCAATGATGCGACCGTTTGAACTTCGCGCGAGGCGCTCTTAGGCTCCACCACAGAAAAAAGTTGGGGAGAGACAAGGATGACGACCTGCACCGCCGCCGTTGCGCACGGGCCCCATTCCGATTTCGTGCTGGAGGAACTGACGGTGCAGGAGCCGCAGGCCGGCGAAGTACGTGTCAGGGTCGCGGGCGTCGGGCTGTGCCATACCGACCTTGTCTTTCGTGATCAGATCGCAACTTACCCGTTCCCCGCCGTGTTCGGCCACGAGGGCGCCGGGGTGATCGACGCGATTGGCGAGGGTGTGGAAGGCTTTTCCGTCGGCGACAAAGTGATCGTCGGCTTTTCCAGCTGTGGCGCCTGCCCGCGCTGCGACGAGGGTCTGCCGAGCTATTGCCGCAGCTTCGTGCCGCTCAATTATGCCGGGATGCGCGTGACGGACGGATCGCGCGCTTATGCCAATGGCGACGCGCCGGTCGCCTCGCACTTCTTCGGACAATCCACGTTTGCCACCTATGCGATTACCCGCGCACGCAATCTGGTGAGGGTTGAGGGAAGCGCGGCGGCGCTCGAAATGCTGGGCACGCTCGCCTGCGGCTTTCAAACCGGCGCCGGGGCGATCATGCGCACCTTTGACTGTCAGCCGGGCACCTCGCTGGTGGTGTTCGGTGGCGGGCCGGTCGGGCTGGCGGCAGTGATGGCGGCGAAGATCCGCGGCTGTGCGCCTATCATCTTGGTGGAGCCGGTCGAGACTCGGCGGGCGGTCGGCCGCGAACTCGGCGCGACCGATGTGATCGATCCAGCGGCGGGCGATCTGGCGGCAACAATCCGCGCGCTCGTGCCTGAAGGTGTGGACTTCGCCTTCGACACCACGGGCAATGTTTCGGTGATCGAGGCGGGCATGGCAGCGCTGGGCAGCCATGGGGCGATCGGGCTGGTCGGCGTGCCGCGCGAAGCCGGTGCGTCGATCACCGTCAACATCAGCGCGTTGATGACTCCGGGGCATCGCATCTATGGCATCATCGAAGGCGACAGCGATCAGCAGAACTTCATCCCCGAGCTGATCGCGCATCATGCTGCCGGGCGCTTTCCGTTCGATCGGCTGGTGCAGACGTTCCCCCTGGCCGAGATCAACGACGCCATTGCGGCGCAGGCACGGGGTGAGTGCATCAAGGTGGTATTGATCCCGTAACTTCTGTTATGTGACGCGCAAACAGAATCGGGAGAGAGACGCGATGAACTTCGACAGTGATTATCGCATGCTGATCGGCGGCGAACTGGTAACCGGCTCCGCGACGCTCGATGTGGTCAATCCGGCGAATGAAGAGAAGATCGCCAGCGTGCCGGACGCGACGCGCGAGGATCTGGACAAGGCGATTGCCGCCGCGCGCAAGGCATACCCCGGCTGGGCGGCGACGCCGATCGCCGAGCGCAAGGCGAAGCTCGCCGCGCTGGGCCAGGCGATCATGGCGAATGCCGATCCGCTGATGCGCCTCCTCACCAAGGAGCAGGGCAAGCCGCACGCCGAATCGCAGGGCGAGGTGATGGGCGCGGGATATTGGCTGATGGCCGCCTCGCAGCTCGACCTCCCCGTCACCGTCAACGAGGATTCGGAGGAGCGCTACAGCGAGACGCGCCACGTGCCGCTGGGCGTCGTCGGCGCCATCGCGCCGTGGAATTTCCCGATGATCCTGGCGATGTTCAAGGTCGGCCCGGCGCTGCTGGCGGGCAATACGATGGTGCTGAAGCCGTCGCCCTTCACCCCGCTGTCGACGCTGAAATTCGGTGAGCTGGCGGCGCAGCTGCTGCCGCCGGGCGTGCTCAATATCGTCACCGGCGGCGACGATCTCGGCCCGTGGATGACGAGTCATCCGGGTTTCGACAAGATCAGCTTCACTGGCTCCACCGCGACCGGTAAGCGCGTGATGGAGTCGGCCGCGCCGACGCTGAAGCGCGTGACGCTGGAGCTGGGCGGCAATGACGCGGCGATCGTGATGCCCGATGTGGACGTGGAGAAGGTCGCGGAGGAATTGTTCTGGGCGGCGTTCCGCAACAACGGCCAGATCTGCATCGCGACCAAGCGGATGTACGTCCACAAGGATATCTACGACCAGCTGCGCGATGCACTGGTGGCTTATGCCAAGACGGTGAAGGTCGGCGACGGATCCGAACAGGGCACGCAGATCGGCCCGATCAACAACAAGCAGCAATATGCCCGCGTGCTGGAGCTGATCCAGGACGCCAAGGACAAGGGCTACAAGTTCCTGGTGGGGGGCGAGAAGGCCGACGTGCCGGGTTACTTCGTGCCCGTGACGATCCTCGACAATCCGCCCGAGGACGCGCGAATCGTGCAGGAGGAGCAGTTCGGCCCGGTCCTGCCGCTCCTGAAGTTCGAGGACGTGGATGATGTCGTCGCGCGCGCCAATGCGACCGACTACGGCCTTGGCGGCTCGGTCTGGGGCAATGATGAGGACAAGGCGTTCGAGATCGCGCAGCGCATCGCCAGCGGCACCGTGTGGGTCAACGAGACGCAGCATCTGTCGCCGATGGCGGCGTTCGGCGGCATGAAGCAGTCCGGCGTCGGCGTCGAAGGCGGGATCGAGGGCCTTTTGGAATATACCAATGCCCAGACGATCGTGCGCAAAAAGCGCAAGGAAGCCGTCGCGGCCTGAGCAGCGGTTAAGGAGGGGGCGGGCGGACGACGGTTACTCGCCCCTTCCCCGGCATATCGGGGGAAAGCATGACCGATCTTCTCGGTACCTGGACGCTCGTCTCCTGCGTCAACCAGCGGGGCGACCAAGAACGAAAGACCTTCGGTGATCCACCGGCGGGGCAACTGCAATATGCCGCGGATGGACGCATGTCCGCGTTCCTGATGGATCCCGCCTGGGCCGCTATCGGGGATCCGATCGCAGATAGCTTTACGCAATTCTTTTCTTATGCGGGCACGTGGCGGCGCGAGGGCGACAGAGTGATTCACGATATCCTCTTCGCCTCGCAACCAACACGGGTGGGGACCAGCTTCGTCCGGCTGATCGTGCCGCTGGACAACAACACAATCGAGCTGATCACCGAGCTTGAAATATCGAGATCGGGCCAAACCTACGTCACTCGGCTGAAATGGAAGCGGGTAACTTCAGACCGCTGATTGAGGAAGCGATGGCCCTCCCGACCGATAAGCCATCGCGGCTCCCTCAGGCGGAATGAGCAATGGATTGAGGACGCTGGTCTAGGCATCCCCCGGCGCGGCCTCGTAGAAGCGTCCATTCCTTGCATCGGGCGAGAGATCCAGCGGGGCGGCAATACGGCAACGTCTGATATGACTCGGCACTTCTCCGCTGGAATGACTCCGCGGCGCGCAAGCTGAACGCAGCTACCTTTAACGCCGCTGCAAAGGTTCAGATTCGCGGAACTTGAGGGTCTAGGGGCTCTAAGCGCCGGACCGCTCCTCCTCCGAGTACCCGGTCTACCAGAGTCTAGCACCGGATGCCGCCTGCCGCAGTCTGACGTTCATCGGTACACTGCCGAAGGGGCAAGCACGCTGCGGTGGTTAACATGACAGCCGCACGCCCGCGTCTACTCGGGAGAAGTCGTCGGGGGCTTTCGGCACCCGCTGTGCCGACTTCGAACCAGAGAGAATGTCTCTCCATCGGCGGCAGACGAGCGCCGTAAGCTGCGATAGGGCTCGTCTAGGTTGGTGATCATCTACTCCAAACCTCGGTATAGATGAGCGCCGGAGCTGCTTTACGGTCCTGGCTCGATGTGACGGCTGGAGTCAGCAGCGCGGCTGTCAGGCGGGAGCGGGGGGTTGGGCGTGAGAGGTTGGTCGGCCTGCAGAGCCAACCGTTGGTCCGCCGGGCTGGTGAGAGAGGCAGGTATCGGGTGCCATCATTGGGTGCGCCGATGCTCACGACCCGACCGCCACAGCTCTTCTTGGTGGTGTGAGATAGCTACAAGACGCGGCTCAGGGCCAGGCGCTCGAGTGGGTCTGCTGCAGACGTCGGCTATACGGACGCGAAGCGGGGGAGAGTGCTGTCGCGGACCGCAATTGGTCCTCCGCCAGCGAGCAGCGGGTGCGTCGCGCGTTTGAGGCGCCCCGCCGGACCTTGCCGGGACGGTGTGCGTGTGGTCAGCGGTGTCGCGCTGACTCATATTCGCGGTTGTTTGCGGTGCCGCCGATGCCGCGTGTGGGGGGGGGATGGCGTTGGTGTTGGTTGCGGGGACAGGATTTGAACCTGTGACCTTCAGGTTATGAGCCTGACGAGCTACCGGGCTGCTCCACCCCGCGTCACCAAATGTGTCCGTTTGGAAACACGAACGCCTCCGCGTTGTGGCGGAGGCGACGGTGTGTCCTTGGTGGACGGACGTTATGAATGGGTTCTGGGAGAACCGTACAACCGCAAGCTGCAATGCCTGGCGACGC
>NZ_JAJFEU010000020.1:0-708 GCF_020707225.1 Sphingomonas sp. IC4-52 | reverse complement strand
TCGCGCTAACCGCAAGGAGGCAGGCGACCACGGTGGGTTTAGCGACTGGGGTGAAGTCGTAACAAGGTAGCCGTAGGGGAACCTGCGGCTGGATCACCTCCTTTCTAAGGATATCGGCGGAAAGCGCCGCGGTCTTCGGACCGTGGAAGAGCTTCCTCCATTCCAAAGAACATTAGCCGCCGTCCTCATGTCCCTTCATCCTAGGAAGTTCGCAAGACGAACCAGCGCAAGCTGGGGCGCATGCGAACGAGTACGGCCAGCGCTGCGAAGCGCGCCATGGGTTCCCATCAAAGTAGTACTTTGATGGGGTCCCTTGAAGGCGCAGCTTCGCTGCGACTGACGGCGCAGCGGGTGCGGGCCGGTAGCTCAGGTGGTTAGAGCGCACGCCTGATAAGCGTGAGGTCGTAGGTTCAACTCCTACTCGGCCCACCACTGCGTGAACGAAGCTTGATGGCAACATCGCTTCGATTTGCCGGATGTGCGTTACGGGGCCTTAGCTCAGCTGGGAGAGCGGTTGCTTTGCAAGCATCAGGTCATCGGTTCGATCCCGATAGGCTCCACCACGCTTTGACGTTTCCTAGAGATGAAGACACGAGATCCTCATGGGCGACCATGAGGTTAAGGCCGCGACGGCCTTCTTTGACATTGTGAATGGGTTCTTAAAATCGATGCCGTGGCGGTATGGGTTTGGAACGACGAGGATCGCGA